>NZ_JBHUUU010000005.1:0-424034 GCF_042670865.1 Rhodococcus sp. NPDC057135
GGCGCGCATTTTCTGTTCAGGTGCCTACTTGCTGGGGTCGCAAACCTTCCACGTGCCGTCCTGGCGCTCGAGGTCGAACGTGCGCCACGACTGCTCGCCGGTGCTCGGCAAACTTGCCTGGACCTGAGCGATCGCGGTGTCGTCGGTGATGCGAACAGCGTCGACGGCACCGACCTGCGGGATCGTCTTCTGCGCGACGGCATTGTCGTGGACCTGAGCGAACGCAGTGTCGGGAATGGTCCGGTAGTACTCGCCCAGCGCTCCACACGTCGACGTTCGCAGAGTCGCCAGATCGCCGGTTTGCAGTGCGTCGACGTACGTCGAGATGGCGGTCTGAACCTGCGCCTCGGGTGAGCTTTCGCCGCTACCGCTGTTGGACGAGACGAAGACTGCGATGCCGATTGCCGCGAGGACGGCGACGCCGGCCGCAGCCGCCGCGATGTACCAGCCCTTGCCGCTGCGCTTGGTCTTTTCCGGCGCGGCAGGCTCGATGCGAGTCGGCATCGGCTGGGCCGGAGGCGGGGTTGGCGCGACGCCTACTCGTTGAGGAGCGGCGCGCTGCGGCTGTGGTGTCGGAGCTCGAGGGGGTGTCGGAGCTTGCCGGGGTGTCGGAGCCTGCCGGGGTGGTGGTGTCGGCTGCGCGACTTTCGGAATCGCGACGGTTGCCGGCTCCGGTTTCGGCTGGGGTGTCGGTGCTGCTGTTGCTTTCGGTGCTGCTGTGGGTGTTGCCGTTGCTTTCGGGGCCGGAGTTGCCTTGGGGATCGCGACGGTTGGCGCACTCGCTGCCGTACCTTCGCCGTCCGCTTTCGGTGCCTTGCTTTCGGCGTCTGCCTTCGGTGCCTTGACTCCGGGGTCCGCCTTCGGTGCCTTGACTCCGGCGTCCGCCTTCGGTGCCTTGACTCCGGCGTCCGCCTTCGGTGCCGCCGAGCCCTTGCCTGCCTTCTCGATCGCCACAGTCGCAGGTTCGGTCGGGGCCGACTTCTCCGGCGCACCGTTCGGGGCTGCGCTCTTTTTCGAGTTGTCGTCTTTCGAGTCCGGCACGGGTAACCCTTCGGTCTTATGCAGCAATGACCATGTCAGGGTAACGACCGGTATGTAGCCTGCATAACTCCGACCGTCGGCGAGGCGGTCCTGTGGCGGAAAGGTGTAGCGGGCACAATGAGCGCATGACCCAATTCGGTGACCTGCTCGGACCCAAGCCCACTCTGCTTCCCGGCGACGACGACGCGGAATCGGCACTGCTCAACCACGCTGACCCGGCCCAGGTCGCGGCCGACCATCCCACTGCCTCTATTGCGTGGGCCTACCTCGCCGAGGCTGCCCTGGACAAGGGCGAAACCATTACTGCCTACGCCTACGCGCGTACCGGCTACCACCGCGGACTCGACCAACTGCGCCGTAACGGTTGGAAGGGTTTCGGTCCCGTGCCCTACAGCCATGAACCGAACCGTGGCTTCCTGCGTTGCGTTGCTGTCTTGGCAAAGGCCGCGAAGACGATCGGTGAGGCCGACGAGTACGCGCGTTGCCTCGATCTGCTCGAAGACTGCGATCCCAACGCCGCCGAAGCGCTTGGCCTCGGTTAGCAGTTTCCGTCCGAGCCGGGCCGGCATCAAGGACCGTGCTCGCAAATCGGTGCGTCGGCTTCAGACGTCGGCGCTACCGATCATTCAATGTGCCTTGGCGGCCGGATTGGCGTGGTGGGTTGCCACTACGGTGATCGGGCACCATGCGCCGTTCTTCGCGCCCATTGCCGCCGTGGTCTCGCTCGGTCTGTCGCTGGGCGCCCGGTTGCGGCGCTCGTTCGAGTTGGTTGCGGGAGTCACGGTCGGTATCGGAATCGGTGACCTGATCATCTCCGGTATCGGGAGCGGACCGTGGCAGATCAGTTTGGTCGTCGTGCTGGCGATGTCCGTCGCGGTGCTTCTGAACAGCGGGCCGATTTTCTCGATGCAGGCCGGAAACTCGGCAGTGCTGGTGGCGACGCTGATCCCACCGGGTGGCAGCGGCGGGCCCGATCGCATGATCGATGCCCTGGTCGGTGGTCTGGTGGGCATCGCGGTTGTCGCGATCATCCCCACCCATCCGGTCCGACGCGCACGCAAGGATGCTGCATCGATTCTCGGAACAGCTTCCGAGGTACTGCAATTGGTGGCAGACGGGCTTGTTGCCAACGATCCGGACCCGATCGTGAAGGCGCTCCAGAAGGCGCGCGCAACCCAAGGTGCCATCGACGGATTGCGCACCAACCTCCTCGGCGGGCGCGAAATCAGCCGGATCTCCCCGCTGTACTGGAACAGTAGACCTCGCCTCGAAAGGCTCATGGCGACAGCCGATCCCATCGACAATGCGTTGCGCAATATTCGAGTGCTCGCGCGTCGTTCGTTGACGTTGGTCAGAGACGACGAGATTCTCGATCCGCGTCTGGTGGCTCAGGTCGAGCGTTTGTCGAAAGCCGTCGAAGTGCTGAAGGACATGATCCTGGCAGAGCCGGGGGAGCAGCCCGATCAAGCCGAGGCAGCACGTGTCCTGCGCTCGGTGGCCAAGGAATTGAAACCGGCGATAGTCGAGAACGCGGGCCTGTCCTCGACGGTGGTGTTCGCCCAGATTCGATCGTTGGTGGTCGACCTCTTGCAGGTTGCAGGCATGAAGCGCATTTCGTCGATCGCCACTCTGCCGCCGACTGTGCCGCACCCGGCGTACGAGCCGGATCACTGACCTCTGCCCTTTCCCGCTCACTGAGCAACTCATTGTATGTATGCGAATGTATGCATATGCTCTGAGAAGGACTTGGGAGGGAACAGGACAAATGGGAGCAGGGCACGGCCACTCACATGGCCACTCGGCAGCAGATTCGGTCGGCGTGGGACCGTCACCGCAGCGCATCAGAAAAATGGCGATCGCACTTGCGATCCTCGTCGCGTTTCTCGTGCTCGAAGCCACGGTCGGCATCCTGATCAACTCGTTGGCTCTGCTTGCCGACGCCGGTCACATGCTCACCGACGTGGTGGGTATGGCCATGGGACTGACCGCGTTGCTACTCGCGAAGAAGGGCAGCACCACCGCGGCCAGGACCTTCGGTTGGCATCGCGCCGAAGTGTTGACCGCCATGGCCAATGCGGTGATGCTGCTGGCCGTCGCGGCCTGGGTCTTCTACGAGGCAATCGGCCGGATCGGAAACGAACCCGAGATTCCGGGCGGCGCCCTGATCATCACTGCGGCTGCCGGTTTGGCCGCGAACATCGTCGTGATGCTGATGCTGCGCGGCGACTCCAAGGACAGCCTGGCGGTGCGCGGCGCCTACCTCGAAGTGCTTGCCGACGCCGTCGGTAGCGTCGGTGTTCTGATCGCCGGTGGCCTTGTCCTGCTGTTCAACTGGACATGGGCGGACGTCGTCGTCGGTGTTCTCATCTCGCTGTGGGTGGTGCCGCGTGCGATCAAATTGGCCGCAGCATCGCTGCGCATTCTGACGCAGGCGTCGCCGGCCGACGTCGACGTCGAAGCCGTCGAGGCCGACCTGGCCGCGCTGCCGAGCGTGATGGGTGTTCACGACCTACACGTCTGGACGCTCACGACCGGAATGGACGTTGCGACGGTCCACCTGACCAGTGACGCGAATTCATCGAACGTTCTGGAATCCGCGCGCACCGTCCTCGAGAGTCACGGTCTTTCCCACGCCACCGTCCAGGTGGAATCGTGTGCCAACGGCGAGCATTGCGAGAAGAACGTCACTTGGTGAAGCGGGTGATCTCCTTGCCCGGCTTCCAGAGGTCTACGTACATGTGCTCGTCGTCGACAGTCGTGTGTACCACCTCGTCGATGTCGAGAACGAAGAGGTGCAGGGGTTTCGGAACCTCGTAGGTGTAGCTTGCCAGCACGGCTTCGAACTCGTCGCCGGTCACCTCGCGTGCGGTTCCGGCGATCTTCGCATCGCCGCCTTCCATCGTGTGCTCGCCGGGATTGCTGTGGAGGGCGTAGCGCCCGTCGCGGATGAGGTCCTTCGCCTTGAGCGCGCCGAACATCGAACCGAGCACCAGACGCCCGTCGAGGATTTCGACTTCGGTGCCGCTGACCCTCGGTGAACCGTCCTTGCGCAGCGTTGCGAGGACGTGATGCTTGTGGGCCTTGAATCGCGCTTGGACCGCGTCGGCGAGGGCGGGCACTTCTTCGGAGAACTGCTTCCAGGTGACCATGACGGTCATTGTGCACCCCTATTCCTGACAAGTTCTGTCAGTGATTCTCGGTAATGTTCGCGTCATGAGATCCGCGCGGTTGCTCCAACTCATGTTGCGTTTGCAGGGCAGTCGTGGCGTCGTTGCCGATCAGTTGGCCGACGAGTTCGGTGTATCGGTGCGAACGATCTACCGCGACGTGGCCTCGTTGTCGGCTGCCGGCGTGCCGATCTGGACCGAGAGCGGACCGGGCGGTGGCATCCGTCTGCTCGACGGTTGGCAGTCCAAGCTGTCCGGCATGACGGACGACGAGACGTCCGCACTCATGTTGTTGGGCGTGCCGTCCATCGCTGCGGATCTCGGGCGATCCGACGCCGTCGGCTCGGCGGGGGCCAAACTGCTCCGCACCCTGCCCGGCCCGCTGCGCGAGAGCGCGCGCTTGTGGCAGGACCGAATCCTGGTGGACGTCCCAGGCTGGTTCGGCGGCGTCGACGACATTTCAGCGCTTCCGATCGTCACATCTGCCGTGCTCGACTCGCGTCGGCTGCGCTTCAACTATCGCGATCGTGAGCGGACGGTCGAACCGCTGGGGTTGGTCATCAAAGCCGGCGTTTGGTACCTCGTGGCGGGTTTGAACGGACGTACGCTCTCGTTCCGGGTCGGCCGCATAAAAAACGTCGTGATAGAAGATGATTCGTTCGCCCGGCCGGTGGATTTCGACCTGTCGTCGTGGTGGGCGGCGTCGATGGCCGAGTTCGACCGGTCGCTGCTCCGTTTCCACTGCCGGGTGCGGGTGTCACCCGAGGGAAGGCGCCGATTGCCCGATGTGGTGGGAGAGCTTGCCGCTGCAGTCGAAGTGGGACCAGAGGACGACGACGGATGGGTGAGTGCCGAGCTGAAACTCGAAAGCGAAGATGTCGCGCTCTCACAGTTGATCGGGCTGGGATCGGACGTCGAAGTGCTCGAACCCTCGTCCTTGCGTGACGGGATGCGCACCGTGGCGGAGCGGATGCTGCTCCGCCACGGCTAGGTGATCAGGCCGTCGCAGAACGCTTTGCCAGCAGACGGGTAATGCCTAGCTGAGCTGCAACGATGATCGCGCCAACCACCAGGCCAAGCGCTGCCGACGCAAGTGTGTTGACGATCCACGCCAATACACCGCCGACTCCGGCGATGTCACTGACTGCTTCTTCGCCATGATGAACGGCGTCGTAGAGCGGGTGGAAGCCCAGTTCGTCGATGCCGACCAACAGGATGTGGCCGCCGACCCACAGCATCGCGGCGGTACCCACCACCGAGAGCACCGACATCACGTGAGGCATGCCGCGAACCAGGCCTCGGCCGACCTTGTGGGTGAAGCCCGACGACGTCTCGGCGATCCTCAAGCCGATGTCGTCCATCTTCACGATCAGTCCGACGACGCCGTAGACGACCACGGTGATGACCACGGCGACGACGGCAAGAATTACCAACCGGCTCCAGAAACCTTCGCCCGCGATGGTGTTGAGTGCAATCACCATGATCTCGGCGGACAGGATCAGGTCGGTGCGCACGGCGCCCGAAACCACAGCCTCTTCGTCGCGAGGATGCTCGTCGGCCGTTTCGTGGTGGTCACCGTGGCCGAAGATTGCACCCCAGATCTTGTGCACTGCTTCGTAGCTGAGGTAACAGCCGCCGACCATCAACAGGGGAGTCAGCAGCCAGGGAAGGAACTGACTGAGCAGCAGAGCGATCGGCAGAATGATCAGCAGCTTGTTGCGCAGTGATCCGATGGCGATGCGCTTGATGATCGGCAGTTCGCGTTCGGCCGCGAGCCCGCGGACGTACTGCGGTGTGACGGCTGCGTCGTCGATGACTACGCCTGCAGCTTTTGCGGTCGCCTTACCGGTTGCGGCGGCGACGTCGTCGATCGAGGCGGCTGCCATACGAGCCAGGGCTGCCACGTCGTCGAGCAGGGCGAAGAGTCCGCCGGCCATCACAGACCTCCAGTGGAATCAGTGGAAAAAGGTGGCCGGACCGAACCGGTGACGCAATTACTTGATCGCACGAGGTCTCTATCCATGATCGTCGTAGGTGAGGTCAGGTCACCTGGAACGATACCGGGGGCATCCGTCATGGACGACCTCGCTCGGTCGGTTGCCCTTCGTCACGAAAGGTCTTCCCGACCCGGTGCTCGCATGTAAGACTGCACAGAAGATCGATCGAAACGGGGCACTATGCGTGAACCAGACACTGCACAGGTCGCCAAGACTTTCGACGCAATGGCGGCGCACTACGACCGACAGATCGGGCGCTTCGAACGCTTTGTGCTCGGTGACGCCCGGAAATGGGCTGTCGACCAGGCGCATGGCCGCGTGGTCGAGATCGCCGTCGGTACCGGGCTGAACCTGCCTCTCTACGGGGATGACGTCGATTACGTCATCGGCGTGGACATCTCGAGTGCGATGCTCGATCAGGCCAGGGTCAAGGTCTCCGAGGGGGTGAAGACCGAAGTCGACCTACGTCTCGGCGACGTGCAAGCACTCGACGTTCCCGACGAGTGCGTGGACACGTTGGTATCCACGTACGCCTTTTGCACGATCCCCGATCCGGACCGAGTTGCGAGTGAAGCATTTCGGGTCCTGGTGCCTGGTGGTCGATTCGTTCTCGCGGAGCACGGGCCGAGCAAGAACGTTGTTGCGCGCACGTTGATGAAGGCCGTGGAACCGCTTTTCGTTCGGTTCGGTGCTGATCACCTCACCCGCGAACCGGTCGGATACCTCGAAAACGCCGGCTTCCTGATCGACGAGGTGCAGCGCAGCGGACGGGGCGGAATCGTGTTTCGGGTGGTGGCGAGGAAGCCGGATCCTGAATGGACGGCCCTCGGACACTGATGTCCGAGCACCGTCCATGGAGTTTGCTCAGCCCAGGCGCTCCAGGATGGTCGCGTTGGCCAACCCACCTGCCTCACACATGGTCTGGAGCCCGTAGCGCGCGCCGCGCTGTTCCATCGCATTGACCAGGGTGGTCATGATCCGCGTTCCACTGCCGCCCAGCGGGTGACCGAGTGCGATGGCGCCGCCGTGGACGTTCACCTTGGACAGATCGACGCCGGTATCCGCTGCCCACGAGAGGACCACTGGGGCAAAGGCCTCGTTGACCTCGAACAGATCTATGTCCGAGGCCGTCAACCCCGCGCGGGCCAGGACCTTCTGGGTAGCAGGGATGACCGCGGTGAGCATGTACAGCGGATCGTCGCCGGCGACGGCGAAGCTGTGCAACCGTGCCTTCGGGGTGAGGCCGAGTTTCGCGGCGATCTCACTGGTCGTGATCATCACCGCCGAACTGCCGTCCGAAAGCGGGCTGCTGTTTCCCGCGGTGATGGACCAGTCGATCTGCGGGAATCGCTGTGCGTAGTAGTCGGATTCGAAAGCAGTCCGCAGACCGGCAAGGGTCTCCACAGTGGTGCCGGGGCGGATCGCTTCGTCGATCGAGAGCTGCGGGAGAGTGGCGAGTTCCTTGGTGAAGTAGCCACTTTCGGTTGCCAGCGCGGCTTTTCGATGACTTGACGCCGAGAACTCGTCCAGTTGGGTACGGCTCAGTCCCCACTTGGCGGCGATCAATTCGGCGCTGATTCCCTGCGGAACCAGACCGTCCGGGTAACGCTCTTCGAAACCTACACCGAGTGACTCACGCCCGACGCTGCTCGAGCCCATCGGCACTCGGCTCATCGACTCGACTCCGGCAGCGACGACGATGTCGTATGCCCCGGCGATGACGCCCTGAGCGGCAAAATGAACCGCTTGTTGGCTACTTCCACATTGTCGGTCGACGGTGGTCCCCGGAACCGACTCGGGGTAGCCGGCGGCAAGAAGTGCAGTGCGAGTGACATTCTGGCTTTGTTCGCCGACTTGACTGACCGCACCGCCGATGACGTCGTCGATCAGTGCGGCATCGATTCCGGTTCGCTCTACCACCGCTTTCAGGCTGTGGGCGAGCAGGTCGACGGCATTGATGCCGTGCAGTGCGCCGTTGGCCTTTCCCTTGCCGATCGGAGTGCGAACGGCTTCGACGATAACTGCGTCTCTCATGACAAATTCCTTTCAGGGATGGCGGATTCAGCGGGGACAACTGGGGTGGGTGCAGCCGCTGGGGTCATTCCCAGCGATGCCAGCGCGGAGGCAAGCGCGACAGCGAAGATCACCCACCAGGCTTGACGGAAGGTGTCAGGGTCGACGGAGGAGCCGAGAACCGCGATCAGAACGCTCACGCCGAGAACGGTTCCGATCTGTCGGCTCATGCTGACGATTGCGCTACCGGTGGCTGATCGGGCCGGCGCCAGATCTGCGGTGGCCTGGGAGAGAATGGTCGGGAGGGCAAGGCCGACACCGATTCCGGCGATGATCCAGCCCGGCAGGAGTCCGGTCGCGTAGTTGGGCGTTGAATCAACCGAGACGAGGACAGATACCGTTCCGGCGGCCCACAGAATGCTGCCGAGTGCGGCGACGCGTCCGGCCGAGTACCTGCGCGAAAGCGACCCTCCGGCGATCGCGAACAGCGGAACCAGAAGCGGACCCGGCGAGACGGCGAAGCCGGTTCGCAATGCCGAGTATCCCCAAACTTCCTGCAGCCAGAGGATGTTCGAGAGCAGGCCGGCGGCAAATGTCGCGCTGAACAGGATGGCGGTGACGTTGGACCAGGCAAATGAGCGGATCTTCAGAAGGTCGGGAGCAATCAATGGAGTGCGATGGCGAGAGTTGCTCCACCAGAACGAGAGTAGGGTGACGGCGGCGACGGCGAAGGCGATCAGAACGCGGCTGTCGGTCCATCCCCAGTCCGGACCCTGGACGAGAGCGAGTGCAAGAGAGCCGATTCCGACCGTGAGAAGGGCAGCGCCGAAGAAGTCGATTCCGGCATCGGTGTCTTTGTGTGTCGTATCCGGGACGAGTCGGACTGCCAAGTAAAGCAATACGATCCCCACCGGAACGTTGATCAGGAAAACCCAGCGCCACGACGCTTCGACGAGAATCCCGCCGACGACAGGGCCGAATGCCGCTGCTGCCGCACCGGCCGCCGCCCAGATGCGCACGCCGGATTGGCGTTTCGCAGCCGGGAGTGCACTGATGAGGAGGCCGAGGCTGGCCGGGGTGAGCGCTGCGGCGCCGACTGCCTGGATGATGCGGAATGCCACCAGTGCCCACAATGACGGACTGAAAGCGCAGGCGGCGCTGGCGAGTGTGAACAGCGCGAGGCCGGCGATGAAGGCGCGCTTGTGTCCGATCCTGTCCGCCCAGCGTCCGAGGGGTATCAACAGCGCGGCGTAGACGATCGCGTAGCTGTTGAGAATCCAACTGAACTCGCCGAGCGAGTGACCCGGGTAGCTCTTGGCGATGTCTCCGAAGGCCACGTTGACCACAAAAAGATCGAGGCTGGCGACAAACGGCGCCCCCGACAGTATGGCGAGGAGGGGCCCTGTCCGCACCTGCTGGCTATGAAGTTCCATAGTCAGCAATCTAGACTCTGGCTATGGTTATGGCAAGCCAGGGGGTATGGTGAATTGCATGGACGCTGTACGACTGACCGGGGTGCTCGAAGATCGCGACGCCTGGCGGGCCACGCACTGTTCGATCGGACGGGCCATGGAGGTGGTCGGCACTCGCTCCGCAATGCTGATTCTGCGAGAGGCCTATTACGGCACAACCCGTTTCGACGACTTTGCGTCGCGAGTCGGCATCACCGAGGCGGTTGCGTCGGCGAGGCTGAAAGCACTCACTGAGGCGGGCCTCTTCGAGCGTGTGCCGTACAAGGAACCTGGAAAGCGGACGCGGCACGAGTACGTGCTCACCGAGAAGGGTCGTGACCTGCTGCCGGCAGTTCTTGCGCTGATGCAGTGGGGGGACAAGTATCTGCACGGCGGAAAAGGTGGACCGTTGGAGGTGGCGGACGACGCTACCGGCGAGCGCGTTCGCGTCGAGGTGCGCAGTGAGTCGGGACGTGAAGTGCCTTTGGGGGAGTTGCGGGTATCTGTCAACAAATCGCGCGGGCGGTTGCGCGAATAGCGATGCATCTCAACAGCTCTCGAGCTGTTGGTCTGTTTTGAAGTTGTCCGTTATGTCTCTGGTTATCGAAAGTATGTTCGATTAAACTTTCGGTATGGACAGTCGGGAAGCGTGGCAGCTGGATGGTGAGGGCCTCAAGAGTGAGGTTCTGGATCTGGTGCGCGTCCGGCACGAGTTGCAGTCGCGGATGGTGTTGCTGATCGTGGAGATGTTTTCCCGGGAGTCTGTGGTCGGGAAGGGTTTTCGGGCGATCGCGCAGTGGTTGCACGGTTCGACGAATGTGGAGATCGGTGAGTGCAGCCTATTGGTCAGTCTGGCGCGGTTGCTTCTGCTCGAACCTGTTGTGGCGGATGCGTTCCACCGCGGCGATGTGGATGCGTTGAAGGCACGTCAGGTGGCGTCGTTTTGTCAGCATCCGCCGAAAAACATGACGCCGACGGATGTGGACAAGGCCCGCGGGATTCTGCTTGGCCTGGCGTCGAAGAACATCGCGGATTGTGATGCGGTGCGGGCAGCGATCCGGCGGATCGAGAAGCAGTACGGCAAGCGTGAAGACGGCGTTCCGGTGGGTGAGGATTCGGAGCGTAACGAGTTCTATGCCTCGAAAGGCTTGTACGGGCGGGTCAGCGTGAAAGGCGATCTGGATGCGGTCAACGGGGCCCGTCTGATCACGTTGTTGTCGAGTTTGTCGGCGCCGACGCCGGAGAAAGACGGCGTCAAAGACACCCGCACTCCGGCGCTACGGCGGGCGGATGGGTTTTGTGAGTTGTTGCGGCGGTACGAGCGGGCGGGGTTGGGTCCGATCGAGGGCGGGGTGAAACCGCACATCACGGTGACTGCGTCGGCGAAAGACATGACCGATATGCAGGCTTTGAAGGATCTACTGCCGTCGACGGAGGAACTCGGGTTCGCGTGGACGGATTGGGTGGGCCCGGTCAGTATCGACACTGCCCGGATGTTGGCCTGCGACTGCACGGTCACCCGGATTTTGTTGGACGAGAATGGTGTTCCGCTCGACTGCGGCAAGGAAGCAAGGACCGCGACGGTTCCGCAGCGGCGGGCGTTGGCGGTGCGTGATGGCGGGTGCGCGTTTCCGGGGTGCGGGGCACCGTCGGGGTGGTGCGATGCTCATCATATTGTTCACTGGAATGATGGTGGCCCAACGGATCTCGACAATCTGATCTTGTTGTGTGGTCGTCATCATCGGACACTGCACCGCACGCAGTGGCGAGTGGAGATAGGCCCGGATCGGAAAACGGTGTTCTACCCCCCGATGTCGATCGATCCGTTCCAGCATCCGATCGATGGGAACAGTCCACCGACAGCGGCGTGAACCTCCACAACTGAAGACGCGAGCACCGGGGCACAATCATGCCCCGGTGCTCGAGCCTGTGTTCTGGAGTCTTGGTGGCTGGGCGTCAGCTCAGTGACTTCTTGAACCCGACATGGGAGGCGACAAATCCGAGTCGCTCGTAGAAGTCGTGAGCTTCCTTGCGAGTTTGATCCGAGGTGAGCTGCGCCAGGAAGGCGCCGCGCCGGGCACCTTCTTCGCAGGCCCAGCGGATCATCGAACTGCCGATGCCCTTGCTACGGAAGTCCTCGTGCACGCGAACGGCTTCGATCTGCAGTCGCGTCGCGCCCATCCGGCTCATACCCGGAATGAAGGTCAATTGCATTGTGCCGATGACAGCGTCGCCGACAAGAACTGTGACGAGGAGTTGCGCCGGATCCTCGTCGATTCGTCTGAACGCGTCCTCGTAGATCATTCGGGCCTCGGGGTTGGTCGTCTCCCGAGTGCTCCCGATCGGGTCGTCGGCGAGCAAGTCGATCAGTGCTTCAACGTGTCGAATCTCGGCCCGCGTGAGGGTGTACTCCACTCCGCCGGACTGAAATGACGTCGCAATCATCGATGCTCCCCTGAAGAAGAATGAATGTCTGAAATGTCAGACTCTCACGAGTCTCCTCCAGCGCACTCGATCACGTCCAGAAACGCATGAGGGCGTTACCGAGCATGGCGTAGTAGTCGGACACCCCGCTCAATTCGAAGATCCAGTAGATCGCGTCGAAGAAGACGACATTGATCTGCGGGACAAACAGGAGCGCAACCAACAGGAGCAGCCCGTACGGCTTGAACTGTTCGAGTTGGTGCCGTGTGTTGGGTGCGAGGTACGGCTCCAGCGCGTTGTAACCGTCCAGACCGGGGACGGGGAGCAGGTTCAAGACTGTTGCCATGACCTGTAGGAAGGCAAGAAAACTGAGGCCGGCCCAGAACGTCAGATGCTCGGCCCCTGAGCCGTACGTACGTATGACGACGAGGAGGATCACCGCGGCGACGGCGTTCGTGAACGGACCGGCGAGCGATATTCGCGCTTGCACCTTGGGCGGGAACATCCCGGTGCGCAGGTACACGGCGCCGCCGGGAAGCCCGATGCCGCCCAACGCGATGAACAGCACCGGCAGTCCGATGGAGAGCATCGGATGGCTGTACTTGAGCGGGTTGAGCGTCAGGTAGCCACGAGCCTCGACGTCGGTGTCTCCGTGACGCCACGCCAGATACGCATGGGCGAACTCGTGCAAGCACAGCGTGACCACCCAGCCGGCAACCACGAGGACAAAGACACCCGCGCGGCCCGCGATGGAACCCCACGTCGAGTTCCAAGCGACGACTCCGGCAATGACGGTGACGGCAACTACGCCGAGGAAGACGGGGCTGGGTCGAACCGCCGACCGTGCTGCTCCGGTTCTCACCTGACCAACAACCAAGTCTTGTCGTGCCGGTAGAAGGTCGAACGCTTGAGATCGCGCGGGTTGGGCACACCGTCGCGAACCAGTCGCGCTGCCGGCGAGCCCAGCTGAATCGCTCGACCTTCCAGCCAGCGTCGTCCGCCCCATCGACTCTTTCGATCGACAGATGCCTTGATGCCGGGGAGCTTGGGGCTCGGCACGATCCGGATGCCGGGGACTGTGCCGGAGAACAGTTTGTTGTCGTCGACGTAGGCCTCGCCGATCAGTTCGGCGGCGTCGGCTGGACCCGTGACGGTTGCTGCGCCGACCAGCGCGATTCCGGCGTCGTCACGAATGAGCGGCACGGTGTGGACTGCGCCTTTCAACGCCGTGCGCGCAGCCCGTGCACCGGTCGCGAGTTTGTACGCGTCGGTTGCATCGGACCTGTTCTCGGTGACGTAGGCGAGTTCGACGTGGAGTCGCTCGAGTCGCATCAACCGCGTCAATGCCGCGGCAAACGCGCCGTCGTTGCCCACGACGATCAAGCGCGGCTCCGTCACGACCTGCAGTTGGGACAGTGCCTCGTCGAAGTCTTGCTTCTCCGGAAGCTCGGGGACAGTGAACGACGTGAGTTCACCCAGGGGGAGTGGAACCGGCGAATCGCCACATTTGAGCACCACAGGGGTCAAAGCCACTCCTAGCTCGATCAGACTTCTTCTCGGGTAGTGGGACCTCGCCACCCTTCCCCGAAATGGCCGTCCGAATCACTGCCGACGATCTTAGTGCGAGTGTCTGTGTCGACTCGCAATCGTGATGGTCACCGGCCAAATTCTGGACCGTCAGGTCTGGTCTGGTGCTCTGGGCTAGACTGCTCCTTCGGTCACTGCAACAGTTCGGCGCTGCATCATGTGCGCGGAAGCCAGGCAGTACCAATGCGGCGGGACAACTGCTGCACGTCGACCGTAGGAGACAACGTCATGCCGGCAATCGTCCTGATCGGCGCCCAGTGGGGCGACGAAGGTAAGGGCAAAGCTACAGATCTACTGGGCGAGCAGCTTCAGTGGGTCGTGCGATACCAGGGCGGTAACAACGCCGGACACACCGTGGTTCTGCCGAACGGTGACAAGTTCGCACTGCACCTCATCCCGTCCGGAATCCTCACCCCCGCCGTCAACAACGTCATCGGTAACGGTGTCGTCGTCGACCCGGGTGTGTTGTTGACCGAATTGGCAGGCCTGGAAGAGCGCGGCGTGGACACGTCCCGCCTGCTGCTTTCTGCTGATGCGCACCTGATCATGCCGTACCACGTGGCCATCGACAAGGTCACCGAACGCTTCCTGGGAGCGAAGAAGATCGGCACGACCGGCCGCGGTATCGGCCCGTGCTACCAGGACAAGATCGCCCGTGTCGGTGTTCGTGCCGCGGACGTCCTTGACGAGAAGATCCTGACTCAGAAGGTCGAAGCAGCACTCGAATTCAAGAACCAGGTGCTGGTCAAGATCTACAACCGCAAGGCACTCGACCCGCAGCAGGTCGTCGAAGAGGTACTGACGCAGGCCGAGGGTTTCAAGCACCGCATCTCGGACACGCGCCTGGAACTCAACCTCGCCCTCGAGCGCGGCGAGACCGTTCTGCTCGAAGGTTCGCAGGGCACTCTGCTGGACGTCGACCACGGCACGTACCCGTACGTGACCTCGTCCAACCCCACTTCGGGTGGCGCGGCAGTCGGTTCGGGAATCGGTCCCACCAAGATCACCACGGTCCTCGGAATTCTGAAGGCGTACACGACGCGTGTCGGTTCCGGCCCGTTCCCGACGGAGCTGTTCGACGATCACGGTGCATACCTGGCCAAGCAGGGCGGCGAGGTCGGTGTCACCACCGGACGCGCACGTCGCACAGGATGGTTCGACGCTGTCATCGCGCGTTACGCGACGCGCGTCAACGGCATCACCGACTACTTCCTCACCAAGCTGGACGTGCTGAGCAGCCTCGACACCGTGCCGATCTGTGTCGCGTACGAGGTGGACGGTGTCCGCCACGACGAAATGCCGATGTCGCAGAGCGACATTCACCACGCCAAGCCCATCTACGAAGAGATGCCTGGCTGGTGGGAAGACATCTCGGAGGCTCGCACCTTCGAGGAACTGCCGCAGAATGCGCAGAACTACGTGCTTCGACTCGAAGAGCTCTCAGGTGCGTTCATCTCCTGCATCGGTGTCGGCCCCGGCCGCGACGAGACGATCGTCCGGCGCGAGATCGTCCGCTAGTTCGCTTCGTCGAAATCCCCGTTCCTGCAAGCAGGAACGGGGATTTCGTGTTTCAAGCCAACTTCGACAGGTGTGCGGTGACGGTCTTCCAGTCGGGAAACTTGGTGGTGCCGAACTTGATCCACTCACCCTCGAATCGGTCTGCACCGTTTGCTCCGCGGTCGTCGACGAGGAAGTCGCCTCGGTTGAGGTGCTTGTGGTGCGAGAGGATCAGTCGTTTGTACGCGACGCTGCCCTCCTCCATTCCGAGGTGCTCTTGGACCCACAGAACCTTGTCGTGCCAGGCTGTGGCGTTCTTCCACGGCGCTGTCGAGAGGATGTAGGTGTCGAACTGCTGCGCCAGTTGGTGGTAGGCGTCGATAGCACCTTCGAGGGGGTCCATCCGAGAGAAGATGTGCGGCGCCTCGTCGAGGTCGTTCTTGTACTTTTCTCGGACGCTGTCGGTCAGGCGATCGATGCCCGACTGGAAGTTGACCAGGGTGTTGTCGAGGTCGATGTAGAGAATCTTCTTGGAAGCCGGTATGGAAACCCTCTCTGGAGACTTTCTGGGTACGCAAAGAGTCCAGTTTTATGGAACTGGACTGAGATCAGTGAATTCTTCCCCTTGATCACAATCGCACAGAGGTCTGACAGGGTTGTTCTCGCAGTCTGCAGTCGCGTCATGGAAGATACCGCCGAGGGGTGCTGCCAGGCGAAACTGCTCGACGCGAATGTAGGTACCTTCACCTTCGGCGGGTGCAAAGAAGTAGACGAGTGCCACGAAGAGGCCGATGCCGATGAGGGTTGCGAAGGTAGTCATGGACATATGATCAACTCGACTGGTATTGAAATACATAGCCAAGTTGTCGATACTGGACTGCATGATGACCCGAGTTCTTGGTGCCCGTTCACTTGCGCGTGATCTCGGCTCCTGGCAGGAAGAGTCCGGACGCAGGCCCGCGTACCGTGCGCTTGCCGACGGTATCCGCCTGCTCGTGCACGACGGTCGCGTTCCGCTCGGTGTCGCGCTGCCCAGTGAGCGCGAACTTGCGACGGTGCTCGAACTCAGCCGGACCACGATCACGTCGTCGTACTCGGTGTTGCGCGACGAGGGGTACCTGATCAGCCGGCAGGGCTCGCGAAGCACGGTGGCCTTACCGGCCGGTGCTCAGCCCAACGGGTTGATGTTCCGCTCTCATCAGCCGGGGCCCAGTGGACCCGTCGTCGACCTCAGCTATGCCGCGATGGCAGCTCCCGCGGCTCAAGTCGAACTCGCGTATGCGTCTGCGCTGCGGGAACTTCCGAACTACCTGCCCACACACGGGATGGAACCGGTCGGAATCGGCGACTTGCGCGACGTGATCGCGCAGCGCTACACAGCGCGAGGTCTGCCCACCACCGCCGAGCAGATCATGGTGACCTCGGGCGCGCAGCACGCGCTTCGGTTGTTGCTCTCGGTGCTCACCTCGCCCGGCGAGCGAGTGCTGGTCGATCATCCGACGTATCCCAATGCGCTGGAAGCAATTCGGCGAAACGGTGCTCGACCGGTCCCGGTACCGGTACGGCCGGAATTCGCGGCAGCCGGAGCCTGGGACCTCGACGGGATTCGAAGTGCAGCAAGGCAAACCGCTGCCAGAATGGCGTACCTGATTCCCGATTTCCACAACCCGACCGGACTCTGCATGGATTCTGCCGGGCGCGCCGAACTTGCGAAGATCGCGCACGAAACGCGGATGACTCTGGTCGTCGACGAGACGATGGTGGACCTGTGGCTCGACGCACCACCGCCGGCGCCGGTCGCCTCGCACGGGCGAGGCGCCGCGAAAACCGAAGTGGTGACGCTCGGTTCGACGGCGAAGTCGCTGTGGGGTGGACTGCGTGTCGGCTGGATTCGCGCCGACGCCGCGCTCATCACACAGTTGGTCGGAGCGCGTGCCGCGATCGATCTCGGTACTCCCGTCATGGATCAGCTTGCGGCCGCCTACCTGCTCGCCGACGACCGCTCGCTCCTCGAACAGCGTCGCGAAGTTCTGCGCGAACAGCGCGCGGTACTCCTCGGTGCGGTGGCCGAGCGTCTGCCGGACTGGCGCCCCACCATCGGCTCCGGCGGAATGTCGGTCTGGATGCGTATGTCGGCGCCCGTCTCGACGGCATTGGCGGCGGTGGCACCCAACTTCGGAGTGCTCCTCGCTGCCGGCCCCCGTTTCGGCGTCGAAGGCGCGTTCGAACGATTCATCCGCGTGCCGTACGCGCGTTCTCCTGAGGACCTCATTCGCGGCGTTGCATCCATCGCCGCTGCATACGACACTCTCGCGACGGATCGCGACACGGCCGACCAACGAATGGTCGTCGTCTGAGAACTGGGTACACACACTGAAAGAGGTGTGAAACCAGGAGGTCAGGCATGACGGTCGTAGACGGTACAGGCGCAGCGGGAACCAGTGCGGCGGAGGCGCTGGCAGAGCGATTGTTCGCGGCTACACTCGGCGCGTCGGAGCTGCAGGCTGTGTATCTGGGCGACCGGCTGGGCTGGTACCGCGCGCTGAGTGATTACGGCCCGCTCACGTCGACGGAGCTGGCGGACCGGACGGGGACCGTCGAAAGGTATGCGCGGGAGTGGCTCGAGCAGCAGGCCGTGGCCGGATATGTGGACGTCAATTCGGATGCCAATCGTCGGTACAGCCTGTCGCCGGCCCACGCCGAAGTGTTGGTCGATGACGAAAACCTGCTGTTCCTGACGCCGCTGGCGAGGCTGTTCGTCGCGACGACGGGGTCGATGCCACGTCTACTGGACGCCTATCGCCACGGCGGTGGAGTCACGTGGGAATCGATGGGACCCGACGCTCGCGAGGGCCAGGCACTGCTGAACCGGCCGATGTATCTGCAGCAGCTCTGTCAGCAATTCCTGCCGGTAGTCACCGACCTGCATGCCGTTCTTTCGGACGGCGGGCGGGTCGCCGATCTCGGAATGGGGGAGGGCTGGTCGTCGATCGCGCTCGCCCTCGGCTACCCGAAGATCGAGGTGCACGGCTTCGACGTCGACGCAGCCTCGGTGAACGCCGCCCGTCGCAACGCCCATGATCGCGGGGTGGAGGACCGCGTGCATTTCTCGTTGGTCGACGTTGCCGGCCAAGCTCCCGAGACCGGCCGAGCCGATGCCGGGACCTACGATGCCGTCTTTGCTTTCGAGTGCCTGCACGACGTACCGGATCCGGTGGGATTTCTGTCCACGGCTCGGGCGATCGCCCAGCCGGGCGCTCCGGTGATCGTGATGGACGAACGAACGGCGGATGCGTTCGATCCCGAGGCGGGTCCGATCGAGCAATTGCTGTACGGCTTTTCCCTGACCTGTTGCTTGCCGGACAGTCTTTCGCATCCGGGGAGCATTGGCACCGGGACGGTGATGAGGCACTCGACACTCGAAAGCTATGCCAAGGCAGCAGGTTTCGAGCGGGTGGACGTGCTGCCTATCGAGCACGAGATGTTCAGGTTCTACAGGTTGGGCTGACGCCCCGTGCGCGGTTGAAGAGTCCCGAGGCTCCTTAACCGCGCACGGGGCCGAAGGCCCTAGGTCCAGACCGTGTCGATATCCGTCGCCTCACGCGCCGGGGCGGCGGGCGTCGTGGTGGGCGTGCGCGAGAATCGCGGCGCCGGTGCATGCTGGGTGACGCCGTCGAGCTCGATCAGCGAACCGCGGGCCGCGATGTGTTCGTTCGACGGTGCCTCGGCGAACGTCAGGACCGGCGAGACGCAGGCGTCCGTGCCGAGGAAGATCTTGGCCCACTCGTCGCGTGTCTTGGACAGGAACTTTTCGGTGAAGAGCTTCTTCATGTCGTCCCACTTGGACGTGTCCATCTGATGGGGGAGCGTCGCGGGATCGAGTTCGAGGCCCTCGAGCAGCAGTGCGTAGAACTGCGGTTCGATGGATCCGACGGCCATGTACTTGCCGTCGGAGGTCTCGTAGGTGTCGTAGAACGGGGCACCGGTGTCGAGGAGGTTGACGCCGCGCTCGTCGGACCAGACGCCGCGACCGCGGAATGCCCACATCATGTGTGAGAGCGCGAGAGTGCCGTCGACCATCGCCGCGTCGACGACCTGGCCCTTACCGGACGTCGAGCGCTCGACGAGAGCCGACAGAATGCCGAAGATCAGGAACATGGAACCGCCGCCGAAATCGCCGACCATGTTGAGCGGCGGAACGGGGCGCTCACCCTTGCGTCCGATGGCGTTGAGGACACCGGTCAGTGAGATGTAGTTGATGTCGTGACCGGCGGCGTTGGCGAGCGGGCCTTCCTGGCCCCAGCCCGTCATGCGGCCGTAGACGAGACGCGGATTGCGCTCCGACACCACGTCGGGTCCGAGTCCCATACGCTCCATGACGCCGGGGCGGAAGCCCTCGATGAGGACGTCGGCGCGGTCCAGGAGATCGAGCACCTTGGCGACGTCTGCCGGGTCCTTCAAGTTGGCCTCGACGATGCGGCGGCCGCGCTTGATCTGGTCGGTTGCGTTCGAGTCCTGCGGAATCTGCCCTGCGCGCTGCACGATGACGATGTCGGCACCCATGTCCGCCAACAGCGTCGCGGCGTGCGGGCCCGGTCCCAATCCAGCGAATTCCACGATCCGAATGCCCGCGAGCGGGCCCTTCTTCTCCACAGCTTCTGCAGACACACGCACTCCCAATTCAGACGGTGACAACACTTCTGACCCGACGGTAACCTGTCGGATCGATCAGGTGTGCTCCGGGGCACTGTGTCCGCCGAGGGAGGCGCCGATCACTAGACGGCGGCACCCTCGAACTGGGCGTTGTAGAGACGGAAGTAGGCGCCCGCTGCTGCGATGAGTTCGTCGTGTGTGCCCTGCTCGACGATCTTGCCCGCCTCCATCACGACGATCAGATCGGCGTTGCGGATGGTGGACAGTCGGTGCGCGATGATGAAGCTGGTACGCCCGACGCGCAACGCGGACATTGCTTGCTGCACAAGTTGTTCCGTGCGTGTGTCGACCGAGCTGGTTGCCTCGTCGAGGATCAGCAGCGAAGGCTCCGACAGGAAGGCGCGGGCAATCGTGATGAGCTGCTTCTCGCCGGAGCTGATGTTCGACGCTTCCTCGTCCAGCACGGTGTCGTACCCGTTCGGGAGCGTGTGGATGAAGCGGTCGACGAAGGCGGCGCGTGCTGCTTCGTGGATCTCGTATTCGCTGGCGTCGAGTCGGCCGTACGCGATGTTGTCGCGGATCGTGCCGCCGAAGAGCCACGTGTCCTGCAAAACCATTCCGACGTGCTTGCGCAGGTCTGCGCGACGCATCTGCGAGATGTCGACGTCGTCGAGAGTGATTCGGCCCGAGTCGACTTCGTAGAAGCGCATGAGCAGGTTGACCAGGGTGGTCTTGCCGGCGCCGGTAGGTCCGACGATGGCGACCATCTGCCCTGGCCGAGCCGTCAGGTACACGTTCTCGATCAGCGGCTTGTCCGGCTCGTAACGGAAGGAGACGTTCTCGAACTCGATGTGACCGACGTTGCGATGGCGTCCGGCAGGCTCCGGGAGTAGCGGCACGTCGATGTCGGGTGACTGCTCGGGCTCGTCGAGAAGCTCGAAAACCCGCTCGGCCGAGGCTGCGCCAGACTGCAGACTCGTCGACATGGACGCGATCTGCGTGAGCGGCTGACTGAACTGACGTGAGTAGACGATGAACGCCTGAACGTCACCGAGCGACATGTTGCCGCTGGCGACCTTGAGTGCGCCGACCACCGCGAGCAGCACGTAGGTGATGTTTCCGACGAAGTTCATGACCGGCATGATCAGGCTGGAGAGAAACTGTGCGCCGAAGGACGCGTCGAGGAGTTTCTTGTTCTGCTCGGCGAATTCACGCTCGGCTTCGGCCTGGTGTCCGTACACGCGAACCAGATCGCGACCGCTGTAGTTCTCCTCGATCTGCGCGTTGATCTTGCCCGTCTCGGCCCACTGAGCCTTGTACAAGACCTGGGCGCGCTTGGCGACCCTGGCAACGAGCAGTACCGATACCGGCACGGCGATCAGCGCGATCAGGGCGAGCATCGGAGAGATGACGAACATCATCGTCAGGACACCGAGGACGGTGAGCACCGACGTCAGGAGCGAGGTCAAGGTCGACGACAACGTCGACGAGATGTTGTCGATGTCGTTGGTGACGCGGCTGAGGATCTCGCCACGCGGTGTCTTGTCGAAGTACGGAAGGGGCAGGCGGTGAAGCTTCGCCTCGACCGAGGCACGCAGGTTGTAGATGGTCTTCTGGACGATGATGTTGAGGAGGAATGCTTCCAACCAGGCCAGCAGCGACGAGAGCAGGTACACGCCGATCGCGAGCACGACGACGTTGCCGATGGCGTCGAAGTTCAGACCAACACCGGGAACGACGTCGGTCGAGTTGGCGACGAGGTCGGCGAAGGTCGAATTTCCTGATGCCCGGATCGCCTCTGCTGCCTGATCGCGGGTCAGTCCGGCCGGCAGGCTCTTGCCGATGAACCCGGCGAAGATGAGGTCCGTAGCGTGTCCGAGGATCTTCGGCACTGCGACGGAAAGTGCGATGCTGGCGATCGTCGCAACGACGACACAGCAGACTGCAAACTTGTGTGGCTGCAGAAGCGAGAGAAGCCGCTTCATCGTCGCCTTGAAGTGGCGTGGTTTGGTGTCCGTCGCGGTCAGCGCGGGCTTCGGTTCTTTGTCGGGATTTTCGGGGTTGCTCGACTTCGCCGCGCCGTCCGCGGATTCCGGTTCGTTCGGGATCTTGTCGAACACTACGGTCGGCGCATCGTCGAAATACTGGCTGTTGGGACTGCCCCATGTCGGGTCCTGCGGGCTGGTCATGCGCTCATCTCCGCGGGAATCTGGGAAGCCACGATCTCTTGGTAGGTCGGACAGTTGGCCAAGAGGAACTGATGGTCGCCGAGGCCGACAGGAGCGCCGTCCTCGAGGACCATGATCTGGTCTGCATCAATGATGGACGCGACGCGTTGCGCGACGATGATGACAGTCGAATGCGTCGAGACCGTACGAAGTTCGCGCCGGACTGCAGCGTCGGTGTGCATGTCGAGTGCGGAGAACGAATCGTCGAACACGAAGATCCGGGGTCTGCGGACCACAGCTCTGGCGATGGCGAGACGCTGTCTTTGTCCGCCCGAGAGATTGCCGCCGCCCTGGGCGATGGGTGACTCGAGACCGTCGGACAGTTCCCTGACGAAGTCGTCTGCCTGAGCGATGGTGAGGGCTGCCCAGATGTCGTCGTCGGTGGCCGTCGGGTTTCCGTAGCGGATATTGCTCGCGATCGTGCCGGCGAACAGGTAGGCCTTCTGCGGTACGTATCCGAAGTTGGCGAAGAGTTCGTCCTGATCCCAACCGCGGACGTCCAAGCCGTCGACCAGAACAGCGCCGGCCGTGACGTCGAAGAGTCGGGGGATGAGTGAGACCAAGGTCGATTTGCCGCTACCGGTACTGCCGACGATCGCGGTGACCGTGCCCGGCATGCATCGCATCGAGACATTCGACAGGACCGGCGTTTCTGCTCCCGGATACGTGAATCCGGCTCCTCCGAACTCGACAACACCATAGGGACTGGTCGGGCGCAGAGGTTGGGCGGGCGCAGGCACGGTCGGCTCGGTGTCGAGCACCTCCGTGATGCGGTCGGCGCACACGGCCGCGCGCGGAATCACGACGGCCAACATGGTTGCCATGACTACCGACATCAGGATCTGCATGACGTAGGCGAGGAAGGCGCTGATCTGACCGATCTGCATGTCACCGGTGTCGACCAGATGCGCGCCGAACCACAGCACCGCGACGCTCGACAGGTTGGCGATCAACATGACGGTGGGCAACAGAACCGCCTGGTACCGACCGATGAGGAGCGAGGTATCGGTCAGTTCCTTGTTGGCTTTGTCGAAGCGGATCGTCTCGTCAGGTTCGCGAACGAAGGCGCGAATGACACGCATACCGGTGAGCTGTTCGCGCAGTGATCGATTGATGTTGTCGATCCGCGTCTGCATCGTCCGGAAGTGCGGGATCAGCTTGGCGACCACAACCGAGACGGTGATGCCGAGCAGCGGGACCGAAATCGTCAGGAGCCAGGACATCTGCAGGTTCTCGCGCAGCGCCATGATGATGCCACCGATACACATCAGTGGGGCACTGACGAGCATTGATGACGTCAGCATGACCAGGGCCTGGATCTGCAGGACGTCGTTGGTGTTTCGTGTGATCAGCGTCGGCGCACCGAAACTGTTGAATTCGCGATCCGAGAAACTGCCGACGGCCTTGTAGAAGGCGCCTCGAACGTCGTGGCCGAATCCCATCGACGATTTTGCGGCCAGATAGGTCGACGCGATCGACGCGATGATCGACGCAAGCGAGACCAGAAGCATGATCCCGCCGGTGGACATGATGAATCCGGTGTCGCCGCGGGCGACGCCGTCGTCGATGATCCGCGCGTTGAGCGTGGGGAGGACCAACGACGCGATGGCCCCGAAGAGTTGAAGTGCGAGGACTCCGGCAAGCAACCAGCGGTAGGGCGGCAGGTACGCCTTGAGGAGTTTTGCTAACACGACGGTTCCCGGTGAGTTGCGTGGGTTGCCGCTCGTTCGCGATTGATCACACGCACACGGTATGACAGATCGCGGTCGAGGTCGGCACCGACTCTGACGATTGCGTTCTTTTGCCCTAATTGACTGTGATGTCGGACACACTTGAGTTTGAGATTGGATTCAGGTCACAGCGGCTGAACTGCAGGTTTACATTTTGATCCAATATGTCACGTTTTTGTCTGGACAGAAACAAACTGGACGTACGTATTTAGCTTGGCTACAAAGGGGCGGAGCGAACAAAACGTGCGTCGCGTCATCGATATTCATGCAAGGAGTCACACATGGGATCCCTCGGAAACCTTCTCAAGGCCAACGGTATGGGCTGGGGCATTCTCCAGCTTCTCCCCCTGGTCAACATGCTCAAGACCCTCCAGGGTCTGGATTCGGCCAGCTCGAACTCCTGACGTTCGAGCGCCGGCATTTTTCGAAACAAACACAGGAGTAGTCGCATGACCTCGATCCAGAATCTCGACGCCTTCCTCAAGAGCGTCCTGGCGTTCGTGACCAAGCTCAATGCGGGATCGGCAGATTCCTCAGGCTCGGCCGGTTCTGCCGCCGAGTAGTTCTCGGTCCCCACTTCCTTCAACTGCATCCCGAGAAAAGGAGACCCGACATGGGTTCACTCGAAGACTTCAGCGGCGTCGTCAAGACGTTCATTCCGGTACTCAAGGACTTGTTCACGGCTCTCGGTGGTGGCTCACTCACCTCCGGAACCGGTTCGGCTGCTGATAAGTAAGTCCCGTTTGTCCGAAAGTGTGGCTCGCAGTTGTCTGCGAGCCACACTTCTTCTATATGCTGTGTGAGCTAAATCACATTCAGGAACGATTTGATCAATGAAATTGCCTGTTTAGCTGCACTTATGGCGAAAGGTGTTACTGGCAGTTCGCGGTGGTAGCTATTTGGTAGCTGGACAAGCGCGAATAGTCGGTCTATAAATGCACACAGCGCCAAGGTAGTGCGCTACATCACAGCTCGGGATGTTGTTCGGGGGGCGGTTCCGCTTTCCGCGCGGCAGGAGTTCCCGAACCATTCCGGTCACCGCCTGCGGCCGGTCTGGCGCTGGAACATCACACCACCTCACATACAGGAGAAACTCCTATGTTCGGATCACTCAGCACCCTCGGACCCCTGCTCACCGCGCTCGGAGCTTTCCTCAAGTCCGTTCCCACCGAATCGCTGTCCGGCGAGGGCGAGGGCTCGTCCACCGGTTCGCTTTCGGGTCTCTCCAGCGGATCCGCCGAATAGTCATACCTTTCCGGCAGATCCATTCGGCTCTGCACTTCGGATTGCATTGCAGGTGCCCTCTGTCCACTCTCGTGGTCGGAGGGCACCCGTATTTGCGGGGGCTTTCGTAGCTGGTGTTTCGGCGATTGAACGAAGGCCAGTGGGTGGGCGCACCTGCGTACGATGGTTCGACGACATCGACATACCGTCGACGGCATGCAAACGTGTCGCGACTTCCAGTGCTCCTGTCTTCAGAGGTAGCCGACCGCGAGGTGACGCATGGTAAGGACAAGTCGCTTTCTGCGTCTTCTCCTCGTGCTGTCCGTCGTGCTTGCGGCTTCGTTGATCGGCATCCTCACGCGCCCACCAGGTTTGCTCGCGACGTTCTGGTGCGCGAACGCGCTGCTGCTGGGAATGATGGTCAGGTGGCCGGTTCTGATCGAGTGGCCGACGTGGATCGCCGCGTCGGTCGGATACGTCTGCGCTGACCTGGTAACCGGCAACTCCCTGTCGCTCGCGGTGCAGTTGAACGGGGCGAATCTCGCCGGGGTGACGGTCGGGGTCCTTGTTCTGCACTACTTGAAGCGCACTCCGTTCCGATTGGTCGATTCGCAGTCGCTGGTCTGGCTCGTCTTCGTCTCGTTCGCGGCGGCGACCGGCACCGCAGCCACAGCGGGCGCCTTGGATCGAGTGCTGCGCGGGCAGTCGTTCACCGACACCTTCGTGCACTGGGGCAGTACCGAGGTGATGGCGTACCTGCTGGTTCTACCCCTCATCCTCACTTTCACGGTCCCCGCGAGCCTTGCCGAGTTCCGCCGCACACTGACCGTCAAAACTGTCGCCACAGTGAGCGTCCCCCTGCTCGCGACTGCAGCCTGCGTGCCGATCGCCCTCAACATCGAAGGGCCGATCGCGCTGATCCTGCCAATTCCGGCTCTCCTCTGGTGTGCCACTCGTATCTCGGTCCCGAGTACTGCCTTCGTGTCCGTGGTCTGGTCGGTGTGGTCACTCATGATGGCGGGTAGCGGTCGACTCGATATCGGGGACCAGGGCACCTCGAGTTGGAACGAGGACGTCATCACGTCCATTGCGGTCACGTTGATCGCGTTGGGGCCGATCGCGGTGGCCTGTGCGACCGAGGAACGTCGTGCAGCCGAGCGCGAACTATTTCTCGCGGTGGAATTCGACCATTTGACCGGGGTCCTCTCGCGCGGTGCTTTTCTCGGACATGCGGAATCGGAACTTGCCGACGCGGCCCGAGCGCAGTCCCCGGTCGGCCTGCTGATGCTCGACCTGGATCACTTCAAGAGCATCAACGACACTCACGGACACATGACCGGTGACAGCGTTCTCGCGAACTTCGCCGAACGGGCCGCTGCCCGATTGTCCGACGGAGATCTGATCGGAAGGCTCGGCGGCGAGGAGTTCGCCATTCTTCTTCCGGACTGCAGTTTCACGCGAGCAGTCGACGTCGCCGAGGCCGTCCGCGGCGCACAAGTCGAGTACTCGGCCGAATCAGATGTGACGAGCACCGTCAGTGTCGGAGTCGCGTGGGTCGATCATGCGACGCCGACGTTGACCACCCTCATGAGCGTCGCGGACGAGGCTCTGTACGACGCCAAGCGTGCCGGGCGCAACCTCGTGAAAGTGCGTCAGGTCGGCAACGACGCTTTGCCACAACAGAATTCCGAGCCGGACACGGTCACCCGCACCTATCGCAAACCTGCCGTACCACGAACGATCAGGCGAGGTTTTCACCGCGAAGGTGTGGTGGACGGCCGATAACTGCGCTGACCTGCATCGGGATTGGCATATAGTCGCACCCATGCAGCTTGATTCGACGCCTTCGCACCTGCCGACGCTTCCACTCCGATTCGGGACTCCCCTGACCGAGAACTCCATCCGCGTGATGATGTTGGGATCAGGCGAGTTGGGTAAGGAAGTTGTCATCGCGTTGCAGCGTCTGGGCGTCGAAGTGATTGCGGTGGATCGGTATCCCGACGCCCCTGGGCACCAGGTGGCTCATCGTGCGCATACCGTCGACATGACCGATCCGGAAGCGCTGCTTGCCGTCATCGAGTTGGAAAAGCCTCACTTCGTGGTTCCCGAGATCGAGGAAATCGCGACGGATGCGCTTGCGCTCGTCGAAGAGCGTGGGGGCGCGGTGGTCATTCCGACCGCTCGGGCCACCCAGCTCACGATGAATCGTGAGGGAATCCGCCGACTCGCAGCCGAAGAGTTGGGTCTGCCCACTTCGCCGTACGCTTTCGCGGACTCGCTTGCCGAAGTGCAGGCAGCAACAGACCGAATCGGTTTCCCGTGCGTCGTCAAGCCCGTCATGTCCTCGTCGGGGAAGGGACAGTCGACGGTTCGATCCGCCGAAGATCTCGACGCCGCGTGGGATTACGCGATGGCCGGAGGTCGTGTGAATCACGGCCGGGTGATCGTCGAAGGTTTTGTCGATTTCGATTACGAGATAACCCAATTGACGGTTCGTGCCGTCGGCGAGAGCGGTGAGGTCGAGACGTCGTTCTGTGAGCCGATCGGGCACCTGCAGGAGGCCGGCGACTACATCGAATCGTGGCAGCCGCAGCAGATGTCCGCGGTTGCCCTCGCTTCGGCCCGAGACGTCGCCGAGAAGGTGACCACAGCTCTGGGCGGGCGAGGTATCTTCGGCGTCGAACTTTTCGTGAAGGGCGACGACGTCTTCTTCTCCGAAGTGAGCCCACGGCCGCATGACACCGGATTGGTGACTCTGCGTACGCAGCGACTTTCCGAGTTCGAACTGCACGCCCGCGCGATCCTGGGCTTGCCGGTCGACACGACGCTCACGGCTCCGGGAGCGTCGGCGGTGATCTACGGCGGCGTGGAGGCAAAGGGGATCGGATTCGACGGTGTCGCAGAAGCTCTCGCGGTTCCCGAGACGGACCTGCGGCTCTTCGGTAAGCCGGAAAGCTTCACGCGTCGTCGCATGGGTGTTGCGGTGTCGACGGCCACTGATGTCCCGACCGCACGCGCCCGTGCCCGTGAAGCCGCGTCGAAAGTGCGTCCGGTCGGATGAGTCCAGTGGCCGAGGTCCTCGTCGGGCTGGTCATCCTGGTCGGTCTGATCGGAGTCGTCGTTCCGATCCTGCCCGGGACACTTCTCGTTTTCGGCGCAATTCTGGTGTGGGCGATCATGACCGGTGGCGCGACGGCGTGGACGGTGTTCGCATTGTCCACGCTGGCGCTGGTAGTCACCGGGATCGTGAAGTACACGTGGCCCGGCAAGCGGATGAAATCCGGGGGAGTGCCCAACCTGTCGGTGGTGGTCGGCGGCGTCGTCGGCATCATCGGGTTCTTCGTGATCCCGGTGGTGGGGTTGTTCCTCGGATTCATCGCCGGAACGTACTTCGCCGAACTAGCGCGACTGCGCCGCTACGACATCGCCTGGGCGTCGACGCTTCACGCGGTGAAGGCAGTCGGATTGTCCATGCTGGTGGAACTGTTCGGAGCACTGATCGCCGCGGGGCTGTGGCTGGGCGCCGTCGCGTTCACCTGACCGCAGCGGTACCAGGAGCGGGCGTTGTCGCCCATGACAGCGGAGAGGTCGTCGCCGACCGCTTCGGCGATCACGTCCAGATCGTGGACCTCGAAAGCTCGACGTGCCCGTGTGCCGGGTAAGTCGGTGCCGAACATCAGTGCAGCGGGGTTGACGGCGTGGATCTGTCGCAAAACGTCGCCGACGTCGGAGATGGTGGTGCGGCCGAACCCGGTGGCTTTGACGCGTACCCCACGGTCGACGAGGTTGAGGAGATACGGCAGTCCGCGGGTCGACATCCCCAGATGGTCGATGCTCACCGCGGGCAATTTGGCGAAAACAGGTTCCAACGACAGCAACAGTGTGGCATCGACGTAGAACTCCGCGTGCCAGCCGACCAGATCGAATGCGCGGTTGGCAAGATCGGCGAGCAGACGCAGGTCGGTGGCGCCGCGGCGCAGGTTGAACCGGACGGCGCGCACCCCCAGCGCGTCCAGAGCGACGATGTCTTCGTCCGTCGCATCGAGTGGCAAAGCAGTGACGCCCACCCAGCCTTCGCCCAGTTCGGACAGTGCGGCCTTCAGGTATTCCTGGTCATTACCCTGGTACGACGCGGTAACTACTGCTCCGCCGTCCACACTCAGGCCCTTCAGCGAGGCAACTCGTGCCCGGTAATCGGCCACGGTGAAGGGCTCAGGCAGGTACCCGTGATTCTCGACCAGCGGGAAGCGCGGGTCGATGATATGCACATGGGCGTCAAACACGGAGTCTATTTTGCCCTGTTGTCCTGGGTGCCTGCACACACCACCGGCCCGATGTGACCTGGGTCGCGTCGGGCCGGCGGATGGCTTGTGTTCAGTTACTTCTGTGCACTCAGTTGGTGCGGTCGGGCTCGGAAGCCTTCAACATGTCGTGACGCTCGACGACCTTGATGCGCTCACGGCCCTCGGGCTCACCCAGGCTGCGCTCATGGGCGTCGAGGCGGTACCAGCCCTGCCACGTCGTGTACGGCACCTGCTTGCCTTCGAGGAACTCGATGACGGCGTTCTCGTCGGGGTTTGCGGCGCCGGCGAAGTTGTCGGAATCCTCGAGGAGGTTCGCGACGGTTTCGTTGGCGTCACCCTTGGTGTGGCCGATGAGGCCGACGGGGCCTCGCTTGATCCAGCCGGTGACGTACGTGGCCGGCATGAACCGGGCCGCGCCTTCGGCGTTGTCGTCGGCGACGACGCGTCCGGCGTCATTGGGAACAGTGCCTGCCTGGTCGTCGAACGGCAGCTGCGTGACGTTCTGCGAGAGGTAACCGACGGCGCGGTACACGGCCTGGACATCCCAGTCCTTGTACGTGCCGGTGCCCTTGACGTTGCCGGTGCCGTCGAGCTGGGTGCGCTCGGTACGCAGACCGACGACCTTGCCGTCTTCGCCGAGGATCTCGGTGGGAGACTCGAAGAAGTGCAGGAACAGCTTGTGGGGGCGAGCTCCGACGTCGCGAATTGCCCAGTCCTGCAGGGTGTTCGCAACCATGTCGACCTGCTTGGAGTTGCGGCGAGCCTGCTCGGAACCCTCGTCGTAGTCGATGTCCTCGGGGTCGACGATGACCTCGATGGTCGGCGAGTGGTCGAGTTCGCGCAGTTCGAGAGGCGTGAACTTGGCCTGGGCCGGGCCGCGGCGTCCGAAGACGTGAACCTCGACGGCCTTGTTGTTCTTGAGGCCCTCGTAGACGTTCGCGGGGATCTCGGTGGGCAGCAGTTCGTCGCCGGTCTTGGCGAGGACGCGGGCGATATCGAGCGCTACGTTGCCCACGCCGAGGACGGCGACCTTCTCGGCTTCGAGCGGCCACGTACGCGGTACGTCGGGGTGGCCGTCGTACCAGGAGACGAAGTCGGCCGCGCCGTAGCTGCCGTCGAGTTCGATACCCGGGATGCCGAGCGCACGGTCGGCGTTGGCGCCGGTGGAGAAGATGACCGCGTCGTAGAACGACTGCAAGTCGTCGAGGGTGATGTCGGTGCCGTAGTCGATGTTGCCGAGCAGGCGTACCTGAGGCTTGTCGAGCACCTTGTGCAGGGCGGTGATGATGCCCTTGATGCGCGGATGATCGGGCGCGACGCCGTAGCGAATCAGGCCGAAGGGCGCGGGCATGCGCTCGAAGAGGTCGATGCTGACGCCGCGGCCGGAGACTGCGGTGTCGGATTTCATGAGGGCGTCGGCGGCGTAGATGCCGGCGGGGCCGGCGCCGACGATCGCGACCCGGAGTGGGCGGTTGGAGTCAGTCATCGTGAGGACAGCTACCTTCTTCGAAGTTCGGACAACATATCGACAAGTATCCAATTTAGCCGAACCTAAGCACAGTGCCTCGGTTGCGGCCGAACGGATCCACACTCTCACTCGATCGGTTGTGGGTAAACCTATTCTTTCTTCCCATTCTCCCGTTGTCTCGGGTATTCGGGGTAGGGGCCTGATCCTTGGCGGGCCACAATTTCAAGTTGTGGGGGAGTATTGGCACTATGAGTGACAAGCTTCGCGAATCCGACAACATCGATGGCAAGAAGGCGTCTGCGGGGCCATTCCTCTTGGCGGTAGCCATCGTCGCCTTGATTCTGGGTGGCATCTTTGTCGCGTCGTGGATTTCGCCGGCCGAGGACAACGTCACCGAGTCCGACCGTGTGAGCCGTTCCGTCACCGACTACGTCGATGCCGAGAACCGCGATGATGCGGAGACGATCAAGACCCTGACCTGCACGAGCTTCAACTCGAGCACTGGTCCGCTGGCGGGCGTGGACGGGAGCGTCGAACTCAAAGGCGTGGACAAGGTCGAGGTCAACGGCGATCGCGGCAGGGCCGACGTGACGATCACCGGCGGCGGAGCGGGAGATCGAGTCTCGACCTGGGCACTGACCCGTGACGGCAACCGCTGGGTCGTCTGTAACTGACGGCCCGCTCAGGCGCTCACGGCAGTCTTGTGAAAACATGGACTACGTGAGTTACGCAGGCGATCTGACGCCGGAGCAAGCCTGGGAGCTGCTCCGCGAAAACCCCGACGCCGTGCTGGTCGACGTGCGGACCGATGCAGAGTGGAAGTACGTCGGTGTCCCCGACGTCTCTTCCCTCGGCAAGCAGGCCGCACTGATCGAATGGGTGAGCCACCCGACCGGCGCGCGCAATGACAACTTCGTCGACCAGTTGAAGGAAGCCGGCATCACTGCCGATTCCTCCGGGTCGGAGCGTCCGGTGATCTTCCTGTGTCGATCCGGACAGCGTTCCATCGGTGCGGCGGAAGCTGCGACTGCGGCGGGCATCGGCCCGTCGTTCAACGTGCTCGACGGGTTCGAAGGCGCATTGGGTGCCGACGGACATCGCGGACTTGTAGGTTGGCGGGCCATCGGTTTGCCATGGAGGCAGCAGTGAGCGGAATTCCCCAGGGTGGCGCATTTCAACGAGCGCTGCCGGACGACGTCGGTCTCGGCACTCTCGGTGTTCGCGGCGGACTGATGCGTACCGGGTTCGAGGAGACGTCCGAAGCGCTGTTCCTCAACTCCGGATTCGTTTACGAGAGTGCAGAAGCCGCCGAACAAGCCTTTACCGGCGAGGTGGATCACTTTGTCTACTCTCGCTACGGCAACCCGACGGTCAAGATGTTCGAAGAGCGTCTGCGTCTGATCGAAGGCGCGGAAGCCTGCTTTGCGACGGCCAGCGGAATGTCGGCCGTCTTCACGGCGTTGGGTGCGCTGTTGGGCAACGGCGACCGACTGGTTGCCGCGCGCAGCCTCTTCGGATCCTGCTTCGTGGTGTGCAACGAGATCCTCCCACGCTGGGGCGTCGAGGTCGTTTTTGTCGACGGCGAGGACAACGCACAGTGGGAAGAGGCGCTGTCCGTGCCTACCACGGCGGTGTTCTTCGAGACGCCGTCCAACCCGATGCAGTCCCTCGTCGACGTTCGACGGGTGTCGGAGCTTGCTCGTGCAGCCGGGGCAAAGGTAGTGCTGGACAACGTTTTCGCGACACCGCTGCTGCAGCGCAGCCTCGATCTGGGCGCCGACGTCGTTGTGTACTCCGGCACCAAGCACATCGACGGTCAGGGCCGCGTGCTCGGCGGTGCGATCCTCGGAACCGAGGAGTACATCAGCGGTCCCGTTCGAGAACTGATGCGGCACACCGGACCTGCGCTCAGCCCGTTCAATGCCTGGACGCTGCTCAAGGGCCTCGAGACCATGCCGGTCCGCATTCGGCACTCCGTGGCTTCGGCCCTGGAGATCGCAGAATTCCTCGAAGGGCACTCCGGCGTCAAGTGGGTCAAGTACCCGTACCTGACTTCCCATCCGCAGCACGAGCTCGCGAAGTCTCAAATGAGCGGCGGCGGAACTGTAGTCACGTTCGAGCTCAACGCCCCCGATGGTGAGGGCAAGAAGCGGGCATTCGAGGTTCTCAACGGCCTGCGAGTCATCGACATCTCCAACAACCTCGGTGACTCCAAGTCCTTGATCACCCATCCCGCCACGACGACGCACCGGGCCATGGGTCCGGAAGGCCGTGCGGCAGTGGGTATTACGGATGGCGTCGTGCGTCTATCCGTCGGGCTCGAGGACACCGCCGATCTGTTGGCTGATCTGAAGCGAGCGCTCGGCTAGTCGCTCAGGTTGGCGCCAATTGTTGGGTGACCAGGCTGAGGCCGGCCATGGTCAGGGTTCCGCCTGCACTGAGTGGGTCGTTCGGAAGGATGGTGAACGCCACGGTTACCAAGATGTCTTGGGCGTTCTGTGCAGAGGTGAGGTCGCTGCGAATCTTGGGAGTCAGTGTGCTGTTGTACAATTCGACGTTCGCCTGTGTTGTTACGTAGGTTCTGAACGCGTTGACAGTAGTTGGTAGAGTGCCGCCGGCAAGTGATGGGTCCGCGGTCACCGATGCTCGCAACCGGGGGCCGGTAGCTGAAACCCGTGAATGGCAGTAATAGACGTAGTCGTAGCCGGCCCGGAGTCTGAACGAAGCGATATCGGCAATTTCGGTGTAGGTGTTCGGGTTGGGGTCTGGCGCGTACACCCTTTCGGACCACCCGCTCGCGCCATCTTTGACACACGCCCCAAGTGACAGCGTGCCTGCCGTGACCTTCGCGCCCGACAGTGTTTCCTGGTCGACCCATTTTGCGAGTGAGTTCCCCCCACCGAGCATGACCACCAGCGCGACAGTCGCTGCGAGCGCGCCCTTTATCTGCCTCTGCATCAGGGCACCAAATCCTCGATCTCGGCCGGAAGGTCGCCCGGTGCGCTTTGTCGCAATCCCGCTCCTGCTGTGAATTCCACGAATTCAGCGCCTGCCGTGCCGATGATCCACAACTGGTTGGTGCCGGAGAGCCAGTGCAGTACATCGGTCGATTCGATGGACGTGCGATAGATCCGAGTTCCGAGCGCGTCGTACACGTCAAGGAAAATACCTGTGTCGCTATGGATTTTGCGGGCGGTGTATGAGTCCCGACCTGTTGACACGAGATCGGATCCGACCTGTGTGTCAGTCGGGGGTGGGGTAGTTGTTGTCGCTGTGATCTCGGTAGTGGTCGTGGTTTCCGGTGTTGTGCTTGCAGTAGTCGTCGGCGTGGTTGTGGTCGGTGTAGTTGTCGTTGTGGTCGACGCGGACGTGGATGGAGTCGGTTCGGTGGTACCTGTGGTGGTGGTTACCGTCGGTGTTGTTGTTGCCGGAGTAGTGGTTACGGTCGACTGAGTCGATGTGGGCGCACTGGCAGCCATTCTGCTGGCGGCGCTGGTTCCGGAAATCTTCGAGCCGCAATATGTTCCGCCGAGGAGGAAGCCTTTGTCCAGAGTGAAACCTGTCCAGCTGGGGGCCGTCAGTCCGTTCTCAATCGAGTAGATCCGTACTGTAGACGAGCCGCTCAGATCGAGAAGTGCGGGTGGGAGCGTGATATCGACGGTGGTGGCGCTCTGCATGTTGTCGCTATAGGTGATGCCGTCGGGGTCGAGTACCAGGATGCGATAGGTGTAGATTCCTGCACCTGGCGCCGTCCACGTGACTCGGGCGCCAGAGGAAAGAAAGCCGGGTGAAAAGTTCTCGCATGTGAAGGTTTGAACTGTGGCGAATTGGCCGGTCTTTGCGGTTGCGGTGTCGGTGATCAAGGCGGCGGTGTTTCCGATCGGTGACATCGTAAGCAGTGCGCCCAGTCCGGCAGCTGTAACGAGGATCAATTCCCTTTGCCGCCAGGGTGCTGTGAGGATGCGCGACGAGACCTGCGTCGAACGTGAACGAGGCGAATTGTGTTCGGGTGTAGTCGGAGTGTCGTTGGGTATACCCTCTCCAGGCGTGCCGCCGTTCGGTGGACCTTCGCCGCGTGGTGCTGGACGAAATGCGATCATCAACAGCGATCCGGCAAACAATCCGCCGGCGAAGATTCCGATCGGGCCGGACAGCCACGCAAGGACGTAGCCGACTCGACTCATGCTGAATACAACCAGGTCTGCGTCGGCCACAGCGTATGTTTCGCTGTCGGGAGCATTGTTTGCGTCACCTTTGAGTGTCAGCGACGACAGATTGTTGTCCAGCTGATCGATTCCGTACACGCGGTGAGTGAGTCTCTCGCCACCGCTGGTGGTGACACTGACAATGTCGCCAACCGATAATTCGGATACTGGTTGGGATTTCACAAATGCCAACGAGCCCGTCGGTATTGCGGGAGACATCGAGCCGGATCGGAAGACGACGGGTTTGATGCCGAAGGCAAATGACAGTGCCGTGGCGATGATGCACAGAATTCCGAGTACTGCGCCTGTTGTCAGCGCAGCCTGCTTGAGGCGATTGATCGTGTCCGGACGGTTGTGGTGTGACATATCGATTCAGACCGCCGTTCCCACGATGTTGAGTTGCGTATAGGGAAGGATTCCGCCTGCCGGAGTACCTGCGGCCAGAGTCATTTTCACGCACAGATTCCTGCTGTTCCCAGCAGCCAGCGTTATCGGGCTTGCGAGGAGCGCCGCTGTACTGCCACCGCCGACCAGCGCGAGCTCTGCCTTTTGCGCAGTGCCGGAGCACGCCGACCCAGAGGATGTGCTATCCATATACACCGAGATTTTCAGCGCCGCAGCGAAACTCGGCGGAGTCGATGCGGGAGACTGGGCCGTGATGTCAAGAGAGGCGCCGAAGGACCCGGTGTTCTTCACGGTCAGACTCTGTGTCACAGCGGTTGTGGATGTCATGGCGCTCGACGACAGGCTGATGGTGATGTTCTTTGCCTCGGCCACGTTAGTGCTCGAGGCGACCAGGTTGACGGTTCCCGCGGAGAAGTCTCCTGACGTGGATGTGGCTGTTGCACCCCAGGCCGCCATGGTGCTCAAAGTGCCGACTCCGAGCACCATACCGAGTGAGAGCAGCGCCCGAATACGAGTGCTTCGGGCTCCGGAAAAACGCTGACGCAACGAGGTGTCATTACCCGCCATGGTGCACACCATCTTTCGTCGACGTGGTTGTTTCCGGATTTGCGGTGTTCGCTGAATCGTCTGGTGCGGATCCTTGTGACTCGCTCCGATTCTTGTTGCGAGAGCGCACACTTTCACGTGTCCCGCTGGCGATCATGTACAACGCGTACACACCCAGCGTGCCGACCGTAACGGTCAGGATGATCTTGCGCTGGTCGCCGGTCAGCCAACTGTTGACGTGACCAAGATAGGGGACCGAGTACCACACCTTGCCGCGAATCTGTACCGGGAGCACCGGCTTCTCGTCGGGGGTGTTGTTGGCGTCGCCCTGCGTGATGAACGTGCGTTCGCCCTTGGTGCTGATGCTCATCGAAATGATCCGATGCGTGACAACAGTCGGTTGGCCTGATTCGAGTTGGTAGGTGATGGGCATTCCGACGGTCAGATCGCCCTCGTCCACAGGTTTGACAATGATGAGTGTGCCAGGTTCGTAGGTAGGACGCATCGAGCCCGTGAGGATCGTAAATCGTTGTGAGCCTGTGACGATCGGTATCACGATCGTGACGACGATTACCGCGCACAGAGCGAACAGCAAAACCCAGGTCACAACTGAGCTGACCCACCACAGCGGGCCGGTCCGTTCACGTCGATGGGAGTTTTTTGTAGTCATTCGCCTGCGCCTGTCATCTCGATCGAGTCCTACGACTGTTTTGCCGTGAAGGTGAAAACGAGCTTGGTCGACACCCCGCCCGCGGTGGTTCCTGTCATGTTCACCGACGCGCGCATGCACCAGACCGTGGAACTGCCGTTGGTCAACGAGATTCCGGGGTTCGCGGCCGACGGGTACGCGGCGTTTGTTGCCGGTCCCGAATAGACCTGGGCTCCGGGGAGGGCTGTGCCTGTGTTCGCGGTGTTCGGACAGGTCGCGGCACTTGTCACGGTCGACATCTTGAGGTCGAGAACGGGATTCGCATTGGTGGCAGTCACCGAGGCCAATCGAAATGTCAGTGCAGCGTTGTTCGTAGCCGGATTCACGATGGTCAGCGGCATCTGAACGGCGGTTGCAGCCGTCATCCCACTGCCCGCGAACGTGCTCCAGGTGTAGGTACTGGCGGCGTTGGCAGCCGTAGAACCCACCTTGAGTGCGAACGTGCTACCACCGGCGGTCAGTACGTCGTTGCTGATCGGGGCAGCGGACTTCCAAAGCGCGCCGGTGCCTTGCGCTGACGCGAACATCAACACAATCACCGACGCGCCCGCAAGGGCTCCCCAAGCTCTCCCCTTCATGGATCGTTTATGCCGGGATGGCTTGCTGTTGCAGCTTGATGGCGAGGTTCGACAAGTTGACCGAGGCGCCCTGAGCCACAAGAAGCTGAACGTCAGCGAAGGTCAATGTGACCTTCACGGTCACAGGCTTGCCGTTGTCGGCTTCGGTCAGTGGGGATGCGGCCGTGACTACGGTGCCGCCTACGGTCACCACCGTTGTTGCCGTGATGTTGTCTTTGAGTTGATTCGCGGTGGCTCCTGGAGCAGCCGTCGTGCCGGCTGTGATGGTGCTCGTGTCCGCTGCGATAGTTGCGGCGAGGCGATCGCCATCTGCGGTGATCGAAGTTGTGCAGTCGAAGGTGAGCACTTCGGTCGGCACAATTCGCCATGCGGTGATATCCGCAATCGGCTTCACCGTGGGGTTCGTGGACTGCCACCCCGTTCCGGATACCGGGGCGCAGGGGGCGAGCTGCAACGTGCCCGCTGTGACAGCGCCGCCGCCGCCGACAACTTCGCTGTCACTCCACATTGCGAGCGAGCCCGCACCACCGAGGAGGAGGGCACCGGCCGCCGCAGCAGCGATCGCACCCTTGGTCTGCTTCTTCATGAAAATCTCATTTCATGTCTGGGACCCGAAATGGGTCGTTCAGACATGAGTATCAGCCACGGCAAACGATTCGTTACTACTTTTTGAAAATTTCTTTTTCGACTGCGATCCACACATCAATCCCCGTTGAAAGCGGCTTTGACCTGCGAATAACTATCAGTATGTAATTGCAGTGCGAAGAAAACCGTTTGTTTGTCCAGTTGGACAAACCGGACGAGTCAGATCCGAGCAAACTCGATGTTTTTTACCAGTTAATTACCGACCCTCCATTTTGTTTTACAATTCCTTCAATTGTTTGCGTTGTTGCGGAATGGATCGGTTGTCATTCCGACCAGATCCGCGACCGACTCGAGGACGACGGTCGGGCGGTACGGGAAGAGTTCTACCGACGCGCGGGTCGAGATCCCGGTCATCACCAGAATCGTCTGCAGTCCGGCTTCGAGTCCGCAGACGATGTCGGTGTCCATGCGATCACCGATCATCAACGTGTTGGCCGAATGAGCGCCGATGGACCGTAGGGCAGAGCGCATCATCAAGGCGTTGGGCTTGCCGACGTAGTAGGGATCGCGTCCGGTCGCCTTGGTGATGAGTGCCGCGACAGAGCCGGTGGCCGGCAGCGAGCCGTCTCGCGACGGTCCGGTGGCGTCCGGGTTGGTGGCGATGAACCGCGATCCGCGCTCGACCAGACGAATGGCCGTGGTGATCGCCTCGAAGGAGTAGGTGCGCGTCTCGCCGAGGACGACGTAGTCGGGGTCACTGTCCGTCAGGACGTAGCCGATGTCGTGCAGTGCAGTGGTCAGTCCCGATTCGCCGACCACGTAGGCGCTGCCACCCGGACGCTGGTTGGCCAGGAAGGTCGCGGTAGCGAGCGCTGACGTCCAGATCGACTTCTCCGGGATGTCGAGTCCCGAATTGAGGAGGCGTGCTCGCAGGTCACGCGGGGTGCGGATGGAGTTGTTGGTGAGCACCATGTATGGAATGTCGTTCGACGCCAGTTCTGCCAGGAACGTGTCTGCTCCGGGTATCAAGTGCTCCTCGTGGACGAGAACCCCGTCCATGTCCATGAGGTAGGTCCAGCCGGTCTGATCGTCTGTTCTGGTCATATCTCCAGTATGTGCGGGCGCCGCCCGATGTGGGCGGTCAAGCGAGAAGACGCCACAAGCCGATCAGGCCCACGACGACAATCGTGTAGCGCAGTGCAGTGGGGGACAGGCGTCGTCCGTAGCGGGCACCGAGAACGCCACCACCGAGTGAGCCGACAGCGATCAAACCGGCTGCTGCCCAATTGATCTGGTCGAAGGCCAGAGTGATGTACATTCCGGCTGCGACGATGTTGACGAGCAGTGAGAGCAGGTTCTTCGCGCCGTTCATGCGCTGGAGGGTTTCAGGGAGGATGGCACCCATCACACCGATGAGGAGGATGCCCTGCGCGGCGGTGAAGTAGCCGCCGTAGATGCCGACTGCAAAGGTGCCGGCGGTCAGGAGCATCAGCCTCTTGGTGGACAGCGTCGTTTCTTCGGTGGAGCGCTTTTTCGCCCACGCCTGGATACGTGGTTGGAGGAGCACAAGTGCGAGAGCCAGGATCAACAGCACCGGAACGATGGTCTCGAACAGTTTCTCGGGTAGATGCATGAGCAACCACGAACCGAGGAGCGCGCCGGCGAGCGACGCCGGAATCTGCCACTTCAGTCGATCCCACTGTCCCGACAACTCACGCCGGTAGCCCCACGTGCCTGAAACCCCGCCGGCAACGAGCCCGACCGCGTTGGACATGGTCGCGGTCACCGGCGGCATGCCGAAGGCGACCAGGGTGGGAAACGTGATCAGCGTTCCACTGCCGACGACGGCATTGATCGCGCCCGCACCGATGCCGGCCAACAAGATGAAGAAAGCGTCGATTCCACTCACTCCGCAGACGGTACGGCAGAGGAAAAGTCAGTCCGGACGGCGGTCCCGGTCTTGATTCGAACACTCCATTGAACACGGCGAGCAAGGCTTCGGACACCGTTGGAATCAGTGCGATTTCAACGTGGTGAGACCTTCATTTCCCTTGCAGTGCAGGGAAATACGACATTTGACGACTCGGGATTTCGCGTCTAGTCTTTGCTCACCATCCAGAGCGACCGAGAGACCTGGCTCGTCGACGTCGCAGCAACCCCCCGAGTGATCGGGAGCGGGTGCTACCGCCAGGACCGATGGAAGGCATCACATGGGTTCCACTTCGCATGCTGCGCACAGGCGTCGTCACATCGATCTGTGCCGCACCGCTTCGTGTCACTGTCGCTGACCTCACTGTCGCTGACCTTCACTGTCGCTGACCTTCACTGTCTCTGACCTCACTGTCACCGACCGAACTGTCGTCGTCTTCGCAACTCGAGTACGCCACCTCGAGAACACAGCTGCGTTCCCATTCCCCGAAAGGTCTATTCGTGATGTCCACTCCGTCAGGTAGTGCGCCGTGAGCGCGCCCACCGATATCCGCCCCGAAAAGTCGGTGGCCGAGCCGCAACTTCCCGACTCGGAACTTGTCGTTGCTCGTACCTGGCACCCGCTGCGCTGGGTGATCAGCGCAGTTGTGCTGGTATTGCTTGCTCAGTTCATTCACGGACTCGTTGTCAATCCCGGCTGGGACTGGCCGACGTTCGCGCAGTACTTCACCGCGAAATCAGTGCTCGCCGCGTTGTGGATGACGATCAAACTGACCCTGTGGGGGACGATCCTCGGATTCGGTCTCGGTGTTTTCCTCGCACTCGGCCGGTTGTCGAAGAACCCGGTCCTGCAGGTGATCGCCTGGACCTACATCTGGGCCTTCCGCTCGATTCCGCTCATCGTGCAGCTGCTCTTCTGGTTCAACATCACGTACCTGTACCAGACGCTTTCTCTCGGAATACCTTTCGGGCCGGAGTTCTTCACCTTCCAGGTCAGTGGTGTGATCGGCGGATTCACCGCAGCAGTCATCGGTTTGGCGCTGCACCAGGCCGCGTACTCGGCCGAGATCATCCGCTCCGGAATCATCTCGGTTGATCACGGTCAGATCGAAGCTGCTCACTCGCTCGGTATTCCGCGCAGTCGTCAGTTCTTCAAGATCATTCTCCCGCAGGCGATGCGGGCGATCCTCCCCAACGCTGCCAACGAGGTCATCGGACTCTTCAAGGGAACGTCCATCGTCTCCACCATGGCGATCGCCGAACTGTTCTACCAAGTGCAGGTCATCTTCGGCCGCAACGGACGAGTTGTGCCCCTGCTGATGGTCGCCACAATCTGGTACATCATCCTGACGACGTTGCTCTCGATCGGTCAGTACTACGTGGAGCGGCACTACGCACGTGGATCCGCCCGCGCCCTTCCGTTGACTCCGATACGGAAGGCGCGCAAGAAGTTCGAAGAGATTCGTGATGCGCGTCTCGATATTCCGAGAGGTGCGACCCGATGACCGCAGAACTGGCCGAAGAGACGGTGTACGCCGTCGAAGCGCGCGGAATCCACAAGTCGTTCGGCGCGCTGGAAGTACTTGCCGGCGTTGATCTCCTGGTCCGCAAGGGTGAAGTGACCGTCATTCTCGGCCCGTCCGGTTCCGGTAAGTCCACCTTGCTGCGCACCCTCAACCACCTCGAGAAGGTCGACCGCGGGACCGTGCGGATCGACGGAGAACTGATCGGATACCGGCGCAAGGGAAATCGACTTCACGAACTGCGTGATCGAGAGATCCTGAAGCAGCGTTCACACATCGGATTCGTGTTCCAGAACTTCAACCTGTTTCCGCACCTGACTGCGCTGGAAAACGTGGTGGAAGCTCCGCTCTCGGCCCAGAAACGAGACCGTGACGAGGTGTACCGCGAAGCTCGCGCTCTGCTCGAGCGAGTGGGGGTGGGCGACAAGGCAGACGAGTATCCCCGCCAGCTCTCCGGCGGCCAGCAACAGCGCGTCGCCATAGCGCGAGCGCTGGCACTGCGGCCGGCGGTCATTCTCTTCGACGAGCCGACCTCGGCGCTAGACCCGGAACTGGTAGGCGAGGTTCTCGAAGTCCTGGCTCAGCTGGCCCGTGACGGCGCCACCTTGGTGATCGTCACGCACGAGGTCGGATTTGCTCGGGAAGTGGCGGACACCGCGGTCTTCATGGACGGCGGCGTCATCGTCGAACAGGGCCCGCCGTCGCAGGTGATCGACAATCCGACTCACGAACGAACCAAGGCTTTTCTCTCCCGCGTTCTCTGACGCGACCAAGACACATTCCCGAAAGGAAAAATTGATGTTCTCCCCATCCCGTCGCGCCACTTTCCTGATCTCGGCTATCGCCACCGTCGGACTGCTCAGCGCAGCGTGCAGCAGTGCTGACGCCGAGTCCGACGGAGCCCAGGTCACCGCTGCCGCGGGTTACAACCTCACCGCCGACCAGAATCGCATCACCACCGACAAGGTGGATTCCATCGCTGCCGAGGTTCCTCAGGACATCCGCGACCGCGGCACGCTGCGAGTCACCGGTAGTGCCGGTGCCGCTCCGCCGCTTCGCTTCTACGCCGACGACGACACCACCCTCATCGGCTCCGAGACCGACTTCGCCTACCTGATCGGTGACGTTCTCGGTTTGAAGGTCGACCTGCAGACAGCTGACTGGGCACAGAACTTCGTCCGCGTCGACTCCGGCGAGGCCGACGCCTTCCTCTCCAATGTGACTGTCACAGAGGAGCGTAAGGAGAAGTACGACTTCGCGACCTACCGACTCGACACCCTCGCCTTCGAAGCCAAGAAGGGCGCCGGAATTTCCATCAAGGAACCCAAGGACGTCGCAGGCAAGAAGATTGCGGTAGGTTCCGGCACCAATCAGGAAGCGCTGCTGGTCAAGTGGAGTGAGCAGAACGTCGCGGCCGGCCTGGCGCCCACCGACATCTCCTACTACCAGAACACCACCGACTACTACCTCCCGCTGCAGTCCGGCCGGATCGACGCCTACTTCGGCCCGAATCCGTCGTCGCAGTTCCACGCCAAGCAGTCGGGCGAAACTGAAGTTGTCGGTGAGTTCTCCGGCGCCGGCGACACTCTGCAGGGACAGATCGCGGTGCTGGTGAAGAAGGACAACGGGTTGATCAAGGCGATCAACGACGCGATCAACCACACGATCGAGAACGGTACGTACCAGCAGATCCTCGAGCGCTGGAACATCACGAATGAAGCCGTCGACACGTCCCTGATCAACCCGCCCGGCCTTCCGAAGACCAAGTGAGCTCTCGTCCATGAGTGAGATTCTCGATGTGATCGTCATCGGCGGAGGACTCGTCGGGTCCTCCGCCGCATGGCGGCTCGCGGCGCGCGGACGTAGCGTCGTACAGCTGGAACAGTTCGGGCCGGGGCACAAGCACGGTGCGTCGCACGGTACTTCGCGTATCTACCGGCAGGCCTACGACAATCACCTGTACACAGGGTTGGCGGCCGACGCGCTACCACTGTGGCGGGAGTTGGAGACCACGACGGACATCGGGTTCCTGGAACTGACCGGTGCCGTCGATCACGGCCTGCCGCAAGCAGTGCAGTCCAAGGCGCAGATATTGGTCGAGGCGGGCATCAAGGGTGAGATCCTCACTCCCGCCGAGGCGTCCGCCCGCTGGCCGGGGCTGCGATTCGACACCACGGTGCTCCATCACCCCGATGCAGGCCGGTTGCACGCGGATCGCGCCGTGACCGCGCTGAAGGCGGGAGCGGTCTTCGCTGGTGCCGAGGTCCGTCACGACGTTCGGGTACTGGCACTCGCGCGAGCGTCGTACGGCGTGGACGTGGTGACGGACAGTGGAACGCTCGCGGCTCGTCAGGTCGTGATCGGTGCTGGTGCGTGGACTGCGAACCTGATCGTAGACAGCGGACTCGGTTCCGAGATCGTGCTCCCGACGCTGCGCACGACGCAGGAGCAACCGGCCCACTTCGCACCGCTCGATCCGGGAGTCGAGTGGCCGAGTTTCGTTCACCACACCGGCGCAGAATTGGAGACCGCGGGGATCTACGGGCTCGGTTCCGAGGACGGTATCAAGATCGGCGAGCACGCGACCGGGCCGGTCGTGACTCCGCAGACCCGCGACTACACCCCTGATGTCGACGGAGAGCAACGATTGGTGGAGTACGCCGAGTCGTGGTTGCCCGGCGTCGATTCCACCCAGGTCGAGTCGATCACGTGCCTGTACACGAGCACACCGGACAGTAACTTCGTCATCGACCGAGTCGGCGCCGTCACGGTCGCGGCGGGATTCTCGGGTCATGGATTCAAATTCGGTCCGGCCCTGGGTGAACTGGTATCGGACCTCGTCGACGGAACCACTCTCGCTCCGGAAGCTTTTCGGCTGGGGGAGCGTTGACCAGATTCATGGAGGAAAGTGTTGTGGCACTGGAGCTCGGGACTCGGCAGCTCGAGGGTATCGGCGCGGTAGAGGTCTACGCGGTATCGCAGGACGATCCCTTGGCAGCTCCACTGATCGCGGAGTTGGCGCTCGAATACAGTTCGCGCTACGGCGGAACTCGCGAAGCGATGCTCGAGGATCTCACGACGTATCCGGCAGAAGAATTTGCCTACCCGCAGGGAGCGCTTCTGGTGCTCACCCACGACGGCCTACCGATCGCCGGTGGTGCGTTTCGTCAATTCGATTCCACCACTGCCGAACTGAAGAGAATCTGGACATCGGTCGACTATCGGAAGCGCGGCCTCGGCAAGGTCGTCGTTCGCGAGTTGGAACGAGAGATCGAGCTACGCGGATACAACCGGGTGTTCCTCACGACGGGTCCTCGGCAACCCGAGGCGCTCGCGCTGTATCTGTCCAGTGGATACACACCGCTCTACGACGCGTCACTTTCACCCGAAGAAGTGGGCGTCCACCCGTTCGAAAAACAACTTCGGGTGCTCGAAAATGTGACCCGAGCAGCAATTCCTACCGACCGGGTTGACAACACCCGGGTTTGACCTCGTACACTTGCGAACGACCATCCAGAGCGACCGAGAGACCTGGCTCATTGAAGTCGCAGCAACCCCCCGAGTGATCGGGTGCGGGTGCTACCGCCAGGACCGATGGAGGAACACGAAATGAAGGCAGTCGAAGGCGGTTTCGATACCGCCTGGTCGCGTCGTCACGTAGACCTGTGCCGCACCGCGGGATCTTTCTGTACCAACTGACCTCGGTCAGTCATTCACACTCAGGCGAGTCGTCGACAAGTCTGTTTTCTCTTCTCTGCACAAGTGATTCGTGCTCGGTCGCCTTCTCGGAGCTTCTTGCTTCACAGCGACGGGTGCGCTCTTCGGCATGCCTCTTTAGGAGTTCTTGGTGTCTTCGCCCTCATTCGGTGCCCGCAAACGCGCGACCGTAATCGCCGGTATCGGTGCTGTCTCGGTTCTGGGAACCGTCCTCGCCGGCTGCAGCAGCAACGGAAGTGACAGCGGTGCCGACGCGGGTCCCGCGCAGTCCGGCGGAACCCTTCGCTACGGCCTCTCGCAGGCGCCGACGTGCGCCGATCCGGCCCAGGCGGGTAGCAACCAGACCGTGTATGTCACTCGTACCGTGGTGGATTCGCTGACCGATCAAAATCCCGACTCCGGAGAGATCACCCCGTGGCTCGCCAAGAGTTGGGAGATCAGCCCCGACGCCGCGAGCTTCACGTTCGTCCTTCGCGACGATGCCACTTTCAGTGACGGCACACCGGTGACGGCGGATTCGGTGAAGAAGACCTTCGACTCGGTCAAGAACCTCGGACCGAACGCGTCGTTGGCGAAGAGCTACCTGTCCTCTTACACGGGTACTGACGTCGTCGATGCACACACGGCGAAGATCAATTTCTCCGGACCCAATGTTCAGTTCCTGCAGGCAACTTCGACGCCGCAGCTCGGAATCCTCGCCGATTCCACTACCGCACTCGCATCCGAGCAGCGCTGCCCCGGTGCAGCGGTGATCGCCTCCGGCCCGTTCGTCTACACCGACTGGCAGCAGGACAAGAGCGTCAAGATCGCCAAGCGCGCGGGATACAACTGGGCGTCGGACGCGGTCGCGCATCAAGGCGAGGCCTACCTCGACGGCGTCGACTTCACCGTGGTCCCCGAATCCGGTGTGCGCGCGGGCAGCGTGGCTTCCGGCCAGCTCGATGCGGTCAGCGATGCGCTCCCACAGGACGCACCGCAGATCGAGGGCGCCGGTGGACGCATCCTCACCCGGCCGAACCCGGGTGTGAGCTTCTTCTTCCAGCCCAACGTCAGTCGTGGAGTTCTCGCTGATCAGGCTGTGCGCCAGGCCATCATTCCGGCGATCAACCGGCAAGAGCTCGTCGACACCGTTCTTGATCCGTCGTTCTTCCCGGCAACGAGTCCGTTGGCTCACACCACTCCGCTCTACAGCGACGAATCCAGTGTCGTGACGTACGACGCCGACAAGTCGGCGAAGCTTCTCGACGCAGCCGGTTGGAAGGCCGGAAGCGACGGTATCCGCGAGAAGGACGGGCAGAAGCTCACTTTCAGCGTCACGTTCAGCCCGGTGTTCTCGGGTAATCAGGCCATCCTCGAGCTCGTTCAGCAGCAGCTCAAGAAGGTCGGCGTCGACCTGCAGCTCAATCTGGTCTCGAACGGTGAATGGACCGAGAAGGGGGTGTCGGGTGATTACGATTCGCTGTACTACAACAGCACTCGGGCCGACGCCGACATCCTGCGGGCGTCGTTCAGCACCGAGGGCCGCAACCTCAACCGTCGCGGCGCAGATCCGGAGCTCGACAAGGTTCTCACCGAGCAGCTTGCAGCCACCGACAACGGGCAGCGCGGCGAACTGGTATCCACCGCACAGGAATTGATCCTCGACCGTGGGCTCTCCATCCCCACCATCGAGCTCTCGCAGGCAATCGGCGCCGGGTCGAGTGTTCAGGATCTGAACTTCGAAGCCTCGTCACGCCTGCAGTTCTACGACGCATGGTTGTCGGGTAAGTAATCATGACTCGATACGTACTCACCCGACTGGGCCAGGCCGCGGTTGTCCTGTGGGCCGCCTTCACCATCTCGTTCGTGATTCTGTTCCTCCTGCCGAGTGATCCGGTCAGCATGGCTGCGGACTCGTCCGGGCAGGGCGTTGCAGTGGATCAGGCTGCGCTCGATCAGCTTCGGGCACGATACGGCTTGGACCAGTCGGTGTGGGTGCAGTACTGGACGTCGCTGACCAACGCTCTTCGCGGCGATTTCGGTACGTCGATCTCCACCGGCCAGTCGGTGACGGATGCCATCTTCTCGGCGCTGCCCAGCACTCTGGTACTGGCAACCACGGCTTTGGTTCTGGCCGTGCTGTTCGGAGTGGCGATCGCGTTCTTCGCTACCTACACCCGCAGGCGGTGGCTGGCGAACCTGTTGTTCTCGCTGCCGCCGCTGGGTGTGGCAGTGCCGACCTTCTGGGTGGGTCTGATCCTCCTGCAACTCTTCTCGTTCCGTCTGCACATCTTCCCGGCATTCGGGGACAAGGGATTCGCAACGGTAATTCTCCCCGCGATCACCCTGGCGATCCCGACCGGCGCCGTTATCGCGCAGGTCCTCACGACCAGCCTGCAGTCGACGCTGCGTTCGCCGCACGTGGAGACTGCATATGCCAAGGGCGCCAGCCGTTGGCGCGTGCAGACCCGTCACGCGCTGCGACTGGCGAGCATTCCGGCATTCACCATCGCCGGTGTACTGGTCGGAACTTTGCTGGCTGGTTCGGTGGTCGTGGAAACGGTGTTCTCCCGCGCAGGCGTCGGCCGTCTGACCCAGACGTCGGTGATGGCGCAGGACATCCCGGTGGTGCAGGGAGTCGTTGTGTTCGCCTCCCTGGTCTTCGTGCTCGTCAACCTCGCGGTCGACCTCTTCTACCCCCTGATCGATCCACGAATCATTCAGGCGAAGAAGACACATGCCGAAAACTCGAATACCGAAAGCTCGACCGATCTGGAGCCGGCCCATGTCTGACACATTGATCGAACCCTTACTTCTCGATCCGCGCGTCGAGGCCAAGGCGCCAGTCGTTTCGCGCCGAAGGTCGACTGCCATCGGCTTGATCCGTAAGCCCGGTCTGGTCATTCCGGTGCTGATCGTGCTGCTTGCCATCGGCTTTGCCGTCGCGCCTGGGGTCTTCGCCAGCGGTGATCCGTTGTCCGGCGTCCCGGCGGACAAATTGCAGGGACCGAGCTTGGCTCACTGGTTCGGAACCGACAACCTCGGGCGTGACCTGTACACACGCTTCGTGCACGGCGCCGCGCTGTCCCTGACCGCGACTTTGGTGGCGGTGGGAATCGCGTTGGTAGCAGGATCGATCATCGGTCTGCTCGCGGGCTTTGTCGGCGGAGTCGTCGACGCCGTTCTGATGCGCATCGTCGATGTCCTGCTGTCCATTCCCGCGCTGCTGCTCTCGTTGGCATTGGTGACCGCCCTCGGCTTCGGCACCATCAACGTCGCCATCGCGGTCGGCGTCAGTATGGTCGCCAATTTTGCGCGAGTGATGCGTGCCGAAGTGATGCGGGTGCGCGGCGCTCAGTACGTCGAGGCCGCGTTCAGTTCGGGCGTGCAGTGGCTCGGTGTCCTACGTCGGCACGTGCTGCCCAACTCGTACGCGCCCGTGGTCGCGCTGTCCGCAGTCGAGTTCGGGCAGGCAGTTCTTGCGGTGTCGGCACTGAGCTTCTTGGGATTCGGCGCGGTTCCGCCTACCCCGGAATGGGGATCGCTGGTATCCGAGGGGCGCAACTTCCTCGCCAATGCCTGGTGGATGACAACACTTCCCGGTCTCGCGATTGTCGCCGTGGTCATCTCGGCGCACCGTATCGGCCACGAGATCGAAAGGAGCAACCGGCGATGAGTACGAATGAGGAACAGTTGCTTTCCGTTACCGACCTGCAGATCTCCTATGGCAGCGAGCCCGCGGTATCCGGTGTGAGTTTCACCGTCGGCCGCGGCGAAGTGGTCGCGGTGGTGGGGGAGTCGGGTTCGGGAAAGTCGACAACGGCCCACGCGATACTGGGCCTGCTCGCCGGTAGCGGCCACGTCACGGGCGGAAGCGTCGAGTTCGAAGGCGACAGAATCGATTCGTACTCCGACCGCGCGTGGCAGCGAATCCGCGGCGCTCGTATCGGACTGGTGCCGCAGGATCCGACGACCTCGCTCAACCCGGTAACCCGGATCGGCGACCAGGTTGCAGAAGTCCTGCGGATCCACGGTCTCGCCGACCGGCGCACAGCGCGGTTGGATGCCGTCGCCGTGCTCGAGCGTGCGGGTATCGACCGCCCGGAAATCCGGGCACGCCAGTACCCACACGAGCTGTCCGGCGGTATGCGGCAACGAGTTCTGATCGGTATCGCTCTTGTGGCGAACCCGGCCCTCATCATCGCCGACGAGCCGACCAGTGCTCTGGACGTCACGGTTCAACGACGCATTCTCGACCACCTCGACGAACGAATCGCCGAATCCGGTGCCGCCGTGCTCCTGATCACGCACGACCTGGGTGTGGCCGCAGACCGCGCGGACCGGATCCTGGTCATGCACGGCGGCAGGATCGTCGAATCCGGCCGTACCGCAGATATTCTGGGAGACCCGCGAGACGAGTACACGAAGAAGCTGCTGAGCTCTGCGCCGAGCCTGTCCTCGGGGCCGGCCGATCGCCCGGTCCGTCAGGACACCAGCCCGCTGCTGACCCTGACGGGGATCACCAAGCGTTTCAACGTCGGCCGCGGGAGTTCGATCACCGCGGTGAACGACGTATCGCTGACTGTTCCGAAGGGGCAGACGGTATCGCTGGTCGGGGAGTCAGGCTCCGGCAAATCGACCACCGCGAGGATTGCCGTGCGATTGGAGCAGGCGGACGCCGGCACCATCACCTTCGACGGACAGGACATCACGAAGGTCAAGGGCAGCGACCTGCGCGAGCTGCGTCGAAAGATTCAGCTCGTGTATCAGAACCCTTACGCGTCACTCGACCCGAAATTGTCCGTCCAAGACATCGTGGCAGAGCCGCTGCGGGCCTTCAAGGTTGGAGGACGCAGCCAGCAGCAGAGCCGTGCCGCCGAGCTGCTCGATCAGGTTGCACTTCCCGAGCAGTTCCTGAGCCGCAAGCCGGCCGAACTCTCGGGCGGCCAGCGTCAGCGGGTGGCGATCGCTCGCGCGCTCGCTCTGAAGCCGGATCTACTCGTTCTCGACGAGCCGGTATCCGCTCTCGACGTCTCGGTTCAAGCGCAGATCCTGGCACTACTCGACGATTTGCAGCGAGAACTGGGCCTGACCTATCTCTTCATCTCCCACGATCTGGCGGTAGTCCGCCAGATCAGCGACGTAGTCGGCGTCATGCAAGCTGGGCGATTGCTCGAAATCGGCACTACCGCCGAAATTTTCGACAATCCCCGAAACGAGTACACACGCACACTTCTCGACGCGATCCCCGGGCGGGATCATTCGACAGGAAAGGCCGAACATGTCCGAGCGTAGTTCCGGAGCATTCCTGGTCGGCCTCGAATTCGAGGGCACCGGAGCTCATCCGTACTCCTGGCGACGCGAGGATTCACGCGCCGAAGATCTGTTCACGCCGTCGTATTGGGTGGACCTGGTGACTGCCGCGGATCAGGGTGGGGTGGATCTGGCGTTCCTCCCTGATTCATTCGGGCTCCAATCCGAGGGTCAGCACGCTGTGCGGGGCAGGTTGGAGGCCGTGGCAACTGCGGCGAGGCTGAGTGCTGTGACCTCGCGCATCGGCCTGATCCCCACTGCGACAGTCACGCACACCGAACCGTTCCACATCTCCAAGGCCGTCGCGAGCATCGACTACTCCTCCGCTGGGCGGGCCGGCTGGCAGGTCGCGGTGTCCGACACCACCGAGCAGGCGGCGTTGTTCGGCCGAAAGGCAGTGCAGGGTCCGGAGTCTGCGTGGGAGGAAGCGGTCGAGGCGGTCGAGGTGGTCAGTCGGCTGTGGGACAGCTGGGAGGACGACGCCGAGATACGTGATGCTGAGAGCGGGCGTTTCATCGATCGCGACAAGCTGCACTACATCGATTTCGAGGGAAAGAACTTTTCCGTCAAGGGCCCGTCCATCACGCCACGCTCGCCACAGGGCCAGCCGCTGATCGCCGTCGACGCGAGTCGACCTGAGGCCCGCGAACTCGTCGTTGCGCGCGGAGATCTGATTCGGATTTCGGCAACTGACCTCGCCGAGGCCAAAGCTACGGCCAAGCTGGTCCACACGAGTGCGGCTGCCCTCGGGCGCAGCGTCAGAGTGCTCCTCGATGTCGACGTGCTTCTCGGAGCCGATCGCGGTGCCGCCGACGACGCTTTGGCGGAACTCGAGGAATGGGCGGGAGCGCCGTATGCCCCGCACTCGCTGTTCTATCGCGGTGACAGCGCGGGTTTGACTGCGCTGCTGCGTGAGATCGGTGGGCTCGCCGGGATCGACGGTGTGGTTCTGCGTCCACTGGCGCTGGCCGCCGCCGTGGACAAGATCGCGACGGACGTAGTGCCAACTCTCAATCCGCGACCGAGTACCGCCCCGACGCTGCGCGAGCGGTTGGGCTTCGAGTTGCCCGTCAATCAGTTCGCGTAGCGCGAGTAGAGAACAGGAACACCGATGACACAGAACAGGATTCGCAAGCAAGTTCATCTGGGCGCTCACTTTCCCGGCGTGAACAACACCACGGTGTGGACCGATCCGGCGTCCAAGAGTCAGATCGAGTTCAGCTCGTTCGAGCATCTCGCACGCAGTGCCGAACGCGGATTGTTCGACTTCTTCTTCCTCGCAGAGGGTTTGCGCCTACGCGAGCATCAGGGCAAAATTCACGACCTCGACGTGGTCGGTCGCCCGGACACCTTCAGTATTCTCAACGCGGTTGCCGGTGTGACAACGCATCTCGGCCTGGCCGGGACGATCAACACCACGTTCAACGAACCGTACGAGTTGGCCAAGCAGTTCTCGACGCTCGATCATCTCTCCGACGGCCGCGCCGCCTGGAACCTGGTCACCTCCTCGGACGCCTTCACCGGCGAGAACTTCCGCCGCGGTGGCTATCTGGAGCATTCTGAGCGGTATGCACGCGCCAACGAGTTGGTCGACGCAGTACGGACGCTGTGGGACAGTTGGAGCGTCGACCGTCCGATCGTCGACCGTGAGCGCGGTGTTTTCGCCACCGACCAGCAGGTCGGTCAGTTCCAGCACTCCGGTAAGCAGTTCGACATCGCCGGACGCTTCGAAGTTCCACGGAGTCCGCAGGGGCACCCAGTTCTGTTGCAGGCCGGTGACTCCGACGAAGGACGCGAGTTCGGCGCGGCCAAGGCCGATGCCATCTTCACCGGGCACGGAACGCTCGAAGCGGGCAAGGCCTTCTACGCCGACGTGAAGGGGCGCTTGGCCAAGTACGGACGTACGCACGCAGACCTCAAGATTCTCCCCGCCGCCACCTTTGTCCTCGGTGACAACGCAGCGGACGCACAGGAGAAGGCGTATCACATCCGGCGGCAGCAGGTCGGACCCCAGACTGCCATCGCTTTTCTCGAACAGGTGTGGGGCAGAGACCTTTCGCAGTACGACGCCGACGGCCCGTTGCCGAAGGAAGATCCGTCGGACGACGTCAACATCACTCGCGGACGCGTCCGTCACGTCAAGGATCCGCGAGCAGTCGCCGATCAGTGGCGAGCGAAGGCAGAGGCCGAAAACCTCAGCATCCGTGAACTCATCATCGACGTGACTGCCCGCCAACAGTTCGTGGGCAGTGCCGCCGAGGTGGCTGCCGAGATCGACAGCTACGTCCAGGGCGACGCGAGCGACGGCTTCATCCTCGTTCCCCACCTCACCCCCGCGGGACTCGACGAGTTCATCGACACCGTCGTACCAGAACTGCAGGACCGCGGCAGTTTCCGGACCGAGTACTCAGGAACCACCCTGCGCAGCCATCTCGGGCTGCGCCACCCGCACGAGCAGGCTGAAGGAGTCCGCGCATCATGACCGTTACCGACACGTCCACCAGCACCTTCACCGGCGATTGGAATGCCTGGCACGCCTCGCGCGACGCCACCTTCAGCGAACCACTCGGCTGGCTGAGCCTGACTGCGTTGCATTGGCTGGTGGACACCGATTCCACCTTCGGAGACCTTCCTGGTGCATGGCGCGCCGACGCGAATGCCGTAGTCGTCACCGCGACGCCCGCAGACGATCTCTCGATCGACGGTGTCGCAGTCGACGGTTCAGCCATCCTGAATCCGATCGAAGGTGCGCCGGGTCTGATCGTCAAGCAGGGCGCGCGGCTGGTCGAGGTCATCCGCCGCACCGGCGAGGTGGCCCTGCGGATCCACGATTCGTCGGCCCCGGCATTGGCGCAGTTCAGTGGTATCCCGACCTTCGAGCCGAACCCGCAGTGGCGCATCGACGGTGTCTTCACAGCTTTCGAGGAGGCACGCACGGTGACGACCGGTGCGGTCGTCGAGCGCCTCGAGCATCATCACGACGCTCGCGGAACCATCAGCTTCGAACACGACGGAGAAACTCGGACTCTGATTGCGTTCGCGGGCAAGGACAACGGCTTTCACATCCTGTTCACCGACGCGACCAGCGGTGTGTCCACCTACCCGGCCGCACGCTCGCTGCACGTGAGTGCACCGGAACCCGGTGGCGCGGTAGTCCTCGATTTCAATCGGGCGTCGAACCTGCCCTGCGCCTTCACCGATTACGCGACGTGCCCCGTCGCCCCCGCCGAAAATCGTTTGCCGTTCGCGGTGGAAGCCGGAGAGAAGACACCGAATACCCGCGACGGAAGCGCACCGAGGTGAGCGCGCCGCTGTCCGTACTCGACCTCTCGCCGATCAGTGAGGGCGGCACGGCCCGCCAAGCTTTGCGGAACTCGCTGGACCTCGCTCGTTCTGCCGAAGCGTGGGGATACAAGCGTTACTGGGTCGCCGAACACCACTTCGTCGGTGTCGCCTCCTCGTCACCAGCAGTGCTTGTCGGGTTGATCGCGGCCGCCACCAACACCATTCGCGTCGGCTCGGCCGCCGTGCTGCTGGGCAACAACACGGCGGCTCAGGTGGTCGAGGCCTTCGGTACCGTCGAAGCGTTGTATCCGGGTCGTATCGATCTCGGTATCGGGCGCAGCGGACAGCGTCGGGTGGAGGCACTTCGCGCCGTCGCTGCCGGAACGCCTGCGCCGGCAGAATCGAAGCGGGGGAACGTCGTACGCGACGGCGTCGTGATCCCGGCGCACTTCGATCCAACCGGTCTTCTCACGTCACCGCGGTTGCAGGCGTCGTTCGAGGCATTGGCGTTTCCGGGCGCGCAGGCGCCCGATTTCGAGCAGCAGGTCGACGACATACGCTCGCTCCTGAACGGTACCTACAGAACCCGCGACGGCATCGAATTGCACGCCAGTCCCGGCGAGAATGCCGACGTCGAACTGTGGGTGTTCGGAAGCAGCGCGGGCCCCAGTGCCGAACTCGCCGGACGGCTCGGGTTGCCGTTCGGTGCGAATTACCATGTGGCGCCGTCGAGTACGCTCGATGCCGTCGACGCATACCGTGCGGCATTCCGGCCGTCGGCAGTTCTCTCCGAGCCGTACGTCGTCGTGTCCGCGGATGTTGTTGCCGCGGAGGACGATGCGACGGCGAGAGAGTTGGCCTCGACGTTCGGGCATTGGACGCACAGCATTCGCAGCGGGCACGGCGCCATCCCGTATCCCGATCCGGAGACGGCGCTTCCACTCTCCGATGCCGACAAAGCAGTGGTGGAGGATCGGCTGATCACGCAGTTCGTCGGTTCGCCCACCACCGTCGCCGACAGGCTCGACAGTCTGCAGAAGCTCACCGGGGCGGACGAATTGGTGATCACCGGAGTGACCTATCGACACGAGGATCGCCTGCGCTCGTACGAACTGCTCGCCAAGGAATGGGGACTGCCCGCGCTGTTGGCAGCGTGAGGTTGCCGCACTGTGCGGCGGCGAAGATCAGGGCGCGAAGCTCACGCTCCGATAGCACCGGCGATCATCGGCCACGACGCACGCATGTCAGCTTCGAAGAGCCCCCAGGTGTGGGTGCCCTCGGGGCGGAAGCTGAACGTCGCGGGTATGCCGAGCTGACCGAAACGACCCTGCAACGCGGCAGTGCACATGTTGGTGATGCCTTCGAGCACAGCGCCGGGAACGACCCCGGCAGCCATCGCCAGCGAGTTGATTCCGTCGACCGGGCCGGGAAGTCCGTTGCCGGTGGAGATGAACAGTGCTGTACCGCGCAGTTTCTCGGCGTTGATCAGCGGGTCGTGCGCGGCCCACTGCGGGCTACCCCACGGCCCCCACATGTTGCCCGCGTTTCCGCCGCCGAGTATCTCGACCATCGAACGCACCGCTGCCTGACCGAGCGGGTCGCCGGCGCGCGGGCAGCCGCTGTACGAGCCGACGGCGCGGTAGGTGCCGGGCGACTGGATCGCGAGGTCCAGGACCGGTCCACCGGCCATCGACACACCACCGAGCGCGTTGACGCCGGTCGTGTTGTACCGAGCGTTGACTGCAGCCGGTAGTTCCTTGGTGAGGTATGTCTGCCATTTGTTGCGCCCGAGCACCGGATCGTCGGCGTTCCAGTCGGTGTACATGCTGAACTTGCCGCCGACCGGCATGACCACGTTGACGTGCTTGTCGTTGAAGAAGTCACGAACTCCGGTGTTGTTGAACCACGAGATCCCGTCCTCACCGCCGCCGACGCCCGTCAACAGATAGAACGTCGGGGCAGCGCCGCCGCCGGCCGGGGAAATCACGTCGTTGGCGATCCAACGGTCCATCGAGGGGGAGTAGACGTCGATGCGACTGACCACGGAATCCGCGCTCGCAGTCGGCGCACTGAGGCCGAGAAAGCCGGCAGCCATGGCCACCGCCATCGTCAGTCGAACCGTGAAACGACGTGTCTTCATATTTCCCCCCAGGCGCAAGCCGGACAGCGTATTTGTGCCTTCCAACAGTGGCACAATGCGAAGAAGAGTGACGAATGTCCGGGTAACAGTCCGATAAGAAGATGGAGACAATTGCGTGGGATCGCAGTCGCACCACCCCGAATCCGACGTGATTCGGCTGGCCTTCGGGCTCGCCGCGATCACGGCCGGTGCGGCGCGCAGAACCGCTGGTCTCGCCCTTGATTCGGTGCAGCGGATCCCCGTAGTCGGTGGCACTCTCGACGACGCGATCACCCAGGTCACCACCCGTGGCACCGAAGCGATTCGTTCGACCGCGGAGTTCGCCGACTCCACCTTGCGGACGGTGATCAAAGCTGTCGTCGATGCTGCTCTGGCCGAAGTCGACATCACGAAAATCGTCGTAGACCACGTGGACATCGACAGGATCGCCGAGAACATCGACGTGGACAAGATTGCCGAGCGGGTCTCGCTCGAACCGATCATCGACCGCGTCGACGTGGACGAGATCGCAAGTCGCCTCGACGTCAAAGCGGTGATCGATCGCCTCGACCTCGACGGGATAGTCGACACGGTCGACCTCGAACGCCAGGTCAACCGCATCGACCTCGTCAAGATCGCCGACCAGGTCATCGAGGGCGTCGACCTCCCGCAGATAATTCGTGAATCGACCGGCTCACTCTCCACGGAAGCCGTGCACGGAGCGCGGGTGCAGGGCATGCAGGCGGACGACGCCGTCGCGGGATTCGTCGGGCGACTGTTCGGCCGCGACAACGCACCGTCACCAGAAAAGCCGTCACCAGAAAAACCGTCACCCGAGGCCGATCCGAATACGAACGCAGGCGAACGCTAGTGGCCCAGGAGAGTTCCGGCCCGGCCGGCATCGTCACCCGTGGTCTCGCCGGATTGATCGACCTGGGCGTCGTCCTACTCCTGATGGGTTCCGTGTACGTAGGCTTCGCCTTCGTCCGACTGCTCTTCTCACCGCAGAGTTTCACGTTCTCCGAACCAGGAATCTTTCTGTCCACGACGGCATTTCTCGGTGTCTCGGTGGCTTATCTGACTGCCTGCTGGGCGACCACCGGTCGAACCGTCGGCTCCCTCGTGATGGGGCTCCGCGTGATCACGTCCGGGCATCGCCTCGTGCGCTGGCCGTTGGCGTTGGTCCGCGCGGTGCTCTGCGTACTCTTCGCCTTCGGATTGTTGTGGTCGGCGGTCGATCGACGACGACGATCGCTGCAGGACATCGTTCTACGCACCGAGGTCGTCTACGACTGGCGTCAGGACCCGGATCTGGTTGCACCGCACGGAGGCGAGCACGCATGAGCGAACCCAATCGCCCGGACGAACGCTTCACTCTCGCCAGTGAGCGCACCTTTCTCGCCTGGATGCGTAGCTCACTTGCCTTGCTGGCGGGCGGCATCGCCGTCGTCCAGTTGGTGCCGGAGTGGAGCACAGGGTGGGTCCGCACGGCGCTCGGTCTGATCTTGATCGCACTCTCGGCGGCAGCAGCCTTGGTAGGTATGCGACGCTGGCTACAGGTGAAGAAGGCGCTCGAGGACGGAGCCGCGATGCCGGAACCGCACGCACTGTGGCTGTTTGCCCTGGCGTTGGCGGGGGTTGCCGTCGCAGCCGGTATCGCGACAGTGGTCACCAGCCTTGCTCGCTGAGATACGCAGAGAAGTCCGTGCGGTGTCTGGATAGTCTGCAAAGAACGAGAAGCATGTCAGAGAAGTAAACGAAACAGACGACAAGGGAGTGCACGGTGGCGCAGGAACTCAAGCTCGGATACAAGGCTTCGGCTGAGCAATTCGGCCCTCGCGAACTGGTAGAGCTGGCAGTTCTGGCCGAGCAGCACGGCATGGATTCCGTTGCGGTGAGCGATCATTTCCAGCCATGGCGCCACAACGGTGGACACGCACCGTTCTCGCTCGCCTGGATGACGGCCGTCGGTGAGCGCACCGAGCGTGTGCAGATCGGCACGTCCGTGATGACGCCGACGTTCCGCTACAACCCGGCAGTCATCGCTCAGGCGTTCGCGACGATGGGATGTCTCTACCCGGGCCGCATCATGCTCGGCGTCGGCAGCGGCGAGGCTCTCAACGAGATCGCGACCGGCTTCCAGGGCGAGTGGCCCGAGTTCAAGGAACGGTTCGCGCGGCTGCGTGAGTCCGTGCGGTTGATGCGTGAGCTGTGGCTCGGTGATCGCGTCGACTTCGAAGGTGAATACTTCACCACTCGCGGCGCCTCGATCTACGACGTTCCCGAGGGCGGGATACCCGTCTACATCGCGGCCGGTGGGCCGGTTGTCGCCCGGTACGCGGGACGGGCAGGCGACGGCTTCATCTGCACCTCGGGCAAGGGCATGGAGCTCTACACCGAGAAGCTGCTTCCAGCCGTTGCCGAGGGCGCAGCCAAGGCCGAGCGCGACGTCGCAGACATCGACAAGATGATCGAGATCAAGATCAGCTACGACACTGATCCGGAGGCTGCGCTCGAGAACACCCGCTTCTGGGCGCCGCTGTCCCTGACACCGGAGCAGAAGCACAGCATCGAGGATCCGATCGAAATGGAAGCTGCCGCCGACGCTCTGCCCATCGAGCAGGTGGCCAAGCGCTGGATCGTCGCTTCCGATCCCGACGACGCCGTCGAGCAGGTCAAGGCCTACGTCGACGCCGGCCTGAACCACCTGGTGTTCCACGCACCGGGCCATGATCAGCGCCGGTTCCTCGAACTGTTCGAGCGCGACCTCGCGCCGCGCCTGCGCGCTCTGGGCTGATCCTCGAGATCGACTGAACGGTGTCTGCCACTCGACGTGTGGCAGGCACCGTTCGTCTTTCTCGTAGCTGCCGGTTATCGGCACGAGCGTGAGCGTGGCCACGATCAGTGGCAAGGTGGGTGGCGGCCCACACTAGGCTGTTGGGCATGCCAGAAGCGCCCGCTGCCGTGTCGAGTGTCTACGTCGCCTCTCCTGAAGGTGACACCGGAAAATCCACCATCGCGCTGGGCGTGCTGCAGATGCTGTGCGCCACCGTCGCCCGGGTCGGTGTCTTCCGCCCGATCGCCCGCTCGACCGAGGAAACCGACTACATCCTCGAACTCCTGCTCGAGCACACCACTGCCGATCTCTCCTATGCCGACGCGCTGGGCGTCACCTACGAGCAGGTTCACGCCGACCCCGAAGCCGCGCTGGCCGACATCGTCGCGAAGTATCACACCGTCGCAGAGCAGTGCGACGCCGTCGTCATCATCGGCAGTGACTACACCGACGTCGCCAGCCCCAGCGAACTGAGCTTCAACGCCCGGATCGCCGTGAACCTCGGCGCCCCGGTCCTGTTGGCGGTACGAGGCGCTCGGCGCAGCGTCGAGGAGGTCGCTCAGCTCGCGCACCTGTGCGCTGCAGAGTTGGCCGCCAACCACGCTCATCTACTCGCCGTCGTCGCCAACCGCTGCGATCCGGACAAGCTCGACGAGGTCACCGCAGCGCTGTCCGACATCGGTGTTCCGACGTGGAGCTTGCCGGAGATTCCGCTGCTCGTCTCACCCACGATGGCCGAGTTGATGGAGGCCACCGGCGGCGAGTTGTATTCGGGTGACCCGGAACTGCTGCACCGCGAGGCACTGAAGGTGATGGTGGGCGGTATGACCGCCGAGCACATCCTCGAGCGTCTCGTCGAGGGCATGGTCGTGATCGCACCGGGCGACCGCTCGGACGTCCTGCTCGCGTTGCTCAATGCGCATGAGGCGGAGGGATTTCCGTCGCTCGCGGGCATCATCATGAACGGCGGGATCACACCGCACCCGGCCATCGCGGCGTTGATGGCCGGCCTCAAACAGCGTCTTCCCATCCTCACCACAACCCTCGGTACTTTCGACACCGCAAGCGCCGCAGCCCAAACCCGCGGACGCGTGGCCGTCGGTTCGCAGCGAAAGGTCGACACCGCGCTGAGCTTGATGGAACAGCGCGTCGACGCCGACGTCCTGATGGACCGACTGGCACTGCCGATCCCGTCGGTCGTGACCCCACAGATGTTCGAGTACAAGCTGATCGACCGCGCTCGACGCGACCGCAAGCACATCGTCCTTCCGGAGGGTGACGACGACCGGATCCTGCGCGCCGCCGGTCGACTGCTGCAACGGCAGGTTGCCGATCTGACGATCCTCGGCGACGAACCGAGTGTGCGTCGACGCGCAGCGGAACTCGGCGTGGACATCAGTGGCGCACAGGTACTCGCACCGGCGCAGTCCGAGTACACCGAGCGCTTCGCACAGGAATACACCGCGCTGCGAGCACACAAGGGCATGACCATCGAGCGGGCCCGCGAGGTGATCGCCGACATCTCGTACTTCGGAACGATGATGGTGCACTTGGGTATTGCCGACGGCATGGTCTCCGGCGCCGCCCACACCACCGCACACACGATCCGGCCCTCCTTCGAGATCATCAAGACGGCCCCCGGCGTCTCGACGGTTTCGAGCATCTTCCTGATGTGCCTGGCCGACCGCGTTCTCTCCTACGGCGACTGCGCCGTGGTTCCGGATCCGACGTCGGAGCAGTTGGCGGACATCGCGATCTCGTCGGCGCAGACGGCGTCGCAGTTCGGGATCGATCCTCGTATCGCGATGCTCTCGTACTCCACCGGCGATTCGGGTAGCGGAGCCGACGTCGACAAGGTTCGTAGCGCGACCGCTTTGGTGCGCGAGCGTCGCCCGGACCTGTTGGTGGAAGGACCCATTCAGTACGACGCCGCTGTCGAGCAGAGTGTGGCCGACAAGAAGATGCCGGATTCGTTGGTGGCGGGCAAAGCCACGGTGTTCGTGTTCCCGGATCTGAACACCGGCAACAACACGTACAAAGCAGTGCAGCGTAGCGCCGGCGCAATCGCTGTCGGCCCGGTTCTGCAGGGACTGAACAAGCCGGTCAACGACCTCTCGCGTGGTGCGTTGGTCCAGGACATCGTCAACACCGTGGCTATCACGGCAATTCAGGCACAGGGAGCGTAAGAGTGAGCGACGGCACCGTACTGGTCATCAATTCCGGCTCGTCATCCATCAAATTTCAACTCGTGCATCCGGATACGGCGGAATCGGTGGCGCACGGTCTCATCGAACGCATCGGCGAACCCGACGGACACATCGTCTACAACCACCGCACCGGAGTCGAAGATCGAAGCCTTCCCATCGCCGATCACCGCGCGGGCCTGAAGATGGTGCTCGACATCGTCGCCGAGGTCGGACGGCCGCTGAGCGAGGCCGGAATCATCGCGGTCGGTCACCGCGTCGTGCACGGTGGTGACATCTTCTATTCGCCGACGCTCATCGACGACGGCGTCGTGAAAGCCATCGCGGATCTGTCGAACCTTGCGCCGCTGCACAATCCGGCCAACGTGATCGGTATCGAGGTGGCACGCGAAGAACTGCCCGACGTTCCGCACGTAGCCGTCTTCGACACCGCTTTCTTCCATACGTTGCCCGCGGCAGCGTCGACCTACGCGATCGATCGGGACGTGGCCAAGGCCAACCAGATTCGCCGGTACGGCTTCCACGGGACCTCACACGAATACGTGTCGGGCCGCGTCGCGGACTTCCTCGGCAAGGATCCGGCCGAACTGAATCAGATAGTTCTGCACCTCGGAAACGGCGCTTCGGCCTCGGCGATCAAGGGCGGCAAGGCCATCGACACCACGATGGGCCTCACCCCGCTCGAGGGTCTTGTCATGGGCACTCGCAGCGGCGACATCGATCCAGGCATCATCTTGCACCTCAACCGCAACTCGGGAATGAAGGTCGACGAGATCGACGACCTCCTCAACCGTCGTTCCGGTTTGAAGGGGCTCTCCGGGGTCAACGATTTCCGCGCTCTGCTCGCACTGATCGAGGGCGGCGACGAAGACGCACAACTTGCGTACGACGTCTACGTGCATATGCTGCGTAAGTACATCGGTGCCTTCATCGTTCAACTCGGCGGCGTCGACGTCATCACCTTCACCGGCGGCGTCGGGGAGAACAACGTCGACGTACGACGCGACAGCCTGGCCGGCCTTTCCCGTCTCGGTATCGAGGTCGACCCGGCTCTCAACGAGGCGAAGAGTCGCAACGAGCGTCGTATCTCCGCGTCGTCCTCGGCCGTCGAGGTACTCGTGGTCCCCACGAACGAGGAATTGGCGATCGCCCGTGCGGCAAAGGCTTTGGTGGCCGCACTGTAGTTCCGGCAACACTGTAGTTCTCGGGGCGTCCGTCAGAAATTGCTTCGCGGACGCACCGCATTCGCCCGGTCGACGAGGGCGTAGCGGTGCGTACGGGAAGTCGTGACGCGGGCAAGGGCGCGAAGGCAGGCCTCGGCTCCCGTACGCAGACCCTGCTCGGTGAAGGGTAGATCGAGGATGGGTTCGAGTTCGGTGTGCGAGCGGTTGCCGTAGCGAATCCAATCGAGTGCCGTGCCCAACACCAGGGTTCGCATCTGCAGGCTTCGGCTCTCCTCGGCCGGTAGCGCCCGAACGCGACGTGCGGCTTCCCGCAGAGTCGATTCGTCGAGTTCGGCGATCGGAACGCCGGACAGCATCGTCAACGCGCTCGACATCCGTGCGACGTTGTAGTGCCGGGAAGACGTGGGTACTTCGTCGAGGGCGGCGATGGCTGCCTTCTTGTTGCCGTGGTCGGCGAGTTGGCGAGCGAGCCCGAATGCGGCGCTCACGTAGTTCCGTTCGGTCCGCCAGACGGTGCGGTAGTACTTCTCGGAGAAGCGGCACCACTGGTCCGGGTCGTCGCTCTCCCAGTGCTGGAGAATCAGTTCTGCTGTCGCTGCCAACGCCAGCTTGGGTGCAGCCTCGCCTGGCAGCGCGGTGAGGACTGTCTCGAAATGACTGAAAGCAGGCTCGAATCGGCTTGATTGCAACGCCGCAAGTCCTCGATACCACTCGATTTTCCAGTGGTCCCCGATGTTCTGCTGGAGCTCACCCAGAACAGTCAGTGCGGTTTCCGGATCGCCGAGATCGAGATGAGCCTTGGCCTCGGCCAGTCGAACCTCGCCCGAGACGGAGGCCGCGGGTGTGCCGGATGTTCGGTCGATTCCGTTCTCACGGGCGTGTTTCAACGCATCGAGAGTCTGCGACGGCTCACTGTGAACGGCTGCCGCCAGCAACGGCGCACTGGGATCGGTGGGGTCGACCAGTGGAATAGGAAGCGCATGCGCGACTTCGCGCGGATCGAGAGCGGCGTCGTGGCTGACACCGTCGACGTACACATCGGTTTGCCCGACCAACTCGTCGGTGCCGAAAGACGTTCGCTGCCTGCTGAACACGAGTGAAAGTCCGGGGTTCTCCTGCCCGGTCTGCTCCGCGAGGATTTCTCGCAGAACGCCGGTGAGCTGGCCCGCGATCTCCTCGGCAGACTGAAATCGTTTCTTCGGGTCCGGGTCGGTGGCGCGCAACAGCAGGCGGTGGAAGAACTCGTGGTCTCGCAGCAGTGGCTCGTCCTCGGGTTCGGGGAGGCCGTCGAGATACCTTCCGTGCTTCGAGGGCATGTCGAGGGTGAGAACCGCGAGTGTTCTTCCGACGGTGAAGATGTCGGAAGCAATAGTCGGGCCGGTCTCGATGATCTCCGGTGCTTGATAACCGGCAGTGCCGTACAGGTATCCGTAGTCTTCGATTCCGGACACGGCGCCGAGGTCGATCAGCTTCAACTGATCCTCGGTGACCATCACGTTCTCGGGTTTGAGGTCGTTGTACGCCAGGCCGGTGGAATGCAGATAGCTCAGCGCCGGAAGGATTTCCAGTACGTAGCCGATCGCCTGCTCGATCGGCATGTGCTTGCCGTCCGGGAATTCGGCCAGCACCTCGCGCAGCGATCGTCCGCCCACGTACTCCATGACGATGTACCCCATGGGTGTGCCGTCCGGGCGCGGATGCTCGACGAAGTTGAAGATCTTGACGATGCTGGGGTTGGCGACCTCGGCGAGGAACTGACGCTCGGCCACCGCGACGGCCTGTGCTTCGGAATCACCGAAATGCAAGAGTCCCTTGAGAACAACCCACCTGTCGCTGACATTGCGATCGATCGCGAGGTAGATCCATCCCAGGCCGCCGTGCGCGATCGGTCCCTGGACCTCGTACTGACCCGACACCAGTTCGCCCTCTTCGAGCAGTGGGCGGAAGTCGAAGGTGGAACCGCACTTGGGGCAGGTTCCGTGCTGAGTTGCCTTGGTGCTTGCACTCTTACGGCCGACCGGCTCGTTGCACTTCCAACAGAAGCGTTTGCGCTCGGGGACCGTCGGGTCACTCATCACCGCGGATGCCGGGTCGATCTGCGGGACGGGGGGAACCTCCACCAGGCCGCCGCCGAGGCGCAGCTTGCGTCCCGACCGGCTGCGGCGGGATCGAGTGGAGCGACCGGTGGGGGAGGAGGACGCGGACGGCGTGGTTCCCCGTATCTGGGCCGACGTCGGCTCGAGGCGCTCGTAGGCGCCGGTGGCTTCGGGTTCGGGACGCTCGTAGGCGCCGGTGGCTTCGGGCTCGGGGCGCATGGAGGCTTGGGTGGCGTCGGGCTCGGGGCCGGTCTCTTCGGTCATGTCAGCCTCAATCCCGGTAGACGGCCGGCGGGGGACCGGGTGACGGACCGAGGACACTGAGCCAGCGGTCGTAGATACGGTTCCAGGTCCCGTCGCCCCGGATCCGATCCAGTGTTCCGTTGACGAATCGGACCAGGTCGGGGTTGTCCTTGTTGACGCCGATTCCGTACGGTTCGACGCCCAGTGATTCGCCGACCATCATCAGGTACGGATCCTGCGAGGCGAGCCCGGCGAGAATCGTGTCGTCGGTGCTGATCGCGTCCACCTGCCCCTGCTGCAGGACGACCAGGCAGTCGGACCACATCGGTACGGTCACGACGGTGGCTTCCGGTTGGAGTTGCTGGATGCGAGTGGCCGACGTCGTTCCCCGCGCAGCGCAGACCCGTTTGCCTGCGAGGTCGTCGATGCCGCGGACGGGTGACCCCTGCAAGACCTGAATTCGTTGTTCAGCGGAGAAGTACTGAGTCGAGAAGTCGACCTTCTCGCGCCGGTCACACGTGATGGTCATGGTTTTGACGACCACGTCGACCATCGATTCCTGCAGCGCAGCGATCCGGTCGTCCGACGTCAGGATCCGATACTCGATCTTCTCCGGGTCGCCGAGCAGGTCGCGGGCGATCTCGCGGGCGATGTCGACGTCGAAACCTTCGAGGCGTCCGGTGGCCGGATCGCGAAAGCTCATGAGATTGGAACCGGTGTCCAGGCCCACGATCAGACGTCCGCGCGCTCGGATGGCGTCGAGGCTCGGGGTGGGTGGCCGCGGAGATGCGTCCGCGGGGGTCGGCCGCAGGCTTGCGGTGAGGTTGGTGCACGAGGCCGTGGTCGTCGGCGTCGGGCTGGGAGCGATCGTGGCTTCGGCGGGTAGCGGCGGTTCCGTGTACGACGTCACGGCTGCGTTGTTCAGGTCTTCGACTCGTCCCGCACCGCACCCAGCGAGTAGCAGCACGGCCACCACAAGCATCGCGATGCACGCAACCGGGCGCCTCCGCTGTAACCCTGCTGTTCCAGTCACTGGTACTCCCGCAGTCGGGGCCAGAATCCGATGAAAATTCCGGCTACACCGAGAACTGCCAATACAGTCATGCCCGGTGCGGAGGCCGCCAACACACGTGAGGCGTACGAGACGTCGGATCGAAGATTTGTACGCGAATCCACGATTCCCTGCCAGAGTTCGTGATCGAGCTTTCCGTACTCCGCGGCCGAATCCTGTTCTCCGGCGCCGATGGTGATGGCTGCGGCGGACGTGAAGTCGCCGTTTCCGAGACGGTCGTACATGCGCGTGTGCGCAGCCACCCACTGCTGGCGCGAGTCGAGTGCGGCGGTCAGCACTTCGCTGTTCACTCGGGCGCGATCATCGTCTTGCAGGCGCTCGAGGATGTCGCGCAGAGCGTCGACCTTGCGGGTGAACGTCACGTTGTCCTCGGCGGTTGAATCCCGCCTCGCCAGGGTGAGAGTTTCGACGGTGCGTGCTTGCTGCGCCATGATTCGTGCTTCGGTCAGTTCGTGCAGTGGCTCGGCACCCGCATCGAGAGCGCGCCCGGTGGCCAGCGCGGAGACCAGTCCGACTGTGAGCAGCCACAGCAGCGCTGCCGCGACCGCGAGCGAGGCGAGGATCAACCCGAGATTGAAGCGTCGGCGACTCTTGCGGGAGAAGTACACCTGCACCGCGACCAACGCACACAGGACAAGGACGAATGCCACGATGGGCCACCACGGTGGAGTCTCGAAATCGCGCTGTACCTGGGAAACCAGAGTCTCCTGCGACGCGTGCAGTTGCTGAGCCATCGGCAGCAGCGAGGTTTGCATCAACTGCGAGGCCTCGCTCAAATACGCTGCCCCGACGGGGTTTCCGACGCGATTGTTTGCCCGTGCAGTTTCGACCAATCCGGTGTAGACGGACAGATCGGTCGAGATGGTGGTCAACGCGCTGTGGCCGGCGAGATCCGTCGAGTCGAGGCCGGCCGATGCCTGCACGATCTCCGCCGACGCCTCACCGATCGACTGTGTGTATCGGTCGCGTACGTCGGCGGGTTCGAGGCCGCCGGAGATGAAGGCAGTGGCCGCGGCGGCGTCTGCCAACGACAGCGCGCTGTAGAGATTCTGGGCGGAGTTGGCGAGTGGTTCGGTTTCGACGAGGAGGAGGTCGAGATTTGCCTGACGGTTCTCGATCGCTGCAGTGGCGAGAAGTCCGGCGATCAGGGTGATCGCGATCAGGATCAGTCCGATGACGGTCAGCCGACCAGGTGTGGACGACATGAATGCCTGGAGTTCGCGCCGCAGAAGTGCCTGCTCGTCCTCCGCCGACACTGTCGTGGCCTCGGAGGGTGGCAGCGACCGGGGTTCGATGGACGGGACGACACGGTCGACCATCGAGCACCTCACTTCGCTGCTGTACGCGGGCTACCGAGAAATGATGTCGCCGAGAAATGATTCAGGGCATCTTCGCGAGCATATAAGCATCACCTACACCTGGAGCAGATTGAAACGGTTAGTGTGGGACAACGGCGAGAGCAGGCGGAGCGAGGTAGTCGATGCGTGGTGACGGTGACGGTTGGTCCATCGGGTCGGACGGTACGCGGCATTGGGGTAAACACGGTGCTGCCGGGCTGCTCTTGCGCGCCCCCGATTCGGACGGATCGCCCATGGTCCTGCTGCAGCATCGTGCTGCGTGGAGCCATCAGGGCGGAACGTGGGCACTGCCCGGCGGAGCGCGGGACTCACACGAGAGCACGACGCACGCCGCGGTCCGGGAGGCTCACGAAGAAGCAGGTATCGCCGAGGACGCCGTCCGCGTTCGCGGAGAGGTAGTCACCATGCGCGCCGAGAGCGGGTGGACTTACACCACCGTCGTAGCTGACGCGGCGCATCCACTCTCGACGGTTGCCAACGGTGAGAGCACCGAGTTGCGGTGGGTCCGTGAAGCCGACGTCGACTCGCTGCCACTGCATCCGGGATTCGGTTCCTCGTGGCCCGAACTCCGGACTGCGCCGGTTGTGTCGGTGGACGCCGATCCGCACACCGTCGTGCTCGAGGACGGCGGATTCGGATGGTTGTCGGGTAGTTCCCCCGAAGACAGCGCCCACGAAGACAGCGAGCAGAACCTGTCCGAGGCGAGCAGGACGGCGAGCAGTACCCAGTCGTAACAACTCGAGTTTTGACAGTTCGTACACAGCAGAAGGGCCGGACTCCTGCGGAGTCCGGCCCTTCTGTGTTTCGGTCGTCGACCGAAACGAGGCTCAGCTGAGCGAGTTCAGCGCCGTGATGAAGCTGACCGCGGTGATACCGAGCTTGAGCAGCTCGCTGACCTTGCCGAGGTTCAGGTCTTCGAGTGATTCGGTGCTGAGTGAGCCGGTGTCGAGGGATCCCATTTAAAACTCCTAGGTTTCAGTTAGTAACTGGGAGTAAACTACAACAAACCGAACGGGATGCGACACGCAATCGAAATAAGTGTGATCAAGATCACCTAATCGGACTTATTGGACATCCAATCGCACCTAGGAACTGGGGGTTTGTTGTCTGATCGGACAACTTCCGTTCATGTTTCACACGAGGCGTGCTGACCCGTAACTGTGCGGATTTGTCCCGGCAAACAGTTGACGGTCGCCAGTTACCGGTTTTCAGCGTCCGGCGACTGCCGCGGCGAGGCGTTGCGCGGCCGCCTGGGGATCCGATGCTTGCGTGATTGCACGCACGACGACGATGCGAGTGGCGCCGGCATCGAGAAGCTCTGGCAGGCGTTCCTCGTCGATGCCGCCGATCGCGAACCAGGGTCGCGGCGGTGCGGCGTCGGCAGTCGATCGAACCAGTTCCAGGCCGGAAGCACTTCGATTCGGTTTGGTCGGTGTAGCCCAGACCGGCCCGGTGCAGAAGTAGTCGACGCCCTCTTCGATGGCGGCAAGACTCGCCTGCGCGCGGCTGCTCGTCGAACGGCCGATGACGACGTCTTCGCCGACAACAGTTCGCGCGTAGGGGACGGGGATGTCGTTCTGGCCGAGGTGGAGGATGTCGGCACCAGAAGCCATTGCGAGATCCGCGCGGTCGTTGACGGCCAACAATGCGCCGTGACGCCGCGCTGCAGTTGCGAGAATGCCCAGCGCTACCAGTTCGTCTTTGGCCTCGAGCGGGCCGAACTCGCGCTCACCGGCAGAGCCCTTGTCGCGCAATTGGATGATGTCGACTCCGCCGGACAATGCTGCCTCGGCGAACTGCGCGAGGTCGCCTTTCTCGCGGCGCGCGTCGGTGCACAGGTACAGCCGTGCTGCTGCCAGGCGCTCGCGCCGGTCGATGACGTTACTGGGATGTGTGGGGTGCACGGAGCAAACGGTAGCCTCTAGGGAGCAAGGTTCGACACGGGAGTCCTGAAACGTCGTCGTCACTTTTTGTCGTGACTGCGAGGTTCGTAGGGCTGAGAGGGGATCGCGACCAGATCCCGACCGTCAGACCTGACCCGGATCATGCCGGCGCAGGAAGTGGAGGTGGAGTTTCGTGAATACACACGCTCGTACGATGTCGGTGGTCGGCGGCGGTGTCATCGGTCTCGCCATAGCGTGGCGCGCAGCCCGCGACGGTTGGACTGTTCGGTTGTACGACCCGTCCATCGGATCAGGGGCTTCGTGGGTGGCGGGCGGAATGCTTGCCCCACTGTCCGAAGGCTGGCCGGGTGAGGAAACAGCGTTGACCGTCGGCGCGGCCTCCCTGGAGCGGTGGCCGACGTTCGGTGAAGAGCTCGGAAAATTCGGTCCCTCGGTCTTCACTGCGGACAGCTCGCTGACGGTCGCTCTCGATGCTGCCGATGCGCAGGACCTGCAGACCATCGCCGAATGGGTGAGCTCGCAGGGCCATGAACTCGAAATCCTCGGTCGCGCCCGCATCCGTGAACTCGAACCGATGCTCGGCCGCGGCATCCGGTCGGGACTCATGGCTGTCGGTGAGTCCGCCGTCGACAACAGACTTCTGCTGGAGTCCTTGCAGAAGGCCTGTGCGGAATCCGGCGTCGAATTGATCGCGCGTGCCGTCAACGACCTTGCCGAACTCGATACCGATCAGATAGTGCTCACCGCCGGTATCGCGTCACCCAAGCTGTGGCCCGGACTGCCGGTGCGACCGGTCAAGGGTGAGATCCTTCGCCTGCGTAGCAGGCCGGGAGTCACTCCGGCGCCCAGTCGCACAATCCGCGGAAGCGTCCACGGGCGACCCGCGTATCTCGTCCCGCGCGGCGACGGAATCGTTGTCGGCGCAACACAATACGAGTCCGGTGAAGACACACAGGTCACCATGGCGGGAGTGCGGGACCTGATCAACGACGCCGAGGCGCTGATGCCCGCGATCGGCGAATACGAACTCTACGAATGCGCGGCAGGTCTGCGTCCGATGACGCCGGACAACCTGCCGTTGATCGGGCGCGTGTCCGATCGTGTTGTCGTCTCCACCGGGCACGGCCGCAACGGCGTTCTACTGACGCCCGTCACCGCCGATGCAACGCTCGCGTTGTTGAACGGCACATCTTTGGTCGAGGTAAAAGGAACCGAACCCGAGCGGTTCGCAGTAGTTAAGGAAAATTCATGAGTGAGCAGATCCCGATCGGGATCACCGTCAACGGCGAAGATCTCGAGTTCGATCGAGCAGTCACGGTGACCGAACTACTGACGCACCTCGAGTTGCCCAGCAAGGGCATCGCCGTCGCCGTCGACGGTGCACTGTTTCCGCGCGGGCGTTGGGACGAATCCGTCGGACGTGGTTGGGAAATCGAGATCCTCACGGCGGTGCAGGGTGGCTGAGCAGGATCTTCTCACCATTGCGGGCAGTAGTTTCGGTTCCCGGCTCATCACCGGGACAGGTGGCGCCGCCAACCTCGCGGTGCTCGAAGAAGCTCTGGTGGCCTCGGGCACCGAACTGACCACCGTCGCGATGCGGCGAGTCGACGCGGCCGGCGGCACCGGTGTTCTGGACCTGCTCCGCCGCCTCGGAATCGAACCGCTCCCGAATACCGCCGGTTGTCGCGGCGCCGCTGAAGCAGTGCTGACGGCGCAGCTGGCACGGGAAGCGCTCGAGACGAACTGGGTGAAACTCGAAGTCATCGCCGACGAGCGGACGCTGCTGCCCGATGCGATCGAACTGGTCTCCGCCGCAGAACAATTGGTGGACGACGGTTTCACCGTCCTGCCGTACACCACGGACGATCCAGTTCTGGCGCTTCGCCTCGAAGAGGTCGGCTGCGCGGCAGTCATGCCGCTCGGTTCACCCATCGGCACCGGGCTTGGTATCGCGAATCCGCACAACATCGAGATGATCGTCGAGCGCGCCGGCGTGCCCGTCATCCTCGACGCCGGAATCGGAACGGCCAGCGACGCCACCCTTGCCATGGAGTTGGGCTGCGACGCAGTCCTACTTGCGACAGCGGTGACGCGCGCCAAGAATCCCGCACTGATGGCGTCGGCGATGCGGCACGCAGTTGTAGCCGGTTTCGAGGCGCGTCACGCCGGCCGGATTCCCAAGCGGTTCTGGGCCCAAGCATCGTCCTGACGGACCATTTCCGGGTGTTTTCTCAGGGTTATGCCCGGATTGCCCGGCTTCGTGTCCTACCTGAGTACCACTCGGAACTAGACCTGTGGCCGATGTGCTGGTCATTGCCGGTAGGGCAAAGTTCTCCTCATGATTGAACTGAGGGGATTGACCAAGGTTTACGGACCGACGAAAGCGGTGGACGATTTGTCGTTCACGGTCAAGCCGGGCATCGTGACGGGCTTTCTGGGCCCGAACGGTGCAGGTAAGTCGACGACGATGCGGATGATCCTGGGTTTGGATCAGCCGACGTCGGGTGCGGCGTTGATCGAGGGGAAGCCGTACCGGGAGCTCAAGACACCGTTGCGGACGGTGGGCGCGTTGCTCGATGCGAAGTGGGTGCACCCCAATCGCAGTGCGCGGGCGCATCTGCAGTGGATGGCCGCCTCGAACGGGATCCCGAAGTCCCGCGTCGACGAGGTGCTCGGGTTGGTCGGATTGTCCGAGGTGGCGGGCAAGAAGGCCGGCGGGTTCTCGCTCGGCATGTCGCAGCGTCTCGGGTTGGCCGGTGCGTTGTTGGGTGATCCGAAGGTGCTGTTGTTCGACGAGCCGGTCAACGGTCTCGATCCGGAAGGCATCGTCTGGATTCGTAAGTTCATGCAGCGGTTGGCGGCGGAGGGCCGCACGGTGCTGGTGTCGAGTCACCTCCTGTCGGAGATGGCGTTGACGGCGGAGCAGTTGGTGGTGATCGGTCGGGGTCGGTTGATTTCGGATTCGACGGTCGCGGAGTTCGTGGATCGTTCGTCGGAGTCGACGGTGCGGGTGCGTAGTCCTCAGCTCGATGCGTTGCGCAGTGTGTTGCTTTCGCAGGGGTTGACGGTGCGTGAAGACGGTTCCGGTGTTGCGCCGGCATTGGTGGTGGTGGATTCGACCACTGATGTGATCGGTGGTTTGGCTGGTTCGCAGGGAATCGTGTTGTACGAGTTGGCGTCCCAGCAGGGGTCGCTCGAGGATGCGTTCATGAAGTTGACCGGAGACGATGTCCAGTACCACGCGTCCGGTATCGATCCGGGCGCTGGAGCCCACCAAGCAAATGCACACCAGGCAAACACACAGCAGGCTATGGGAGGTGCACTGTAATGGCTGTTCTCAGTGCTGAACGTATCAAGATCACCACGACCAAGTCGCCGCTGTGGTGCTCGGTCATCATCGTCGTGCTCGCTCTCGGCTTCGCCGCCATCATGGGCGCCGTTGCCAAGTCGGCTCTGACGTCTTCGGACGTCCAGGGGGCACCCGACCTCGACACCGCCGTCGCCACGGCCGGCATCTCGGGTTTCGGAATCATGGTTCTCATGATCATGGCGGCCCTCGCGGTCACCAGTGAGTACCGCTTCGGGACCATCCGCACCACCTTCCAGGCAGTTCCGAACCGTGCCTCGGTTCTGATCGCCAAGGCCGGCCTCATCGGTGCCTTCGGTGCGGTGCTGACGTTTGTCCTCGCTTTCGGGTCCTACGCGGTGGCCAAGGCCATGGCCGGTTCCGAGGCCAGCACGGGTCTGACCCTGTCGACCGGCGATGACTGGCGTGCGATCTACGGCATCCCGGTTTACGCCTTCCTGTGCGTGATCCTCGCTGTCGGCGTCGGATCGATCATCCGTCAGTCGGCCGGCGCTATTGCGTTGCTCCTGCTCTGGCCGCTGCTCATCGAGAGCCTGTTCGGACTGTTCGGCAGTGTCGGCGAGAAGATCACTCCGTTCCTGCCGTTCGCGAATGCAAACCACTTCCTCAGCCCTGGCGGCGGAAGCCTTGATTTCCACTGGGGACCCTGGGGCAGCCTGATTTACTTCGCGGCCTTCGTTCTGGTGATTTTCGGAGCAAGTATCGTCATCGTGAATCGTCGCGACGCCTGATCTTGTCGCTCCCTCGGTAGGTGTTGTCGGGAGACCTACCGAGAACCAGGAGTGACAGCAGAGTAGGGACCCAGTACGAAAAACCATTCGTACTGGGTCCCTTTCCTGTGCTTCGGCCGATATCCTCCGAAGATGAGACTCTTCGGTGTGGTTGTGGTCGCAATGGCTGGAGCACTCGTGGTGAGTGGATGCTCGTCGGGAAGTGAAGCGGCCGTCCCGACAGACCCGGTTGCATTCTCCGAGACCGTCACGGTCGACGCCGTGACGGGGCATCTGGAGCAACTCGAGAAGATCGCCGCTAACAACGACGGCAATCGATCGGCCGGAACGCCCGGTTACGACGCCAGTGTCGACTACGTGGCAAACCTGCTCGAAGACAAGGGCTTCGACGTCAGCACCCCGGAATTCGACTTCAGCTCCTTCGATCCCGGGACCGAATCCCTGAAAGCCGCTGACGGCTCCGATGTTCCGGTGCGGGCGTTGACGTATTCGACGTCCACGGGACCGACCGGAATCACGGCGCGTCTGGTGGCGATTCCCGCCGACGAGACCCCCGGTTGCGAGGCCACCGACTACGACGGCCGCGACGTGAACGGTGCCATCGTGCTGGTCACCCGTGGAGTGTGCCCGTTCGGCGACAAGCAGAAGATCGCCGCAGAGCGCGGCGCGGCAGCGTTGCTGGTTGCGAACAACGAGGACGCAATGTTGGGCGGGGCTACCTTGGGTGAACCCGAAGACGCCCGCATCCCGACGGGCGGGGTGAGTAAGGCGTCGGGCGAGGCTCTTGCCGCAACTCCCGGAGATCTCACGCTGATTCTCGACACGTCGACGGAAACGACGAAGTCGCGCAACGTGATTGCGCAGACCAAGACCGGCGCGACCGACAACGTGGTTGTCGTGGGCGCCCACCTCGACAGCGTGCCGGAAGGTCCCGGAATCAACGACAACGGAAGCGGTACCGCAGCCGTACTGGAAACCGCGTTGCAGATGGGAAGCTCACCAAGCATCGAAAATGCCGTGCGCTTCGCATTCTGGGGAGCGGAAGAAGTGGGATTGGTCGGCTCCACTCGCTACGTCGAGGGCCTGAGTGATCAGGAACGGGCCGACATCGCCCTGTACCTGAATTTCGACATGCTCGGTTCGCCCAACGCGGGATACCTGGCTTACGACGGCGACAACTCGGATGCCGTGGGGGAGGGGCCCGGGCCGGAGGGTTCGGCGGGCATCGAGCGCACTTTCGTCGATTTTCTCGCCGGGCGGGGGATTGCGGCGGACGGAACGGACTTCGACGGGCGCTCCGACTACGGCCCGTTCATCGAGATCGGGATCCCGGCGGGTGGAGTGTTCAGCGGCGCCGACGAACGCAAGACGCCGGCACAGGCGGAGAAGTGGGGCGGAGAAGCGGAGGAGACCTTCGACCCGAATTACCACAGTGCCCAGGACAACCTCGCGAACATCGATCGCGAAGCGCTCGCTGCCAATGCTTCTGCAGTAGCCTTCGGAGTTGCGACGTATGCCCAGGACTTGAGCGGGCCCAACGGAGTGCCCGTCGGCGATGCCCGGACACAGGCCAGAACCGAATGATCGACTGACCGAATGATCGACTGACCGAATGATCGACTGCTCGATTGTGCGAGCGACCAGGAGGCCACTGTGCGAGAACCGCGGCAGCACACTGTCTGTAACTCTGAGTTACGCTTGAGTTATGGCTGATCTGTCCCCGGAGAGCACCGACACGACAGGTGCTTCCTCCTCCTCGGTTCGAGGCGTCGTCGACGTCGTCTTGAACTCTGCGGCAGAGCTGAACCGTCGGCAGCAGCTCATCGACGCGCTACGGCGGCTCAGGCGGGCATTACCCGGCGATCCCGGGTTCGGGGACCCGCTCTCGCTCGCCGGCCCCGGTGGTGCCCGCGCCGTGGCCCGCGTCGCTGACAGATTGCTCGATCAGAAACCGGCAGCCACTCGCGAAGTGAGCCTCGGAGCACTGCAGGTATGGCAGGCAGCGCTGGAAAAGATGGGCCGCGGCCGCGGGGATCAAGAACTGACCATCGTCTTCACCGATCTGGTCGGCTTTTCCACCTGGTCGCTCGAAGCCGGTGACGGCGCCACGCTGACACTTCTGCGCGCGGTGGCGCAGGCCGTGGAAACTCCGATCACCGACAATGGCGGACACGTCGTCAAACGAATGGGCGACGGCCTGATGGCGGTGTTCATTCGCCCGGATGCGGCCTTGAAGGCGGTGTTCAACGCACAGGACGCGCTCGCGGGAGTCGACCTCGACGGATACACCCCACGCATGCGCGTGGGCCTCCACACGGGAACTCCGCGTCAGATCGGCGACGACTGGCTCGGTGTCGACGTAACCATTGCCGCCCGGATGATGGGCTTGGGCGGCGACGGCAACGTCATGATGTCGGCGACCACCCTCGAGGAACTCGAAGCCGGCACCCTCGAGGATCTCGATCTCACGATTCGGCCATGGCGGCGAGGGTTTTTCGCCACCACGCCCAACGGAGTTCCCGTCGATCTGGGAATCTGGCGCGTACGACGGAACTAGTGCACTGGACCCCGAGCGCTAGACCTGGAGTCGCCAGAGTGGGGACACCGGACCGTGGCCGGCGCCCAGACCGTACGACGCCTCGAGGCACTTGGTCACCCACTCCTTGCCGAATGCCACTGCATCCGGAACGGAATAGCCGTGTGCGAGAGCGCAAGTGATCGCAGCAGCCAGTGTGTCACCACCGCCGTGATCGTTGCCGGTGTCGATCCGGGCACTGCTGAATTCGAGGAAACGGTCGCCGTCGAACAGCAGGTCGGTGGACAACTCCGACGTACGAAGGTGGCCGCCCTTGACGATGGACCACTGAGCGCCGAGGGCATGCAGCGCTTCTGCCGCCTGGCGGGCGCTCTTGTCGTCGACGACCTCGATGCCGGTGATCAACCGAACCTCGTCGAGGTTCGGAGTGACCACCGTGGCAGCCGGAATCAAGGTGTTGCGGACCGCGTCGAGCGCTTCTTCGTGCAGCAGCGGATCACCGTGCATCGACGCGCACACCGGGTCGACCACGAGTGGGATCGGTCGGTCGCGCCCGATCCCCACCTCGGCGGCCACCGCGGCTACCGCTTCGATGATCGTCGTCGATGCCAGCATTCCCGTCTTCGCTGCGCCGACACCGATGTCCGAGACCACGACGCGTACCTGGTCGGCGACGATCTCCGGCGGAATCTCGTGGAAACCGCTGACGCCCACCGAATTCTGGACCGTCACAGCTGCGACGGCCACGCAGGCGTGCACTCCACACATCGCCATCGTGCGGGAATCGGCTTGAATACCGGCTCCACCGCCGGAATCGGTTCCGGCGATGGTCAATGCCCGAATCGGGGTCTGTCCGGCGGGGGTCAGGGGCAGCAGCTTCACGACGACGAGCCTACCGATCGGACCTGGGGAAACGGCAGCTCGGTCCACCCCTTGCATGAACGACCGCACGAACGACCGCGCGAACTGCGATTGCCATCCGGTCGCTTCCGGTGCAAAAATTGGTCGAATCCGGGACAGCGTCGTCGGCAGCTGATTCTATGAGTGGCATGGATCACAGTTATGGAGAGCGTGCGAACGCAGCTGTCGCCGATCGCGCAGGTGCACATCGTGCCGTGGAGGTCGCCGCTATGAACGACATCGAAAACTCGAAAACCGGAACCTCACCGGAAGTGACGCTCGTGGACAATCCGTCGCACGAACGATTCGAACTGCTCTCCGGCGACGAGTTGGTCGGCATCCTCGGGTACCGCGACGAGGACGAGATTCTGGGCAGCGGAGCCGAAGCCGGCGACGTGGTCGCGTACATGCACACCGTCGTCAAGGAAGAGTACGGCGGGCAGGGGCTGGCAGCGGTACTCGTGCAGTTCGCGATGGACTGTGCCCGTGACCGTGAATGGTCGGTACGGCCCGTGTGCACCTACGTTCAGCGGTACCTCGGCGAGCATCCCGAGTATCTGGAACTGCTCGTCGAAGACTGACCGCCCGCAACTATGAACAGACGATCAGGCTCCGAGATCGACGCTTACCCGAGATTTACGATCACCGGAGCGTGATCGCTGGCGCCCTTGCCTTTTCGCTCGTTCCGATCGATCTCGGCCGCCTCGACGCGCGCTGCGAATGCCGGTGAACCGAGGATGAAGTCGATGCGCATGCCCTGCTTCTTCGGGAAGCGAAGCTGCGTGTAATCCCAGTACGTGTACACACCGGGGCCAGGGGTGTACGGGCGGACGACGTCCGCGAACCCGGATTCGGTGAACGCCGTGAAGGCCGCTCGCTCCGGCTCCGACGTGTGGGTCTTGCCCTCGAAGAACGCGGGATCCCACACGTCGTCGTCCGTGGGAGCGACGTTCCAGTCGCCGACCAGGGCGATCTGCGCGTCGGGATCCTGCTTGAGCCAGCCCTCCGCGTCGTCGCGCAGCTTGGCCAGCCAATCCAGCTTGTAGGCGTAATGCGGGTCTTCGAGCTCACGGCCGTTGGGGACGTACAGGCTCCACACCAGCACACCGCCGCAGGTCGCACCGATCGCACGTGCCTCGCGGACCGGATCGGCCTCGGGGTCCTTGTCGAAGCCGGGCTGATCCTCGAAGCCGATCTGCACGTCTTCCAAGCCGACGCGGGAAGCGATCGCGACACCGTTCCACTGGCTCAACCCGACATGGGCGACCTCGTAGCCGATCTCCTTGAAACGCTCGTACGGAAACTGCTCGTCCTTGCACTTGGTTTCCTGCATTGCCAGGACGTCGACGTCGGATCGACCGAGCCAGTCGATGATCCGGTCGGTACGGGCACGGACGGAGTTGACGTTCCAAGTAGCGATGCGCACGAGGGCAAGCCTAGCGTCAGCCGCCGACAGGATCGGTGGCGTATCGGTAGCGGTGGTGTTCGACGAACCCGAGCCGCTCGTAGAGCGCGATCGCCGCGGAGTTCCCGGCCGAAACCTGGAGGTACGCGTGCGTCGCACCGTTCTCGCGACCCCAGGAGAGTAGATCCCCGCAGATCAGCGACCCGATTCCGTGACGACGGTGTTCGGGGTCGACGTGAATACCGGTGAGCCCGATCCAGCGCTTGTGGTCTGGCGCCTCGGTGAGCGCAGCGCGACCGATGGCGAGCGTCGTATCGGTGTTTCCGATCGCGGCGAAAGTTGCGCTGCCCACTACAGCGGTGAGAACCGCCTCGACGTGTGTGGGATCGGCGTTGGCGTCGTACATCGACAGCCAGTTGTGGTCGGGGCGGTCGGCGAAAGACGTGACCGGTGGGCCTGGCGGCAGCGTGACGTTGCCCAGATCGGCCGCCATCACGATGGTTTCCTTCTCGCAGGTCCACCCGTCCGGAGCGGTGCCGAGCCGATCGGGGAGGAGCAGCAGGGTAGGCAGATCGCGGTCACCGAACCACTGGCGTATCCGTTCGAGAGTGCTCGCGTCGAAGCCGGCCACCGTCCCCGAACCGCCGAGCGGCAAAGCCGAATTGGCGCGGCCCGTGAACCCGTGACCGGCGCGCAGCAACCAACCGTCGATCCAGGCCTGCTCGACCCCCGGCCATGCCGCCGCGGCAGCCGTTTCGAGATTTCGAATCTCGCCGATGCGAATCGGGCGGGCCGAGAGAGTCTTGAGCGCAATCACCTGATCGGCGGAGACCTGGACCAGACGACCGTCGCCGGCGCGGACGGCGATGGGATCGGTGCCCTCGAGGATGCCGATGACGTCGGTCATGGGATGCGAGTAGCCGGGTGGGAGCTTGTATCGCAAGACCACCCGGCTACCGATCGAAATGTTGCCGTTCAGAGCAGAATTCTCAGTCTTCGTAATCGTCGTCGTCGTGACCGAACGGATCGTCGACGGTGCCCGGCGTCCACGTCAGGCCGGGCTTGCCCCAACCGGAACGCTTGATGATCTTCTTGGCGGCGCGCGCGTTGCGGCCGATCAGCACGTCCGTGTAGAGGAAGCCGTCGAGATGGCCCGTCTCGTGTTGGAGCATCCGTGCGAAGAATCCGGTGCCCTCGACCTCGATCGGGTTGCCGTCGGCGTCGGTGCCGGTGACCTTCGCCCAATCGGCGCGGCCCGTCGGGAACTGCTCGCCGGGGACGGAAAGGCAACCCTCGAAGTCTTCGTCCGGGTCGGGCATCGTCTGGGGGATCTCGGAGGTCTCGAGTACCGGGTTGACGACGACACCGCGGCGACGCTCGCTGGTGCGGTCGTCACCGGGGCAGTCGTAGACGAAGACTCGGAGTGAAACACCGACCTGATTGGCCGCCAGACCGACGCCGTTGGCGGCGTCCATCGTCTCGTACATGTCTGCGATCAGTTCGGCGATCTCGGCCGGGGACTGAGTGACCGGCTCTGTCGCCTTGTGCAGTACCGGGTCGCCGACGATTCGGATGGGGAGGATAGCCATGCGGACAAGGATAGTGCGGCGCGCCCGCGTAGTTATCACGGCCCGCACACTCGATCATGGTTCAATGGTTGCTGAAGAACAGCGATGTAATTCGTTGCTCGGTCGGAACGTGGGCCGCGGGGGAAATTGTGAGTTACCTTCGGGCCAGGGGACCGGGAAACTCACGGCCGCGAGAATTCGGTCGGAAAAAGAACACCGGGCATACGAGTCTCGCTGACGCCGAGCACAGCAGTCGAGGAGTGACATGGACGGCGCAACCGCGCGTAGTCGGAACCAGTCCGAAGGCACTGGCGCCGACGATTCGGTAGTAGATACAGCAGGCATGCACGAGGTCGGCGACGACGGCCTCACCCGCCGGGAACACGACATCCTCTCCTTCGAGCGCCAGTGGTGGAAGTACGCCGGTGCGAAGGAAGAGGCCATCAAGGAGTTGTTCGACATGTCGGCAACCCGCTACTACCAGGTTCTCAATGCCTTGGTCGATCGCCCCGAATCCTTGGCGGCTGATCCCATGCTGGTCAAGCGCTTGCGTCGTCTGCGTGCCAGCCGTCAGAAGGCCAGGGCCGCCCGTCGCCTCGGCTTCGAGGTCACCTGAATCACGCGCACATATGAGCGGGCTGTCCACGTACTGGCGATAAGGTCGACATCGTGAGTACCCCGAAAGAGCAGCCGTCCGGACCTCCGCTTCGCGCAATCGCCATGGTGTTGATCGCTCTCGCGATCGTGTTCATCGGTCTCGGAGCAGCCTCTCTCGGTGGATCGGGCGACGGTGGATCGGGCGACGAGAACACTGCAGCAGAGCAGACCGAATCTTCGGCGCCTGCCACGACGAGTGCTCCCGCTGCGGCCCCTGCCACCTCCAAGCCGGCAGCGACGACGCAACCCGCTTCGGGCGATACCACCACCACGTCGCGACCCTCGGGAACTGCGACGACCACGACTTCCAGCTCCGCGAGCGGCACCGACACGTCGAATGTCAGCGTTCGAGTTCTCAACAACAGCACCGTCTCCGGTCTGGCAGCAGGCACTGCCGAGGAGTTGACGGCAGCAGGTTGGAACGTCGAGGAGACGGGTAACTACAGCGAGGGCACCGTCAGTACGACGACGGTGTACTACGGATCGTCCGCGGCGGAGAAGGCAGCGGCGCAGAAGATCGCAGCTGAACTCGGAGTCACCGCAGAACCTCGATTCGCCGGCATCGCGAACGCGTCACCTGGCGTGATCGTGATCGTGACCTCCAACTGACCGGTCGTGAAGGTGGAACTGACCCGTCGGTTCCAGCTACTACACACGCCGTTATGATCAGAAGCACTTTCTCGCCACCTCAAAGGAGCGGTTCGATGGCCCCCAGCAGCACCCGGCGTATGTCCTGGCGCGTCGTTGCCCCTGTAGTCGCGATTGCCGCTTTCGGCTTGACCGCTTGCAGTAACAGCGAAGAGCCCAGCAGCGTCCCCGGCACGACTCCTCCGGTGTGGACCGGTGCAGCCGATCCCAGCGCGCACGAAAGCGCGGGCGGCCACGGTTCCGAGACGGCTCACGCCGGCGCTTCTGCCGAGACGGTCACCGCAACACTGAACGGCACCGACGGCGCCAAGGTCGGAACGGTCACGTTCGCCCAGGAAGGTAGCGACGTCAAGGTCACCCTCGACGCCAAGGGCCTGACCCCTGGATTCCACGGATTCCACGTTCACCAGGTTGCCAAGTGCGAGACCAATTCCGTAGCTCCCAGCGGCGGAGAGCCGGGTAACTTCCTCTCGGCAGGCGGACACTTCCAGGCCGAGGGCCACACGGGCCATCCGGCCAGCGGCGACCTCACTTCGGTCCAGGTCCTCGAAGACGGCACTGCCACGCTGGTCACCACGACCGACGCATTCACCGTCGACGAACTGGTCGCGAACGGCGGAACTTCCGTCATGATCCACGCCGGTGCAGACAACTTCGGCAACATCCCGACGCGTTACGCGCCGGCACCGGATCAGCAGACCCTCGACACCGGTGACGCAGGCGGACGCGTTGCTTGCGGTGTCATCACCAAGAGCTGACAAACTCACCTGAGTTTTGCATCACTTCCGGCGACTACCACGCAGTAGCCAGCACGGTGTTTTTACCGACACTGTGATTGGATTCTCTGCGTGGTAGTTCCATTTCCAGGTTCGCCGCGCCCGACGCTGGGCGTGGAGTGGGAGATCGCGCTGGTCGATCGCAAGACCAGAGATCTCTCCAATACAGCAGCCGAGGTGTTTTCGGCGGTCGAAGAGCTTGCCGGCTCCGAGACCCCGCACATCACCAAGGAACTACTGCGAAATACCGTCGAACTCGTCACGGGTATTCACTCGACGGTCGGCGAGGCGATGAGTGATCTCGACAGGTCACTGGATCTGCTTCGCCGCGCGGCGAATCCGCTCGGCGTCGACCTCATCAGCGCGGGCACGCACCCATTCGCGCAATGGTCGACGCAGTTGGTCACGCGGACGCCCGACTACGACGAACTCATCGAACGCACGCAGTGGTGGGGCCGGCAGATGCTGATCTGGGGCGTGCACGTTCACGTGGGTGTCTCGTCCGCGGACCGCGTGTTCCCCATCATCAACGCACTGCTGCAGCGCTATCCGCACCTGCTGGCACTGTCGGCGTCCTCGCCGATGTGGGCCGGTGTGGATACGGGATATGCCTCCAATCGCGCATTGATGTTCCAGCAGCTTCCCACCGCAGGCCTTCCGTACCAGTTCGAGAACTGGGCCGAATACGAGTCGTTCATCGACGACCAGATGAAGACCGGTGTGATCACCAAGATCGGTGGCATGCACTGGGACATCCGCCCCGCACCGAAGTGGGGAACCATCGAGGTCCGGGTGTTCGACGGCGTCTCGACGCGTGCGGAACTCGGCGCACTGGTTGCTCTGGTCCACTGCCTCATCGTCGACCTGGACCGCAGACTGAGCGCCGGTGAGACTCTGCCGAACATGCAGCCGTGGCACGTCAAGGAAAACAAGTGGCGCGCAGCGAGATACGGACTGGACGCCGAGATCATCCTCGACTCCGACGCGAACGAGTGCCTCGTCACTGACGATCTGGATCGCCTGCTCGACGACCTGGCGCCGATTGCGGTCTCACTCGGGTGCGCGGACGAGTTGGCGTCGGTAGCGGACATTCCCCGTCGTGGCGCGTCCTACCAGCGTCAACGCCGTGTCGCGGAAGCGACGGGCGGCGATCTGGTTGCGGTCGTCGACGCCCTGGTCGCAGAGTTGGGCACCTAGCAGGCTCAACGCGCGAATGGCTGTTTCGTGGGCTGGAAATTCGGGCATACCAACCGTTTGTCCAGTGGGTGTCCATATTCGGTTCACGCGCCGTTTACTATTGTCCGGTGCTGATAGACAGTTGGTCCCAACGAGGGGACGCACCCGGACAGTCGGATCGTTCGTGGTCGAGTTCTCATCGAGTCCTTCTGGTCGGCACAGCAGCATTGACCGTGCTGGTCCTGGGCGTGCAGGCGTTCGCGTCGTACAAGGGCTATCTCGGTCCGGTGGAAAGCCTGTTCGGTGACTACTTCCTCGTTCCCCGATCCGCGACGATGCCCTGGGTTGGCCTCGCTCTCGCGCTGGTCGGACTGAACAACAAGGAGCGCATCTACGCGGTATCCGCGGCCGTTGCGATCGACGTGGTCGTCGGCGCGATCCGCTGGTTCTCCGGTGGGCCGCTGACGATGGGCACCGGCGGCACCTGGGTGCTGACGGCCATCGCGGTGTACGCGGTGTGGAAGTTGTCCGGTGAGCGTCGACTGAGCGTTCTGCACGGCGTTGCGCTGGGCGCGTTGCTCATCATCGCGGCCAAGGTTGCCGAGACGTGGCTGGAGATCACCATTCTCGTCGGCACCGATGTGTGGGACGAGTACGTCTTCCTCGCAGACCAGGCTCTCGGGAACCCGTCGTGGGTGATGGGCCAGATCGTCGACGCCATGGGCCCCGTCGGCGCCGCAGCGCTCGACTGGATCTACGTCGAACTACCGGTCGCGGTGATCGTGGTTGCTCTCTATCAAGTACGCAAGGGATGGCCGTCGCATCACCTGCTCCGTACGTTCCTGCTCATCGGGTTGATCGGCCCGATCTTCTACGTCCTGTTCCCGGTGGTCGGTCCGGTGTTCGCCTTCGGCCCGCGTGGTTTCGGGTTCCAGATCGGTGACTACTGGCCGAACATCGTGCCCAACTTCGACTTCGCGTCACCGTCGTCGCTACCGTTCGACGACGCCGCGCCGCGGAACTGCATGCCGAGCCTGCACACCGCGTGGGCAGTCGCGTTGTTCATCCACTCTCGCAGCGGGCCGTGGTGGATTCGCAGCCTGGGATCGTTCTGGCTCGTCGCGACCCTGACGGCGACGCTCGGTTTCGGATTCCACTACGGCGTCGACCTCATTGCCGGTGCGGTTCTGTGCTTGACGCTCGATGCGGCGCTGCGGGATCCGGAGCGCGGCTGGGGTTGGTTCCGAGTGCGTCTGTTGATCGGCGGCTCGGCACTGCTCGCGGGGTTGTTGCTCTCGTACCGATTCGCTTCGGTGCAGATGGCCGAGTACCCGGCGATCTTCGGTCCGCTGCTGATGGCTGTGCTGGTTCTCATGTCGGTGGCGTACTTCGCCACCTTCTTCGCCCGCCCCGGCACCGCTCTTGCAGTGTGGGGCGAGCGCGACGGTGAGTGGGATGCCGCTACTGGAGAGAGTCCGGGTCTTCCAGTTCGTTGATCTTCATGAGGTCGTCCTCCTCGCGCTGTTCGCGGTAGGCGACGCGTCCGACGCTGTGTGCGATGACGGGCGCGGTCAGCAGCGTGAAAATGCCGACCAGTACCAACATCCAGATGTCGACGCTCCCGCGAAGCAGGAACACGGCACCCATCAGAACAAGAATGAGCCCGACCACTTGAGGCTTGGTGGCCGCGTGCATACGACGCAGGGTGTCGGGGAAGCGAACGATTCCCACTGCGGCGGTCAGCGCGAGCAGCGCGCCCAGGAAGATGGAGATTGCCCCGATTGTGTCGAGGATGTTGCCGATCACTGGTCACTCACCCGGAAGCGTGCGACGGACACCGAACCGATGAAGCCGACCAGTGCCAGCGCGACGATCGCGGGAACGATGGTCGTGTCTTTGCTGTACGCGGCCCAGACCGCGAGCCCACACATCGAGACCGCAATGATCGTGTCCAGAGCGACGAGGCGGTCGAGTGAGCTCGGCCCGTCGAGCAATCGGAACGTGGTCAGTACTGCGGCGATCAGGAGAATCACTCCCGAAATGATCAAGATCGTGGTGATGAACCCGTTCATGGTCGGTCCTCCTGCCGGGGTGCATCGAATTCGTAGTCGCGCTGGTGCCACGGGCTGGGCCGCCAGTCCGAATCACGTTCGAACGACGCGATGAACAACCGCTCGAGATCCTCCACCGAGCGGTAGAACGCGCTGACGGCTTTCTGCGAGCCGACGTCGAGCACGTGGACGTAGACGATGCGCCGGTTCTGGTCGATCTCGAGAACCATCGTTCCCGGGATCAGGTTCAGAACGTCGATGCACAGCGTGAGAACCAGGTCCGACTTGATCCCGAGTTGGTACCGCAGAACTCCGGTGACCGGCGGCGGCGACGGACGGATCGCCAGCCAGGCGACCTGGATACTCGACTGGATTGCGTAGTACACGATCATCCACAGCAGACGCAGGATCGAGAGCAGATGCACCCGGCCCTCGACCGGTACGCGGGGGAGGGGAAGCAGGACCATGATGATCAGGCCGACGGCGAGTCCGCCGAAGATGTTTCCGAAACTGATGTTGCCCCACAACAGGATCCACACGACCATCAGCCACAGCAGGATCCCGACGCGGAGTACCTGTTCGCGTTTCATCGCGGAGCCTCCTCGGTGTTCGGGGTCTCGGTGTTCGGGGCATCGGTACTGGGAGCTTTTGCAGGGTCGTCTGCAGCGACGGGAGCCTCGTCGACCGGAACGGGTCGGTGGTTGCCGAGAACCGCGTCGATGTAGATGGACCGATCCTGCAGATCCTTCGCCGCTCGGTCGCTGATGTCGATGATCCGGCCCGCGAATACCGTCAGCCCCAGGCCGACGATGACGAGCCCGACCGTCGGAATCAGCATGAAGATCGGAATCTTGCCGACGTCCTCGCGGTCGACGAACGCGATGTCCTCTTCGGATTCGTCGATCAATGCTGACGGGCTGACGTCGGCGAGGTCACCTTCGGGCGCGTCGGCGCGGGCTCGCCAGAATGCCTTGGTCCACACGCGGGCGACCGCGTAGAGCGTCAGCAAGCTGGTGATCGTGCCGCCGGCGACGAGGATCCAGGCCAGCGCGCTGGCGTCGGACGCACCGGCTTGCAGGAGTGCGACCTTGCCGATGAAGCCCGAGAACGGTGGGATACCACCGAGGTTCAGGGCCGGGATCAGGAAGACGATTGCAAGGATCGGGCTGGCCGCCGCGAGACCGCCGAGACGGCGCAGCGACGACGACCCGGCTTGTCGTTCGATCAGACCCACCACGAGGAAGAGCGTCGTCTGCACGATGATGTGGTGGGCGACGTAGTAGATCGCGCCGGACAGTCCGGACGTCGTGGACAACGCGATACCGAAGATCATGTAACCGATATGGCTGACCAGGGTGAACGAGAGCAGACGTTTGATGTCGCTCTGCGCGATGGCACCCATGATGCCGACCACCATCGTCAGCAGGCCACACACCATCAGTACGTTGTCGAGTTCTCCTTGCGGGAACAGCAGCGAGTGCGCCCGGATGATCGCGTACACACCGACCTTGGTGAGCAACCCCGCGAAGACGGCGGTAATCGGTGCGGGCGCGGTCGGATACGAGTCCGGGAGCCACGCCGACAGCGGGAAGACCGCAGCCTTGATGCCGAATGCCACGAGGAGGACACCGAAGATGGCGGTGCGTGTTCCTGGCGGAATGTTGTCGAAGCGCAGGGCCATGTCGGCCATGTTGAGGGTGCCGGTCGCTGCGTAGGCGAAGGCGATGCCTGCCAGGAAGATCAGCGAGGACACCATCGAGACCATCACGTAGGAGACGCCGGCCCGGACGCGGTCGGCGCTGGCACCGAGCGTCAGGAGCACGAAACTCGCGGCGAGCAGGACCTCGAAACCGACGTACAGGTTGAAGAGGTCACCGGCGAGGAACGCGTTGGAGATACCGGCAGTCAGCGCCAGATAGGTCGGCAGGAAGATCGAGACCGGCTGGGCCTCGCTGCCGTCGCGAATACCCTGACCGATCGCGTAGATCATGACGGCGAGCAGTACCACCGACGAGACCACGAGCATCATTGCCGAAAGACGGTCGACCACGAGTGTGATGCCGATGGGCGAATCCCAGCCGCCGACCTGAACCGCGGTCGTACCGTCGCGGTCTGCGAGGTACAGAAGCAGGCCCGACACCGCGACGACGCCGACGAGCGCGATCAGGGTGATCACACGCTGGAAGCGCGGACGTCGGCCGACGACCAGCGTCGCGGCTGCGGCCAGCATCGGGATCAGGACGGGTAGGGGCGCAAGGGCTCCCATCAGGTTGTCCGAGATGGTCATGCGCCTCCACCTCCCTCGATCTTGGTCTGGCGAGCGTCTTTGCGCCGCTTCTCGGATTCCTTCTTACGAGCAAGGTCGGTGGCCCAGTCGGGTACCGGTTCGTCCTCGAAGTCGCCGTCGTGGAGGTCGTCGTAGCATTCGATGTCCTCGAGGTTGACCAGTTGTTCGAGGGGAATGGGGTTGCCGTCCTTGTCGAATGCGTCGCCGCCGATGCTCGGGGCACCGGTGAGCGGGTCGTCGGAGCGGTCGTGGTCGGGAGCGTCGGCGGGCAGGCGACGCTTGAGGATCTTGGTGTCCTCGGGATCGTCCTCGACGGCGTCGGCCGTGTTGATCTTGAAGGACCGGTACGCCAGTGCCAGAACGAAGCCGGCGATACCCATCGTGATCACGATGGCCGTCAGGATCATGCCCTGAGCGAGCGGATCCGCTATCTCCTCGTGGACCGAATCTCGGCCGACGATGGGCGGATTCCCGTCCGATCCACCGACGGTCAGGATCAAAAGGTTGATGGCGTTGCCGAACAGGAGCAAGCCGAGGAGCATCCGGGTGATGCTTCGTTCGATCAGGAGGTAGACACCGGCCGACGTGAGGACGCCGATCAGGATCAGCATTCCGATGTTTGCGCTCATGGTGCTTTCACCTCGATTTCTGCGTCGAGGCGGGCGCCGAGACTTCGGAGTACGTCCAGGACCAGGCCGACCACGATGAGGTAGACGCCCAGGTCGAAGAACAGTGCGGTGACCAGTTTGACGTGGCCGATGAGCGGGAGGGTGAACTCGAAGACGGCCGACGAGAGTGCCGGGGCGCCGAGGAACAGCGACACCAGGGCGGTGCCCGCGGCCAGCGCCAAACCGAGGCCGAGAATCTTGCCCGCGTCGATGGGTACGGCTTCACCGAGTTCGTAGCGGCCACCGGCGAGGTAGCGAAGTACCAGTGCCAGGCCCGCCGTCAGGCCGCCGGCGAAACCGCCGCCGGGAGCATTGTGGCCGGAGAAGAAGAAGTAGATCGACAACACCATGATGGTCGGGAAGATCAACCTCGTGGTGACCTCGAGAACCAGCGAACGGTGTCGCGGATCGATCAGGTCTCCGCCGCGCAACCACGTCGTGTCAGAGTTGGCGGCCGCCTTGTCGACGATGACGGAGGGTGCGTCGGCGACGCGAGGCGCAATGCCGAAGCGGCGGTTGCGGAACACGAGGCTGGCGACGCCGGTTGCCGCGACCAGCAGCACCGAGATCTCACCGAGGGTGTCCCATGCGCGGATGTCGACGAGTAGGACGTTGACGACGTTCTTGCCGTTGCCCAGGTCGTAGGCCGCGTCGGGAAGCAGCTCGTAGATCGGACGAGTGTTTCGTGCATTGGTCGCGAAGGCCGCGATGGTGGTGACGGTGATACCGACGGCGACGGCGAGTGCGGCACGCGGCCACTTGAAGCCGATCGCCTTGCTTTCGTCGACTTCGGCGGGGAACTTCCGGAGCACGAGCACGAAGATCACCAGTGTCAGCGTCTCGACGAGGAACTGGGTCAGCGCGAGGTCGGGTGCACCGTGCAGCGCGAACAACACGCCGCAGCCGTAGCCGGTGAGTCCGACCAGGATGACGCTGGCGAGGCGGTTGCGCATAAGCGTCGCGGCGATGGCGGCCGAGATCATCATCAGCGCGATCGTGAACTGGATGGGCGAATCCCACATCCGAAGGTCGACTCCGCCGCCCTTGGTGTCGATGATCAGCAAGAACAGTGGAACGACGACCAGCGTCGCGAGAATCGTCGACTGCGTGCGGGGGAGCGAACCACGCTGAGTGGCGCCGGTCAGGCGCATCGAGATGGTGTCCATGCCGCGCAGGGTTGCGTCGTAGATACGGTCGGCGTTGCCGAGCGGCGGGTGCTCGAAGTGCAGGCGGCTGATCTGACGCTGCGCGATGTAGAGCGCGATGCCGCCCGCGATGACGATGCAGGTCAGCAGCAGCGGAGTGTTGAATCCGTGCCACAGCGCGAGGTGGTAATCGGCGTGCGGTCCGGGAGCCAGCGTGGTGGAGTACGGCGTCAGCAGCTTCTCGAGTTGGGGCGAGAGAATGCCTGCGGCCAGACCGAGAACAGCGAGTAGGCCGGGTGCGAACAGGAACAGCCAACCAGGCTTGTGCATCTTGCTCACGGCCGGACTTGGCTTGCTCAGGGTCTTGCGTCCGAAGGCACCCCAGATGAAGCGGACGCTGTAGCCGACCGTCAGGATCGAGCCCAACACGATCACCGTGACGACGGCGATGGACGACCAGTGCCCGAGCGCGTTCGTTTCGAGCACCGATTCGAGTGCGGCTTCCTTGCCGACAAATCCGAGGAGTGGTGGCAGACCGGCCATGCTGGCGGCAGCGAGGCTCGCAATGATCGCGAGAGCTGGTGCCGCCTTGCCCAGGTGAGCCAGTTTGCGCAGGTCACGGGTGCCGGTGGTGTGATCGATGATGCCCACCACCATGAAGAGCGCGGCCTTGAACATCGCGTGCGCCACGACCATCGTCATGCCGGCGAGGGCGGCGTCACGCGTGCCGATGCCGACCAGGACCATCATGAAGCCGAGTTGGCTGACGGTTCCGAAGGCAAGGACGAGTTTGAGGTCGTACGCACGCATGGCTCGCCAACCGGCGAGGATCATCGACAGCAGACCCAAACTGATGATGGTGATGCGCCACGGCGGCGAATCGGCGTACCCGGGAGCCAGACGCGCGACCAGGTAGATACCGGCCTTGACCATCGCGGCAGCATGGAGATAACCGCTGACGGGGGTGGGCGCGGCCATTGCACCGGGCAGCCAGAAGTGCAGCGGCACGATTGCCGATTTGGAGAGCGCACCGATCAGGATCAGTACGATCGCGACGGACGGGAGCCAACCCGTCGGCGGGTTCGCGACCAGTTCGGACAGGTTGTAGCTACCGCCGACCTGGCCGAGGATGATCATGCCGACCAACATCGCGAGACCACCGGCGGTGGTGACGAGCAGTGCCTGGGTTGCGGCGCGGCGACTGGTGGCGCGCTCGGCGTAGTGACCGACCAGCAGGAACGACAGGACCGTCGTCAGTTCCCAGAACACGTAGAGAAGCAGCATGTTGTCGCTGGTCACGAGCCCGAACATGGCACCTGCGAAGGCGACCATCTCGGCGGCGAAGATACCGAGTCGAGGTTCGTCGTCGTTGAAGTAGCGGGCGCAGTAGATCAGGATCAGCGTGCCGACGCCCAGGACGAGGACGGCCATGATGGCCGAGAGCGCGTCGAATCTGAAGTCGATGTCCATCGACAGGCCAGGGACCCAGGTGATGTGCAGCGTCTCGACGGTGCCCCATTTGTCGATGACCCAGCCGAGGCCGGCGAGGGGGACTATCGCGAGGGGGAAGAAGCCGTTTCGCCCTAACCTGCGCACCACAAGCGGAGCCAAGAGGGCGGCAACGGCATGGGCAAGCAAGATAGCGAGCAAAAGGCACTCCGTCGTGTTGTCAGCGGGCGGCGGGGTGTCCGAACAAAATCGAACCTATCGGATTAACGAGACAATTCACCTAGTCGGAGAGGTTGTCTTTGCGTACATATTACCGGGCGTGGCAGTTTCGATGTGCAGCGAGTCGATTCGGACATATTCAGCACTCGCTGATACACGTAGGTTGGACGACGTGAATTCGCCGACTCCCACCACGATCATCCGTACCGCTGCCCTCGCGCACATTCGTGACCGCAAGCTGATCCAGACCCGCTCCGTGGGCAAGACCGCGTTCTACATGGCCGGCGGAAAGATCGACCCGGGCGAGACACCCGAGCAGGCGCTGCACCGCGAAATTCGTGAGGAACTTGACGTCGATCTGGTCGACGGAACGGTGAAGTTCCTCGACGTCTTCGAGGCTCACGCTTTCGGTCATTCCGCGGACACCGGGCTGCACATGAGTTGCTATCTGGCGGAGATGGCCGGAGACCCGCACCCGACCAGCGAGATCGCCGAGTTCCGATACTTCACGCTCGCCGAGTACGCGGCGATGGACGAGGTGGCGCCGGGATCGCTCAAAGTGTTCCATCGCCTGGCGTCGATGGATCTGATCGACTGATCGACGGAGGCACGGATCGTGTGATCCGGCCCAATCGCAGACTCGTATAGGCGCAAACGGCCACGATGATCAGCGCCACGGCGTCGAGTATCAGGATGTCGGTCGAGATCTCGAACGGGCCGACCGTCGTGATGCCGTTGAAGGGCTTGTTCTCGTCCAGCGGGGTGTACGCCGTCCATCCGTAGTCGAACTGCGGATAGACGAGCAGGGCCAGCGCCGTCGGGCCGAAGATGACACCGAGTCCGACGAGGGCTCGTGACGCTCCGGTCCGCGGTGGTTCCCGGTACATCGCGCTGGCGATCGCGTAGGTGACGACCGCTGCGGTGAAGGCGACAAGAAGATCGCTGATCGTGAGAAGGTCACCGATCTTCGGCGAAGGCGACGTGGCATAGCTGACGATCCCGGCGACCGTCACCGTCAGGAGCAATCCGTAGCCGACGACGCGGGACGGTGCGAGAGCGCCGACGGCTGCCGCGGCAACGATGACGACGCCGATCACGACGGCGGTCGAGGCCGGGGTTTTCGACCACTCCATTGCCTCGGTTGCCGGACGGTTCGCCGAGACCGCCGCCAGAGTTGCGACGGCAGCGGTACACATCAGCAGGATCCGGCTGCCGTCGCCCAACACCCGCGCACAGATCACCGTGATCACCAGCGCGACGAGTAGCAGGGGCACCGCCGCCGTGACGGTGGTGATGTCGAACCACCAATTTGCCGCGACGCCGAAGAGGGTGAGCACCGCTGCGATCGTCACCGGCCGAACGGCCATCCGTTCCTTGGGGTGGTCCTTGTCGAAATCGTGGAACCAGAACGCGGCGACACACGCGGCGGTCAATGCCAGTGCGATCAGTGTTGCCGCCAGCACTGGTGGTTGAAACTGGTTGGTGTTGTCGGCGATGTAGTCCGCGTACCGCCGAGGAACTGCGTCCTCGTCCAGGAGCGAATCCGAGACATGCACGGCAACAATCGTTCCCGCGACCGAAGCGGCTCGGACGCGGGGAGCGGCAGCAACCGTGACCGCGCCGACAGCGACTCCCGCACCGACGGGCGAGAGTGCCTCGAAGTTGTGATCGTAGAGTCCGGGCAGTTCGAGGAGGAGCCCACCGAATGCCGTCATGGCAGCGGTCCGTAACCGGCAACGGGCCATCATCGCGGCTGTCCCGACCGCGACGACAGCCAAGACGCCGGCGCCGATGGTCGAAATCGACCAGAATCGGTCGCCGGTCGAAATCGACGTCGACTGGCTGTTGACGAAGGGCGCCAAAGCGGCGACGGTGACGACGAATGCCGTCACACCACTCAGTGCGACGAGCAGCGTCCTGCGGGCGATGGGCACTGCTCCAAAATAGTCAATCCAGTACCAGTTGCACCGCAATAGCAGGTCTCAGTCCGGTGACGGTGTGTCAACGGCGTTTCGGCGGCGGAGCGCGATCCCGGAGGCGACGACAACCACACACATCAGAAGCGCGGTGCCGACGGAACGTGGTGGCGCCTCGTACGCGTAGGCAATCGTCGAGGCTTCGGCCCGAAAGGCTGCGCCGGGCTCGATCGCGTCGATGTAGCCGCGCAGTGCGGAGTCCTGCTGGAAGTACGTCGAGGGTGGATCGGGCCGGACGTACGTTGGTGACACAGTCTCGATGTCGTGCTGCCCGATCGACATGAAGACCAGGGCAGTGAAAGGAATGGTCAACCCCAGCGCCCCGATGACGGGATTCGAGGGCAAGACGGATCCGAACAGTAGCCCCGTTCCGACGCCTAGCGCGACGATCCGGAGCAACAGAGCCAGTTCGTGATCGCCGCTGAAGATCCACTCCGACAACGGGATCGCAGCGAGGAGTGCCAGAGCTGCGATCCTGCGATCTCGATGTCGAGAACGCCTCAACCCGAAGACGACTGCGATGATCGCGAGGGCAGTGATCACCAACGGCGAGGTTCGGTCACCGTCGAGAAAGAAGCGGTCGGTCAGATCGGCAAACACCGTCGTGGCGGCGGCGGCAACGGCGGTTGCGGCCCAGAGGAATCCGCCGCTGTCTGAAGTTGCGTCGAGTTTCCTCGTACAGAACCAGGTCAGGGCGAGGACGGCGACGGTGGACGCGATCATGACCAGCCAACCCGAATACGTCGACGGGCGCTCTTGCCGGTCGATGACCGAACTCAGAATCCGTTGAGTGACGGCGAGCCCGGTGACAACCGCCAGAGTGGCTGCGGCAACGCCCGGTTCGCTTTTACCTAACCGAGATTCGGTGTCAACGGTGACGGCGCACGCTACTGCGCAGATCAACGTCAGCCACAGAAGTGCCCAGGCGGGTTCACCGATGGACGACGTGCTGATAGGTATCAAATCTCCGGTGGACGATTGCGCGGCCAACCACGTCGACACCAAGCCCACGATCAGTAGGTTGCGACCGATGCGACTGTCCCACGAGGCGGCGACCGCGCCACCCAGGATGAGTCCTGCGGCAATGGTTTTGGCAAAACCTAGAACGCTCAGCAGATCAAGACCAAGTTCTTCGGGGACGACGTATCTGATCAGAATCAGCACGAGGACGCCTACGTACACAAATGCCCACGCGCGCCTGCGAGAACCGCGGTGCTGGAGATACACGCAGGCCGCCACCGCGACGATGGCGCCGACCACGACGCTGGTGGATTGGCTGCTGATCCATTGGTCGATCTTCGACTGCGGCTCGGTGACAGGCCATCTCATGCGGGCTGGGCTCGTCAGCGCCACGGCCGCAAGGATTCCCGAGAGCAAGGCTGCAAGGGCGCCGGTGCTTGATCGGACGTCGATGGTCATCGGTCTGTCCTGATCAGGCAGTCTCGGTGGGTTCCGGTACCTCGACGGGCGGATGTGAAGGTCGTCGGAGGATCGCCGCGCCGCAGAAGCCGATGATCAGCGTGAAGAGTACCGCTGCGCCGACGGTCTGAGTGGTGACGTAGTCGACGGTGATGCCGATGCCGCGTCCGAATAATCCTCCGTCGCCGTGGGGAGAGACCGCGTCGATGTCGAGCTGGCCCTGGATGTATATCGACGTCATCATCGGTGGGAAAGAGAGCTGATCGGTGAGGATGGCGATCGACGAGAAGGTCATCGCGGCAAAGGGAATGGTGAGTCCGAGTGTGGCGTCGACCAAGCTGCCGGGAGCCAGGGAACCGAACAGCAATCCGGCGGCGAGGCCCAGCGCGGCAATCTTCAGTGCGATTGACCAGACACCGTGCGCGGAGTCGAAGGGCAGTAGTTCTGACAGTGGTACCGCAATGAGAACGGCGATGGGCACGAGGTGTGGCACCTGCTTGTGCAGTCTCAATCCGACGGCGACCGGCAGGGCTGCGAAAAGCACCAGTACCCAAGGGGACTTCAGGTCTCCCCAGTGACCGGAACCCTTCGCGATGTCGACGAACAACGGAGCCGAAGCAGCTGCCAACGCGGTTGCCGCCCAGAGGAACTTGCCACCAGCACCGGAGGTGTCGCCGAGACGGTAGGCGGCGATCCACGTCAACGCGAGCGCAGCACCTGCCGCCAAAACCATGACAATCCAGGCGGTCGCTTCGGACGCGTATTGCTGGCGGTCGATCACGGCGCCGAGCACGCGATGCCCGATCGCCAGCGCGGTGATCACCACGAGAGCGATGCGGATTTCACCCGCGTCGGGCTTGCGGATCCGGAAGCCGGATTGCGCGGTCACTGCGCAGGCGATTGCTGCTGCGGCCGTGGCGCCGATCAGCAACCATGACGGCTCACCCACCGAAGACGTCGTCATCCTGGCTGTCCCACCGGCGAACGTGCGGATCGCGAGGAAGGTGGCGAGTACTCCGAGGAGTGTCGCGTTCTTCGTGGCAGTGCGGTCCCAACTGACGGCAACCACACAGCCCAGAATAGTGCCGGCTGCAACACTTTTGACGATGATCAAGGCGATCAGCAGGTCCAGTGACGCAACCTCGGGTACGACTGCACGAATGATCGCGATGACGGCGACCCCGACAGCGATCGCGATCCAGGCTGCCCGACGGGAACCGCGACGCTGTGAGAGTGCGCAGGCAAGCACGGCAACTACGGCGCCGAGTCCGACAGCAGTGGGTCCACTGCTGATCCAGCGATCCACTTCCGATGGGGAGGCGACGATGGCCCAGTCACGAAGAACGGGATTGGTCAGGGCCAGCGCAGCGAGTATCGCGGACAGGAGCGCAGCGACGGTGGTGAGGATCGCTCGAAGATCGAGTGGCATCGGGCCAACCTATCGCGGCGCCGCAACTTCGGTAGCGGGCGGCGTGAGTGCCGGAAACCAGATGTCGGTGAGAACGTCTGCTGCGACGTCCGCACCCGCGGTGATTGCGCCCTGCTCGGCCCAGCGAATGAAGAAACGCTCGATTTGTGTGAGCAGGAGCTCTACTCGGAGTTTTGCTTCGTCATGCCGGTCCTGCGGCCACCGGGCCAGGTACGAAGGCATCGCGTTGGGCAGTGCGGAGATGCCTTCGCGGGCCAGTGTGCGGAACTCTGGTTCGAGGACCATGGCCTCGTCCCACGCCCGCATCATGTGGTGGTGATCGCGGCACCAGTCGAGAGCGCGTGCGATCCAGCCGGCGAATTCTTCGCGCGAACCGGAATCGAGTACATGGTCGAGATCCTGGAATATGGCGAGGGTGCTGGATACGACAGTGTTCGAGCCGAGGGCCTTGAGAATGTCGATCTTTCCGGGAAAGTGCAGGTAGAAGGTGGCTCGGCTGCAGCCGACCCGGCCCGCGATGTCTTCCACGGTGACAGCCGCGTATCCGCGTTCGGTGAAGAGCGCACCGGCGGCGTCCACGAGGTCTGCGCGGGTTCGCTGCTTCTGCTTCTCTCGCAGCGTCAGTCTGCCGGAGGTATCTGTCATTACCGGGATCCTAGTGCCGCGGGGGCTCTTGCGGGACGGTTGCACGAGACTCCCCGTCTTTCACTTGACAGGCCGTTAGTGAAAGCTACTCTGTGGTGTAGCGCACATTCGACCGATCAGAGGACGCCATGACCATCTCGGATACAACACGCACGCCTGACCTGCCGGCCGGATTCGACGTCACCGATCCTGCTGTCCTCGGGGAGCGGATCCCTTTCGAGGAGTTCGCCGAACTGCGTCGCAACGCACCCGTGTGGTGGTGTGAGCAGCCGCCGACGGTCGGCGGATTCCAGGACGAGGGCTACTGGGTGGTCTCGCGTCACGCTGACGTCAAAGAGGTCAGCCAGCGCAGCGATGTGTTCTCGAGCTGGGAGAACACCGCGATCGCGCGTTTCGCCGACGACATGCCCCGCGAGGCCGTCGAGATGCTCCGCCATCTTCTGCTCAACAAGGATGCGCCGGAGCACACCAAGCTCCGCAAGCTGATTTCGAAGCTGTTCACGCCGCGCGCGATCAACGGCATGCGCGACGAGTTGGATCGTCGTGCGCGGAGCATCGTCGACACCGCTGTGAGCGAAGGTCCGGGCGACTTCGTGAAGCAGGTTGCCAGCGAGCTGCCGCTCCAGGCGATCGCGGATCTGATCGGTGTGCCGCAGGACGATCGAGACAAGCTGTTCAAGTGGTCCAACGAGATGATGGGCTACGACGACCCGGAATACCAGGGTGATCCGGCAGTCGCGTCCACCGAGGTCCTCGGATACGCGTACCAAATGGCAGACGCGCGTCGTACCTGCCCGGCAGACGACATCGTCACCACACTGGTCCAGGCGGATATCGACGGCGACTCTTTGAGCCCGGAGGAGTTCGGGTTCTTCGTGTTGATCCTGGCGGTGGCGGGCAACGAGACCACCCGCAACGCCATCACGCACGGAATGATCGCGTTCCTGGACAACCCCGAGCAGTGGGAGCTGTACAAGAAGGAACGTCCCAAGACGACGGCCGACGAGATCGTTCGTTGGGCGACGCCGGTCACCGCGTTCCAGCGCACCGCGCTCGAGGACACGGACTTGGCAGGAGTGTCGATCAAGAAGGGACAGCGCGTGGTGATGCTGTACAGCTCCGCGAACTTCGACGAGGACGTGTTCGAGAACCCGATGACGTTCGACATCACTCGTAACCCCAATCCGCACTTGGGCTTCGGTGGAACGGGCGCGCACTTCTGCATCGGTGCCAACCTCGCTCGCATGGAGATCGACTTGATGTTCAACGCGATTGCCGACAACGTCCCGGACATCACCAAGATCGGTGATCCGCGCCGTCTGCGTTCGGGTTGGATCAACGGCATCAAGGAGTTCCAGGTCGATTACAAGAGCACAGGCTGCCCGGTCGCTCACTAGAGTCGGTAGGTGAGAGGTACCACCCCACGATCTCGAGGAGCCACCGCATGACTTCGATCAACGACAAGGCAACAGCTCTACTGGCGTTGCACCAGCCAGGCAACCCGGTCATTCTCCCCACAGTCTGGGACGCGTGGTCGGCGAATCTTGCGGTGGCTGCAGGTTTTGCAGCCCTGACGGTGGGCAGCCACCCGGTTTCCGATTCCATCGGCAAGCCGGACAACGAGGGCATTACCTTCGACGAACTTCTGCACCGGATCAAGCAGATCACCGGTGCGGTCGACGCCCCGATCTCGGTGGACATCGAGGGTGGCTACGGGCTCGAGCCGGCAGTTCTCATCGACGGGCTGATCGATGCCGGCGCTGTCGGACTCAACATCGAGGACACCGTTCACAGTGAAGGCGGACGCTTGCGAGAGGCGCAAGAGCACGCCGACTTCGTGGGTGGGCTTCGCCAGGCCGCCGACGCCGCCGGAGTTCACGTTGTCGTCAACGCACGTACCGACCTGTTCGTGAAGCAGGTCGGTGACGAGTCCGATCGCGTCGATCGCGCCATTGCACGCCTCAAGTTGGCAGCCGATGCCGGTGCCGACGTTCTCTACCCCGTCGGGCGTCACGACGACGCGACCCAGCGCCGCTTGACGTCCGAACTCCCACTTCCGATCAATGCGATCGGAATCCCGGATCAGGACGACCCGGCAAGTTTCGGTCCGCTCGGAGTGGCGCGTGTGAGCTTCGGTCCGTTCTTCCAGATGGCCTTGGCCAACCGCGCAAACGAGATCTTGGGACGCTGGAAGTAAGAATGCAGACACTGATGTCGCCCGGCCCGCTGCTCGACGATCGCGGACATCTGGTCGAGACGGGTTGGGCCTCATCGGAGATTCGCAAGTATCGACGCTCCGCAATCACCGCCCCGAAGTTCCGAATCAAGGAGTGGGACTACTACTGCGTTCTCACTGCGGATTACGGCATCGCGCTGACCGTCGCCGACAATGGGTACATGGGCTTGCTCGGGGTGTCCTGGCTCGATTTCCGAACACCGCACGAGATCACCGAAAACGTGATGCTGCCGTTCCCGATGGGAAGGCTCGGTCTGCCCGAAAGTGCGGACGACGGTGATGTGGTGGTGTCGAAAGGTAAGGTTCGGTTCGAGTTTCGCCATGTAGACGGCGGGCGACACCTGATCGTCGACTATCCGGCTTTCGACGGTGGACGAGGTCTACATGCAGATCTGTTTCTGGCGAGTCCTGCCGATGACCGGATGGTGATCGCCACGCCGTTTCCGAAGGCGCCCCGGTCGTTTTACTACAACCAGAAGGTCAACTGCCTTCCCGCGACTGGAAGCGTGCGAATCGGGAGCGACGACTTCACATTTCACTCGGTAGACTCGTTCGGCGTTCTCGATTGGGGTAGGGGAGTCTGGACTTACGACAACACCTGGTACTGGGGTTCTGCATCCGGACTGGTGAGCGGCGAGCGGTTCGGATTCAACATCGGTTACGGCTTCGGGGACACTACGGCGGCCAGTGAGAACATCGTGTTTGTCGGCGGGCGGGCGCACAAACTGGACCGGATCGACTTCGATATCCCGCAGGGAACGTACGACGGCGCCCCGTGGACCTTCTCGAGCAGCGATGGTCGCTTCGAGATGACTTTCGAGCCGATCATTGACCGTGCCGCGACTTTCGATGTCGGGGTGTTGCGTTCGATTCAGCATCAGGTGTTCGGAAAGTTCTCCGGCACAGTGATCCTCGATGACGGTTCGTCTCTGGTGGTTCGAGATCTCCTCGGATTTGCCGAGGAGGTTCGGAACCGCTGGTAAGCCGTACGTCTCCGCGAAGATGTCGGAACGCAGCACGAGCACCGAGGCATGGAGGTGCCCCGGTGCTCGCGTCTTCAGTTGCCGCGGTTCACGCCGCTGTCGGTGGACTGTTCCCACCGATCGGATGCTGGAACGGGTCGATCGACATCGGCGGATAGAACACTGTTTTTCGGTCGGGGCCGATCTCCACTCGCCATTCGGTGTGGTGCATCGTCCGATGATGATGGCCACACAACAAGATCAGATTGTCGAGATCCGTTGGGCCACCGTCATTCCAGTGAACAATATGATGGGCATCGCACCACCCTGATGGAGTTCCGCACCCTGGAAACGCGCACCCACCATCACGCACAGCCAACGCCCGCCTTTGCGGAACCGTCGCGGTTCTTGCTTCCTTGCCGCAGTCGAGCGGAACACCGTTCTCATCCAACAAAATCCGGGTGACCGTGCAGTCGCAGGCCAACATCCGTGTGGTGTCGATGCTGACCGGGCCCACCCAATCCGTCCACGCGAACCCGAGTTCATCGGTCGACGGCAGTAGATCCTTCAAGGCTTTGAGGTCCGTCATGTCTTTCGCCGAAGCAGTCACCGTGATGTGCGGTTTCACTCCGCCCTCGATCGGACCCAGTCCCGCCCGCTCGTACCGCCGCAGAAGTTCGCAGAACCCGTCCGCGCGCCGTAGCGCCGGAGTGCGGGCGTCTTTGACTCCGTCCTTCTCCGGCGTCGGCGCCGACAAACTCGACAACAACGTGATCAAACGTGCCCCGTTCACGGCATCCAGATCACCCTTCACCGACACGCGCCCGTACAAGCCTTTCGAGGCATAGAACTCATTGCGCTCCGAATCCTCCCCCACCGGGACGCCGTCCTCACGTTTTCCGTACTGCTTCTCGATCCGCCGGATCGCCGCCCGCACCGCATCACAATCGGCAATGTTCTTCGACGCCAGATCAAGCAAAATCCCGCGGGCCTTGTCCACATCCGCCGGAGTCATGTTCTTGGGCGGATGCTGACAAAACGACGCCACCTGACGGGCCTTCAACGCATCCACATCACCGCGGTGGAACGCATCCGCGACAACAGGTTCGAGCAACAACAACCGCGCCAGACTGACCAACAGGCTGCACTCACCGATCTCCAAATTCGTCGAACCATGCAACCACTGCGCGATCGCCCGAAAACCCTTCCCGACCACAGTCTCCCGGGAAAACATCTCCATGATCAACAACACCATCCGCGACTGCAACTCATGCCGGACACGCACCAGATCCAGAACCTCACTCTTGAGGCCCTCACCATCCAGTTGCCACGCTTCCCGACTGTCCATACCGGAAGTTTAATCGAACATACTTTCGATAACCAGGGACATATCGGACGACTTTGAGTTCGAGATCAGCCGATCGCGCTCAGGTCCCCGTACACCGTCCGGCCCTCCAGGACGGTGGCGAGCACCGTGATGTCGGCCAGCTCGGCCGGCTCGACGTTGAGGGGATTTGCCGACAGCACAACCAAATCCGCGTAGGCGCCGGGGAAGATGGACCCGATGTGATCCTCGCTGAACAGCTGCCATGCGGCGTTGACCGTATGGGCGCGCACGGCGGCGTCCACGGGGATCCGTTCCTGGGGTGCGACGACGCGGCCGCTGGGTGAAAGTCTGGTGACGGCGTCCTGCATGTTCCGTAGCGGATTGGCGGGGGTGACGGGTCCGTCGTTGTGGAAGGTGAACCGTTGGCCGGCCGCGAGCGCAGATCCTGCTGCGGCCCAAACGGATCCGTATTCGGGGCCGAACAGGTCATCCACCAGAACGTCACCCCAGTAGTGCAGGTGGTCGATGAAGATGCTGACCGTGACGCCCAGTTCCGTTGCGCGGACGAACTGATCCGGACGCATCGCGCCGACGTGTTCGAGACGCAGCCGGTGATCGGGCCGGGGATGCTCTTTCAGAAGTTGCTCCCACGCGTCGAGAACCATGGTGATCGCGTCGTCACCGTGGGCGTGGCACGCCATCTGCCACCCGTTGGCGAAGTAAGCGGAACTGATGTCGTGGATCTGTTCGCCGGTGTAGTTGGCATGCCCGTGTGTGCAGGCGATCCCGAGCGCGCGGGTGGCTTCGGTATCGAGATACGGGAAACTGGTGGCGATGTTGCCGACCCAGGGCGAACCGTCGGACCAGACCTTGATACCGATCTGGCGCACCAGGTCGTTTCCGTCGCCCGGCGATGCCTCGGTAGTGCGCGCATCGTTGGACATTTCGTAGAGCCGCAAGCGGGTGGTGAGCAGTCCGGCATCGGCTATCGCGGCCAGGGCGGGCCGCATCTTGGGGTCGAACGACAATTCGGCGATGGTGGTGATTCCGGCGGCGTTCAGCCGGGCGCACTCGGCCGCCACCAATGCGGGGAAGTCGTCGCCGATAGTGACTGCGTGGCCCGCGACTGCAAACACGGCAGGCATTTCGTACGCGGATCCGTCGAGTGCGCCCGTCGCGTCGTGGCCGTACGATCCGCCGATCGGATCGGGGGTATCGCGGGTGATGCCGGCCTGCACTGCTGCCGCCGTGTTGAAATACGCGACGTGGCCCGAGTTGTGCATGATCACGAGCGGGTACTCCGGTGCGACGGAGTCCAGCCAGGCGATGGTCGGGTCGGGTAGGCCCTTCTGCAGCAACGGGTCCCAACCGTTCAGAGAAGCGCCTGCAGCACCCCGCGACCGAACGGTGTCGACGACGGCCGCAACCACGGCATCTGCCTCGGCGATCGTGACAGGCCGGACGTCGACGACGTCAGGCCCGAGCACGATCGCTTCTTCCAAAGGGTGACCGTGCGGCTCGATGAACCCCGGCAGAACGGCGGCACCTCCGACGTCGACGACGCGGGTATCCGGCCCCACCAGTTTCTCGACGTCCGTCCGTGCTCCGACGGCTGTGATCCGGCCTCCCGTCACGGCGAGTGCCCGGGCGCGTGGTGAGTCCTCGTGCATGGTCACGATGTCGCCGTACAGAACCAGATCAGCAGCCATGGTCAGTCCTTATCGGTTGTCCGCGTACGCCTGTAGGTGTGCCACCTGCTCGGGATCGAGTGAGGGACGTACCTTCTCACGGGCGGTTGCCACGTCCGCGGCCGTCACGTCGGCCGCGTCCATGCTCCGACGCATGGCGGCGAGTGCAGCCTCACGCAGGAGAGCCGAGCAGTCTGCTGCCGAGTATCCCTCGAGATCGACGGCCAGAATGTCCAAATCGACATCTTCGGCGAGCGGTACCGACTTTCCGGAAGCGCGCAGAATTGCTTTGCGAGCCTCCGCATCCGGCGGCGGTACGAATACGAGTCGTTCGAGTCTGCCGGGGCGCAGAAGAGCCGGGTCGATCAGATCCGGTCGGTTGGTGGCGCCCAACACCACGACGTCGCGTAGCGGCTCGACGCCGTCGAGTTCGGTCAGCAACGCCGCCACGACGCGATCCGACACCCCCGAGTCGGAACTTTGACCGCGACGTGGGGCGAGGGCGTCGATTTCGTCGAGGAAGATCAACGAGGGCGCCGAATCGCGTGCGCGCTGGAACAACTCGCGTACGGCCTTTTCGGAGGCGCCGACCCACTTGTCCATCAGCTCCGCACCTTTGACGGCGTGGACGCTGAGATGACCCGAGCTGGCAAGGGCACGAACGAGATACGTCTTACCGCAGCCGGGAGGGCCGTAGAGGAGCACGCCGCGGGGCGGGTCGACTCCGAGGCGCGCGAAGGAGTCGGGGTGCTGCAGTGGCCACAGAACTGCTTCGGTGAGCGCCTGTTTGGTTTCGACCATGTCGCCGACGTCGTCGAGGGTGACACTGCCGATCGACAGTTCTTCGGTACTCGAACGGGACAGTGGCCGAATCACTTCGAGTGCACCGACAAGATCTTCCTGCGTGATCTCCGGAGAATCACCGGATTTGGACGCCCGCGTCGCCGCTCGCAAAGCAGCTTCGCGGCAAAGCGCCGCGAGGTCGGCGACCACGAATCCGGGTGCGCGCGAGGCGATGGCGTCGAGTTCGAGGGTTCCGGTGGGCACGCGGCGGAGCAGGAGTTCGAGCAACGCCTTGCGGGTTGCGCCGTCCGGCAGGGTAAGTGCGAGTTCTCGGTCACAGAGATCCTGGCCGCGAAGGCGCGCGTCGACGGTCTCCGGATGGGCGGAGGTCGCGACGAATGCCACGCCCGGGGTGGCGACGGCGCTGCGCAGTTGTTCGAGGATCAGCGCGGACACCGGTTCCGCGGTGGCAGGAAGCAGAGCGTCGATGTCACTGATCAGCAGTACACCACCGCCGCGCACGGCAGCAACGGCGTCGACGATTCGCTGCAGGCGGGTATTCGCCTCGGTGGCACCGACTCCCGGGCCGTCGAGTTCGACCAGTTTGCGCGAGGACAAGACCGAGCGGGCCAGCGTGGCTTTGCCCACGCCGGCGGGGCCGGTGACGAGGACGCCGAGGTGCGGTGAGGCGCCGAGAGTACGGAGCAGTTCTGGTTCGTCGAGTGCCAGGCCGAGCCACTCGGTCAGCTTGGCTGCCTGCGCCTGCGCGCCGACGAGGTGATCCAGCGGAACCGACGGTGCAGGCTCGATCGCGACGGCGGCCGGACTGGAAACAAGCGCACTCGGTGTCAGTGTGCCCGCCGAGCCGGAACCCCAGTTGACCGCCGAATTCGGCTGGACGCTGACCGGACCACCGGCAGGCTCGACGGCCGTGACGGTGAGCAGTTCGGATGTCCACGCGACGCCGAAGGTGCGGGAAAGCGCTTGGGTGGCTTCGGAAGTGCTCGTACCCGGACCGAGATCGCGGGGGAGGAGCGAGACCGTGTCGCCGACGCTGACGACCTTGCCCAGAAGGGCCTGTCGCAGAACCGTCGAACTGATCGAATTTGTCGCCATCGAAGATCCGGTGACGGAGACGGATCGCGCTCCGTACACCGTCACCGGACCGACCACGACGGAAGAGTTCTCGGTCAGGCCGACGTTCGACATGGTGACGTCGTCGAGAAGGATCGTGCCTGCCGGGGTTCCGGTGGGCGCACGGCCCGCGACGGTCGCGGTGCCGCGGGCGCCCATGAGTGCGATGGCATCCCATTCGCGGATGCCCAACGCCGCCAACGCTTCGGGGTGCAAGCGCACGACCCCGCGGCGTAGGTCGGCGGCAGAGGTGTTGAGTCGAACGGTGAGGGCGAGTTCCGGCGAAGTCACCTCTCGAGAGTACGTCGTGGACTAGCGGGGTCGCCGCAATCCGAGACGAGCGGCCGAGCGGCGGCCACCGACGTTGGGTTGGCGTCGGATCGCGCGGCGTTCGGAAGGCTTGATGTCCCAGGTTTCGGGACGCGCTGCCACCCACCGCTTCGAGTGCACGGCAAACGGGATGTGCACCAGGTAGATCGCGATGAGAACGATCAGCAGGATGTACGGGTAGGTGATGAGTGCGGCCGCAGCCAACGTCACCAGTACGAGCAGGCCGGCCGCCATGTGCGGCGGCACGGATACCGACTTCATCGCCAGCGTCGGGATGCGGCTGACGATCAGTGCAGCCGAGAAGAGCGTCCACACGATGACGACGATGTGCGAGGACCACCAGCCGTCACCCCACTGAGCCGTCGCGGCCAGAGGGGTGAGGGCGATGAGTGCGCCGGCCGGAGCCGGAACGCCGACGAAGTACTCACGTGCGTACGCGGGGACGTCGTCGTCGTCGAGCAGGGTGTTGAAACGTGCGAGTCGCAACACGATGCTGACCGCGTAGATCAACGCGATGATCCAGCCGATGCTGGTGCCGTCCAGCAAGGTCACGTACAGGACCAGAGCTGGGGCCACGCCGAAGGAGATGGAGTCGGCCAGTGAGTCGAGTTCGGCGCCGATCTTGCTGGTGGCGTCGAGCAGTCGCGCGATGCGGCCGTCGAGTGAATCGAGGACGGCTGCGGCGCCGATCATCGCGAGCGAGGTACCGGGTTGTCCGTCGAGAGCGAACTTGACGGCGGACAGCCCGGCACACAGCGCCAGGATGGTGATGACGGACGGCAGCAACCGCACCGCCTGGGTGCGTTTGGGCATCTTCGCGCCGGGTTGGGCTGCTCCCGGCTTCTTCACGGCTGACTTCATCTTCGGCGTCTTCACGGCAGTTGCGCGATAACTGTTTCAGCACCGATCGTGCGTTGTCCCGGCTCGACCAGGAGAGTGGTTCCGGCGGGGAAATACGTGTCGACGCGTGAGCCGAAACGGATCAGTCCGTACGTGTCGCCGATCGGCAGGACGTCACCGACACCGGCGTAGCAGACGATGCGGCGCGCGAGCAGTCCCGCGATCTGGACAACTGCCACGTCGTGACCGTCGGCGGTTTCGATGAGCATGCTGTTGCGCTCGTTGACCTCGCTGGCGTCGGCGAGATCTGCGGAGAGGAACTTGCCTGCCTGGTGAACGACCTCTTTGACCGTTCCACCGACAGGGCTGCGCTGGACATGCACGTCGAGAACCGACAGGAAGATGCTGACGCGCGGGCGCGGTTCGCTTCCGAGATTGAGCTCGGCGGGCGGAACGGCGTTGTCGACCAGAGCCACCTCACCGTCGGCGGGTGCGACGACGACGCCGATGCGGTTGGGCGGCACCCGGTGCGGGTGACGGAAGAACGTGGCGCATGCGGCGGCGGTGGTCAGACCGGCTCGGCGCACCCACTTACGGTTGCGGCCCAGTGCTGCAACTCCCAGCGGGGCCAGCACGAACGGCAGGCCGGCGGGATGAAGTGGCGGAATCGCATGGCGAACCAGATCGACGATATGTCCGATCCCGGTGGGTTGCGGGGTTCCGGGGGGTGTGGGTCGGCGTGCCACAGGCTCCTCTAACTACTCGGTAGGTCTTCTGCTGGTCGCACTGACAGTACGGGGTGGTAGAGCATCCATAGATTACGTGAACGCCTTCTCTCCTACAGGCTGTAGTGGCATCAAGTACGAGTAGTACCCGACACAGTCGCCCGTGCGTATCGCCAGCGGGAGCGTCGCACCGCTTACTCGGATCACCAGTTGCCGCCCCGGTTGCGCTGCGGCGGCGTCGCGCAGTCGCTGCCGGTCGACTAATACTCGGAACCTCTCACGGGGATCCATTCCGCCCGGATCCACCCGGGCACCACCGTCTTCGCCGACGCTGACGACGGCACTGTCCTCGGTGCCGTTGAGCAGGGCGGCCAGGTGGTCGCCGCTCAGTTCGACGGCGTTGTGGTGCTCGCGCAGGATTCGGTGATCGGGGAACTCGCCGTCCTCGATCAGGGGACTGGACACCTCGCCTCCCGGATACGACGCAGTCACCGCGCGCGCGGAGAAAGTCAACGTCACGACGCCGGCGACGTCGCGCAACAATCGCGCGAAGGCCACGGGAACGACGGCGGACACTGCCAGAGCGGAGTGAACTTTCACCTCGGCGACCGCGAGCCGGAACTGATCAGTGGTGACAAACGCAGCGACGCCGTCGTGAATGTCGAGGTGGACGCCGCGAAGTATCGGGAACTCCGATTCCTCGTTCACGGCGAACAGCACGGCGTCGAGTGCGCGTCGTAGATCCCAGGAGTCGATGTCCACGCCGCCGGAGGCAGGTAGCGAGTCGATCAGGCGGTGGATTCTCTCGAGTTCGGCGCGGGCGTCGGCGAGGCCGTCCTCGAGGTTGCGCAGATGGGCGTCCAGGCACGAATGGGGTTCCGGTCCGGTCAGGACGGCCATCATGGCGCGGATCGGAACACCGACGCGTCGCATACCGGCGATCACGCGGGCGTCGCGGAGCTGGTCGTCGGTGTACCAGCGGTAACCGGTGTGCGGATCGACGGAATGCGGGACGAGCACGCCTTCCTTGTCGTAGAACCGCAGCGCGCTGATAGGAAGCGCCGACGCTCGGGACATCTCACCGATCGTCAGGAGGGCGGAACTAGTGGTCACGAATCAATTCTGCCCGCAGTCGCTCGATGGCGCCCCTGATCATCCGGCCGTAACCGTCGTCGGCGAGTATGCCGACCGACGCCTCGGCCTTCGTCAGATGCTCGACGGCCTCGGTGTCGCGTCCGAGTTTGCGGTAGTCGGCAGCCAGGTTGAGGTGCAGGGACGGATAGAAACCGGCAACCTGCAGTGACGCGTGGTGTTCCTGGGCTCGCGCGTCGGTCAACGAATCGGCAGCGTCGAGGGCGCGCAGGTCCCAGCAGAGCTCCTGAGCGGGATCGTCTTGCACGTCGGCCATGTAGTGCGCGAGGGAGACGATGTGGAGCGCGTCTGGGGCGGCGCTGATCTCTTCCCATACCTTCTCGAACGCAGAGCGAGCCCCGGCTCGATCGCCGGAGCTCGCCAATTCTTGTGCCTGCGCTATCTGTGTCATCACGGGATCCATGGAACGGATCCTGATGCCTCGACCAGGTCGAGGGTCAAGCAGAGGTGCGTGCAGCCGCCTCGGCTTCGCTCTTCACACGCTTCAAGGTGGCGTTCATGCCTTCGACGAGTTCGACCTCGAAGTCGGCGTTTCCGCCCAGGACGGTCTTGACGAGGAACTGCGAGACCTTCGACGTTCCGGTGGGAGCCTCGCGACGCTCGGTCACTTTTGTGACCGTGGCGGTCGGCTCGAGTTCGTAGGACCAGATCGTGCGGTTCTCCGCGATGCGGAACGCCACCGACTTGTTGGGTTCGAAGCGAACGACCTTCGATGACGTCGGCCAGACCAGCAGGCCCTTGCGGTTGACGTTGATCGTCTTGGCACCCTCACGCACGGTCCCGCCGATTACCTTCATCACCTTGCACTGGGGGCTCCATTCGCCCATGCGCTGCAGGTCGGCGACGATTGCCCACACGTCCTGCGGTGATGCGTCGATGTCGATGCTTGCTTCGAGCGTGTTGGACACAGTCTCTCCAGTCGAGTTGATGCTACGTAAAGTTACAAACACTTTTGTCGATCGTAAGCGATCCGTCAATGGACCATGTGTGTCAGGTCACTGTACGGCCGTCCAACAGGGTCGTGCGGGAACACGCGCGGTGGTAGCGGACAATGGTTCGCGCACGTATGACGATCCATCCGACTGGAGTACCGAGAAGTGAACAGCGACGCCGCGACGCAGGATGGCCTCAAGCGAGGGCTGACAGCGCGCCATATCCGCTTCATCGCCCTCGGATCAGCCATCGGAACCGGACTGTTCTACGGCAGCGCCGAGGCCATCAAACGAGCCGGCCCGTCGGTGCTCCTGGCCTACCTGATCGGCGGTATCGCGGTCTATCTGGTGTTGCGAGCGCTCGGCGAGATGGCGGTCCGCAACCCGGTCTCCGGTTCGTTCAGCGAGTACGCGAACAAGCACCTCGGACCACTCGCCGGTTTCATGACCGGGTGGACGTACACGTTCGAGATGGTGATCGTGTGCCTCGCCGACGTCACGGCCTTCGGCCTGTACATGCAGTTCTGGTTCCCGGACGTACCGAGATGGATCTGGGTTCTGGCCGTCGTCTTCTTCATCGGCGCGATAAACCTGTTGAGCGTCAAGGTGTTCGGCGAACTGGAATTCTGGTTCACGCTCGTGAAGATCACCGCCATCATTGCGATGATCACCGGTGGCATCGCGATCATCGTGTTCGGATTCGGCGTTCACGACACCGATGCCGGAATCAGCCACCTCTGGTCGGACGGCGGGTTCTTCGCGACGGGCTTCGGCGGATTCGTCGCGTGCTTCGCGATCGTCATGTTCGCGTTCGGTGGCACCGAGATCATCGGTATCACCGCGGGCGAAGCCGAGGATCCGGCGCAGACCATCAGGAAAGCCGTCAACACGGTCCCGGTGCGCATCATTCTCTTCTACATCTGCACCCTCGCCGTCATCATGGCAATCATTCCGTGGCAGACCATCAACTCCGACAACAGCCCGTTCGTCCAGATCTTCGAGAACCTCGGATTGGGAACGGCCGCATCGATCCTCAACATTGTCGTCATCACCGCGGCCCTGTCCGCCATCAACAGCGACGTTTTCGGTGCGGGTCGCATGATGTTCGGAATGTCGCATGCCGGTCAGGCCCCGCAGGTGATGAAGAGAGTCTCCGCCAACGGTGTTCCGTGGATGACCGTTGTCATCATGACCGGTGCCCTGTTGGTGGGAGTACTGCTCAACTACCTGATCCCGGACCAGGTGTTCCTCGTCATCGCCTCGCTGGCGACCTTCGCCACGATTTTCGTCTGGATCATGATCCTGCTCTCGCAGTTCCGTTCCCGCGCTCAGATGAGTGCAGACGAAACAGCGGCACTGAAGTTTCCAGTGCCGCTGTGGCCGTACGGTCAGATCTTCGCGATCGTGTTCCTGGCTTTTGTCATCGTGTTGCTCGGCGTCATCGCCGATACCCGAGTTGCGCTGCTCGTCGGTGCCGGATGGCTGGTTCTGCTGACGGGCGCGTACTACAAGTGGGTGAAACCGGCTGTCAGCGCAGCGGATCGAAGTGACGCATGACGGTCGGCGTCTGAGCGCCGGTCATCGAGTCGGCCACCATCTTTCCGGTCAACGGACCCAGGGCGATTCCCCACATCCCGTGACCACCGGCGACGTGCACGCGCGGCGAGCGCGTGGCTCCGATCAACGGCAAGCCGTCGGTAGTGCACGGCCGTGAGCCCACCCATTCCTCTTCCCGCGCAGTCCAGTCGATGCCGCTGAGCATCGGCTTGGCCGCATCGATGATCGCCTGCACGCGGCGCGGGTCCAACGGCGCGTCGGGGCTGCGGAATTCCATCATCCCGGCCACTCGGAAGCGATCGTGCAACGGCGTGCATGCAACGCGCTGGGTGGGGAAATACACAGGATTCTTGGGGAGGTGCTCGGGCTTGACGCTGAAGCTGTAGCCGCGTCCGGCCTGCACCAGTTTGCGTACGCCGAACGGTGCTGCGAGCTTGTTCAAGCGGGCACCACTCGAGATGACCACGGCGTCACCGTCGCGTGAATCACCGTGTGCACTGCGAACACTGACTCCGCCGACCCGATCGTCGATCTGCGTGACGTCGAAACCGCTGACGATTTCTCCACCGCGTTCACGGACTGCGTCCGCCAACGAGTTCACGAACAACGGGGGATCGATGAAACGCTGATTGCGCAGACGCAAACCGGCTTTCACACCCAGGCCGAGTGAAGGCTCGAGCGAATGAATCGCGTCGTAGTCGAGGAGGTCGAAGTCGACTTCGCCGCCGGCAGCTTCGACGTGATGGAACTCGTCCACCAAAGTCTGTCGGTCCTTCTCGGACGCAAACGCGGCAAGGAAAGGATCGGCCAGGCGGGTCAGCTCTCGGACGCCACCGTCGGCGAGTTCGTCGTACGCGCCCAAGGCTGTTCGGTTGACCTCGGTGTAGACCGACATCGCTTCCTGCCACTTCGACGGCGTGCAGTGGCGCGCGAACCCGACCAGGAACCGAATCAGCTTCAGATCGGTGGTCAGTGGCACGTACACCGGGGACGACGGGCTGAGCATCGCGCGCAAGCCGTATTGGAGCACTGCGGGTTCGGGCAGCGGAAGCGTCAATGCGGGGGCAAGCCAACCGGCGTTGCCCCAGCTCGCGTCGGCTGCGACGCCGTCGCGATCGACGACGGTGACCTCGACTCCACGTTCCTGCAAGAACCAGGCCGTCGACAATCCGACAACACCCGCACCGACCACGACCACACGATCGGGGCTCTGACGAGTTCCCATGACGCACTCCTTCTACAGACTCTGCTCGAACCGAGACGCCGGTCACATCCGGGTCTGTCTCAAGCATGAATCGCGGGGCCGGCAAAAGGACTGGCCGTTCGGCCATCGTCGGAGCTACCTCGTTGTGGATTCGCACAACGCGCCGCCGCGCCTGCTCAGCGAGCGAGTTTGAACTGCAGCATCAGAATCAAGCGGGTGTCGGCGTCGGTCAGGTCGACGCCGCACATCTCCTTGCCTCGACGCAAGCGGTTGCGGAGCGTGTTGGGGTGAACATGCAGTGCGGCAGAAGAATTCGCCACGTCACCGCCGTGCTCGAGAAAGGCTTTTGCCGTCGCGACCAGATCGCTGCCGTGCTGAGAGTCGTGACGTTCGAGGCTTCCGAGTGGTGTGGCGTCGCCGAGTCCGTCGATGATGTCGGCGACGTGCAGGGCGAGTACGGAGGCCAACGTGTCCCTCATTCCCGCGACGGTTCCGCCGGACCGGCCATGCCGAAGCGCTCCGAGAACATGGTCGGCGTCCGAACGTGAAAGATGTGATTCGCTTGCAGACTTCACGGTCCGGCCGACGGCTACTGCAAGGAATTCGCGACCGCGAGCGCGGGTGAGGAAGTCGGCGGACAATCGGCGAGCGTTGGTCTCGTCGGCCGCGATGACAAGGTAGATGGTCTCGGACAGTTGAGCGGCAACGGCGTCGACGGCCAGAGTGTCGAGGTACAGGCTCAAGGACGCGACCAACCCCGCCGGCAGTGGTCCCGCGATTGTTCCGACGGCGACGACGGTGAGCGGGCCTGCCAACCGCAAGTCGTCTGCGGCGCGGAAAGCCGGTTCGCCACCGCCGATCAGAGCTTGGACGCGCTGGGACTGGCGACGGCGTGTGCTGTCGACCCGGTCACGCTCCGAGGCGATTCTCTCGGCCACGACGGATACCGCGGAACGAAGTATCGATTCCTGTGTGGGCGTCGGTGTTCCGGCGAGTGCAACCCAGATCGAGCCGACGGGGTGATCGTTCTCGCGAACTGCGATGACCAGGCGCGGAGTGATCGCAGGGTCTTCGAGGTCGACGTAGATGGGATCGCTCTCTCGGTGGAGGCGATCGAATACTCCTGCATCGGAGAGTAATTGGCGGAATCGGCTGGGTACCTGCCGGCCGAGTATCGTGCCGATGCGAGCTTCGTCCACGGCCTGCTCGCCGCCGGAGTATGCGAGGACAGTCGAGTTCTCGTCCTCGATCGTGACGGGAGCGCCGAGTAATTCGGCCAGAGAACCGGCAACGGAGAAGAGGTCGTCGTCGCGCAGGTCCATGGGTGGGAGCCTACTGAGCGATCGACGGATTTCGGGTTACGACGCCTCGGCAGGACCTCGATGGCGAATATAGGCTGGTGCAATGGCCGACATCGAAGGTGTTCTGTTCGATATCGACGGAGTCCTGCTCACGTCCTGGCAGCCGATCGAGGGAGCAGGGGAAGCAGTACGCGAAGTTCGGCGGCGGGGATTGGCCTGTGGGTTTCTGACCAACACAACCTCGCGCAGTTCGACGCTCATCGCGCAGGGGTTGTGCGACGCCGGTATCGAGGTCGAGGCGAGCCAGATAGTTACTGCCGCCAGGCTCACGGGGGAGTACGTGCGGGCGACGTATCCGGACGCGCGGGCGTGGGTCCTCAATCACGGTGACGTGTCTGCCGATCTCGAGGGAATCGAATTCGACGACGCCGATCCGGAGGTCGTGATTCTCGGCGGCGCCGGCCCGGAGTTCACCCACGAGGCGCTGAGTCGAGTGCTCGAACTTCTGCTCGCCGGTGTGCCCGTCGTCGCGATGCACCGCGGGATGATGTGGGAGACGTCAGGCGGCCTTCGGATCGACACCGGGACGTACTTGCCGGGCTTCGAGGAAGTGGCAGGTGTAAATATCGCGGCAGTGGGTAAACCGTCTCTCACGGGGTTCCTGACAGCCACGGAGCTGATGCATGTCGAACCGGAGGCGACGGTGATGGTCGGCGACGATCTGATCGGGGACGTCCTTTCCTCACAACGAGTCGGCTTGACCGGAGTTCTGGTGCGCACAGGCAAGTTTCGGCAAACAGTGCTCGACCTCTCGGTTCAGAAGCCCGACCACGTCATCGATTCGGTCGCCGATCTTCCGGCCCTTCTCGGGGTCGTCCTCGAGGCTTGACCAGCCGGGGGTGACGGACTTCACTCGAGCGGGTACTCTCGCGCCCGAATCCAATGAACCTGTTCCACGAAGGAGTTTTCTATGCCCTTGATCTCGTCAGTCTGGTTCCGTCGCTCATCCTCTCGAGTCAGCGGAATTTCCAGTAGTCGGTTGGGGGGCCGCCTGGCGAGAACAGGGGCTGTGATGACTGTAGGTATGGGGCTCGCCGCCGGGCTGGCGCTGACCGGTGCGGGAGCTGCTTCGGCAGCCCCCGTCACGTGTGTCTCGCCGCCGTCGGCCAATGACATCCAGGTCTCCGAGACCGCGAGCTGCGGCGCGCAGTCCGTCGGAGCCGGCCGCTCGCAGGCCGGTGCTGCCGAGAGCGGTACCGCCGTGAGCGTCGCCGCCGACAACGGCTACTCCAATTCATATGCAAACGGCTTCGGAACCGCGCTGGGGGCTTCTCGCGGTAACGGTCAGGCGCAGGCATTTGCGCTCGGCGGCGGTATCGCGCGGGCCGGGGCGGCTGACGGAAACGTCACCTTCGCCATCGCCGGTTACGGAGCGGGTGCGACGGCTGATGCCAACGGCGTCGACTGCGTCGGAGTGCTCTCGTTTGCGGTCAATTTGAGTAACGGACAGTTCTGCATCGCGGGCTGAGGCTCGACCTTGCACTCGGCACGCTCGAGTGCTAAAAATGCAGTTGGCACTCGCGAACCGTGAGTGCCAGGTCGAGGCAGTGAGACCGGGAACCATAGACACCCCCGGTCGTCCGTCGCGGGCACTGACTAGACCACAGGCGTAGATGGGTGACCAGGCAAATCGGTCGCCCGTGTAATGAGGTGACTGGTCAAACGGTCGCCTTGTGCCGATGAGGTGACCCGACGAGCGGTCACCTTGTGTGTCACCCCCTATCCGGAGGATCACTTCGCAATGGCAAAGATCATCGCGTTCGACGAAGAGGCACGTCGTGGCCTCGAGCGAGGCCTCAACGCCCTCGCCGACGCTGTCAAGGTGACGTTGGGCCCCAAGGGTCGCAACGTCGTTCTCGAAAAGAAGTGGGGCGCCCCCACGATCACCAACGATGGTGTTTCCATCGCCAAGGAGATCGAACTCGACGACCCGTACGAGAAGATCGGCGCCGAGCTCGTCAAGGAGGTCGCCAAGAAGACTGACGACGTCGCTGGCGACGGCACCACCACCGCTACCGTTCTCGCACAGGCTCTGGTCCGTGAAGGCCTGCGCAACGTCGCAGCCGGCGCGAACCCGCTCGGCCTCAAGCGCGGCATCGAGAAGGCTGTCGAGGCTGTCACAGCTCGCCTGCTCGAGACCGCCAAGGAGATCGACACCAAGGAGCAGATCGCTGCTACCGCCGGTATTTCCGCCGGCGACCCGTCCATCGGTGAGCTCATCGCCGAGGCTATGGACAAGGTCGGCAAGGAAGGCGTCATCACGGTCGAGGAGTCCAACACCTTCGGCCTGCAGCTCGAGCTCACCGAGGGCATGCGCTTCGACAAGGGCTACATCTCGGCGTACTTCGCCACCGATGCAGAGCGTCAGGAAGCCGTCCTCGAAGACGCGTACATCCTGCTCGTCAGCTCCAAGATCTCCACGGTCAAGGACCTGCTGCCCCTGCTGGAGAAGGTCATCCAGTCCGGCAAGCCGCTCCTGATCATCGCCGAGGACGTCGAGGGCGAAGCTCTCTCCACCCTCGTGGTCAACAAGATCCGTGGCACCTTCAAGTCTGTTGCCGTCAAGGCTCCCGGCTTCGGTGACCGTCGTAAGGCTCAGCTCGCCGACATCGCCATCCTCACCGGTGGCGAGGTCATCAGCGAAGAGGTCGGACTCTCCTTGGAGACCGCAGGCCTCGAGCTCCTCGGCCAGGCACGCAAGGTCGTCATCACCAAGGACGAGACCACCATCGTCGAGGGTGCCGGCGACGCCGACGCAATCGCCGGTCGTGTCAGCCAGATCCGCGCCGAGATCGAGAACAGCGACTCGGATTACGACCGTGAGAAGCTGCAGGAACGTCTGGCCAAGCTGGCCGGCGGCGTTGCAGTCATCAAGGCCGGCGCTGCTACCGAGGTCGAGCTCAAGGAGCGCAAGCACCGCATCGAAGATGCAGTGCGTAACGCAAAGGCAGCTGTCGAAGAGGGCATCGTCGCCGGCGGTGGCGTTGCACTTCTCCAGGCAGCTCCCGCACTGGACGACCTCAAGCTCGAAGGTGACGAGGCAACCGGCGCGAACATCGTTCGCGTTGCACTGTCCGCTCCGCTCAAGCAGATCGCATTCAACGCAGGCCTCGAGCCCGGCGTTGTTGCGGACAAGGTCTCCAACCTGCCCGCAGGTCACGGCCTCAACGCTGCGACCAACGAGTACGGCGACCTGCTCGCTGCAGGCATCAACGACCCGGTCAAGGTCACCCGCTCGGCACTGCAGAACGCAGCGTCCATCGCGGCTCTGTTCCTGACGACCGAAGCCGTTGTCGCTGACAAGCCGGAGAAGGCCGGAGCGCCTGCAGGCGATCCGACCGGCGGCATGGGCGGCATGGACTTCTGAGTCCATCTCCACCTAGCTCCTAGAGCCCGGCCCACCGTTTGGTGGGCCGGGCTTTTGCTTGTCTGGAGATAAATGCGGGCATTTTTGTCCACTACTGCGACGCGATCGCGGTTTCCCGTTGCACGCTCGATGCTGTGTGCGTTTACGCCCGCGCTTACGCCCGGTTGTGTCGGCGTCTTCGGACCACTGTGATGATTTCGTCCGCCACAGCGTCTAGATGGGCCATCGCGGTGGCGGCGGAGTAACGCAACACCATCCATCCGTCGAGAACGAGTGCGTTCTGACGCCGTCGATCGTTGTTGAAAGTTGCGGGGTCGGTATGGAATTCGCGCCCGTCGATCTCCACGATCACCCGGGCTCGCGTGTCGACCAGGTCGCCGAAGTAGGGGCCGACCCGAGCGTTGATCTCCAGGTGGACGTTGCGCGCAGTCAGCGCACGGGCGACTGCTCGCTCCGGTTCCGAACGAGTGAGCGGGCAACAGGTGCGGAGTTGTTCCCGTACGGCGCGGATCCCGTGCCTGCCGCGGCTCGCATCACACAGTTGGGCCATCGACTTCCACGGCACTCGGGTCGATACCGCCGCGTCGAAGAAGGCCTCGAGTTCCGGCCGTGGCAACGTGGTCGCGACGTCGATGAAGCACTGCTCGATCGGCACGATCGGTAAACCCATCCATTCATCCGACGAGACTCCTGTTCGTCGGTGAAGCCGTACCCACTGCGGACTGCCTGCTCGGACGCTGGGAGCTACGGTGGCTTCGACGAAGCGTGGTTCCTCCGGCAGGAGATCCCACAGCCAGGCCGCGCTGGTATGGCTGAGGACGGCCTCGGGCTTCCACAGTGTGACCGCGACGCAACGCTCGAAGTATCCAGGTTCTTCGGTGGAGTACACCGACGGCAGGATTCGATGGAGACGCCCTGACCGCGTGGATCGGGAGATCGAACTGCTCGAAGTGCCCTGCTCGAGCAACTGGTTTCTCGTGACAACTTCCACGTATGCACTGTGGCGGCAAGGGCCTGACGGCGCGGTTTCAGAAGCCACTTTGTGGATGGCCGCGTGTGTGTGGACAACCTCATGGCGTAACAGGTGTATCGAGAAGGTGGGGAACGAGAAGCTTCATCTATCCGAATGTTGAAGGATGTTTGATATTTTCCGTCCCGATTGTTCGCCTCCGCTAACCTGTGAAGTGCGGATACCTCTAGTTCTTTTGGTGGATAATTCTGTCCTGAATACCCTCAAGTACTAAGCCTTTCGGACGACGTGAATTCCGGTTGCTATTCCATTTTGCTTGATTTTCAGGCATCTTGGACGCTAGACCTGCGAATATGGAACAGGTTTCAGATCCATCTGAAATTCTTGGGCAAAAAGCACCCAAACCGGATCCTATTGCACTACCTTGATGTCAGTCACAGCCGCGGAAAGTGGGCACCAGCCCCGGAGGATCTCGGCTTCATCGTTCGACTGGGATTCTTTAATTGCTGCTCGGACCGGTTCTTTGTGGGCTGCATCAAGCATTCCAATGTAAATGTTCCGTGAGTATTCGCGGCCAATCGAAAGCGTGGGATTCAATATGATCGTCATGTTCCTGCAGACAACGGCGGCATTGTTCACCGACCTGCTGGGTAACGTCTGGTCCGGTTCGCTCATGCCGGGAATCGACGGGGTCACCGGATCGTTGGTTTCGGCAATCGACCTCAGTTGACGGCACCTGCAAGTTCTTCTTCCAATGTTTTTGATGACAGGAGCGAATGATGGATCTGGGATCGATTGCGGACGTTCTCGAGGGCGAGGCCGGGGGGTTGATCAAAAACATTCTCGGGATGGCTTTGTTTACCCCGTTTATCGCCTCGGTTGACTTCGGGTGGTTCCCGAACGTCGACTGAGAAGTGAATTGCTTTACCCAGTGAACGAAATCAATCTCAAGGAGTGTGAAATACGGTGGACACAGCTAGTTTGATAGGTGCGCTCGCAAGCGTTGACGTCGGATCCCTCGTGGATCCACTGTTCTACTTGGTCAAGGTCGTTGACGGAATCTTCGTGTCGATCACCGGAAGCCTCAACATGGGCGGTGCGCTCGGTGAGGCTGCGGCGGGCAGCGTCCAATCGGTCCTCGGCTCCGTAGCCGGCCTGTAAAAGGAGAAGGAGAAAAGATGTTCGATCTCTTCCTGGACTACCTGTCCAAGATCGTCGATTTCGGATCGGTCGATCTCGTGGGCACGTTTGTGAAGTATTTGAACGCGCTGTCGTCTTCCCCCACGCCATAGAAGAACGGAATCGGTCATGCTGCAAACTTATTTAACCGGAATGATCACGTGGGTATCGAACATGCTTGGTCTCACTTCCACTGGAAGCAAGATCATCAAGGATCCTCCACAAAAGCCGTGATCACTCGAGCGACTGCATATAGTTCGGTTGTCGAGGACAGCATCGTAGCGGAGCAGACAGGCGAACCTGCACAATCTGAACTTGCTTGAAACTATGGTCCCCGTAGCCCTGTGGCTTCGGGGACCATCGGTTTTGCAATCATGGGATTTACAGTCATTTTCACGCTCAGGCGAATGTGCGGGCAACCAGTCGCGATACAAGGAGTTCCATGGGCGCGTACAACATGTCAGGCGCAAGGGTGGCACAACTGAACCCACGCGACGCCGAATTCATCTATCACGAGGGCGATGGTCACCTGAACCATCTGATCGCTGTGTACTTCTTCGAGACATCGTTACACCCAAGCGCGGAATTCACGGCAGAACAGGCAGTGGACTGGGTTACCGCACGCCTTGGATGTGATCGCATGTTCACTCAACGAGTCCAACGGACTCCGTTGGGACTCGACCATCCCTACTGGGTGAAAGACCCCGACTTCGACGTGCGAAAGCACGTGTACGTCAACAAGATCAATGACACAGGATGGGCAGCACTGCAAAAGCCGTTGAGCGCGTTGTTGACCACCAAGATGGACCTGCGCCGCCCGCCGTGGGAACTGCACTTCTTCGTGGGTTTGGAGGGACTTGAAGAATTGCCGGGCCGACTGACGGCGGTGGTGCTCAAATCTCACCACTGTGCAGCTGACGGTATCGCCATCAGGATGTTGGGCGAAACCATCTTTTCGGGCACCGCGCAGCAGGCTGGGGCCGAACCGTCTGTGCCGTTTGTGCGAGCGAGGATATTCACCAAGTCGCTACTGGGGTTTCCCGGCCGAATATATCGCTTCGCACGGCAGGTACCAGGCAACCGACGCGCTCAGAGAGATGCTGACGTCGCGAAGAGGGCAGGAGAATGGGTGGAGAGCCTCACCGAGAGGCCTGCAGTTCGATTCAACGGCAAGGTGAGTGGAGTTGCCTCACTGGAACCGATGACAATGTCCGGGGAGAAGGTCCGTGCGATCAAGGATTCGGTGCCCGGTGCCACTGTCAACGACGTTCTGCTCGCCGTCGTCGGAGGCGCTCTGACGCGCTACCTCACGGAAAAGGATGAAAGGCCAAGCGATTCCTTGATCGCGATGGTTCCTCGCTCGGTACGCAAGGTCGAAGCGTGGGAGTCGGCGAATCAGTTGGTGGCTCTGCTGGTGGATATGCATACCCAGGTCAAGTCCCCGTTGGAGAGGTTGGCGCTCATTTCGCGTTCGGCACGGTCGGAGAAGGCGCGCACGTCCCATCCCGCGGTCAGGCGTGCCGGGGCCGCAGTCGAGACCACGCCGGCGCCGTTGATGCGATTGATGGCGTACGCGCGCAAGCAGAACGATCACAGCCTCGATCGACCGCGTTACCAGCACACCATGGTGAGTAACATTCCTCTTTCGGTCGAAGGGTTGACGCTTGCCGGCGCCCCAGGCGCGGCTGTGCTTGCAGTGCAAGCGCCCATCGACGGAGACGGGCTACGGCATTTCATGGTCGCCGCAGCAGGTGGGGGACTGACCCTCAACGTCATCGCGGATACCGCGACCATGCCCGATCTCCACCATTACATCGAACTACTGCGAGCAAGTTTCGATGATTTGGCGGCGGCAGCCGCGATGCAGACTGCGGATTCACCTAACCAAGAGGTTGCCTCCTGATCGATCGGAATCGCAGGCACCTTCTCCGATTGTTGGATCCGGTGATACCCAACGATTCCGAGCAGAACCCAGAGGATCTGCATGTCAGCTCGCTACAATTCGGACATTCGTTCAGCGTCGGAATTGAGGGGCATGCATGATCTTTCGGAACTCGTTGCCAGCCGCGGTATCTCAGATGGGACCGCGAGACGCGGAGTTCGTCTACAACGAGTCCGGCGGACATCTGAGCCACATGGTCTGCGCCTACTTCTTCGACACGACGGGCCATCCGCTCGCAGAGATGACGCACGACGACGCGGTTCGGTGGATCACCGAAAGATTCGGGTACTGGCCACTGTTCACGAGTCGACTCCAGCGAGTTCCGCTGGATCTGGATTATCCCTATTGGGTCCCGGCCGATTTCGACGTCGATGATCACGTGCACGTCCATCGTGCCCCTGTTGCCGGGTGGGCGCCGGTTCGTGAATTGCTCGGGCGCTCGCTCGGGGAGCCGATGGACCTGTCCCGGCCGCCCTGGGAGTTGCACGTCATGACCGGCGTGCACGGGATCGACGAGCTACCTGGCAATCTGACGCTGATCATGCTCAAGACCCACCACGGGGCCGGTGACGGTCTGGCGATCCGCGATCTGACCAACCTTCTGTTCTCCGGTCCGCCGAAACCGGAGACGAAGCGTGCCGGTTCGGGGCTTTCGTCGCTGGATTTGATCGGGCGCACGGTCGTGGGTCTGCCCGGCCAGGCGATCCGTTTCGGCCGGGGTCTGTCCGTGACAAAGGTTGCGGCCGAGACGGTTCGGGAGGCGGAAGAGGCCGGAGAGCTACCTACGTACTCGGCCGACCGCCTACCGACCCGATTCAACGGCGTGCTGGGTGGAGACATCACGATCGATTTCCTGACGCTGGACGGCGCAGACATCAAAGCGATCCGAGCGGCCGTTCCGGACGTGACGGTCAACGACATCTTCCTGACCGTCGTCGCCGGTGCTCTCGACGCCTACCTGTCGGAGAAGGGCGAGAAGTCGGCCAGTGGGTTGGCGGCGATGGTTCCCCGATCGATGCGGCAGATAGCCGAATGGGAATCGGCCAACCAACTGGCGCTGTTGACGGTCGATCTGCACACGGACGTCGAAGATCCGGTCGAGCGGCTGACACTGATCAGGGATTCGGCGCTGATGGCAAAGGGGCGGAGTGCGCACCCAGCCGTCCGTCGTTACGGCACACGCATCGAAACCTCGCCTGCGGCTCTGCTCAGACTCACCGGTCTCTCGCGTCGGCTCAACAAGCTGGACCCTTCGCACAAGGTCATTCAGAACACGACGATCAGCAATGTCCCGGTATCGGTCGACGGCAATGTTTTCGAAGGTGCGCCGGCGGTGGCAGTTCTCGGCGGGCAGGCGCCGGTCGACGGAGACATTCTGCGCCACTTCCTCATTGCCGCGCGTGGAGGTTCTCTGACGCTCAATGTCATCGTCTCGCGAGAGACGATGCCGGATATCGAGCACTATGTCGAATTGTTGCGGGTGGGGTTCACGACGCTTCTGCAGGCAGTTTCTGAACAAAATCGTGAGGTAGTCGAACGATAAAGAGCAACTTGCGTCGGAACTTGTGGTGAATCGACGATTTGTGTTCGGGAAATTTCTGTCGAATTCGTCCTAATTAAGGTAATTGTCCGTAGTGGGGTCGAGTCGTTATCTCGCGGATTAATGTGACTGTCGACACGTCGAGTGTCTACCGCCGGACTGGTTCGATAATCGTCACCGACGGTAAAAAGAATCACCTACGCGAGGAGCTGAACATGGGTTCGTTGATGGATATTCTCGGTGGTCCGAATGGGGACGGTGCACCGATGCAGGCTTTGCTGACAATGCTGCTGGGATTGGACAATGTCGGTGCAAACCTCTTCGGTTCACTGGCTGACACCGCCGGTGGAATCTTCGGATCTCTCGACACCCTCAGCTTTACGCCGCCTGTCGTTCCCTGAGTTTTCTGATCGGCGTCATTTGCTCGTCCCAAGTGAACCACTGAACATCTAAAGGAGAACGTCATGCTTGAAGGATCTGTCATGGACGCTGCCGGCTCAGTCGGTGCGATCATCGGTCAGGGGTTGGGCAGCGTCAGTGGCCTGGCCGTCAAGGGTCTCGAGGCCCTCGCTGCGCTCAGCGGTGGAGAGTTGAAGGCCGCCAAGTAGATTGTTGATTTCGGGGCCTGCTCGTGTTGGCGCGTAGGCCCCGAAATACCTTTTGGCGGCGCGTAATTCTCGCCATGTCAATTGCCGGAATTCTCAACCTAACGGCATGAGCATCCAGGCGGCGAGATATACCAAAGCCGCGGTTCCGCCCGTGCAAATAGCGGCGATAACGGCGAGTAGACGGACAAGATTTACGTCGGCGCCGAAGTAATCTGCAATTCCGCCGCACACTCCGGCGAACATTTTCTTGTCGTTGGAACGGGTGAAGGGGCGAGGTGTGTTGCTTTCGAATGTCATGCTTCAATTCTGAAGCGAGATGGCGCCGCGCACCATCGGGGACGACCCCCATCTGCACCCTGATCTTTTGAGACCGCCGTGTCATACCCCGGTAGTTCATCCCAGCGTCACCGAACGGTTGCTGCGGGAGACTAACTTGTCGGCGGTGACCGATTTAGCAGAACGCCGACCGTTCCTCAGCGCCTTCGCGGATCTCTCGACCGCCGTCGATCTGGCCGACACCGCCGCCTTCACCGTCGACGACAACGACGACGATGATCCGGTGCTGCTGACGTCGCCGGAGGGTTTCGAGGTCGACACCTGGCGGGAGGGCTACCCGTACGACGCACGGATGCCTCGGGACGAGTACGAAATGTCCAAGCGTCTGCTGCAGATCGAACTCCTCAAGCTGCAGAACTGGTCGAAGGAAACCGGCGCACGGCACGCCATCGTGTTCGAAGGACGCGACGCTGCCGGCAAGGGCGGAACGATCAAACGATTCATGGAGCACCTCAATCCTCGTGGCGCTCGCGTCGTCGCATTGGAGAAGCCGTCGGCCCGTGAGTCGACGCAGTGGTACTTCCAGCGCTATGTGCAGCACCTTCCCGCAGCCGGGGAACTGGTGATGTTCGATCGGTCTTGGTACAACCGGGCCGGGGTCGAGCGGGTCATGGGCTTCTGCACCGACGAGGAGCACGAGCGTTTTCTGCGCCAGGTGCCGTTGTTCGAGCAGATGCTCGTTGATGACGGCATCAGCTTGATCAAGTTCTGGTTCTCGGTTTCACCGCTCGAGCAGCGCACGCGGTTCGCGATCAGACAGGTCGATCCGGTGCGGCAGTGGAAGCTTTCGCCGATGGACATCGCTTCGCTGGACAAGTGGGATGCGTACACGGCGGCGAAGGAAGAGATGATCCGGTTCACCGATACCGCCACCGCTCCGTGGACCGTCATCAAGAGCAACGACAAGAAACGCGCGCGGATAAACGCAATGCGTCATGTGCTCAGTCAGTTCGATTACGACAACAAGGATTACGAGATCGTGGGTACTCCGGATCCGCTGATCGTGGGCAGCCTCGAATAGTCGGCGCGTGGGCTCTGCCCATCCGCGGCGTGGGTGGTTAGTGTGAGTTGAATGGAGACCGTACCGATCCAACTCCCCGACGGCACCGTGACCCCGATCCGTCTGTTTCCCGGACCGAACGACGACGCGCCCGTGGTGGTGATGTTGCCCGGGCTCGGAGTTCCCGCCGGGTTCTACGATCCGGTGGCGCAGGCCCTGGTCGAAGCCGGCTTCAATGCGGCCATCGGTGAACTGCGCGGCCAAGGTGACAGCAAACCGCGCCCGAGCGCGTCGAGCGCTTTCGGATATCAGGAACTGGTCTCGATCGATTGTCCGGCGACGTTCGAGGTGGTGCGCGAGCGGTTTCCGGCCAGCACGCCATTTCTGATGGGGCACAGCATGGGCGGCCAGATCGGGGTGATGTACGCGTCGAGGATTCGGGGCCGGCTCGGCGGTTTGATCCTGGTTGCGTCCGGATCGCCGTATCACCGTGGATTCCCCGGAATCCGCGCGCCCGGACTCTATCTGGGGTCGTCCGCGATGTCGGTGACGGCCAACATCGCCGGTTTCTGGCCGGGAGACCGGGTCAATGTGGGCGGCTTCGGTCGACAGTCGAAGGTACTGATCACCGATTGGGCCCGGTTCGCCAGGACGGGTCGCATGGAACCCGTCGGTGCGGATATCGACTACGAGGAGCGGATCGCTCGCCTGACCCTGCCGGTTCTGTCGATCACGATCGAAGGGGACGATCTCGCTCCGCGCCGGTCGGCAAAGAACCTGGTGGACAAGCTCTCCGGGGCCCAGGTGACGATGACGCACATCGACGAACCACTCGGTCACAACGGTTGGATACGCAATCCCACCGCTGTGAGCGAGCGCGTCGTCGCGTGGTTACGCGACCGCTGAAAGATCAGGCGAGTTTCTGCCAGAGGAACTCGTAGGTCAGCGCAGTCTTGAAGGCCAGCTGAGCATTGTCCGCGGCGCCGCCGTGGCCACCCTCGATGTTCTCGAAATACAGCACCGGCTTGCCGACCTCTTCCAGCTTTGCAGCCATCTTGCGGGCGTGCGCAGGGTGGACGCGGTCGTCGCGGGTGGACGTCGCGATCAGGATCGGTGGGTACGACGCGGCGGCGTCGATGTTCTGATACGGCGAGTACTCCGAGATGAATGCCCACTCCTCCGGGACATCGGGGTCACCGTATTCGGCCATCCACGAAGCGCCGGCCAGCAGGAGATGGAATCGCCGCATGTCCAACAGCGGAACCTGGCAGACGATGGCGCCGAAGAGTTCGGGGTACTTGGTCAGCATGATGCCCATCAGCAGGCCGCCGTTGCTTCCGCCCTGAGCTGCCAGAAGATCCGGGGTCGTGATTCCGCGATCGACGAGGTCCCTCGCGACGGCAGCAAAGTCTTCGTGCACCTTGTGGCGCCCGGCCTTGAGAACCTGTGTGTGCCAACCGGGTCCGTACTCGCCGCCACCACGAATGTTCGCAACCACGTAGGTGCCGCCCTGCGTCAGCCAGGCACGGCCCAGAGAACCGCTGTACGACGGCGTCAGCGAGATCTCGAATCCGCCGTACCCGTAGAGCAGGGTGGGGCCGGGCTCGCTACGCGGACTGCGCACCACGAAGTACGGAACCTGGGTGCCGTCGGCAGAGGTGGCGAAGAACTGCTCTGTGGTGATGCCCTCGGCATCGAAGAACGAGGGAGCCTGCTTGAGGGCAGTGGGTTCGGTTTCGCCGATCACGCCGTGCAGAAGAGTTGCAGGGGAGGTGTATCCACTCGAGTTGACGAAGTATTCATTGCTGACATCGGGGTCGGTGTCGAGAATTTCGATACTGGTCAGTTCTGGGAGCCCTTCGAAAGGCCGTTCCTCCCAGCCGTTTTCGCCCGGTGTCAGGATGCGCAGCGTGGTGCGGACGTCGGTGAGTACCACGAGAATCAGATGATCGCGTGTCCAGGTGTAGTGCTCGAGTGAGGAATGTGCGTCGGGTTCGAAGATCGATGTCAGTGCTCGTGAGCCGGCAAGGAAATCGTCGTAGCGGATGGCAAGCAGCGCGCCGGTCGGATATTCGGTGTTCTCGACGACCCACACGGACTTGGTGCGGATCAACAACCACTCGTGGTGAATCGAGATCCCGGCGTCCTCGGGGACGTCCACGAGTACCAGTTCACCGTCGGGGCGAACTTCGAAATGCTGAGAGTTGTAGAAATCGACCGAGCGAGTGACGAAGTCCCGTTCGAACCCGGGCGTCGGATCGTGCGAAGCCGAGATCGCCACGTCCGTGGCATTGCCCTCGTACACCAACTCTGCGCTGGAGAGGGGAGTGCCGCGCTTCCAGCGCTGAGCCAGGCGGGGGTATCCGGAATCGGTGAGCGACCCCGGGCCGATATCCGTTCCGACGTAGACGGTATCGATGTCGATCCAGTCGATGTCGGTCTTGGCCTCGGGAAGGTAGAAGCCGGGATTCTCGCCCTCGGGAGCGAGGAACTCGCGCTTCTCGATGTCGAACTCGCGAACGACCGCCGCGTCTGCCCCACCGCGGGAGAGGCTGATCAATGCACGGTTGCGGTGTGGGCGCAGAAGTTGTGTGCCCTTCCAGACCCAGTTCTCGCCCTCGGCCTCGGCCAGGGCATCGAGGTCGACGAGGACGTCCCATTCCGGGTCAGCGGTGACGTACTGATCGAACGTCGTGCGTCGCCACAATCCGCGAACGTGGGTGCTGTCTCGCCAGAAGTTGTAGAGGAACTCACCGCGACGGCGAACGTAGGGGATTCGCGCGTCGGTATCGAGGATCTCGCGCACGTCGCTTTGCAGTCGACCGAAGCGTTCGTTGTCGGTGAGCTGCTCCTCGGTCACGGCATTGTGCTGACGGACCCAATCGAGTGCAGACTCACCCGTCACGTCTTCGAGCCAGAGGTAGGGGTCGTCGCCGGTGGTGGACTGCGGATCGGAAGTCATACGTCCATTCTTACTGCTCACTCCCGACAGCACTCGACCCCGCTCCCGAAACGCTGAAGCGGGGTCGAGTGAGAACGAATCGGGTCAGACGCCCAGGGAGCGAGCGAGCATCGGCCAGGAGTTGTGGAGATCGTCCTGCCAGTAGCCCCACGAGTGGGTGCCGGTCGGCTTGAAGTCGAAGGTGGCCGGGATCTTCAGGTCGCCCAGACGGTAGGCGAGGTTGTGGGTGCAGTAGTTGACTGCTGCCTCGATGATGCCGCCGACGATCGCCTGGTTGGCGAGCGCACCGACCTGACCGTTGATCGCGGGGTTGGCGAGAGTGTCGTGGGGGCCGGGGAGTCCGGAGCCGGTGGAGATGAAGAGTTCGGTGCCGCGGAGCTTCTCGGCGTTGAGGACCGGATCATTGTCCTTCCAGCCCTGACCGTCGAGCGGGCCCCACATGTTGGTGATGTCAGCTCCGCCGCGGGTACCTGTGACAAGTTCGATCGCACTCTGACCGACGGGAGTGCTGGTCTCGGCGCATCCGCTGTACGCGCCGACGCCCTTGTAGAGGCCGGGAGCTGCGATGGCGAGGTTGAGGACCGACGTGGCGGTCATGGAGATCGCGGAGATCGACTGGACCTTGTTGGTGTTGAACTCGGCGTCGATGACGGGCGGGAGTTCCTTGGTCAGGAACGTCTGCCACTTCTGGCGACCGAGAACCGGGTCGTCGTTCACCCAGTCGGTGTAGTAGCTGAATGCGCCTTCGAGCGGAGTGACGACGTTGACGTTCTTGTCCTGGAAGAAGTTCATGACGTCGGTCTTGCGTTGCCAGGTCGCCGAGTCTTCGCCGCCGCCTGCCCCGTTGAGCAGGTAGAGCGTCGGGCGGGGTTCACTGCTATCCGCTGGGAGGATGACCTCGAGCGGGATGTTGCGATCCATCGCCGGGGAGAAGACCGAGATGGTGACCTTGCGGTCACCGGTCTTGGTGTTGCTCACGACGTGCGATCCGGATGTGTCACCGCCCGCAGAAGCCGTCGCCGGACCGATCAACATCGGCAGCACCGTGGCCGCTGCGAGAGCTGCGATCACACTGCCACGCTTGAAAATTCGAGCACGCATACGTTCGGATCCTCCACCTGAATGTCTTCGGATCCGGAACGGATCGAAGTGCCTGTGAGCCCTTACTGGAACAGGTTCACTTTTGTTATGTGTCAGTAAAGCAGAGCGGCAGCAGAAAGTGACGCGATTTGCTTGCCTGACAATTGAATTGGCCCTCGAATTAACCCTCGAACTAGCCCTGAAAAGAACTCGACCCCGCTCCCGGAAGTGCATGGGAGCGGGGTCGAGCTGAAACGATTTCGGTCAGATGCCCATCGAGCGAGCGAGCATCGGCCAGGAGTTGTGGAGATCGTCTTCCCAGTAGCCCCACGAGTGGGTGCCGGTCGGCTTGAAGTCGAAGGTGGCCGGGATCTTCAGGTCGTTGAGGCGGTAGGCGAGGTTGTGGGTGCAGTAGTTGACTGCTGCCTCGATGATGCCGCCGACGATGACCTGGTTGGCGAGGGTGCCAACTTCACCGTTGATCGCCTCGTTGTTGAGGGTGTCGTGCGGGCCGGGGAGTCCGGAGCCGGTGGAGATGAAGAGTTCGGTGCCGCGGAGCTTCTCGGCGTTGACGACGGGGTCGTTGTCGATCCAGCCCTGTCCGTCGAGGGGGCCCCACATGTTGGTCACGTCAGCGTCGCCGCGCATGCCCACAACCAGTTCGATGGAGGACTGGCCGACGGGGGTGCTGGTCTCGGCGCATCCGCTGTACGCGCCGACGCCCTTGTAGAGGCCCGGTGCTGCGATGGCGAGGTTGAGAACCGAGGTCGCGGTCATGGAGATCGCGGAGATCGACTGGACACCGTTGGTGTTGAACTCGGCATCGATGACAGGCGGGAGTTCCTGGGTCAGGAACGTCTGCCACTTCTGACGGCCGAGAGACGGGTCGTCGTTCACCCAGTCGGTGTAGTAGCTGAATGCACCCTCGAGCGGGGTGACGACGTTGACGTTCTTGTCAGCGAAGAACTCGTTGACGTCGGTCTGGCGCTGCCAGGTCGCCCGGTCTTCGCCGCCGCCTGCACCGTTCAGCAGGTAAAGCGTGGGGCGGGGTTCACTGCCATCTGCCGGGAGGATGACTTCGAGCGGAATATCGCGTTTCATGGACGGGGAGTACACCTTGATGGTGGCGATGCGCCCGCTGTCCGTGCGGCTCGAGAGCTTGGAACCCGTTGTGTTGACCTTGGCTACAGTTGCCGTGGTGGTTGACGGGTCCCCACCTGCGGACGACACGGCAGGGCTGATCAGCATCGGCAGCACGGATACTGCTGCTACAGCGGCGACCAGACGGCCACGCTTGAAAGTGCGAGCACGCATACGTTCAGAAACCTCCACCTAAAATTCCTTCGAATCCGCCCAGGAGTGAACGGTCCTTTGTTGCTGTTCCCGTGCGGGACTTCATGCTGTTTACATGCCGTGTCGATAGATACAGGGCCTGTGAGTCTTGTAAGTTCTACCTCATCGGTGCGTTATCCGCCAGTGAACCAGAGATTTGCTGAACGTACGACCAGTTTCAGGTGAATTTCCCTGATCATCGACGGGATTAGTGAGTGAACCGGACATATCCACTATGGGAACAGCACTGTTGCCTACCTCTGCAGTCGAACGCGTCCATCGATGATCTTCTCCGATATCAGCGCCCAGCGGGGAGTTACGTTTCGGTGAACGTCGGATACTCGCCGCAGACTCGCGCGGACTCGACGGCAATGGCCAAGAGTTTCGCGTGGCAGGCGCGGGTCGAGTTTCCGGAGATAACCCCCGTCTTCACCGTCGACGACGTCGTCGAGGTGCAGGAGTCCGGTGGAATTGCCCTGGCCTTCGACCTGGAGGACTCGAATCCGCTCGAGGGGGATCCGGGCAACGTCTCGTACTTCTACGACCTCGGGGTTCGCTCGATGCTGCCGACCTACAACTACATGAACGCCGCTGGTTGTGGCTGCCTGGACCTGGCGGACACGGGGTTGAGCGGCTACGGCCGTGACCTGGTTGCGGAGATGAATCGCGTCGGAATGACGGTCGATGGCTCTCATTGTTCGGTGCAGACAGGTTTGGACATCTCAGCTATCACCCAGCGAGCAATGATCTACAGCCACTCCAACCTCCGGAGGTTGTGGGAGCATCCGCGCAACATCACCGACGATCAGGTGCGAGCCTGCGCGCAGACCGGGGGTGTCATCGGGATCAACGGCGTCGGCATTTTCCTCGGAGTCAACGGACCGGATGACGACCGGGCTCGGCTGTCCGCGATGGCCGACCACGTCGAAGAGGCTGTCGGACTCGTCGGCATCGATCATGTCGGGATCGGCTCCGACTTCTCGTTCGACACGGAGGACTTCCGCGAAGAGATCGAACAGAACCCGTCGTCGTTCTCCGAGGCGTACACCGCGTGGGGGCCACTGCAGTGGACTCCTCCGGAGGACGTGCTGACACTCGATCAGGTATTGCGTGACCGGGGGTTCGACGAGCCGTCGATCGAGGCTGTGTACGGCGGAAATTTCGCCCGAGTTGCCCGAGAAGTGTGGGCTACCGACGGGTAATGCGACCATCTGGGGACAGCGAAACGATGCAGGACTACCCTGGTGAATCGTGACCTCACACTATGACGTCGTTGTCCTCGGAGCCGGCCCCGGTGGGTACGTCGCTGCTATCCGCGCGGCACAACTGGGCCTGAGCACCGCCATCATCGAGCAGAAGTACTGGGGCGGTGTATGCCTGAATGTCGGCTGCATTCCGTCCAAGGCGCTTCTCCGTAACGCCGAACTCGCGCATATCTTCACGAAAGAAGCGAAGACGTTCGGCATGTCCGGAGACGTGTCCTTCGATTTCGGCTCCGCTTTCGATCGCAGCCGCAAGGTCGCGGACGGGCGAGTCAAGGGCATTCACTTCTTGATGAAGAAGAACAAGATCCCGGAGTACGACGGCAAGGGCACGTTCGTCGACGCCAACACCATCAGCGTGGAGCTGAGCAAGGGCGGCACCGAGACGATCACGTTCGACAACGCGATCATCGCGACGGGTTCGTACACCAAGCTGCTGCCCGGTACCTCGCTGAGCGAGAACGTCGTGACCTACGAAGAGCAGATCCTCACCCGTGACCTTCCGGGTTCGATCCTCATCGTCGGTGCCGGCGCGATCGGCATGGAGTTCGGTTACGTCCTCAAGAACTACGGCGTCGACGTCACGATCGTCGAGTTCCTCGATCGGGCACTGCCCAACGAGGACGCCGACGTCTCGAAGGAAATCGCCAAGCAGTACAAGAAGCTCGGCGTCACCATCAAGACCGGTGCCGCTGTGCAGTCCATCAGCGACGACGGCAGCAAGGTCACCGTCTCGATCAAGGACAACAAGTCCGGCGAGATCGAGACCGTGGTCGTCGACAAGGTTCTGCAGTCCGTCGGCTTCGCTCCGCGGGTGGAGGGCTTCGGCCTCGAGAACACCGGTGTCGCGTTGACCGATCGCGGCGCCATCGCGATCGACGATTACATGCGCACCAATGTCCCGCACATCTTCGCGATCGGTGACGTCACCGCCAAGCTGCAGCTCGCGCACGTCGCGGAAGCTCAGGCTGTCGTCGCTGCCGAGACCATCGGCGGCGCGGAGACGCAGACACTCGGTGACTACCGCATGATGCCGCGTGCGACGTTCTGCCAGCCGCAGGTCGCCTCGTTCGGTTTGACCGAGGAGCAGGCCAAGGCCGAGGGCTACGACGTCAAGGTCGCGAACTTCCCGTTCGCCGCCAACGGCAAGGCGCACGGTCTCGGTGACCCGACCGGTTTCGTCAAGCTGATCGCCGACAAGAAGTACGGCGAACTGCTCGGTGGACACCTCATCGGGCCGGACGTTTCGGAACTGCTGCCCGAGCTGACCTTGGCCCAGAAGTGGGACCTCACGGTCAACGAGTTGGCACGCAACGTCCACACCCACCCCACACTCAGTGAGGCACTGCAGGAAGCGATCCACGGCCTCGCCGGCCACATGATCAACTTCTGACGGCAGGGCCTTCGGCCCCGTGCGCCTTTTTGGTAGTTCGCACTACCGGAAAGGCGCACGGGGTTTTTCGTCTTTTGTGTCGAGTTGTGTTGCGAAACCGCCATCTGAGGCCTTCGAGTCGGGGTGTAGGCGCGCAACGCATTAGCGTCCCGAGTCGACCATCCGGCTTTCGAAGGACCACTCATGAAAACTCGTTCCGTACTGCTCGCGGCTTGCGTCGCGCTGACGCTCTCCGCCTGTGGAACCTCAGGTGATTCCGGATCGGACACCGAAGCTTCGGGCGCCGCCGAGGCGGGGGCCTTCCCCGTGACCGTCGACCACACTTACGGCTCGACGACGATCGACGCGGAGCCGATGCGCATCGTGACCATCGGATGGAGTGGTCAGGATTCGGTGATCGCACTGAACAAGGTCCCGGTCGCGATGGAGAGCTTCTCCGGCGACGGCATCGAGAACAACATCCTGCCTTGGGACGCTTCGCGTCTGAACGGTGCCAAGCCCGTTCTCATGACGACCAATCCGGACATTCCGTTCGAGCAGATCCTCGGGCTCGACCCCGACGTGATCCTCGCCGTCTACTCGGGCATCGACGAGGGCGAGTACAAGCGTCTCAGCGACATCGCGCCGACCGTCGCGTTCCCCGACCAGCCGTGGGATACGGCATGGGACAAGCAGATGAGCATGATCGGCGCAGCGCTCGGACAGCCGGCGCAGGCTCAGACGCTGATCGACGAGACCGGGGCGTACTTCGAGAAGCAGGCCGCTGATCACCCGCAGTTCCAGGGCAAAACCGCCACGTATGCGATGCGCACCGACGAGGGTTTGATCGTCTTCTGCGGCACCGACCCGCGGATCCGTCTTCTCGGCCAGCTCGGGGTGAAGACTTCGCCCGGTGTCGACGCAGTGTGCACTTCCGGCGACAGTTCGGTGTCCGTGGGGATGGAATCGATCGACACGCTCGACGCCGATGTCTTCATTCTCATCGACGCCGACGGCACCAACCTGGACAAGCTGATGTCCTTCGGTCCGTTCGCGAACATGACCTCGGTGTCGAACGGCCGTCTGGTTCGCCTGGTTGGAATGGACTACGCGATGGCTACATCTGCTCCGACCGTGCTGAGCGTTCCTTACGCGTTCGACGAGTTCATCGCTCAGCTCTCGGACAAGTTGAGCTGATTCCGGGCGTCGTACGACGCTTGTGACGCAACGATTTTCGGCACCTGCGATTCGAGTAATTCGATCAGGGCCGTGATCTTTGCGGCGACGTCGGCGCCGAGTTCGGTCAGGCTGTATTCCACTTTGGGCGGGATGGTTTCGAGTACCTCACGGTGCACGAGGCCATCCCGCTCGAGTGTTTGCAGCGTCTGCGAGAGCATGCGCTCGCTGACTCCGTCGACGCGCCGACGGAGGGCACTGAACCGGTACGGGCCTTCGTTCAGCGCTGCCAGTGCGAGTGCGCCCCAGCGTCCGGTTGCATTCTGCAACGCCGCCCGAGAGTTGCATCCGCGAGCGAAGACGTCAGCCTCGAGCGTGGGATCCACGACGTCGGCATTCGGATCAGGAGTCCGGGCAGCACGTGAAGGTGAGTCGGTGCTGGTCATGTACCCAGGTTACTACTGCACGATCCCATAGCGCTAACTCGAAGTGTTGCACTTACGAAAAATAAGTGCATGATGGTTGCAGAACGCATTTGCATTTCAACCTGGATCGGGAGTTCGCATGAGCATCGCAGTCACCGGCGCAACCGGAAACCTCGGACGACTTGTTGTCGAGTCGCTGATCGAGCGGGGTACCGCCGCATCCGACATCGTCGCAGTGGTCCGCAATCCACAGAAGGCGGAAAGCCTCGCCGCCCGCGGAGTAGTTGTACGTCAAGCGGACTATGCCGATGCCTCGGCGTTGGAAACCGCATTGGCGGGCGTCGACAAGCTGGTGCTGATCTCGGGAAGTGAAGTGGGGTCACGGCTCGCACAACACACCAACATCATCGAGGCGGCGAAGGCTGCCGGTGTCGGATTCATTGCCTACACGAGCATTTTGGACGCTCAGGACACTCCGATGAAGCTTGCTGCCGAGCACAAGGCGACCGAGGACGTACTCACTCGGAGCGGTATTACGTTCGCACTGTTGCGCAACGGTTGGTACTGGGAGAACTTCACCAACGATCTGGCCGGCGTGATCGATCGCGGCGCACTTGTCGGTGCGGGAGCCGACGGAAAGATTGCCGCTGCAGCGCGTGCGGATTACGCCGACGCCGCCGCAGTGGTCGCAACCACCGATGGTCACGAGGGCGCCGTGTACGAGTTGGGCGGTGACGAGAGGCTCACCTACGCCGAATTTGCCGAGAAGATCAGCGAATTCGCGGGTAAGCCCGTCGTGTATCAGTTCGTGGACGAGCAGGCATACGAAGGCATTCTCGAGAGCGTCGGACTGCCCGCACCGGTTGCGCAGATCCTCGCTGATTCCGATGCTGCAATTGCCAAGGGGGCGTTGGACACCGAGTCGGGTGACCTGCAGAAGTTGATCGGACGCAGCAGCACTCCGGTGGCTGAGGTGTTGAAGCAGGCCTAACCTGCTGTGCGCCTCTATTAACCGCGGGCGGTTAATAAAGGCGCACAGGGGTTTACCCCATGTGGACTGCACCCTCGGCGGGCAGATCACCCTTCTTGGCGCGGACCAGCACCAGCACAACCGGTGCGATGATCGCCAACAGGATTGCCGCCCAACCGAATGCGGCGGAGTATCCGGATACCTCGGCGCCGAAGAAGTAGTCCGTCATCGAGGCGACGAAGTCCTGCACCGGCTGGGGGAGTAGCGCCAGTTGGTCCCCGGTCGGGATGGTCGCGTTCGACATGTCGACGGGCATGCCTTCCGGCGGCGTCGGCATCGCGTTGTCTGCACTGAAGGCCGACTTGGCCGAAGCGTAGATCGTCGTGAACAGTGCGGTGCCGAGTGCGCCGCCGATCTGCAGGGTGGCGTTGACCAGGGCACTGGCAGCGCCGGCGTCGTGGTCGGGAACACCGATCAGTGCGAGGTTCTGCATCGGCACCATCAGCAGGCCGAGTCCGAATCCGAAGATCGCGAGGCCTGGGAACACGTGCGTCCAGTAGGAGCTGTGTACCTCGATCTGCGTGAGCAAGAGCAGTCCTACCGCCGCCACCAGCGGGCCGGCGACCATGAGCGGCTTGGGGCCGATCTTGGTGGACAACTGCGCTGCGATGGTCGACGCCAAGACGATGAAGAATGCCATCGGCAGCGATCCGACGCCGGCCATGACCGGGCTGAATCCGAGCACGATCTGCAGGTAGAACGTCAGGTACAACGTGCCGCCGAGCAGGGCGGCGCCCACCAACATGGAGCCGATCAGAGCGGCGCCGCGATCACGATGCCACGGAACACTCAGCGGCAGAAGCGGATTCTTGCTGCGGCTCTCGACGACCACGAAGATCGCGAGGAAGACCAGGCCCAGAGCGATGAACAGCAGGGTGTCTGCCTGGCCCCAGCCGTGCTCGGCGCGCGTGAATCCGTAGACCAGTGAGCCGAGGCCGAGCGCGATGAGAATCGCGCCGGGAAGGTCGTAGCTCGTGTCGCCGTGCGCCTTGGTCTCCTTGACGATCGGGACGGCTGCAGCGATGGCGATCAGCGCGATCGGGATGTTGACGAGCAGGCACCAGCGCCAGTCGACGTATTGCGTCAGAACTCCGCCGAGGAGCAGGCCGATGGCAGCGCCACCGCCGGAGATTGCGCCATAGACCGCAAAAGCCTTGGCGCGCTCCTTCTCGCCGATGAAGGTGGTGGTGAGCATCGAGAGTGCTGCGGGCGCGAGCAGGGCGGCGAAGACGCCCTGGCCGGCGCGGGCGATGAACAGTTCGATACCGCTCTGCGCGATGCCACCGATGCCGGAGGCAACCGCGAAGCCCGCCATGCCGACGATGAAGGAGCGCTTGCGGCCCCAGTAGTCGGCGATTCGGCCGCCGAGGAGCAACAGCGCTCCGAACGCCAGGGCGTACGACGTGACCACCCACGCGCGGTCCAGGTCACTGATGCCCAGTTCCTCCTGGGCCGCGGGTAGCGCGATGGAGACGATGGTGCCGTCGAGCACCACCATGAGTTGAGCGAAGGCGACGATGCAGAGCACCAGCCAGCGACGTTGATGATTCGGATTCTCGGAGGCGGCCGGGATCGGTGGCAGAGTGCCGCCGTCGACGTGGGACGTGGTGGTCATTCGAAAAAGGTATTCCAGCCTTCTCGGGTGAGTCAAACGAAATAGTTCGTTCGGTTACCATCATCACTATGGCTCCCACTGATGTGACCGCGACAAAACAGCGAATCCTCGACGCCGCGCAAGAAGAATTCGGCACCTACGGGCTTGCCGGTGCGCGCATCGATCGGATTGCAAAGAACGGAAACGCCAGCAAGGAGCGCCTCTACGCCTATTTCGGCGACAAGGTCGCGTTGTTCCACGCGGTGCTCGACGTCGACTTCGAGCAGGCAATGGAGTCTGTCGAGTTCACCGGTGAAGACATGCCCGCGCATGCCGTCGAACTGTTCGACGCGATGCTCGGCAAACCGCAGATTCAACGGATGATGATCTGGGGTCAACTGCAGGGTGAGGCGCCACGGATGAAGAAGCTGGCCGAGGAACATTCCAGTTGGGTTCCGCGAATGGCCACGATCCGCAAGGCACAGGACGACGGCATCATCTCGAAGCACTGGGATCCCCAGGACTTGATCACAATGCTGTTCGGCCTCGTGTTCGGCTGGGTGGTGGCACCCGGTGTGGCGGACAACCAGAACGTCGACGCCGACGAGATTGCGCGCCGCCGTGAAGTGGTGCGCGAGGCCGTCACGCGAATCTGCAAGCCCTAGCTGTCAGCGAGCGAGGTACGCGGCCCAACCGCCGTAGCCGGTGATGTCAGCTGCGCCGTTTACGGCGTCATGGGTGCAGCTGAAACCGACAGTCGTTCTGCCGTCGGATAACTCGACGCTCGTGAGCGCCATCGGCGCAGGCAGTGCAGCGAGGAACGTTCCCAGACCTGCCGGTGAGATTCGGAAGATCTCGCCGACGACTGGCGCTCCGAGGCCAGGACCGCGGCGCACCAGGCCGGGCTTCGGTGGCGTCGTGTCGAGAGCGAAGAGCCGGTAGGCATCCGAGGTGGTGACCGTTTCGACGTACCGCGCACCGAGGTCGACCAACTGTGTGTTGAGGGGTTGCCCGCGCAGGTGAGCGCCGAACACTGCGAGGTCGATTCCGGTGTCCACGAGGGTAGGTGAAGGCACGCCGCCGAGTCGCGCAGCGAGGTCGATGGCGATCTGGTCGTCGAACGCGGGTACGACGAACATGACGCCGAACGGGTGGTCTTCGGCAGTGCGGTGCCCGGGCGCCGCGACGGCTGCCATGTCGAGCAGGTTGCAGAAGTTTGTGAAAGTTCCCATCCGGCGGTTGATTCCGATCGGATCCTCGGTCACTGCGGCGATGGTCGGATGTTCGGTGGTGGTCGGAAGCAGTAGGGCGTCGAACCCGGCGAGGAGTGCCCGTGCAGCGGCCTTGGCACGGGTGAGCGCATCGAGATCGTCGACCAACTGGTACCCGGCGGGGTGCTTCGCGCCGAGCACGATGTCGGACACCGCGGGATCGGCTCCGGCAGGGCGAGTTTCGAGGAACTCGCCGGCCGCTGCATATCGCTGCGCCACCACGGCGCCGTCGTAGAGCAATCGGGCCGCATCGAGCAGTTCGGAGATGTCGATCGTCTCGGTGTCGGCGCCGCCTGCTACCAGGGCTGCCACGGTGTCCTGGAACGCTGCCAGGTACGACGGGCTCAGTTGTGCCAGATCCTCGATTCGGGGCACGGCGACACGGGGATTCGGCGCTGCCGCGAGACGAACATCCGAAGGCCAGACTCTGCTGCGGGGATCACGCGATTCGTGGCCGACCATGATTGCCGCTGCCGCGGTTGCCGATTCGAGGTCGCCGGCGAACACGGTCAAAGCGTCATAGTCGACGCAGGCGGGTACGACTCCGTGGACGGGGATGACGCCGAGCGAGAGCTTGAGTCCGTAGATCCCGTGGAACGCTGCCGGGACTCGGCCGGAACCGGCAGTGTCGGTGCCGATTCCGATGTCCACGATTCCCAGTGCGACGGCGACGGCGGATCCGGAACTACTACCGCCCGAGATCAACTCTTCGTTCCAGGCGCAGCGAACCGCGCCGTAAGGGCTCCGCGTTCCGACCAGTCCGGTGGCGAACTGGTCGAGGTTGGTCTTCCCCAGAACAACAGCGCCGCGCTCGATCAACCGCGTCACGGCACTGGCTGTTTCATCCGGCGCATACGCGAATTCGGGGCACGCCGCTGTGGTCGGCAGACCGGCGACGTCGACGTTGTCCTTGACGGCGACCAGACGCCCGGCCAGGGGAAGCTGTTCGCCTGCGGCGAGTCTGGCCTCGACCGAGGCGGCGTCGGCAAGCACATCGTCCTTGCTGCGCAACGTGATCCAGACTTCGGGGCGATCGACCTCCTCGATCCGGTGGAAAGCCTGCTCGACCCGGGCAGTCGGGGTGAAAACTTCTGCTGCGACGGTCATGTGTGTACTGCTCCGATCAGTCCGTGATGTGGGCGAGTGAGAGCGCGGTGATCGCACGGGTCACCCGGTCGAGAACGACGTCGAGAGACTCGCCGATGTGTTGGTGCAAAAGCGTGCGGGCCTCGGGCAAGTTGCCGGCAAGTAGTTCTTCGAGGATGCGAATGTGCTCCGCGATCGAGGTGTCGATGCGGCCGTTGACCATGAAGTCGTACATCCGAACGTGCCGGATACGGGAGTTCACGGACAGCAGTGACGCGACCAGTTCGTTGTTGCCCGACGCCCTCAGCACAGCGACGTGGAACTCCTCGTCCAGTTCGACGAACCCCGGCTCCTGAGCCGGTGGATCGAGAGCAAGGGCACGCCACCGCGCCAACTCGTCGTCGAGAATTGTTCGGTCGTGCCGGATCGTCGAATCCGCGATCGCCCGGGTAATTCCTTGCAGTTCCAAAGTGATTCGGAGTTCGTACAGATCTCGGATCCGCGGAATGCTCGGGCGCACGGCGGAGAACCCGTACTCTTCCCGGCGCAGGAGTCCATCGGCACACAGCATCGTCAGCGCCTCCCGTACCGGAGTACGAGAGATACCGAAACGCGTGGAGAGCTTCGGTTCCGTCAGGCGCTGATCGAACCCGATGGTCCCGTTGACCAGTTCGGTCCGTAGTTCCCGGTAGACCACCTCACGTAGTGGCTCCGGAGCCGTATTCATCCCTGTCGACATACCTGTATACGCTATTGATCAGGTGTTTCGTCCAGGTGTCTTCGGGTTAGAGCTGAGTTACGGCCGCCGCGAACTTCAGGAGAAGTCGCGCTGAACCCGCAAGGTTCCGATCGTGGTGGCCAGGCCGTCGTACTGGGTAACCAGCAAGGTGAATTCGATTAACCGACGATCGTCGAGATGCTGTGAAAGCGTTCCCCACGTGGTGTCGGTGACGTCCTTGGTGGCGACCAGCTCGTCGACCGCAGTCAAGATCGCACGGTGACGCGGACTCAACTCGGAAGCGCCAGGTCCCTCGATGATTCGGGCCAGTTCTTCTGCGTCGATTCCGGCTTTGCGGCCGAGCCTTATGTGGTGATCCATCTCGTAACCGCAGTCCCGCAGGTGCGCGACTCGCAGGATGATCAGTTCGGTGTCGTGCCGAGAGATCTTGCCGCCGGGCATGAGTGAGCCGGAGTAGTGCAGCCAACCGCGGAAGAGTCCGCCCGTGCGCCCCAATGTGCTGAACAGATGCGCATCGGGTGCTCCGGCAGCCTTCGACAGGACACGCCAGATTCCCCAGTTGATCGGACCGAGGTCCTTGAATCGGCCGGGCGGGATACGGGGGTTCATGCGACTCCACGGATATGAGAGGGACGGAGGTCGATAGCTCGTTGCGCGATGTGGCGAACCGCTGCGCTGCGACGGGGTGCATGTACGCGCGACTTTCGGCCGACGATACCGCGCTCGAACGCGTCGACGGCGTCAGCGACGGTCGTTGTGCCGGCGCTGGCGAGAGTTCCGCGTGCTCCGTCGAACGACAAAGCGGTGGTGTCGGTGTCGATGTCGCCGATGTACGCGACGCCCACCTTGGTGCCGAGGTGTTTCATCTCCAGGCGCAATGCGTCTCCCAAGGCTTCGACGCCGGCGCGCGAAGCACGAAGCGGTCCGCGAAACGGGTGCTTGGCGGCGCCGTGGGCGGATGCGACCACCAGGGCGTAACCGTTTTCGTGACTGATATGCGGACCGGCTGCGCGCAGGGTGTAGTACGTGCCCATGAGATTGACTTCGACGGCGCGGCGCATGTCCGCAGGGTCGCCGCCGAGGATCGAGGAGTTCGCCTCGACGCCGGCATTGGCGACGACGACGTCGATGCCGCCCAGCTTCTCGGCTATGTAGTCGACGCCGCGAGATACCTGCGCGAGGTCGGCGACATCGCACAACTGCCAGGGCGCGCGGCCGCAGGAGGTGGCGACTTGTTCGAGAAGTTCCGGCTCGAGTCCGAGGAGCCCGACGGATGCACCGCGGTCGTAGAGGCGTCTGGCCAGCGAAGAACCGATATTGCGGGCGGCGCCGGTGATCAAGATGCGCCGACCCGTCAGGTCGTCCGCACTGCTCTTGGCCAATTCGGCCTTGCCCGCCTCGCTCTTGCCCATTGCTGTGTCCCTACGCAGTTACTTTCTGGTCCTCCGACGCTAACACCGCCGGGTAGCTGCGACTGCAAGTACCGCCAACTCTGTCCGAATGGACGCTCAGACCGATGCGGCTTCGAGACGAGGATGTGACGCGGAAGCCTGTGTCGACCGCAATCGGCGGAATCGGACCACGGCAACGACGGCGGCAACAGCGGCGAGGATCACCAACGGCAGTGACGGGCCCATCGTGGGTTCGATGACGACCAGCAGCACCGGTAGTCCGAATCCGAGATAGGTGCCGACGTAGAAGATCCCGGTCAACGCGCCCCGCGAGGCTGGGGGAGCCAGCGACTCGAGATCGAGCAGGCCTTCACGCAGGCACAGTCCGTAGGCCGTACCGAGGACGAGCGCGCAGACGATGAACAACCCGAGCGCGGGGTGTGCACCGCCGACCGCGACAAGAAGGTATCCGAGTGCCGCCAGTGCGGCGCCGACCGTGCCGGCCTGGGGACCCCAATTGCGATGGCGCGCAGCGGTTTGAACCAGGATTCCAGCACCCAGGGTCAGCGCCGCCGCGAACCCCGGAAGGAGCGGCCCGGAGTAGCGGTCACCGAGCCTGGCCGTCATGGTCACGAAAGAGACTGTTGCGCTGGCGAACACCCACGGAGCCAACGGAAGTGCCCAGAACAGAGCAGATGCGACGGAGCGCTCCGCGCCGTCTGGTGCAGATGCGACGGAGCGCTCCGCGCCGTCTGGCGCATTTGCGACGGAGCGCTCCGCGCCGTCTGGGACGGGTGTGATGGTCGCGGCTTCTACGGGAACAGGTGTACGACTCCACACAGCCGCCGCGGCAACCGAACCCACCGACAAGACGGCCGAGACGATAAAGGGCGTGGCGAGTGGGAAGGCGGCAAATTCCGCCAACAGACCCGAAAACAGCGGTCCCAGTGCAAAACCCGAGGTAAGTACGACGCCCGCCATGACGGTGCCGGACTTGCCACGAAGGTCGGCCGCCCACGCGGTACCGGCGCCGATCGCCAGACCGGCACCGACGCCGACGACAAGGCGTCCGACCATGAGTCCCGGCGCGTCGTGCCAGAGAAGAAGAATCAAGGTTCCGAGCGAGGCTATGAGCGCTCCGGGCAGGACAACGACAGCTCGACCGACGCGGTCCGACACAGCTCCACCGGTCAACAGGCCGGGCAGCAGCCCGAGCGCGTAGATGCCGAAAACACCGTCGAGCACGGTGTGCGAGAGGCCCTCGTCCACCCGGAGAACCGGGATGAGCGAGGCAAAGTGGTTGGCGGCCCAACCCGTCGAAAGCAGAACGGCCAGTACCGAGATGAACCCGCGACGGGAAGGATCGCCCATACCGGCAGCTTAGGCGGGCACCAGATCGCTCACGTCGGCGAGGAGTTCGAACGTGCGCAACCATGCCTCGCGGTTGGTGCCGGTCGACACCGTGATCAGCTCGTCGGCCTGCGCATGCTCGGTGAACTCGTCGAGGTAGGCGCGGACCTCCGTAGGCGTGCCGATGGCGCTGTACTTGGTCATCTGCAGAACCTGCTGACCGGCGGGGGAGTCGAGCAGCATGTCCGCCTCGTCGTCCGTGAACTTGCGTCCACGTCCGAGAAGGAGGCTGACGCGCGAACGCTTGGCAGCGAGGAAGTCCTGCTGAGCTTGCTCATGCGTGTCGGCGGCGATGACGTTGACGCCGGCGATGACGTACGGCTCTGCCAACTGCTCCGACGGCTTGAACTCGCGGCGGTAGATCGCAACGGCATCGCGCAGGGCGTTGGGGGCGAAGTGCGAGGCAAATGCATACGGCAGGCCGAGCATCGCGGCGAGCTTGGCGCCGAACAGTGACGATCCGAGAATGTAGAGCGGAACGTGAGTGCCCTTGCCGGGAACGGCGTTGATTCCGGGGACGCGTGAGGTGTCGCCGAGGTAGCCCTGAAGCTCGAGTACGTCCTGCGGGAAGCTGTCCGAAGAACTCGGGTCGCGTCGCAAAGCCTGCATCGTCTTCTGATCACTACCGGGTGCGCGGCCGAGCCCGAGATCGATACGACCCGGGTGCAGAGTCTCGAGGGTGCCGAACTGCTCGGCGATCGTCAGCGGCGCGTGGTTGGGGAGCATGATCCCACCGGCGCCGAGGCGGATTTTGCTGGTGTGCGCGGCGACGTGGCTGATCAGAACACTCGTAGCCGAAGACGCGATGGAACCCATGTTGTGGTGCTCGGCGTACCAGATTCGCTTGTAGCCCCACTCCTCGGCACGCTGCGCCAAGGTCACGCTGGCGTCGAAGCTGTCTTTGGCGGTTTCGTTGTCGCCGATGTGGGCGAGATCGAGAATGGAAAGTGGGACGGCCATGAATGTGGTGCCTTTCTCAGCGAATAGAACGCAAGTGTCGTTGGAAGGTGCAACCATCTGGCCGGCTTTCCTATTTCCGCCTGGTCAGCGCCCACGTAAGGCGGCGAGGCGGAGAAGGCGTGAAGTCTTTGTCTCGATTTCGGTCATTTCGGATATTTCGGGTGAAATTGGGGGCTAGATTTCCCGAATCGGAGGTTCTTTCGCATTCCAAGTGAATCGAGACCAGCATGGCCACTGATCGGAAGGCTGTAAACAAGCGCAAAGTACGTGCGTTACTAGCCGGAGGACTTGTCCTCGGTATCGGCGCCGCCGTCACCTTGGCGGCGTGGACAGATAACGTTTTCGGCGACGCACAGTTCAAGACCGGAACTTGGAATCTCCAGGGCAGTTTCGACGGGCAGACCTCCTGGGGTGAGTATCAAGTCGACGCTTCCGCCGGCCACTTCCAATTCAGCACGGGATTCAACACACTCTCACCCGGAACGACGGTATATGCGCCGGTAGCGCTACGGATCGGTCCCACGGCCAGCACTTTCGGCGCGACGGTACAACTACTCGGTGCGACGGGCGGTGATGCCGATCTCAAACCCGCCCTGCGGTACTCGGTGTATCGAGGTGTCTCCTCGACGACCTGCACGGCGGCGGGAATTGGAGCAGGCACAGCATGGGTGGGCACGACAGCTAGTCCGGTGGCCTTGACGGCAGGTTCGGGTTCGGATGTCACCCTGCTAGGCACGGGTGTGCCGGTAGAACTGTGCTTCGCGGTCACGCTGCCTGCCGGAGTCGACCCTTCGATCGTGTCGGGCAAGGACACCGGGCGCTTGCTCTGGCAGTTCACCGGCCAGTCCACCCCCTGACGCCTGCGTGGTCACACGGCGAATGCGTCAGGTGTACGCACTAGCGGCCTCGGGGATCGTCCTGGGTATCGGTGTAAGCACCGTGGCTGCCAGTTGGGTGGACAGCACGATGGGCGATGCATCGTTTCGCACTGGGACATTCGGAATCGAGTCGAACGTCGGCGGTGGATGGTCGTCGCATTCATCCAGTGCCCCTGGCGTTTTCACGTATACACCCTCGGCGCTCCTGATTCGCCCCGGTGCGCTCTCGTACGGCCCGGTCTCTCTTCGAACGGTGCCGGTCTCGCCGGCAGCATCTGTCACTCTGCAGTCGGCGACGGTTGCCGGAGACTCCACGCTGGCGTCGGCGCTGCGGTATCGGGTGGTCAAGTCGACCACCTGTGATTCATCGGCATTCTCCACGGGAACACCGCAATTCGTGGTGGGAAGTGCGTCGGTGTTTCCTCCGCTCTCAATTGGTTCCGCAGTCGGGGCCATCGCGTTACCGACCGGTGGAGCGTCGCCGGGGGGAGCGGTGGCGCTGTGCTTCGAGATTTCGCTGCCCGGAACCTCGGCCAATTGGAGCAACTCGGCGCTGATCGGCAAAACGGCAACTCCCACTTGGCAGTTCAGTGCAACACCCTGAAGGAGCTGCAATGCCAATACGTGCCCGGACAACACATGCCCGGACGAAGAAGCGTTCGGTCCCGACGATCATCGGGGACTGCATCCTTCAGGTTCTCGCTGCCGGTGGGGTCGTTTGTATCGCTTTGGTGATCTGTGCCTTCGCCTTCGACATCACACTGATCATGTTCAAGACGGGCTCGATGTCGCCGACCATTCCGACGGGTTCGCTCGCCGTAGTGCGTGAAGTACCTGCGGGTTCCGTCGAGGTTGGCGACGTCGTCACCGTCGATCGGGGCAGCTCCGAACTGCCGGTGACGCACCGCGTCGTTTCCGCTCGTACCCAGGACAACGGCATCACGATTCTCGATCTCAAGGGTGATGCCAACGCCACGGCTGATCCCGCGGTATACGAGGTCACCACAGTTCGGAAAGTGCTCTGGCACATTCCGGGATTGGCGCGGGTGATCGTCTACTTCTCGAATCCTCTTGTTCTGGGGGCGATCACGCTGACAATGGCGGCCTTGGTGGTCGCGGTATTCTGGCCGCGCAATACCGATGACGACGATTCTGACTCGACCGACCCGAAAACCGAACCCATTCAGGTTCTTCTCCCGCCGGACGGCGGTAGGCAATGAAGCGTCGCCACCTGTTCTCAGTCATCGTATTGGCAGTTGCGGTTGTTCTGGGCTCCGGTTTCTCGTCTCACCCACTGCTCGGAGAGACCGAAGCGGCGTGGACAGACTCCGAGTACGTGACAGGCCCGATTTCCACCGGTTCATGGACGACGAGTGGGTACGGCAGATCGACGTCGGGCAAAGGAACGGCGACCGGCGGATTGATAACTCTGGGAGGAAATCTCGGCGGTTCGTTGATCGAACATCCGACCTTGCAAACTCAACTGTCGCCGGGCAAAACCACGGGGACCGTTTCGTTGGCGGACAACTCCGGTGTACTGCTGGGGTTGCCCGCACTCAGCCGCACGGGTAGCGCCGTTCAGTGCGCCGCGTATCTCGTAGGAGCGTCGGCATCGACCCCATGTGGGGTGGCCGGGTCGGATGCGGACGCGGAAACTACCTCTACGTTGGGCCTGCAATTGAATCTGCTTTCGGTACTGGGGATCACGTTGATACCGGCGGACGCGATCACGAGCACGAGCGTCAAGACAAACGCGCGCTGTGCGAGTACGTCGGCGGCTACTGACCAGCCGACAGGAACCGTGAAAGTCGGCGGCGCCACCGTTGCCATCCCAGCAGTGGGTGCAAACGGTTCGGCCACGTCGACGTCGCCGACTACTGCGACCTTCGTGATGGCGAATGTCCCATTGCTCGCGCGGGTGGAAGCGCGCTTCTCGAACATCAAGGTCACCAGCACCCGAGCGGCTTCCGGTTCCGCGCCTGTTGTTGCTTCCTCCGCTGTTTCGGTGAGCTTCACTGTTGAGGCCGTAACCGTCGCATTGTCGATCTTGGGTGAAGGACTGGTCACAGTCATCCTCGGATCGACGAACATATCCGTCAATCTGTCGGCCGCTCAGTGCGGACTCGACTCCTCACCCCCGGTGACGCCCTTGAGCCTTGTCACCGGACAGGCAGCGCGAGTCGCCGAGCCCACATCGACAACATCGACAGCTGTTCCCGTGACCACCACGCCGACTACGGGAACGACGACGCCTGAACCTACAGCGGCCACCACCGCCACAACCACCACCGCCACAACCACCACCGCCACCGCCACAACCACCGCGGCAACAGCCACCACGCTGCAGACAAGTCCACCGCTCACCACAACACCCGTCACCACAACGACTGGCACACAAACCACGAGTACGCCGGCGCCGGCAGATCCAACCGGGACGGAAATCCACGGCCCTGGCGATTCGAGTATCTCCGCCTTCACTACGGATGACGGACTCACCTGTGAGGTTGCGACTGATGTGGACTACGCGGGCGAAGTTGCCGTCGAATGTTCTGATGGCACAACGGGTACTGTCCCAGGCTCTGAGCTCGGTCCGAAGCCAACCGTACCGGGGGAGTATCTGCTGATCCCGCTGACGAGAGACCACGTCACCGAAGTCGTTACCCTCGAGTCGGCGACACGAACCTGATCAATTCCGCACGGCATTGGCCATAGCGGCCAACGAGAGGGCTTGGCGGGCGCGGTCGAGGACGACCGTGCGAGAGATGTCGATGTGCGATACCAGTGCCTCGTGCGCCTGCGGAATCTTGCCGTCCAGAACCAGTTCGACGACGGAGATATGTTCCTCCACGGTGGCCTTCATACGGTCGGGAGTCAGGTAGTCGAACATCCGCACGGGGCGCAGCTTCGAGTTGACGGCCTGAAGAGCGTCGACCAGTGCGTGGTTGCCGGACGAGGCGAGGAGCGCAATGTGAAACTCCTCGTCGAGGGTCACGAAACCCGCGTCCGGCGACGGCATCTGTTTGCGAAACGCGTACCACCGGTCCAGTTCGGAACCGAGCGCGTCTTTGTCATGGACGGGGGCTTCACCGTCGAGTACCCGCCGAAGCCCGTGCACCTCGAGGAGTACGCGCAGCTCGTAGAGGCCACCCAACTCGTCGAGGTGCGGCCGGTACGGAAAGAGGCCGTGTTCGTCGCGTTCGACGAGCCCGTCGGATTCCAACTTTGCGAGCGCCTCGCGGACCGGTGTTCGCGAGACGCCGTAGAGATGAGCCAACCGTTCCTCACCGAGTCGTTCGGATGGCGCGATCTGACCGGACATCAGATCGTTCCGGATCGAGCGGTAGACCTGCTCGCGCAGCGGCGGCCGCACACTCATGTCAGATTGCCATCGCTCGACGAACCGCGTCGGTGGACGTGGTGCCGCCCTCACCGGTCGAGGTCACGTGTCCGGCCGCGAGAATGCTGTAATGCTGCGCAGATTGGAGCGCGAAACCGATGTGTTGCTCCACGAGGAGGACACCGAGATCGCCTCGCTCGGTGAGTTCCATGACGGTCCTTTCGATTTCGGCGACCACGTTGGGCTGAATGCCCTCGGTCGGCTCGTCCAGGATGAGGATCTTGGGTTCGGTGATCAGTGCGCGAGCGATGGCAAGCTGCTGTCGCTGCCCACCGGAGAGAAGCCCGGCCCGTCGATCGAGCAGCGTGGTGAGTGCCGGAAACAGATCCAATGCCTCTGCGATGAGCGCTTTTCCGCGTTTGCGCCCGTCGGCGACCACTCGAAGATTCTCGGCAGTTGTCAGTTGTCCGAACGACTGCTGACCCTGGGGTACATAGGCAAGTCCGCGAGCGACACGGGCGCTGGGCCGCAGGCCGGTGATGTCCTCACCGTTCAGAAGTACCTTTCCGCGTGTGGGTTTGATCAGTCCGACGGCGGCGCGCAGCAAGGTGGTTTTGCCCGCACCGTTGTGACCCATGACTGCCGCAACCCCGTCGCTGGGAACCAGTAGGGAAACGCCGTGGATCACTTCGGTACGTCCGTAGCCGGCGCGGATGTCGACGAGTTCGAGCATGATTCAGTCCTCCGGGGTCGGTTCGGTGTCGGCGCCGAGATCGGTTCCGGCAGCGGCTGTGCCGAGATAGACCTCTTGCACCTTGGGGTCGGCTTGGACCTCGGCCACGGTCCCTTCGGCGAGCACTTTCCCAGCGGCGAGCACCGTGACGGACGTGGCGAAGGATCGCATGAAGTCCATGTCGTGCTCGACGACGACGACGGTTCGCGCACCGCCGATGCGCCGCAGAAGGTTCCCGGTCTCCTCGCGCTCCTCGAGGCTCATACCTGCGACGGGCTCGTCGAGCAGAAGTACGGAACAGTTCTGTACCAACAACATTCCGATTTCGAGCCACTGCTTCTGGCCGTGTGCGAGAATGCCCGCGGGAGTGTCCCTGAGGTGCTCCAAACCGGTTGTCTCCAGTGCCTCTTCGATCTCGGGAAGCACACCTTTGCGTTTTCTGAGCAGGTTCCACGGTGATCGGCCGGCTCCGGCCGCGATGTCGAGGTTCTGCAGCACCGAGAGCTCTTCGAAGACGCTTGCCGTCTGGAAGGTTCGCCCGACCCCGAGACGGGCGATCTTGTGAACTTTCTTGCCGAGCAGTTGCTCGCCGGACTTCGTGATGGAACCGGTAGCGGGAACCAGCCCGGTGATGGCATCGACCAGCGTTGTCTTTCCAGCTCCGTTCGGACCGATCAGAAACCTCAGATCGCCCTGCATGAGGGTCAAGTCGACGCCGTCAACTGCTTTGAAACCGTCGAAGCTGACCGAAAGGTTCCGTACTTCGAGGTACTCGGACGACATTCCGGCGTTGCCGCCCAGTGCCGGCTCGGTGGTGGCGGTTGTGTTGGTCATGACGACACCTCGACTGGTTCGGGTTGGGAGACCTTGACCGGCGGGCCGATCGGTGTCTCACGCTTCTTGCGGTGGCGCATCAGAGCGAACAATCCGGCCACACCTGCCGGGAAGAATCCGACTACGACGATGAACATCAGCCCTTGCGCGTAGATCCATCCCGATGGGAGTTTTTCCGAGAATGTCGACTGCGCCCATGCGACGCCGATCGCACCCAGTACCGGACCCAGAAGCGTGGCGCGGCCGCCGATCGCAACTCCGATGAGGAAGGCGATGGACGGCACGATCCCGACGTCGGCGGGGGAGATGATGCCCACGATCGGAACGAAGAGCGCGCCGGCGATACCGGCGAGGAACGCCGCGGTCACGTAGGCGACCAGTTTGATGTTCGCCGGATCGTATCCGAGGAAACGCACGCGCTCCTCTTGATCGCGGACCGCGACGAGCAGTTCGCCGTATCGGGAGTTCATCAGCTGGCGAATCAGAGCTACCGACGCGAGAAGAACTCCGGCGGCGATGAAGAACAACATCTGCTTGTTCGCCGGATCATTGAGGTTGAAACCGAAGAACGTGCGAAAGCGGTTGAGGCCGTTGCTGCCACCGATCGATTGTTGTCCGATCAAGAGGATCGCAAAAGCTGCGGCGAGTGCTTGCGAGAGGATCGCGAAGTACGCGCCCTTGACCCTCCGCTTGAACACACCGAGTCCGAGGAGAAAGGCAACAGCGGCCGGCAGGAAAAGGATGGCGAAGATCGCCACGAATGGCGAGGCGAACGGTTGCCAGTATCCCGGCAGTTCGGTCTTGCCGGCGATGGACATGAAGTCCGGGACCGCGTCGCCCTTGAGTTCGGCATCGGCGATCTTGAGGTGCATCGCCATCACGTATGCGCCGATTCCGAAGAACACGCCCTGGCCGAGCGTGAGCATTCCGCCTCTGCCCCAAGCCAAACCGATGCCGACAGCGACTATGGCGAAGCACAGGAATTTGGCCAACAGTGACAGCCTGAAGTCCGAGAGTACAGCCGGAGCGATGGCGAACAGCACGATCGCGGCGAGTGCAAAACCGCCCCACACCCGAATTCGGGAATTGTTCAGGATGCTCATACGAGGCTCCTCGTCTTGACTGCGAACAGGCCCTGTGGCCGGACTTGAAGGAAGACGACGATGATGACGAACACGATCACCTTCGCGATCGACGCCGTCGTCGAGTACTCGATGAACGAGTTCAAGATGCCGAGGGCGAAGGCTGCGATCACAGCTCCCTTCATCTGACCGAGGCCGCCGACGACAACAACCAGGAAGGCGTCGATCAGATAGGACTGGCCGATGGTCGGACTGGTGGAACCGATGAGCGTCAACGCGACACCCGCTACGCCGGCGAGCCCGGATCCGAGGAAGAAGGTCGTGATGTCCGTACGACGAGAAGAGATTCCGCTCGTCTCGGCCAGATCGCGATTCTGTACGACGGCGCGGATGCGTCTACCCATCGACGACTGCTTCAGCGCGACCGAAAGCGCGATCACCGCAGCGATCGCCAATACCAAAATGAAGATGCGGGTCTTCGGGACCACGGCGCCGAAGATGTCGACCCCACCCGAAAGCCAAGTCGGTGCCGAAACGTTGACTGCCGGCGCCCCGAAGATGTCTCGTGCCAACTGCTGAAGGATCAATCCGACGCCGAACGTCACCAACAGGGTGTCGAGGGGTCGGTGGTACATCCGCGATACCAGGACCACTTCGAGCACGACACCCATCAGTCCGCCGACGACAAAACCGACGAGCAGAGAAATGATCAACGATCCCGTTGCATTCGAGATCACCTGCTGCACTACGTATGCGGTGTAAGAGCCGGCCATGATGAACTCGCCGTGTGCCATGTTGATGACACCCATCTGCCCGAACGTGAGAGACAATCCCAACGCTGCCAACAGGAGAATCGATCCGATACTCAAACCCGTGAACAACTGTCCGATCACAACATCCATGACAGACGCTCCACCTCTCTACTCGTCGATTCCGTCAATTCCGCCTTTCCTCGATCAGCTGCCGAGTCCCTCGGCCCAGGGGTAGTTCTTCAGGTACGGATCCGGCTCGATCGGCTGTCCCGAATCCCAGACCGTGTAGATGAGTCCGTCGGAACGGATTTCGCCGATCCGAGCAGTCTTGGTGATGTGGTGATTGTCGCCGTCGATGGTGACGAGTCCTTCGGGTGCCTGGAAGGTCACACCGTCGGCGTTGTCCTGAATATCCTTGACCGCAAACGAGTTGGCCTTCTCGACGGTGTTCTTCCAGAGGTAGACGGAGGTGTATGCCGCTTCCATCGGATCGGACGTGGGCTTGTCCTGGCCGAACTTCGCCTTGTACGCCGCGACGAACTTCTTGTTCTCAGGGGAGTCGATGGTCTGGTAGTAGTTCCACGCCGTCAGCTGGCCTTCGACGTTCTGGACACCGATACCGCCGACCTCTTCTTCCGCGATGGAAACGGAGACGACAGGCATGTCGGCAGGTTTCAGACCGACATTCGAGTATTCACGGAAGAACGCGACGTTGGAATCACCGTTGAGTGTGTTGAACACGGCATCCGCGTCGGCGGTGCGCACCTTGTTCACGATGGTGGAGAAGTCGGTCGAGCCCAAAGGCGTGTAATCCTCGCCCTTGATCTCGATGCCGTTCGCTGCCGCGTACGCCTTGATGATGCGGTTAGCGGTCTGCGGGAACACGTAGTCGCTGCCGACCAGATACAGCGACTTGACGCCCTTCTCCTTCAGGTAGTCCAGAGCCGGGATGATCTGCTGGTTGGTCGTCGCACCCGTGTAGAAGATGTTCTTGGAATCTTCGAGTCCCTCGTACTGGACCGGGTAGTAGAGCAAAGAGTTGTTGTCCTCGAACACCGGCAGCATGGCCTTACGGCTCGAGGAGGTCCAGCCACCGAAAACTGCTGCGACGCAATCGCTGCTGATCAGTTTCTCGGCCTTCTCAGCGAACACCGTCGGCTCCGACGCGCCGTCCTCCGCCACGATCTGAATCTTCTTGCCCAGCACACCTCCGGAATCGTTGATCTCCTGCACCGCCAACGAGATGGAGTCGCGGACCGTCACTTCACTGATGGCCATGGTGCCCGAGAGTGAATTCAGGGAACCGACCTTGATCGTGTCCCCCGAGGTGTCGACGCACGACGCAGCCGTCGAATCTCCCGCTGCGGTGTCTGTTGCCTTGCTTCCGCAGCCGGTGAGAACCAAGCCCAGCGCGGCGAGAGCGGCCGGCGCGGCAAGGGTGCGCTTCGAGAAGGTTCGCATGTACGGGCCTTTCGTGTCGATGGCTCTGGCAGACAATGGCTCTGACAGATCTGTATCCGGGGTGCGTATACAACGCTGTATTCGTCGAGTGCACAGAGTAGGTGGAAGTTGTTGCGGTGGAATGACTGTCGGTGACAAGTGTGTGTCCGGTGTTTCCATTCGATGTCCGGGACCTCACACCGCAGGTCAGCAGGGGTGCGGTGTTAGCATCGACGAGAAATCGATCAAGCACTCGCTTGACAATCGGAACGTCGGAAGGATCTTCTCGTGCGCTCGACCCGACGGGACGAAATACTCGCTCATGCGGCCAAGCTGTTCAGCGAGCGGGGAATCGCTGCGACGACGGTGCGCGACATCGCCGACGAAGTCGGGATCCTTTCCGGGAGCCTTTATCACTACTTCGACTCCAAGGATGCGATAGCAAACGAGATCGTCGTCAGGTTCCTCGAAGATCTCAACGTCCGGTACGAGGACTCGATCGAGCCGGAAGGTTCCGCTCGCGATCGCCTGGCCACGATGGTTTCGGTGTCGTTCGCCTCTGCGGTCGATCACCCGTATGCCACCGAGGTGTATCAGGGCGAGGCCATTCTTTCGTCGCAGCCGGCCGACGCTCCCATCACGGTCCTGGTGCAGAAGGCCCACAGTTACTGGCGATCGGCCATCGCGCGCGGAATTGCCGACGGGGAGTTTCGGGAGGACATCGATCCCGAGCAGTTTCATCGGCTCCTGCGTGAATCCGTCTGGTCCACCGTCGCGCAGTATCGCCCGCAGCTTTCCGAGTTTGCCGACGATCTGCAGCGCAATCTGATCTCGGTATTCCTGGACGGCTTCGCCGCACGTTCCGGCGACGGAGAGCCGGTGGCGCGCATTGCGCGGCGCACCGCGAAGAAGGATGCGCAGACCGAATCTCCCGACTCTGAATTAGCCGAACTCCGCTCTGATGTTGATGAATTGAAGTCCGTCATTCGCGAACTCAGCTCCTCGATCCGGCACCTTCAGAAGCCGTAACACCGCAGTTCCTGCGCGTGTAGTTCGGATTTTGACTATCGGTGTGACCCAGTGCATACTTCTGTCCACAGTCGTAAATCAAGCGCTTGTTTGATTTACCAAGCAGAGTTTGGACGGGAGTTCGATGTGAGACTCGGAAAGGCGATTGCCGTCTGCGCGGCAGTGGTGCTCGGGGCGAGCGCGTGCGCATCTGCCGGTGTCATTCCCGAAGACACCATCGTCATCGGTTTGGACGAGGACTCGACCGGCCCCGGTGCGTCGTACAGCACGATCGCCGGCAAGACCGTACGGATGACCGTCGACCTGATCAACCAGGCGGGCGGAATCAACGGTAAGCAAGTCGAATTGGTTGTCGAGAACGACGAGAGCAGCCCCACCAAGACACCGTCGATCATTCGGAAGTTGGTCGATCACGGATCCAGTGCGGTCATCCTCGCCACGGGCAGCGGGTCGGTCCTGCAAGCCAAGTCGATTCTCCAGCAGTCGAAGATTCCTGCGATAGCTCCGGTCGTTCTCAGCGACGCTTTTGCCTCGGCGCCCGACAACGACTACTCGTTCATGATTCCGAACTCGTTGAAGCAGTATGCCCAGGTGTACTGCGGGGCTTTCGAGAAGATGGGGTACAAATCCCTGGGAATTCTCGGTGACGCTAGTGCGTCCATCGACGGAATCATCAAGACCCTGCGGCCGGCGCTCGAGAAATGCGCCAGAGTGACGGCAGTCGAAAAGGCGCCGGTCGATGCGGCGGACATCACCGCACAGGTGTCGCGTCTCGCGGAAACTGAACCGGACGCAATCCTGGTCGCCAGTATCGGCGGGCACTTCGAGATTCTCGCTCACAACACCCTGTCGAAAATCACCCCGCAGACGCAACGCTTCTCACTCGCTTCCATCGGAAACCAGCCTGCATCTTGGGCTTTGGCGGACCCGAAGGCGTTGAGCGGCATGGTGTACATGGGCTCACTGAGTGCGAACAACCCGAGAACCGCCGAACTGCGCAGCAAGGTGCAGGCGGTGAAGGGCCCTGATTATCAACTGACTGCCTACGACGCACAGGCGTACGACGCCGTCATGATGTTGGCCGAGGCCATCGAAATTGCCGGCGATCACCGAGATCGGACGGCCGTTCGTGATGCTCTTCAACAGGTTTCGGCACTCCCCGCCAGCTTCGGACAGGACGGACTGACACTGTCGTTCTCCCCACAGGATCACCTGGCTCCGGACAGCCTCTGCGGTTTGGTGCTCATCGAATTCGGCGAGGACAACAAACCGGCCGATCCGTGGGATTCCTACCAACCCCCGTGCGGATAACCGAGGAGCCTTGACATGACAGACGCACAACTGTGGCTCGCAGCCATCGAGATCGGTGCATTCTTCTCGCTGATAGCCCTCGGAATGTATCTCGTGGTGGTCGGCGCCGACTTCTTCAACTTTGCGATGGGCCCGTACGCGATGGCTGCGGCCATGGCGTCGAGTTGGGTCGCGATCAATTACGGGCTCGCTCTCTGGATTGCCATGCCGCTGGGGATCGCGGTGGCAGTGGCGCTGTCGATTCTGACGGAAAAGCTTGTGGTCAAGCAGGTTCAGAAGCGCTCGGGTCGGGGGGAACTACCGGCGTTGGTGGCTGTGACCGCGGTCCTGTTCGGGATCCAGCAGCTCGCCGGCACGGTCTTCGGCCGCACACCGCTTCCCGGACAGAAGATCTTCGACTTCGATCCGATATCGGTGCTCGGCGCCACCGTCGACAGTTCGACCGTAGTACTCGTCGTCGGAACTGCTCTGATCTTCGTCGGTATCGGACTGTGGCTGAACCGGTCCACCTCAGGCCGTCTGCTTCGCGCCGTCGGCGACAGTCCGGATGCCGCCCGTGTCCTGGGGTTGCCGGTGGACCGTGTCCGGCTTATCGCGTTCACCCTCGCCGGTGTGATCGCCGCCGTTGCCGGACTTCTGTTCGCTCCCAAGGCCGGTGTTCAGTTCACGAGCGGCCTGTCGTGGACCCTGACGGCGTTCATCGCGCTTGTCATCGGCGGTACCGGCCGGAGTTGGGCTCCGCTGATCGGCGGAATGGTGTTGGGCGTCGTCCAGGTATTCGCCCCGTACTACTTCGGCGCGAGTGCTGCTCAAACCGCGATTCTGCTGATTGCACTGGTGTTCTTCGCTTTCCGTCCGGAAGGCCTGCTCTCGAGGAAGGTTCGCGTCTGATGGCCTCGCTTTCTACCAGTCCGCTCACGTCAAGTCCGCCCACTTCAGGTGGCGGTTCCAGGACGAGAATGCTTGCGGTGTCACGGGAAGCTCTGATCACTGTGGCAGTGGTTGCCGCCGTGCTGCTGTGGATGGGGCCGAGTCTGTATCGGCAGGATCTGGTGTTCCTCGCTGCGACCTATTCGTTGATCGCTCTCGGAATGTATGTGCCGTTCGTTCTGGCCGGATCACTGTCGATGGCGTACAGCGCGTACGCCGCGATCGGTGCGTACGCCGTTGCGCTGATCTCTGTTCGGACCGGGTTGTCGATGTGGTGGGGATGGATTCTCGGCGCCCTCGCCGCCGCAGCGGTCGCAGTGCTCCTCAGCTTGGCGACGCAGAAACTCTCCGGGTTCTACCTCGCCGCGGTCACTTTGTTGTTCGGTATCGCCTTCGAGCACTGGCTGATCGACGGGCCGAGCTTCACCGGAGGTTCGGCCGGGATCTCGGGTGTCGAGACTGCGACGATGTTCGGTTGGGAGCCACCGCGTTACGCGTTGGTCGTGTTCGCGATCCTGTTCGTGTGTCTGATCGCGGTCGCTGTCGATCGGCTTCGGAAATCCGTGTGGGGTCTGATGTTGCAAGCTGCCCGCGACAATCGCAATGTCGCACGGTCTTCCGGCGTCAATCCCGCTCACCTGACCGTCGTGGCGCTGGCGATCGGTGCCGCCATCGCGTCGACCGGTGGATCGCTGTTCACCGTATCGGTGCAAGCGCTCACTCCTGAAACATTCACTCTCAGTATTGTTTTCCTCGCGATCTTCATGCCGATCATCGGTGGTCGCGGTTCCGCGTGGGGTGCTCCGCTCGGTGCACTGATCGTGGTGATCGTGACGCTGAACATGCCCGGGTACCAGGGAAGCGGTGAACTGCTGCTCGCCGGAGCCGTCCTGGTGATCCTCATCGTCGCGCCTGGCGGGGTGATCGGATGGAGCCAGAACGTTCTGGGCCGAATGAACCGTCTGTACAAGGAGCGTGGCAACCGATGACTCGGCTACTCGAAGTGAGCGGGCTCCACAAGTCCTACGGCGGGGTCCGCGCAGTCAGCGACGTCTCGTTCAGCGTCGGACCGGGTGAGGTGATCGGCCTGGTCGGTCCGAACGGTGCAGGCAAGACCACACTCGTCGACTGCATCTTCGGCACACAGCAAGCAGATTCCGGAGCGGTCACGCTCGCCGGTGCTGCCTTGACCGGGCCGTCGGAGCGCCGTGCACGGCAGGGGCTCTCGCGTACGTTCCAGCATCCACAGCTCGCAGCGGAACTCGACGCGATCGACAACATCATTCCGGGACTGTACGGACACAAGATCACCTCACCGCTGCACTCGCTGTGGTGGGCGATCAAAGGGCCGTTCGAGAACTGGGATCGCGCAGCGCAGCGGGCCCGGGAGATTGCCGCCCGGTACTCGGTTACCGATGTCGAAAGTGCCTGCGGGGATCTCAGTTTGGGTGCGCAGCGCCTGGTCGAGGTAGCGCGCGCGATGTCGAGCGAACCCGAAGTCCTTTTGCTGGACGAACCGTTTGCCGGTGCGGATCACGATGGTATCGCCGCGATTTCCGGTGCTGTTCGATCGATTGCTGCACAGGGCAAGGGAGTGGTTCTGGTCGATCACAACGTCGATCTCATCGCGGCGCTCGCAACCAAGATCGTTCTGCTCAATTTCGGATCGGTGGCGTTCTACGGACCGCCGCAAGAGTGCTTGGCCAGCGATGCGATGCGCGACGTCTATTTCGGTTCCGAATACGAGGAAGGTGCCTGACGATGCTCGAACTCGACAGAGTCACAGTTCGATACGGCTCCGCGGTTGCCGTCAGGAACGTCTCCCTCACCGCCCCGGCCGGTGAAGTGACCGCGATTGTGGGGCCGAACGGTGCAGGCAAGACCAGCTTGATCGGAGGAATCTACGGCTCGGTTCCCGCTACCGGGAAAATCACGATCGACGGTCGTGAGATTCAGAAGCTTTCGGCTCTCGCCCGAGTCCGTAGCGGATTTGCCTATGTCCCCCAAGGCAGGCAACTGTTCATGCGTATGTCCGTTCGCGAGAACCTACGCGTCGGCGCCGACCTGATGGGTTTGAAGGCCGGGGCCGTGGAAACAGCTTTCGAGAGGTTTCCGATCCTGCGCGAACGCTCGGAAAGTTATGCCGGGGTTCTCAGCGGTGGTGAACAGCAGATGTTGGTTCTGGGGCGGGCCCTTCTGGAAACTCCGAAGGTGTTGCTCCTCGACGAGATGATGACCGGGCTGGCACCGAAAATCGTCGCGGAACTGCGAGCGTTGGTCGGCGATCTGGCCGCCGAGGGAGTGACCGTCGTCGTGACGGAACCGGCTCTGGCTGCACTGAAGTCGGTTGTCGACCGCGGATATGTCATGCAACGCGGCGAACTCGTCCGCGAATGCGATTCCGCAGCGACACTGGACAACGCGTACAAACAATCGATGGGCGTACTCAGCGCCGACGGGAGATGATCGACGATCATGGTTGAAACGAAGACACTCGACTTCACCGTCGGTGAATTCGCCACGAATCCGGCCCGGTTCGCCGGTGTCAGCATCAGCGAGATGGTCAGGCATTGGTCTGAGACCATCCCGGACGAAACTGCCTTTGTCACCCCGGAGTCGAGGGTCTCGTGGAAACAGTACGACGCCGCTGCCGATGCCATCGCGTCGGCACTGGACCTAGCGGGTGAGGGATACGGGCACGTGGCCGTGTTGCTTCCCGACACCGCTGTCTTCCATGCGGCTCTCTGCGCAGCATTTCGGACCGGCCGCGTTGCCGTCGGAATCGGTTCGCGCTCCGGCATTCGCGAGATCTCTCATCTGATCGCCCGCTCCGAAGCATCCGTTCTGGTCACCGCGCGCACACTGCGAGGCGTCGACACCGCCGAACTCGTGGCGAGTCTTCGGGCCGAGCATCCCGGACTGGACGTCGTCTTCGCCGACGAACGCGCCGACGTGATTTTCGAACGCGCGGGCGCAGGTGGCGAATTCACTTCGCTGCCGGTCGAAATCAAGCGTTTCCCCGCAACCAGTCCGTGCTTTGTCCCGTCGGGCGTTTCGATGCTGAACTCGACCTCCGGCACGACGGGCCTGCCCAAGCTGGTGACTCAAACCGAGGACCGTTGGGTTGCCTTCTCCGAGATTGCAGCCGAGGCGGCGGCAATCGGTGCAGACGAGGTGTTCCTCGGCGCGGTTCCGGCACCTTTCGGATTCGGTCTCTGGACTTCGCATTTCCTGCCTGCGCTACTCGGTGCTCGTAATGTCGTCATGGAACGCTTCGACGTTTCGGTGATGATCGAGTTGATCGAGCGCGAACGGGTAACTGCTTTGAATTGTGTGAGTACACAATTCAAGATGCTGTTGCGCTCGGAGGCCGCGAAATCGGCCGATCTCTCGTCACTTCGTTTCATGTTCACCGGTGGTGAAGCCGTGCCGTATTCGGAGGCACTGGCTTTCGAGCAACGTACCGGGGCGGCAGTCCTGCAGTTCTACGGATCGAACGAAACCGGCGCCGTCTCGGTGACGACGGTCTTGGACGATCCTGACACCCGCCTGAAGACGTGCGGTCACGTCATTGATCGAATGCAAGTTCGTGTATTCGACGATGCGGCAAAGGAAGTGACCGAAGCCGTCCGTCGAGGTCAGCCTGCGGTCAACGGCCCACTGATGTGCCAAGGGTACTGGGGTGACGTCGATGCGAACGACGAGTTGTACACCGACGAAGGTTGGATGCTTCTCGGCGACATCGTCGAGATCGACGAGACAGGACGGGTGCGTGTGGTCGGGCGAAAAGCCGACATCATCATTCGAGGCGGCAAGAACATTTCCGCGGTCGAAGTCGAGGAGTATGTACGCGCGCACCCTTCGGTGGAACTGGTCTCGGTAGTGGGAGTCGACGATCCGCTGTTCGGTGAGAAAGTCTGTGCGGTCGTCGTGTCCGCTGATGACGATCTGAGTTCGGAGGACTTGACTGCCTGGCTGCAGAGCCGAGGAGTGACCCGCGAGTACATACCCGAGTACGTGATGACGGTCGCCGAATTGCCGATGGCGGCCGGGGGCAAGGTAGCCAAGGGTGAAGTCAAGGCGCTCGCGCAGAGGCGGATCGCGGAACTCGGCTGATCGAGCCTGGCGGTAACGGCTTCGCGCTACGCTGATCCGGACATTGTGCCGAGAGTGAGGGAAACCCGATGACGAACCCTTCACCGCACCGATGGCGCAAGCGAGCACTGTGGACTCTCGGGACAGTGATAGTCCTTGTCGGAGCCGTGGTTCTGGCTTTTGTACTGAGCCCGAGACCCGGCGCGCTCACCGTGCGCTGGGTCTTCGATCGTGATGCGGTGAAAATCACCGAGGCGCTCGAGAAGCATGCTCCAGGTGGCGTCGACTCGATCAAGGACCAGCACTATCGCGCCGATGACGACGACGCATATCTGGACGTCTACTTTCCTGCAGCGACGACGGCCACGCCGCCCACGGTGATCTGGACTCATGGCGGTGCCTGGATCTCGGGAAGCAAATCCAACTACGCGTCGTACTACGAGCTGCTGGCTTCTCACGGATACACCGTTGTGTCCCTGGACTACTCACTCGGGCCCGAGCATCACTACCCGACAGCGGTGCGACAGCTGAACGACGCACACGCGTACGTCGTCGCGAATGCGGAACGGCTGCATGTTGATCCGACGAAGATCGTTCTCGCCGGTGATTCTGCGGGAGCGCAACTCTCGAGTCAGCTCGCCACTCTCGTCACTGATCCCGCGTATGCGGACCGCGTGGGCGTGAACCCGTCGCTGCGGCCGGATCAGCTACGCGGAGTGATCCTGAACTGTGGAATCTACGACGTCGGGAACATGGTCGGCGGACCCGGCATCATCGGTTGGGGAGTTGATCGGTCCCTCTGGGCATATACCGGTGTGCGCGACTTCATGAGTACCGATGCAGCGGATCAGATGTCGACCTTGAACTACGTCACCGATCGATTTCCGCCCGCCTACATCAGCGGCGGTAACGCGGATCCGTTGACCGATTCTCAGTCGAAACCTTTGGCTGAGAAATTGACGGGGATGGGAGTGGGGGTCGACACACTGTTCTATCCGGCCGATCACGTTCCGGCGCTCGGTCACGAGTATCAGTTCGATCTGGACAATGCCGACGGCCTCACGGCGCTCGATCGCACGGTTCAGTTTCTCGACGCTCGTACCGGCTAAATGTCGGATTGTGGTGAACCACTGCGAAAATGGTCATTTCGGACAAAGCTCCGAGGGTGTGTCTGCAGGGAATTCCCAGTTAGTCCTTTTGGTCTAGCCTGGGGAGATCCGATCCGACACCAGGAGTTCTCCTCGTACGGTGGATGTCAGCGGGCGGCTCAGAAGCGACTCACGCACAACTCGACAGGCATGCACCGCCAGGAATCGTCTCGGTCCTCGATCAGTCGTACCGCGACGGCGACGACGATGCGCAACTGGACGTGTACTACCCGTCGGAGTCCACGTCAGCGCTACCGACGGTGGTCTGGGTGCACGGCGGTGGTTGGATATCGGGATCGAGAACTGATGCCGACGGTTACTACAAACTGTTGGCAGATCAAGGTTTCACTGTGATTTCGGTGGACTATTCACTGGGGCCCGAGGCGTATTACCCCACCGCAGTGAATCAACTGAACGACGCGTATCGATTCATCGTGAGCCATGCGGACAGGTTGCATGTCGATTCGAACAATCTCTTTCTTGCGGGAGATTCGGCAGGCGCGCAGTTGTCCAGTCAGTTGGCGACCGTCATGACCAGCCCTGACTACGCGTCGGAAATGGGGTTGGAACCGGCATTACGACCCGAGCAGATACGCGGAGTTGTCCTCGACTGCGGGGTCTTCGATCTGAAACCGCTACTGTCGCAGGGGAAGTACTTCGGTTGGGGCGTCGACAAGCAGTCATTGTGGGGGTATCTCGGAACGAGGGACTTCGACGGGTCGACTGCAGTGGGTCAGATGTCGACGTTGGGCCATGTGACCTCGGACTTTCCAGCGACGTTCATCACCGGCGGAAATGTCGACCCACTGACCGCCAGCCAGTCGAAACCCATGGCAGATCGGCTCGCCGATCTGGGCGTCGAAGTAGACGCACTGTTCTACCCCGACGATCACGAGCCTGCGCTCGACCACGAATATCAGTTCGACCTCGACACCGTCGACGCGATGATCGCGTTCGATCGCACAGTCGCGTTCCTGCACAACTACGTGCGTTAGCGCGCTCAGCGAATCACGTACGGCGAAATCGAACTCCGGTGCTCGCTGATGTCGAGGTCTTTACCCAATGGAGGGAAGGCGCGCTGCGGACAGTTGAGGCGTTCGCAGACACGGCAGCCCGAGCCGATCGGCGTTCCCGGATTCGACTCGTCGAGATCCAGACCGTCGCTGTAGACGAGTCGATGCGCGTGGCGAATCTCGCATCCCAGTCCGATGGCGAAGATCTTTGCGGGCTGTCCGTATCGAGCCGCTCGACGTTCGACCGTGCGTGCGACCCACAGGTATCGGCGACCGTCGGGCATCTGCGCGATCTGCGGCATGATCTTGCCTGGATAAGAGAACGTCTCGTAGACGTTCCACAGCGGGCATGTGCCGCCGCTGGTGGAGAAGTGGAATCCCGTGGCGGACTGACGCTTCGACATGTTTCCGGCACGGTCGACACGTACGAACATGAACGGAACCCCGCGAAGTTTGGGGCGCTGCAGGGTCGAGAGGCGGTGGCAGATCGTCTCGTAGCTCGCGGAATAGAAGGCAGACATGCGCTCGATGTCGTAGCGGAAGTCCTCTGCAACCTCGTGAAACTGGCTGTAGGGCAGCACGGTGGCCGCGGCGAAATAGTTGGCCAAGCCAAGCTTCGCCAGGGAGACCGATGCTTCGCTGGTGAAGTTGCCCTCGGCCACCAACGAGTCGAGCAGTTCGCCATGCTCGAGGTACGCGAGTTCTGTCGCGAACTTGAAGACCTGTTGCCCGCCCGAGAGCCTTGCCGAGATCTCCAGCACCCTGGTGTCGGGGTCGTAGCGATGAAGTATGTTCTCGCCCAAGTCGACTCGTCGAACGATCTGCACGTCGTGGACGGATTCGAGGCGTCTGGCGATCTCGCCGGCGACGTCGCCACGGTGAAAGCGCATCCGGGCAGTGAGTTCTTCGGCTGCGGTGTCGAGATCGTGGATGTAGTTCTGTCGCTGATAGAAGTAGTCGCGCACTTCCTCGTGCGGCATGGTGATCGAACCGCTGCCGCTGCCGTCCGAGAAACGGTCCTCCGTGGCTGCAGCGAGCTGGGCCGTCGTGTTGCGGAAGCGGCGATGCATGTTCACCATCGCCTTGGCGAGGCCGGGGTGGGTGGAGACCATCTCCGCGATTTCGTGGGCGTCGGCGTCGATACCCATCTCCTGATCGAGGGCAACTTCACGCATTTCCGCGATCAGGCGTGTGTCGTCCTGCGGGGAGAAGAAGGTGGTGTCGACACCGAAGACTTCACTGATTCGCAGGAGGACCGGCACTGTGAGTGGCCGGACGTCGTGCTCGATCTGATTGAGATAGCTTGCCGAGATCTCCAGCGTCTTGGCCAGCGAAGCCTGACTCAACCCGCGCTCGGTCCGCAGTTGGCGGAGCCGGACACCGACAAAGGTTTTCGACATTTTCCCAGGATACGAGTGACGGTCCGGCTTCGCAAAGGTGGGTTCGCAGTCTTCGCACAGGGCCCCGGCCTGTGAGTGGTCAAGGAGCCTCGGCACTCCCTGACCACTCACGGGCCGAAGGCTTAGACCCTGTTCTCCGAGCGAGGGGCGCCGATTCCGGGATCGATCTGGAACGGTCCGCTCGACGACGGTGCGAGAGGGAAGTCGAAGATCGCGGTCGGGAGATACACCGTCGAGCACGAGTTGGGGATATCCACGACGCCCGATAGACGGCCCTCGATCGGTGCCGCACCGAGTAGCAGGTACGCCTGCTCCGGTGCGTAGCCGAACTTGGTCAGGTATTCGATCGCGTGCAGGCACGCACGCTGGTACGACAGATGCGAATCCAGGTACTTCTGTTCGCCGTCCAACGTGACAGAAGTGCCCGAGAATGCAAGCCACTCGGAATACTGCGGATCCGTGTTGCCCGGCATGAAGATCGCGTTCTCGGAAACGCCGTAGGTATCCATGCCGCCCTTGATGATGTCCACACGAAGGTCGATGAAGCCGCCCATTTCGATGGCACCGCAGAACGTGATCTCACCGTCGCCCTGGGAGAAGTGAAGATCGCCGACCGACAGATTCGCACCGTCCACGAACACCGGATAGAAGATTCGGCTGCCCTTGGTGAGGTTCTTGATGTCCTGGTTTCCGCCGTTCTCGCGCGGGGGAGCGGTGCGAGCCGCCTCGCCGGCCACGCGTGTGTACTCGTCACCGGTCAAGGTTCCCAGAACGGCATCGCGGGGCTCAGGCGGAAGCGCAAGCGGGGGAACCCGATTGGGGTCGGTGGCAATCAGGGCACCCTCGCGGGCATTCCACTTGGCGAGCAGGGCTGCCGACGGAGCCGTGCCCATGAGTCCCGGGTGGACGATGCCTGTGAACGAGACATGCGGAATGTGGCGCGACGTCGCCGTTTGTCCGGAGAAATCCCAGACAGCCTTGTACGCGTCGGGGAACTGTTCTGTGAGGAATCCGCCGCCGTTGTTCCGAGGGAAGATGCCGGTGTACCCCCAGCCTTGGCCGGCCAACGGACCCGAATCCTCTTGGGGGATAGGACCGATATCCAAGATGTCGACGATCAGCAGGTCGCCGGGCTTCGCGCCTTCGACGGAAAAGGGGCCGGACAGCGTGTGGACCGTGGTCAGTGGTGCATTGAGAATGTCGTCGGCGGAGTCGTCGTTGTGGATTGCGCCGTCGAACCATTCGCGGCAATGGACACGAAACGCATCACCGGGTTTCACCGTCACCGCTGCCGGGATGTCCGGGTGCCACCGATTGTGGCCGACGATCGCCTGGTCGGTGAATTTCTTGGCGGAATCGAGTGGAAACAGCAGTTCAGGCATATGCACTCCTCATTCTCGAAGAAACGGAAAACTCGTGGCGGCAGGACTTTCGTGTCGGATCGTGACTCGCGGCGAGGGTGCTCAGGGGCGAGGTAGCTTGCGGTGCAACGGATTGGATGTGGTCGGGGCAGTTTTTCGGCCGCGGCCCGGTAGTGACCCACTGACCACGGCAGGCTCGTGAGCCGATCGAGCCGTGCTGTCCAGCAGACTCATCGCGGCTGACGACGCGTGACTCAAGCGGGGAGACGAGACCACCCGCTTGGATTCGAGGCTGCACTGGGGGCAACTGATCGACTGGGGCACTTCGGCCATCGCGAACGACCGCTCGAGTGGGCCGCAGCCGGTACAGCGAAACTCGTACAGGGGCATGCGGTCACGCTATCGGAGGATCAGTCAGTACGACACTGGAACGACAAGCGCCGGGTTGCTGCCGCCGCAAGTGCGCACGTCAGCGCAAGTACACAACCGCGTTGTCTCCGCCGGTACAGGTGACGATGCCGGAGGCCACCTTGCACGCCATCGTGTACTCCTTGCCGGTCACCGGACTACGTGCGGAAACCGTGCTGGATCGACCGGCGGCACCGGAGTTTCCGTAGGCGATCCGAACTGCCTCGGCAAACTCGCACGAAGTTTTGCCCCCACTGGTCGCGGACTCCTTGTAACTTCCGGCCGGCTGCCCGCCGGGGCAGGCGGACGCGCCTGCCGGGAAGTTCGCGGCGCGTGTGGTCGTCGGGGATGTCGTGCTGGGAGCAGTTGTCGTGGCACCGGCGGTGCCGGGTGTGTTCGCGGCGGCGGTGGTGGAGTGGGCGGCTCCACCGGCTGTCGAGTTGGGGACGTCCTTCGGCCACAGAACCCATGCAAGCCCGCCGAAAAGAGCCAACACGGTGATGACACCGATGATCGATACCGGAATCACCCAGCCGGGTCGTCGTGGCGGCGGATTTCCACGTGGCGGACCAGGCGGGAATCCCTGCGGTGGGGGATAGGACTGCGGCGAGGCCCGGTATCCCAACTGCGGCGGTTGAGGCCCGGATTGCGACCATGCCTGGTTGTTCGGTGGCTGCTGATAGTTGTCCGGCACAGCTTTATCGCCCGTTCAGTGGTGTCGAGGGCGTCGAACGACAAGTCATGGTTCGACAGCATATGGCCGGCGAACGGGTTGTCGGGGGCTTTGCGAGACCTCGATCTCGGGAAAGTGCTCGCGCGAATGCCGTTGCGACGAAGTGATTGCGGTCACTTGCGGGCAATGAAGTTGACTCCGAAGTAGCGGACAGGCCCGTTCCGTGCGCTGCGCGAACAGGCGTAATTCACCAGTGGCGGAGTTGAGTGCATTTCGTTCACAGCCTGCGGTTTCATTACTACTCGCCAGTACGGAACCTGTCCGAATGGGTAGTGCTCGCCGTGTAGGAATCTTCACAGACTTAGCAAAGTGTGTTGAAAAGGTAGCGAAGATTGGCATTAGCAACAGGTAGACGGCACTTTTTCGATGTGCCATTCTCGGTAAGTACACAAGAAGGGCCTGGCAAGTATGTGAAGTAGTACGCACGTACTGCTCACAACAGGCCGGACCAGCAGATCAAAGAGATGGAGTCTTGATGTCGACCACCGGCACCCCGAAGACCGCAGCTGAGCTCCAGCAGGATTGGGACACCAACCCTCGCTGGAAGGGCGTTACTCGTAACTACACGGCCGATCAGGTCGTCAAGCTCCAGGGCACCGTCGTCGAGGAGCAGACCCTCGCTCGTCGCGGATCCGAGATCCTGTGGGATCTCGTGAACAACGAGGACTACATCAACTCCCTCGGTGCACTTACCGGCAACATGGCTGTGCAGCAGGTTCGCGCCGGCCTGAAGGCCATCTACCTTTCCGGTTGGCAGGTTGCCGGCGATGCGAACCTCTCGGGCCACACGTACCCGGACCAGAGCCTCTACCCGGCCAACTCGGTTCCGACCGTCGTCCGTCGCATCAACAACGCACTGCTGCGCGCCGACGAGATCGCCAAGACCGAGGGTGACACCTCCGTCAGCAACTGGCTCGCTCCGATCGTTGCCGACGCCGAAGCCGGCTTCGGTGGCGCTCTCAACGCTTACGAGCTGCAGAAGGCCATGATCGGCGCCGGCGCTGCCGGTGTCCACTGGGAGGATCAGCTCGCTTCGGAGAAGAAGTGCGGCCACCTCGGCGGCAAGGTGCTCATCCCCACGCAGCAGCACATCCGCACCCTGACCTCGGCTCGCCTGGCTTCCGATGTTGCGGACGTTCCGTCCGTCATCATCGCCCGCACCGACGCTGAGGCCGCAACCCTCATCACCTCCGACGTGGACGAGCGTGACCGCCCGTTCCTCGACGGAACCCGCACGGCTGAAGGCTTCTACGGCGTCAAGAACGGCATCGAGCCCTGCATCGCTCGCGCCAAGGCTTACGCACCGTACGCAGACCTCATCTGGATGGAGACCGGCGTGCCGGATCTCGAGGTTGCAAAGAAGTTCGCCGAGTCCGTTCGCAGCGAATTCCCGGACCAGCTCCTGGCCTACAACTGCTCCCCTTCCTTCAACTGGAAGGCGCACCTGGACGACGCGACCATCGCGAAGTTCCAGAAGGAGCTCGGCGCAATGGGCTTCAAGTTCCAGTTCATCACGCTGGCCGGCTTCCACTCGCTCAACTACGGCATGTTCGACCTGGCCTACGGCTACGCCCGCGAAGGCATGACGGCATTCGTCGACCTGCAGGAGCGCGAGTTCAAGGCTGCTGAAGAGCGTGGCTTCACCGCCATCAAGCACCAGCGTGAGGTTGGCGCCGGCTACTTCGACACCATCGCCACCACCGTTGACCCCAACACCTCGACGGCAGCTCTCAAGGGCTCCACCGAAGAGGGCCAGTTCCACTAAGAACTGACTTCGGGTGGGGGAGAGGCTCGGCTTCGGGTCTCTCCCCTGCTTGTATCACCGATCTACTTTCTCTCGTCTTCAAGGCAGTTCCAATTGCATCGGCCACCAGCGTCGACGCAGTTCGAAGTGCTTTCTTTGCAACACCTTCAGACTGCAGAACCTTCACCAGACAAACTCCACGAGACAAACAAGGAGCTGACGTGACCAGCGAAAAAATTCAGCGCGTCGGCGTTATCGGCGCCGGAATCATGGGTGCCGGAATCGCCGAGGTGTGCGCCCGCGCACATGTCGATGTTCTGGTCTTCGAGCAGACTCGCGAGCTTGCAGCAGCCGGGCGTTCACGCATCCTGCGTTCGCTCGACCGCGGCGTGAGCAGCGGAAAGATCACAGAACGCGAGCGTGAGCAGGCCGCATGGCGTCTGCGTTTCACCTCCGATCTGGGAGATTTCGCGGACCGCCAGCTCGTCGTGGAGGCCGTCGTCGAAGACGAGAAGATCAAGAGCGAAATCTTCGCCGAGCTCGACGCGGTCGTGACGGACCCGGATGCGGTTCTCGCATCCAACACGTCGTCGATCCCGATCATGAAGCTCGGCATCTCGACCAAGCGTCCCGAGCGAGTCATCGGTATGCACTTCTTCAACCCGGTGCCGGTTCTGCCGCTCGTCGAATTGGTGACGACGCTCAAGACCAGTGCCTCCGTCTCGCAGCGCGCCGAGGCTTTTGCCAGCGACATCCTCGGCAAGCAGGTCGTCCGCAGTGCCGACCGCTCCGGCTTCGTCGTCAACGCACTCCTGGTGCCGTACCTGCTCTCGGCGATTCGCATGGTCGAGTCGGGCTTCGCTACCAAGGAAGACATCGACAAGGCAACGGTTCTGGGCCTCGCGCACCCCATGGGTCCGCTGGCGCTGACGGACCTGGTCGGCCTCGACACCGTCAAGTCCATCGCCGACTCCATGTACGAAGAGTTCAAGGAGCCGCTGTACTCCGCTCCGCCGCTGCTCCTGCGTATGGTCGAAGCCGGATTGACCGGCAAGAAGTCCGGCGCGGGCTTCTACGAATACGCCGACAACGGTCGCTCCACCAAGCAGGCAAGCTAAGGCCCAAAGCCCCCTGTGCGCCTTTCTGGTAGTTCCGGCTACCACAAAGGCGCACAGGGCGCTCGCGCCCCTCGGTTAGAAAGGTCGACCGCATGTCCAGCAGCACTGCAGCATTCGGCTCCAGCGTCCTGGGGTATCCGCGCATCGGGCCGCGCCGTGAGCTCAAGCGCGCCCTCGAGTCCTACTGGCACGGCACTTCGGACAAGGACGCACTCCTCGCGGTCGCCAAGGAACTCCAGGAATCGACCTGGAGCGAATTGGCTGCGACGGGATTGAGCCAGGTTCCCGGCAACACCTTCTCCTTCTACGATCACGTGCTCGACAATGCGCTGCTTTTCGGCGCAGTGCCGGAGCGGTTCAAGCCGCTCGAGGGCGCACTCGATCCGCTCGATTTCTACTTCACGATGGCTCGCGGTCGCCCCGACTTCCCGCCTCTCGAGCTGGTGCGCTTCTTCGGCACGAACTACTACTACCGTCAGCCCGAGATCGACGCGAACACGGTGTTCTCGCTCAACTCGGAAGCGCTGCTCGACGAGTTCGAACGTGCGAAGGCGCGCGGCATCGAATTGCGCCCCGTCATCATGGGACCCGTTTCGCTGCTTCTGCTCTCGAAGGTCGGGCCTGCCACCGAGGAGTCCGATCCGAACTTCACCCCACTCGATCTGTTGGACGCAATCCTGCCCGAGTACGAGAAGCTCTTCGAGCAGCTCGCCAAGGCCGGTGCCACCTGCGTTCAGTTGGACGAGCCTTCGGTGACCGAGGACCGCACCGCCGAGGAGCTCGCCGCTCTGGGACGTGCATACGAGAAGCTTTCGACGGCCCCGCTGCGCCCGCGCCTGTTGGTGACGGGCCCCTACGGCAAGTTCGGCGAAGCCCTCAACATCTTGGCGCCCACCAAGATCGAGGCCTTCGGTCTGGACTTGGTGCACGGCAAGATCACGGCCGAGGAACTGGCCGCGGTGCCGAACATCAAGCGCAAGCGCATCTACGCAGGCGTCGTCGACGGTCGCAACGTGTGGCGCGTCGACCGGTTCAACACCTTGACGTACCTGAACGAACTCAAGGACGTCGTGCCTGACCTCGTCGTCTCCACGTCGTCGTCGCTGCTGCACGTGCCGTACGACGTGCTCTCCGAGTACGACATCCCGGGAGACGTCGCAGACCGTTTGGCTTTCGCGAAGCAGAAGGTCGGCGAGGTCGTCTCACTGGCGAAGGCGCTCACCGAAGGCCCTTCGGACAAGTGGCGTAAGCGTCCGACGAAGGTGCACTTCAAGCTCAAGCACGCAGTCCGTGCTCGGGTCAACGCGATCAAGCCCGAAGATCGTGTGCGTGCACCGTACGAGGAGCGTCGCAAAGCTCAGCAGGAACGGTTGAACCTGCCTTTGGTTCCGGCCCAGACACTGGGTTCGTTCCCGCAGACCGACGCGATTCGCCAGGCTCGTTACGAACTCGGCCAGGGGCGTTTGGAGTGGGACGACTACTACAAGCGCATCCAGGAAGAGATCGAGCGCACAATCCGTCTGCAAGAGGACATCGGTCTCGATGTTTTCGTGCACGGCGAGCACGAGCGCAACGACATGGTCCAGTACTTCGCCGAACTGCTCGAGGGCTATGCCTTCACGCACAACGGTTGGGTTCAGGCCTACGGATCTCGTTGTACGCGTCCGCCGATTCTCTACGGAGACATCGCCCGTCCGAAGCCGATGACGGTCGAGTGGATTGCGTACGCGCAGTCGCTGACCGACAAGCCGGTCAAGGGCATGCTGACGGGTCCTGTCACCATGATCGCTCGTTCGTTCGTTCGTCAGGATCAGCCGCTCTACGAAACGGCAGAGCAACTGGCACTTGTGATTCGAGACGAAATCGCGGATCTCGAAGCCGCCGGAATCGCCATCATCCAGGTGGACGAGCCGGCAATTCGTGAACTGCTGCCACTGCGTGAGGACGGCCGGGAGGCCTACCTGGAGTGGGCCGTCGACGCGTTCCGTCTGGCAACAGGTGGAGCGAAGCCGGAAACACAGATCCACACACATCTGACGTACTCCGCTCGGTCGTCGGTGGTCGACGCCATCGAACGGTTGGACGCAGATGTGACGGCAATCGTCGCGACCCGCTCCATCACGTGGGTTCTCGAAGCACTCAAGGAAGGCGCGCTCACGCACGGCGTCGGCCCCGGTGTCTACGAATCTCGGTCGGCTCGGATTCCGGACATCGACGAGCTCGACGAATTGCTCACTGAGGCAAGCGAATCGATCTCTCTCGATCGATTGTGGGCAAACCCGGACGGTGGCCTCAAGACCCGCCATCCGTGGCAGCTCGAGCCTTCGCTGCGCAACATGGTTGCGGCCGCGAGGCGCCTGCGTCGTCGCGCCGAGCAAGCTGAGCGCGACGCCGGGTAAGTCACGTAAAGAACAAGTCATGGAGGGGCCTGCGATTTGCAGGTCCCTCCATGCACGGGTAGGCATGTGTGCATGGTTACTGCTGCTGCTTATGCCGCGACGTCCGCTGACGGTCCCCTCGAGAAGACCACCGTCGAACGCCGTGAGCTCGGTCCACTGGACATTCTCATCGACATCAAATTTGCCGGCATCTGCCATTCCGACATCCACACCGCTCGCAACGAGTGGGGCGGAGCCAAGTACCCGATCGTCCCCGGACACGAAATCGCCGGTGTCGTCGCCGCCGTGGGTTCCGATGTCACCAAGCACAAGGTCGGCGACCGCGTCGGCGTCGGCTGCTTCGTCGACTCGTGCGGGGAGTGCGAAGCCTGCACCGCCGGCGAAGAGCAGTACTGCCGCAAGGGTGTGACCGGTACGTACAACGCCACCGGCCGCGACGGTGAGCGCACTCAGGGCGGCTACTCGACGCACATCGTCGTCACCGAGCATTTTGTTCTCTCGATCCCCGAGGGCATCGAACTCGACGTTGCCGCGCCGCTGCTGTGCGCAGGCATCACCTTGTACTCACCGCTGCGGCACTGGAACGCCGGCCCCGGCAAGAAGGTCGCCATCATCGGTTTCGGCGGCCTCGGTCACGTCGGTGTGAAGATCGCCAAGGCGCTCGGAGCGGAAGTCACCGTCCTGAGCCAGACACTCGGCAAGAAAGATGACGGGCTTCGCCTCGGCGCCGATCACTACTACGCGACCAACGACCGTGAGACGTTCAAGGTTCTTCGCGGCGAGTTCGACCTGATCCTCAACACGGTCTCGGTCAATCTCGACATCGACGCCTACATGTCCCTGCTCGCCATCAACGGCACTCTCGTCGAACTGGGCCTGCCGGAGAAGCCGATCGAAGTTCGGGCATTCTCGCTCGCCGCAAACCGTCGTAGTCTCGCCGGTTCCATGGTCGGCGGTATCCCGCAGACACAGGAGATGCTCGACTTCTGCGCCGAGCACGGCATCGGCGCGGAAATCGAACTGATCCCGGCGAGCGACATCAACGACGCTTACGAGCGCGTGATCAAGAGTGATGTGCGATACCGATTCGTGATCGACACCGCAACGATCTGACCCGCTCAGTCGAGTTGCTCGCGAAGATTACTCAGTGTCTTCGCGAGCAACCTCGACACGTGCATCTGGGATACGCCGACTTTCTCGGCGATCTGTGTCTGCGTCAGGTTTCCGAAGAATCTGAGCATCAACACCGTCCGCTCTCGTTCGGGAAGCTTGTCGAGAAGAGGGCGCAACGCCTCGTGATTTTCGACGTTCTCGAGAGCTGCGTCGTAGTCACCGAGTGTTTCCACGAGCGGAAGATCGTCGGTGTGATTGGACGCGGCGCCGTCGACCGAGACGGTCTGGTACGCATTGCCGGCGATCAACGCCTGGGCGACTTCTTCGCGTTCGATTCCTAACGTCTCGGCCAACTCGTCGACGGTCGGCGCGTGCCCGAGTTGCTGGGACAGCTCACTGATCGCCTGCCCGAGTTGGAAATGCAACTCCTTCATCCGACGCGGAACGCGTAGCGCCCAACCGGTGTCACGGAAGTGTCGCCGAACTTCACCCATCACGGTGGGAACTGCGAACGAGACGAAATCGGAGCCGCGCGTGGAATCGAAACGGTCGACGGCGTTGACCAGACCGAGCCGCGCCACCTGAACCAAATCGTCGTGCGCCTCACCGCGCCCGTCGAATCGCCTGGCAATGTGCTCGGCCAACGGTAGGCACCTGGTGATGAGCGCAGTGCGCACTCGTTCGTACTCGGGGCTGTGGGGTTCGAGGGTCCGCATTTCCTCGAAAACTGGTATGACGTCCCGATATTCGTCGGTGGACCGCCGACGCGGGCGTGAGGGGCCGTCTGCGGAAGCGGTCACAGGCGCCCGCTGAGGGCCTTGGTGAACTTCATGGTCGTGATGTAGCCGGCACCGCCGAGGTTCTCTTCCTGGTCGAGCGAAATCGAATCCGTCAGTTCGGTGAGAATGTGCCACCCGAACGAGCGCTGACTACCGTCCTCGTACTCCGTGGTGGTCGTCGAAACAGACACGTGCAGTTGTGGGGGAGTGAAGACGAACCGACACACCAGAACCGAATCAGGGGCAGCACGAACAATCAGGTGGGTACAGATTTCGTCCATGGCCAGCTTGATGTCGGCGATGGCGTCGAGATCGAAATTTTCCTGAATGGCAACGGTGGCAGCCAGTGCACGCAAAATCGACAGCTGATCGAGAGTCGCTTGAATCCTCAACTCCACGACCGGTTGAGTCTGATCCTGATCGGGCTCGAGTGCGCTGAGGTGTGCCATAAGTTCTCCGGATCGTCGTACCAGGGGTCGCCGTGAAGTCTGGTGCCGAGAACGATACCCATCTCGACCTTCACAGTGACCCCCGAACACGAAATTTCGTCGATGGTGGTGCCGGGGTAATCGACACAGTTCTGCTCACGACCGTTGGCGGTCGCAACATCGGATTACCTCGCGGAACCGCAGACCAAACCACATTTTTGTTCGGAACACCGAAACGAATGGTCGCAACGCACTTGTGACGTCGGTCATGCTGGCGTACTGTTTCAAACCGAGGTTGAGCACACAGCCGATGAGGGATTTATCCGTAATTCTGGAGACCCGTTCATCGTGCGTCTCCTTCGGAGGTCCCTTCTCTTTTGCAGAGTGTAAACCGTTGCGGGATGGGAGAACCATGACTGTTGTTCCAGGATCATCTATTTCAGGCTTTACGAACGCGGCGAAGGGATCGGTTGATTACGGACCTCCCGCGACCGGAACAGCGACCGCATCATTTCACGCGCACCGCATCAGTGCACAGACCGCTGTGATTCAAGTTCGTGGCGAGATCGACCTGATGAGCGCCAATGCTTTTCGTGACTACTTGACGTACCACGTGGCAGCGGACCGGACACTGGTCGTCGATCTCTCCGAACTCGAATTCATGGGGACGTGCGGCCTTTCCGTACTGTCGGTGCTGTCGACGCGATCACGCGATGTGGGCGGCACACTGGCGCTCGTCTGCGCTCGCCCGGTTCAAAGGTTGCTCAAAGCAGCTGGTCAGGAGTCGATGTTTGCCTGCTACGAGTCCCTGGATCACGCGATCGGCCTCGAAGAGACCCGACGTTTCCCGGCTTGATTCCGCAGCTTCACTCCAAACTTCGTGAAATCAGGTTCGTAGAGCCCGTCAGCGTCAGTGCACTTCACTTCGGTGAGTGCCCTTGTGCTGGCGGGCTCTCGGCGGTGCTGTGACGCACCGGCCGTAGGTTCGAACCACTTCGGTGGCGACGTGATCCCACGAATACGATTCGCACGCGCGAGCGCGACTCTGCCGTGCAAACGCTGCGCCTTCGTCCTCGTCGTCGAGAAGATGCCGGACTGCCCGTGCGGTTTCCACCGGATTGTTGACCGGGACCCGCCGCCCGGTGAGCCCGTCGATCACGGTATCCCGCAGTCCGCCAACAGGAGTCGCCACAACCGGCACTCCGCACGCCATCGCCTCCAGAGCCGCGATTCCGAACGGTTCGTATCTGGGGGTACAGACGAGGGCGTCGGCCGATCGCATCAATTTCGGTAGTTGGCGGTGCGGAACCCGTCCCAATAATTGGACTCGATCTGCGACGCCGAGTCGCTCGGCAAGCTTGACCAAGCGGATCGCCACCTCGTCGGTGCTCAGCTGTGCGACGGGCGGTCCACCGATCACTACCAACTCCGTGTCCGGCAGCGAAGCCAGCGCGGCGACGGCAACATCGAAGCCCTTCTGCTCCACCAGCCTTCCGACGCAGATCAATCGATGCGGTGCGGTCTTCTTCGCGGCGGGTCCCTCGGGGGTGAATGCTTCGGTGTCGACGCCCGAGGGCACCATCGTGGTCCGTGATCGTGGTGATCCCTGCCGAACCAGATCGAAGATTTCGTCCGAACTGGTCGCGATGACATGGGTTGCGCCCCTGGCGATCAACGGTTCCAGGTGAGTCCGCTCCGAGGGGCTGTCGTCGGCTGCTCCGAGGTGGCGGTGCGCCGCAGATCCCAGGGAATGGAATGTCTGAAGTACAGGGATGCCGAGCGAGCGGGTCGCGAGTTCCGTTGCCACACCAGACATCCAGAAGTGTGAGTGCACCACATCGGGTCGGTCGGTACTCCACTGAGCGCGCAGAATGCTGGCAAAGGTTCCCAGGTGAGGGAGGATGTCGGCATCCGGGAGAGCCTGTGTCGGGCCGGCCTCGAGATAGTCGACGCAGTACCCGGCGCGAGCGCGAACGCGGTCCGGTCCACCGACATGCGCCCTCCGGGTGAAAACAGTGACGTCGTGTCCGGCGCGAACCAAGGCCGCGGACAGTTCGTCGACGTGCAGGTTCTGTGCACCAGCTGCCGAGCAGCCCACCGGTGCGAGTGGATCGGCGTTGACCGACACCATGGAGATCTTGAGCATTCGTCCGGGAGCCATAGCGGGCGAGTACTTCATCGGGTCCCCTCTCCACTTGATCGGTTCGTCTGGGGATACCCGGAGTCCATGATCTGAACCGGGTTTCGGCGCGGTCGGCGCTGGGCACATTCCAAACACGATGGCGAGGAGTGAGGTTCGATGACAGAACAAATGCTGGTCGACGCAACGGTCGGACTCGGGTTCGAGCGGTACGTTCAACGTGTGGCGGTCGGCGTGGGAGCCGGCATCGAGCAATGGTGCTGCAGGCGCGAGCACCCTCTGGAGGCCTACATCGCGTTGGACCGAACGGTGCCGCGTTTTCCCGGGCGTGAGGTGGCGTTGCTCTGGGAGGAGACGTGCGGTTGGGCCCTGGCCGTGGAGACTCGTTCAGGGGAGGACCTCATCGTTCTCGGATATCTGGGCGAACACGCGGTGCCTGCCCCCGGCGCCGTTGCCGACTTTGCCGCGACACTGGGCACCCGCAGCCCGCATTGGGTGATGAACAGGCCGCTGGCGGATTCGGACGAGACCGCGCGAGAACTGCGGAGCTATTCCGGAAGTGCTTACGCCTGAACAGTATTCAGATTCGATCAGCTCAGTTGACCACGTCCAGGATGGGATCGAGAACGGGCGTCGAGGCAGCTTCGACGCCCGGATCGTCCATGAGTCGAAAGACGATGTGACCGCCGAGCGCACCACCGACGCCGACCGCGACGAGTCCCAGCGCCGAGAGAACCCGCGCCAGCGCTAATGAGTCCTTCCCGCGCAACCGATACGACGCGGCAAAGGACCAGATACCCACTGCATTCGACGCAGCGTGCACCAGTCCCACGCGGCGGGCGACGTCGCCACGTTCGGACCAGTCCAGCCAGCCCGTCAGCAAAACCGGTGGCGTCGAGACCAAGCCGAGCCCGATCAATCGTCGTGCGGTCCGCGGGTCACGGAGCGCGGTGTCGAAGATCAGCGAAGCCGTCCAGGCGCCCACCGGAATGGCCACGAGGGCGGGATGGATGGGATGCCCGACAGCAGCGCCCCGGAGAAGCGCTGCGACAGTGCGTGACCCGTCTGATCGCTCGGTGATCGCGAGGATCCTGCGCCTCATGCCAGTGGACGGACCGTCCAGTCCGCGCGCCGATTCGATTCCGCGGTAAAGAGTTCCGATGTCCATGTAATTCGGCTACCCGGCGTAGTCGTCGGGAAACCTCGCGACGAGTGTGTCTTGTCGACCGTCATGCTCCGGCGTACGGTCGAAACGAAAGAGATCCGACCGGAGGAGCGAACGATGAAGCTCAATCTCTTTGCAGCGTGGGCGTCGTACTTCCTGGTATTGGCCACAGTGGTCTGCCTCGGCAGTTTCCTGGTGGCGGCAGGCTCAGGACAGGGTGGTTGGGCATTGGTCGCCGGACTCGCCGGCGTCGCGTCCATCGGCCTCGCGGTAGCCCTGTACGCCAGCACTGTGCGTCACGACCACAAAGTGCACCGCGAATCCCCACACCTGTTCTGATCAGGACTGCTTCTGATCAGGACTGTGCGAGTCGCGCCTTCTCCGCCTCGATGTCGAAGTTGGCAGGCGGCCAGTCGAGATCGAGCTTTTCGAGAGCGTCGATCAGTAGCTCCGTGACTGCAATTCGGCTGTACCACTTGCGATCACACGGCACGACGTACCACGGTGCGTGCTCGGTCGACGTCTTGTCGAGCATTGCCTGATACGCCTGCTGATACGCCGGCCACAAACCACGCTCGGTCACGTCGCCCGGGTTGTACTTCCAGTACTTGTCCGGACGGTCGAGACGTTCTTCGAGTCGCTTCTTCTGCTCGTCGAGCGAGACGAACATCGCGACCTTCACGATGGTGGTTCCGGCGTCGACGAGTTCCTTCTCGAACTGGTTGATCTCGTCGTAGCGCTTGCTCCAGACATCCTCCGGGACAAGATCGTGAACGCGCACGACCAGGACGTCCTCGTAGTGCGAGCGATCGAACACACCGAGATAGCCGCCGCGGGGCAGTTCCTTCTTGATCCGCCAGAGGTAGTGGTGTTGCTTCTCCTCTTCGGTCGGGACACCGAAAGCTGCGTGCTGAACTCCCGAGGGATCCACGTGACCGATCACGTGCCGGACCATGCCGCCCTTGCCTGCGGTGTCCATTCCTTGCAGGACCAGCAGAATCGAGCGGCTGTCCCCGGACCGGCCGTTGGCGTACAGCAACTCCTGTAGGTCGGACAGAACCGCGCCGCGCTCCTCGAGCAGGCGTTCGCCGTCAGCTTTGTTTCCGGTGAATCCCGGAGTGCTGTTGCGATCGAGTTGATCGATTTCGAACCCGGGCTCTGCCCGCAAGGTCTTGACGGCCGGTGTTTCCCACAGCGAGTCTTGTGCCATGCCGAAAGAGTGCCACAGGATCGCCCCCTGCGGCCCGAAAGTCAGGTCTCGGGCGAGTCAGTCCTCGGCAGGCTTGACGAGGGGATGCGGAACCGACTTGAACTTGGCCGGTGATCCGTTGGCCGCCGCGATGCCGGTGATGCCGCCCCACGTCATCATCGTGAGGTAGTCGATCAGCGATTCAGCGGACATCGACTTGTTGGAGATCCACCAGTGCGTCGCGAGCTGAATTCCGCCGACGATCCCGAATGCCCACGGCAGGGAGCCGCCGGAATCCATCTCCATCTCGCGAAGTCGATTGCCCAACACCGTGGAGAGCAATTCGGCGATCATGCGCTCGGAGTCGGCAACGACGTCGCGGTTGGCGCCGGCGCCGTTGGCCATGACGTAGAGGTAGATGTCCGGGTCGGATGCCACCGTCTCGACGTACGCGGTGATGCTGGCCTGAGTGAGTTCGAAATCGTCGAGATCGCCGCTGATCGCTTCGTAGATGCGCGGCGAGAGGATGGTCTCGACGTACCGCATCATCGTGGCGGTGGTGAGGTCGCTCTTGTCGGCGAAGTAGCGGTAGAGGACCGTCTTGGAGACACCGATCTCGGATGCGATCTCGTCCATGCCGATCTCACGCCCGCGCGCCCGGATGGCGGCGATGGTGCCGTCGACGAGTTCCTCGCGGCGAGCGATCTTGTGCTCACGCCAACGACGCTTGCGGCCGTCGGATTTCTCGGGCTTCGCATCAGCAACGACTGTGCCGTCTACCTGCTCGTTGTCCTGCACGGCATTCTTGGCCACGAGTCATCTCATATCTGTGGTGCGAGCCACGTCCGATCGGTCTACTTTTCCGTTCCAGCTTAATGTCCGTGCCTTTATCTCGGGCACTCACATCGGCAGTTAGGGGGATTAGGTCCTGCAGAATCAGACATCGTGTCGCTCGCGCTACGCCGCGTCACACCTTTCGGCACAATGGCGAGGGTGCAGCAACTGAGCCTCTCCGCCTTCGACGACGCCGCCAAGCGTCGGGACCTTCGCAAGATGAAGGTCTTCGCCACGGGCCTCCTCGGCTTCGCGACGGTGGTCTACATCTTCTGCCGGTGGCAGGAATCCCGCGGTGCCGGAGAGTGGGTCGGATACGTCCGGGCCGCGTCGGAGGCCGGCATGGTCGGCGCACTTGCCGACTGGTTTGCCGTCACCGCACTCTTCCGTCACCCGATGGGGCTTCCCATCCCGCACACCGCGATCATCAAGCGCAAGAAGGACCAGCTCGGGGCCAGTCTGAGTTCGTTCGTCGGTCAGAACTTCCTGGCTCCCGAAGTTGTGTCGGCCAAGGTGCAGCAGGCGCAGATTCCGCTCCGACTCGGCACGTGGATGGCTGAACCTGCCAATGCCGCTCGCGTCGCCGCCGAGACGTCGACGGTCTTGCGCGGCATGGTCGAGGTTCTTCGCGACGAGGACATCGCCCAGATCATCGACAACACGATCGTGAAGCGTCTCGCCGAGCCGATGTGGGGACCACCGATCGGCCGAGTGCTCGGCGAGCTTCTCAAGGACAACAAGCAACTGCCGATCATCGAACTGCTGGCCGAGCGCGCGCATCAGTGGGCTCTCGGCAGCCAGGAAACGATCGATCGTGTGATCGTTCGTGATTCGCCGGCATGGTCGCCGAAGTTCGTCGACGCCATGCTGGGGGAGAAGATCTACAAGGAGCTCGTCGAGTTCACCTGGAAAGTTCGTTCCAATCCCGAGCACGAGGTGCGCCTCGCTGCCAATCGCTTCCTGATCGATTTTGCCGATGATCTGCAGAACGACCCGGAGACCATCAAGAAGGCCGAGGGGATCAAGGCCGAGATCATGGGCCGCGAGGAAGTGACCGGTCTGGCGTCGTCGACGTGGCAGGTCGCCAAGCGACTCATCATGGAGTCCGTCGACGATCCGAACAGCACCCTGCGAACCAAGGTCGCGGAGAACGTGGCCGGCTTCGGAGTTCGGCTGCGCGACGACGACTCCATGCGCGCGAAGGTCGACGGCTGGCTGGTGCAGGGCACGAAGTACATCGCGGAGAACTACACCGACGAGATCACCGGGGTCATCAGCGACACGGTCGAGCGGTGGGATGCCGACGAAGCAAGCGAAAAGATCGAATTGCAGGTGGGTCGAGACCTTCAGTTCATCCGTATCAACGGCACCGTCGTCGGGTCGATCGCCGGTCTGCTGATCTATACGATCTCGACGCTCATCTTCGGCTGAACTGTCCGGTATGTGACGTCCACCACGAGTGCTAGCAGTAGTGCTTGCAATAGTTAGCACCCTCTCCTATCCTGGGAAATGTCCACTGGAAAGGGAGGACGCAATGCCAGCGAAGTCGACGAACTCCGATGACGGAGATCGTGAATCATCCGGTGCCGCAGCCGGAGCAAGCGACTTGGCAGCTCGCGTCGTCAGCTCTGCGGCACACGACATCGGGGGGTTCATTCGTGCACAGCGGGAAGCCGCCCAAGTTTCGATGCGCCAACTTGCCCAACTCGCCGGCGTCAGCAATCCGTATCTGAGTCAGATCGAACGCGGATTGCGCAAACCGTCGGCAGACGTACTGGCGCAAATTGCCAAGGGCCTTCGAGTCTCCTCGGAAGTTCTGTACGTCCAAGCGGGATATCTCGAACAGCGCCCGCACAGTCCCATCAGGGACGCGGTGTTGGCCGAGACGGCCATCAACGAACGGCAGAAGCAAGTACTGCTCGAAATCTACGACTCGTTCTGTCGCGAGAACGAGTCGTCCAGACCAGCCGCAGCGCCCGATTTTGCTGAATCGGCCGCAATTCCAGACACCGAGACTTCACTAGGAGAAAAAGATGACTGACAAGAACGCCATCGACAGCGTCAAGACCTCGCTCTACGCCGCCGTCGGTGCAGGCGACCTCGTCGTCCAGGCCGTAGCCGACGTTGTTGCTCAGGTTCGTGAGCGCGCCGAGAACACCCAGGGTGACGTCAACGGCCGTGTCGACGGTGCCCGCGAGAAGCTTGCTTCCGTTCAGGGCGACGTCGCCGAGAGCGTCGAGGCACTGCGCGAGCGTCTCGCCGGCCTCCCGTCCGAGCTGCCCGAGGAGCTCGCCGAGCTGCGCGAGAAGTTCGCACCCGAGGAGCTCCGCAAGGTCGCCGAGGCATACCTCAAGGTTGCCGGCGATCTGTACAACTCCCTCGCAGAGCGCGGCGAAGACGCAGTCGAGCGCATCCGCAAGCAGCCCGCAGTCGAAGAGGGCATCGCTGCTGCAGAGTCGGCACTCGGCGACGCCGTCGAGCTGACCGAAGACGCACTCGGAACCGTTGCTCGTCAGACGCGCGCCGTGGGCGAGCAGGCCGCCAAGCTGGCCGGCCGCGCTGCCGGACGCATCTCCGACACCGCAGAAGAGGTCGGCGAGAAGATCTCTGACGCCGGCGAGAAGATTGCCGACGCCGGCGACGAGGCCGCACTGAAGGTCCTCGACCTCGGTGACCAGGCTGACGAGGCTTCCAAGGAAGCTGCCGCTCGCGTGACCGCTGCTGCTTCCGACGTCCAGGAGCGCGCAACCACCGCCGCCAAGAAGGCCGCTCCGGCCAAGGCTGCTCCCGCGAAGGCTGCACCGGCCAAGGCCACCGCGCCGGCTCCGGCCAAGAAGGCCGCTCCGGCCAAGAAGGCCTGATTTGCCCAGCTCCACCTGACGAAGGCTCCCGCGCTCAGCCGAGTGTGGGAGCCTTCGTGTTCGTCGGGAACCGGATGAGAACTTAGGATGTAGTTGTGACTCAAGTCGATGGGCTAGTCGGTCTGATCTTTCTCGCACTCAAAGTGCTCGCGCTGGTGGGTGCTGTCTACGCGATCGTCCATGCCGTCAGGCAGCGCCCGGACGCCTTCACTGCCGTCAACAAATTGACCAAGCCGATCTGGCTGGGAATTCTGATCGTCGCGGCATTGATTCTTCTGGCGACGTCTCCTGTCGGCCTCTTGGGCATCATCGCGGTCGTTGCAGTGTGCGTGTATCTCGTGGACGTTCGCCCGCGGGTGGATGACATCCAGCACGGCGGTTCTCGCTGGTAGTGTGCTGCGGTTCCCGCTCATCGTGTGCTGCCCCACTCTTCGCTCCAACGCTGACAACGAGCGTTGTTCGAGTGATAGTGTCGGTTAACGGCAGTCACACATAGATTGCATCCGTCTGTCGTCAGCAGCAGTCAGGGGTAAATGCATGTCCAGTCGTTCGCGCACCACAGAGCTTCGAGTACTGGCAGGCGCCGTCGGAGTGGGGGCACTCGTCGCGGCAGTCGCGGGGATCCGTCATCGCCGATCCACGCGCGGTCTGACCCTCTCGAGCGATGTCGAGCCCAACGCACTCCTGAAGACTCCGACGCTCAAAGCCGATATCAGCGAACTGACCACCGACGACGGTGCGATCATCAATGTCCGGGCTTACGGTCCCGTCGACGGCGATCCGATCGTTCTCAGTCACGGCTGGACGTGCTCTACCGAATTCTGGTACCCGCAGGTCAATGCGCTTGCCGGCGAATATCGCGTCATTACCTACGATCAGCGCGGTCACGGCCGCAGCACCGTCGGCAATCTTCCGCTCGGCCCGGACGTCCTTGCCGACGACCTCTCCGCCGTGCTGGCAGCCACGGTTCGCGAGGACAAGAAGGCCGTCATCGTCGGTCACAGCATGGGCGGGATGAGCATCATCGCCTGGGCTGGTCGCCATCCCGACGAGGTCAAGAAGTACGCATCGGCGGTCATGCTCGCGAGCACCGCAAGTGAGAGGTTGATCGCGGAGACCACGGTCATCCCGCTGCCCAATCGTTTTCCTCGGGTGCCGGTCCCGGTGGGCCGCGCCATCCTCAGCTCGCCCGTTCCGTTCGTCTCCTCGGGTGCGATGACGAAGGCGATCCAATACGTCTCGATGTCACCGAACGCGACCAAGGCCGAGATTCAGTTCTGCGAGAACATCGTTCGCGAGTGCAAGCCCCGCATCCGTGGCGGTTGGGGAGCAGCGCTGAGCACCCTGGACATTCACGAGGGACTCGACAATCTCGAAGTGCCGACCACCGTGCTGGTCGGTTCGCTCGATCGGCTCACTCCGCCGGTCCATGCGCGCAAGCTTGCACAGGTCCTCGACGACGCCGGCAACCTCGAACGGTTGATCGTGTTGCCGGGCGTCGGTCACATGTCGTCGATCGAGAACATCGACGAGTTCGACAAGGAAATCGTGCGACTGCGCAACCTCTAGCGCAACGCTGCTCTAGCTGAAGACAACCGTCTTGCGCCCGTGGACCAGAACACGATCCTCGAGGTGCCAGCGCAGTCCGCGTGAGAGTACGAGCTTTTCGATGTCTCGACCCTGACGGACCATGTCGGCGACATCGTCGGCATGGTCGACGCGGATCACGTCCTGCTCGATGATCGGGCCTGCGTCGAGTTCGGCGGTGACGTAGTGGCAGGTGGCGCCGATCAGTTTCACACCGCGCGCGAAGGCCTGGTGGTACGGGCGAGCACCGATGAACGACGGCAAGAAGCTGTGGTGGATGTTGATCGCGCGGCCGGCCCAGTGCTCGCACAGTGATTCGGGCAGGACCTGCATGAAGCGTGCAAGAACCACGGCGTCGGGGTTGTGAGCGTCGACCAGGGCGCGGACCTTCTCGAAGGACGGTCCCCGTTCGGCAGGATCCTTGGCGAACGGAACGTGGTGGAAATCGATCCCGTGGCGCTCGGTGACACTGCGCAGATCCTCGTGATTGCCGATGACGGCGCTGATTTCTGCCGGGAGTTCCCCGCCCGCAGCGCGGCCCAGGAGGTCATGCAAGCAGTGGCCTTCCTTGCTCACGAGCAGCACGATCTTCTTGGGAGCACCCGAGTCGTGAAGGGTCCACTCGGTTTCCGGACCGATCTCGGCTGCAACAGCTTTGAACCGTTCACGAAGCTCGTCGATGCTCATGCTCACCGAAGACGCACGGACCGCCTGCCGTGTGAAGAACCATCCGGTGTCGGCATCGGCGTGATACGCAGCTTCCACGATCCATCCACCGACGTCGGTGAGAAAGGTCGAGATGCGTGCGACGATGCCCGTGGTGTCGGGGCAGCCGAGGGACAGAACATAGCGACGATCGTCGATCGAAGGTGCAGCGGTCATGCGGCCTAGTCTCTCAGGTGCGGCTGCGGCGACGGTCGCGTGGTGGTGTGCCAAGCTTTCCACCATGTCTGAAGCTGCACTCACTCGTTCCCAGGTTGCCGCGATGGTGGACCACACTCTGCTCAAACCCGAAGCCACCGCGGCCGATGTCACCGCCTTGATCGACGAAGCACGCAGCCTCGGTGTGCTCGCGGTCTGCGTCTCGCCGTCGATGTTGCCGATTCGCGCCGACGGACTGGTGACGGCGGCCGTCGTCGGATTCCCGTCGGGGAAGCATCATTCACTGGTGAAGGGCGCTGAAGCGCGACTGGCCGTCGATCAAGGCGCAGCCGAGATCGACATGGTCATCGACGTAGGAGCGGCGGTCGCCGGCGACTACAGCGCGGTATTGGCAGACATCCTCACCGTCCGCGAGGCGATGGGGGAGAGCGCGATCCTCAAAGTGATCCTCGAAACCGCAGCGCTGTCCGACGAGGCCATCGTCGAATGCTGCCGCGCAGCCGTGCGCGCCGGGGCGAACTTCGTCAAGACCTCCACCGGATTCCACCCTGCAGGCGGGGCAACCGTCGAGGCCGTCACACTGATGGCGCAGACCGTCGGCCCGGGCGTGGGAGTCAAGGCCAGTGGCGGAATACGTACGACGCAGGCGGCACTCGACATGATCGCGGCCGGTGCCACCCGCCTCGGATTGTCCGGAACCCGAGCAGTACTGGACGGACTGGCCGACTAGGTCAGCAGGCCGCAGCTGTCCGGCACCGCCGAGGTGTTCTGGTTGTTCGCGTCGGCGACGGGCATGGCGTAGGCGCCACCCTCGAGCGAGATCTCGATAGCGTCGTCGGTGACGGTCAGCTTGGTGGGCTTCATGTCCAGCGGGTACGTCTGCAGGCTGTCGGTGAGTGTCTGGACGATGCCGTCGACCAGGTCGGTCGGCAGACCCAATCCGAGAATCTCGGCGCCGACGGTCTGAACGTCGACCACACCGTTGGTGACGGTGGGCTTGACCGTGAGCTTCGCGAGCCCGACCGGTCCGACGTCGAAGGCGAGTGTTCCGGCGCTCGAGTCGGCGGTGACGCCGGAGACGAGGCCACCGAAGGTCTGCTCCTGCAAGGTGGCGAGAATGCCTGCGGTAGACCAGTTGACGTCGGCGCTGGAGCTGCCGATGGTGCCGCTGTTACCCGCCGAGGGCTGCAAGTTGATGTCGTTCACCTTCGCGTGAACCTGCATTCCCGTTGCGGGGCCGAACGAAGAGTCGTCACTGTCGATGCTGATGTACGGCACCTTCTTGTCGACTGCCTGCAGGAGTACTGGCTTCCAGCTCAACCCGACATCGACCTGGGATCCCAGTTCACTCTGGAACTGGTCGGCCATGCAGGTCTTCACCTGGTTGCGTACGTACAGTTCTCCACCGACGAGTGCCGCGACGAGTACGGCGATCACCACGAGAAGGATGATGAGCACTCGGTTGCGCGGACGAGGGTTGTTCGCTGCGACAGTCATTCGCCAGATTCTTCCCGACGAGTCTGAACGAACTCTGTGAATACGCACTTCCTCATTCCTGTGATGCGCGACACAGTCGCCCGTAGTCTGTTCGAAACGGCGTTTTCGACGGTCACCGGAGGTGGTCATGGCTTCGGACTACGAGTCACTCGAGCTGCTGGCGCTACGACAGTGTGGATTTGTCACGGCTCTCCAGGCCTCCGAACTGGGTTTCGGTCTGGCCCTGATGGACGAGATGACGGAATCCGGAGCTTGGACGTATGAGTGTCGAGGACTCTTTCGCCTCGAGCGCGTCAGACATACAGCCTTGGACGAGTTTGCGAAGTGGTGTACATGGTTCGCCGGTAGCGCCACCGTCTCGCACTACAGTGCCGCAGATCTGCATGGTCTCGGCCACCTGCAACCTCGCTTCATTCATCTTTCCGTTGCGCACCCTCTCGCGGCGCCGACCCGCCAGGTCGCACTGCATCGACTGCCACTCGCGGACGACGAGTGTGAACAGATCGGGCCCATCCGCATCACCACGCCGTTGCGTACCGTGCACGACCTCGCTTCCGGTGGAATTTCCCAAGTCCTACTCAACGAAGTAGTCGCCGATGCGGTGGCGATCGGTCGACTCGACGCGCACGAGTTGTATCTCTCGTGTGAGAACGCGAGTGTGGATGTTGCTGTTCGAGTGGAGTTGGCGCTCGCCGCAAGCCTGTAATCGAGATTGATTTTTTATGCTTCTGCGACCTTCTGGCATTACGTCCGAAATCGAATATGACGCCGATATCAGAGATTTGAAGTGCGCTACTTCGGGGCGAATATCTTGCCTTTCGCGCAGGTAAAGCGGTACCTGGCTTGGCGGTTCGGGACTTTCGACCCGTGTTCACTGCAGCTCAGCGATGTCGCAGATGAACTAAATCTACGAAAAGCGTAGTTACTTTACAGTCAATGGGATAACGTCACGGCATCAAAAGCAGACGGACGCTTGTCCTGGACGGCTGTCTGCCCCCGTTTGTCGAGAGGGTTGTGGATGTCCGTGCGTGGTGTTCGTCGTGTTGTCGGTGGAATGAGTGTGTTTGCAGTTGCTGCGGGATTCGCGGTGGTTGCGGGTGTCGGGGTTGCCGGTGCGGCTCCGGTGACGGCCGAGTTCAATTCCGATGGGTACAAGGTGACTCGGACGATCAGCAACGGCACGCCGTCCGAGGGTGATGTGATCACGTCGAAGACGGTGTTCAAGCGAACTGCTGCGGTTCACAATCTGTATGCGGTGCGCGATTTTCATCCGGCGTGCATGACGTATGTCGACGGTTCGGCGACGGTGAACGGTAGTGCGTTCAGGGTCAACGAGGTGGCGGCTGATTCTGTTCGGTTGAGTGCGGGTGCTACGGAATGGCCGATGTGGGGCGGCGACGTGAAGACGTTCGAGTTCCAGTATCGCGTTGGTGCGAATTGTGCGCGTGGTACCGATTTGTCGACGACGGTGCATTTCGACGGCACGGTGTTCGTTGACGACACGACAAATGGTCGTGGTCCGTCGATCAATGTTCAGAAGAATGTTTCGACGACTGCCGTGTCGCCGGTCAGTGGGGCTCAGGTGGGGCAACCGGTGACGTTGAGTGCGACGGTAACCGGTGGTGCCGACGGTGATTCGGTGGAGTTCTTCGACGCCGGTTCCAAGATCGGTGCGGGCACGCTCGCCAATGGTGTTGCAACACTTTCCTGGACGCCGACCACCCGTGGCGACCATTCGATCACAGCGAAGTTCGCCGACACGGCGAGGGCTGTCGGTTCGGCTTCGGCTGCGCTGATCGTGAACGTTTCGCAGGCCGATGCTCAGTCCGGTACGACCTTGGCGCCGATCTCGGGCGCGCAGGTCGGCAAGTCGACCACTCTCAAAGCGACGGTATCTGCATCGGGCACCGGCGGAACGGTCACGTTCAAGGTCGGTGGAACGGTGCTGGCTTCGGTACCGGTGGCAGGCAACGGTGAAGCCACCTACGCCTGGGTTCCGACGGTTGCCGGTGCACAGACGGTGGAAGCAGTATTCTCCGGCCGATCGGGCGTCACCGGGTCGAGTACCACCGCAAATGTGACAGTTGCCGAGCAGCCGGCTGGAACAACCAGTTCCACAACAGATCTCAATGTAGGAGCGGGGCAGGTGGGCGTAGCGCAGACCATCTCCGCTCAGGTCAGCCCCGCAAATGCCGGTGGCACAGTCACCTTCAAGGACGGCGAGACCGTCATCGGCACGGCTACGGTCGATTCATCCGGAAAGGCCAGCCTTTCGTGGAAGCCCGCAACTCAGGGTCAGCGAGTTGTCGCTGCCGAGTACTCGGGCGCCGGCACGGTGACGGCGTCGTCCGATCAGGTCTCCGTCCAGATCGCCGCACCGGTTGACGGTGGAGAACCCGGCAACGGCGGGACCGGTTCGCTCGGCAGCCTCGGCAACATCTTCGGCTCCTAGCCGCCGACACCTGGTGATGCCCCGCCCGCGTTCGGCGGTGGGGCATCACCCATTTCGCTCACTTCTCGAGAAGGAAAAGCTATGTCTGTAGGTTCTGCACGCCGTGCAGTTGCAGGTTTGAGTGTGTTTGCTGTTGCTGCGGGATTCGCGGTGGTTGCGGGTGTCGGTATCGCAGGAGCTGCACCAGAGACACCGGGTTCGTTGACGTGGAATGCGAACAACTACGAATACACGCGGACCATCAGCAATGTGACTCCGTCCGAGGGCGAGACGATCACCGTCAAGACTGTGTTCAAACGGAAGAACATCGTCGTGGATTACCTGTATGCGATCAAGGATGTTCATCCGACGTGTCTGACGTACGTCGAGGGTTCGGCGAAGGTGAACGGTTCGACGCGGAGTGTGGAGTCCAAGGGTGCTGATTTCGTTCGAGTGAAGGGGTCACTGACAGAGTGGCCGCTGTACAACAACGACTCGAAGACGTTCGAGTTCAAGTACACGGTGGGCGCCGATTGCGCGCGGGAGATGCCGTTGGATACGTCGGTGCATTACAACGCATCGGTGACGAGTTCCGATTTCCAGAACAAGGGTCCGACCGTGACAGTGTCGAAAAATGTCTCGACGACGACGCTGTCACCTGCCAGTGGCGTGAAGTTGGGACAACCTGTTCCGTTGAGCGCGACGGTGACCGGTGGTGCCGACGGTGATTCGGTGGAGTTCTTCGACGGCGCCACCAAGATCGGTGCGGGCGCGCTCGCCAATGGTGTTGCAACACTTGCCTGGACACCGGCTGACGTCCGAACGCACAGCGTGACGGCCAAATATCTCGGCAATGCGAAGGTGTCGACCTCGACGTCTTCGGCTGTCGACGTCGTCGTCTCCGAAGCCGACAAGAGCACTGCCACCACGATCACCGGTCCCGCAAGTACGGTGGCGGGTGAGTCCGTGACCGTCGAGGCTACGGTGTCGCCTACTCCGGCGGGTGGCACGGTGCAGTTCAAGGACGGTGCAACCGACCTCGGCGGCGCCGTCGCCGTTGATGCCAACGGCAAGGCTTCGCTGACGAATTCCTTTGCAGAAGGCGCGCATTCGATCGTGGCGGTGTACTCCGGCTCAGGTGTGTACCAGGCCTCGACGTCTGCGCCGCATGCGTTGACGGTCGCTCCGGTAGTGGTCGAGGAGAGCACCACGACTACCCTCGTCGGCCCGTCGACAGGTTCGACAGGGGAGGCCTTGTCGTTCACCGCCTCCGTCTCGACCGGTGCTGCAGGCGGAACCGTGCAGTTCAAGGAAGGTGGCAGGGATCTGGGCTCCCCGATTCCCGTGGACGCCTCGGGTAAGGCAACAACCACGCCGACCTTCAACGTGGCGGGCGAGTACAGCATCACCGCTGTGTTCTCGGGCTCGGGCAACTACCTGGGTTCGACCTCGAACATCCAGACTGTGAACGTCAAGGCGCCGGCTCCCACCGACCAGCAGACCCAAACGGCCTTGACCGTTCCGGCGGACGCAAAAACCGGTACGGCAGTTGGTCTGTCCGTGATCGTCACGCCGACTCCGGTAGGCGGCACGGTGCAGTTCAAGGACGGTTCGGGCAATCTCGGCTCGCCGGTGTCGGTCGTCGACGGCAAGGCGTCGATCATGCACGAGTTCGCGAGCGTCGGCGCGCATGACATCACGGCCGTGTACTCGGGTGCCACAGGATTCCTCACCTCTACCTCGGCCGCGCGGGCGGTTTCGGTTACGGCTCCGGCCGCGGAGGATCAGGAAACGTCCATCACCGTGAGCGCCCCGGCCTCAGCGGTCAAGGGCGCGAAGGTCGATCTTGTTGCGGCAGTGGTACCTACGCTCAGCGCAGGAACGGTCCAGTTCATGGATGGAGCCACCCAGATCGGGGGACCGGTTGCCGTGGTGAACGGCACGGCCACGCTCTCGCATACTTTCACCGAACTCGGCGATCGTCGAATCACCGCGGTGTTCAGCGGAACTGACGGCTACCTCGGTTCCGAGACCCAGGCTGCAGTCACCGTCAAGGTCACGGCAGAGTCTGACGGCGGCGATCCCGGCAACGGCGGCAGTTCGACCGGTTCGCTGGGAAGCCTGGAAAACATCTTCGGGTCCTAGCCTGACGCCGGCACAACGACGCCCCGCTGCGGAGAACACCTCCGCGGCGGGGCGTTTCCCGTCTGTGAGTTCAGGGATTCGGCGCTACGACATGCCAGGGCACGGTCAAGATGCAGTCACGAAGGCGTCGACGCGCGGGTTGGACGGGAATTCCCTGTGCCCGAAGAATTTCCAAGGCGGCGGCCCACCGGTGGCGAGGGCCGAACGAGGCGTGCGGTGCAGCAGTGGCCCAGGCTCGATCGGCAGCGCTCAGCAACGCATGGATCGGCTCGCCCGGAACATTGCGATGGATGAGAGCCTTCGGCAGTCGTTCCGCGATGTCGGACGGTCGCTCGATGTCGAAGGGGTCCCAAGCCAATGTCAGCGTCAGCGGACGATCGGCGTCGAGAAGTACCCAGGCGCAACGCCTCCCGAGTTCGTCGCAGGTGCCGTCGAGTAACAGTCCGCCCGGTGCGAGACCGGACTGGATGTGCGACCAGGCCGAATCGACCGCGTCCTCCGGGTACTGCCGGAGAACGTTGAATGCGCGCACGAAAACGGGTGTGAGACCAGCTAGTTCGAATCCACCGCGGGCGAAGCTGACACCGTCACGACTCTCGACCACGCGGGCGGGGTCGATCTCGAGTCCGATGACGCGTCGGTCCCGCCGGACAGCGGTGAGGCGGCTTGCCATCTCGAAGGTGGTATCCGGCCTCGCCCCGTAGCCGAGGTCGACTATCAACGGATCGGCTGCGTTGTTCAGGGCGTGCGCGATCGTGCGGTTATGGACGATCCACCGGTCACTTCGTCGCAGTCTGTTGATCCCCGTCGTGCCACGGGTGATGACCCCCTCGATCTTCGGGGGTGGAGCCTTCTTCACGCCGGCTTCAGCGCGCGGCGAGCCAGGTCGCGGTGACCTGTGCCTCGGTGCGGAACAGATCTACGAGGTTGATCAGCATGAGCTGTTCCAACTTCGCGCCGATGAACGGGATGAATACCTTGGCCTCGGAGGTGGTTCGCAGTGTGGACCCGGTATCGGTAGCGAACAACTCCATGGTTCCGGACAGACTTCCCGGCCCGGCGGGGATGGAAGCCTCATATGTTCCGGTCACGGTGTCACCGAAGGTGCCGTACGACTCCTTGCGAGTGATGACAAGATCCTTCTTCATCACCGTCTGAGCGATGTCCGGCAAATCGGTGCGCGGAAGAATGTGGTGGAGCACGAGATCGATTCCGGAATCGGTGACCTCGAAATGTTCCACATGGTTCTCGGAATGCTTGCGCATCTCCTCGACGCGGGCCTCCCAGTACGAGCGGTCCGCCAGCGCCGCATAGACCTGCTCGGGGGAGTGCTGATAGCGGGCGGAGTAGTCGATGCGGCGAGCCATGATCGGAAAGAATACCTGTTACACGCTGTGACAAGCCAAATTGGCCGTATCAAAAGACGCCAAAATGGCTGTATCCACAACTATCGCCGCCCGCAGGGTTCTACTTCGCGATCCACTCCCGGGTGAAGTCCTGTTCGGCCTGGATGAGCCGGACAACCTCGTCGACTATCGCGCTTTCGATCTTTCCACCGAGGAACGGGATCTTGACCTCGACCTCACCGTCGACCTCGAGGGTGGCGGAGTTCTCGTCACCGGTCAGTATCTGGGTGCCCTCGATACGGGCGGGAACACCGTCGACGTGGGCGGAGAAGGTACCGGTGGCCTTGCCGTCCTTGAACGGTGCCATCGTTTCGCTGCGCTTGATGACGATGTCGCCGTTGACGACCTTCGACACCATGCTCGGGAGGTGCTCGGCGGCAATGATCTGCGACATCGTGACCGCGACGGTCTCGTCGCGGACGGTCAGCTCTTCGATCGTTGCGCCGGGACCACCGACAGCGACGATTCGGTCGCGCCAGTACTGCTCGGAGGTCACCGCCTCATGGACCTTCTCGGCGGGGACTGTGTACTTCGACGAATGCTCGATGCGACGGCTCACGATTGTGGAGGCTACCGTTTATCGATGTGTGGGACGTAACCATTGGCAGACGCGTCGTGGAATCAGGCGCTTTCGTATCCGAGAACGTTGACTTGTCAGGATTGACGACGCTCCGAATCGGGGGACCGGCGCGGCTGCTCGCAGAATGCCCGACGACGCAGTCGTTGATCGACGTCGTGACGCTGCTCGATCGCGAGCAGATCCCGACGCTGATTCTCGCCGGCGGATCGAATCTCGTGATTTCCGACGAGGGATTCGACGGAGTTGTCGTTCGTGTGGCCAACACCACCGTGAGCCTCGACACGGACCGCGTCGTTGCCGAAGCGGGCGCGGTGTGGGACGAAGTAGTCGGCCAATCCGTCGCCGCGGAGTTGGGTGGCCTCGAGTGTCTCTCCGGGATTCCGGGCTCCACGGGTGCGACGCCGGTACAGAACGTCGGCGCGTACGGCGTCGAGGTGGGCTCGCGACTCCGGCGAGTTCAACTGCTCGACCGACGCAATGGCGAAGTGTCGTGGGTCGAACCGTCGAAACTCGAATTGGGTTACCGGTCGAGCGTCCTCAAGCATTCGGACGCAGCACTGGTTCTCGCCGTCGAATTCGACGCGTCGACCGACGGATTGAGCGCCCCGCTCGCGTACCGCGAACTGTTCACCGCGCTGGGGGCAGAAGAAGGCGCGCGGTTGCCTGCGTCGCAGGTCCGTGAGGCAGTTCTGGGACTTCGGACAGGCAAGGCGATGGTCCTCGATCCGTACGATCACGACACCTGGAGCGCGGGTTCCTTCTTCACCAACCCCGTGGTGCCGGGCGACAAGCTGCCTGCCGTGCTCGCAGCCATCGCCGAACAGCTCGGCGACGTCAACGTGCCGCAGTTCCCCGGCAGTGGTGGAACCAAGCTCTCAGCCGGATGGTTGATCGAACGGGCCGGATTCTCGAAGGGTTATCCCGGCGAAGATGCACCGGCCCGGCTGTCGACCAAGCACACCTTGGCGTTGACCAACAGAGGGTCCGCAACGAGTGCGGATGTGGTCTCGCTCGCGCGGGCAGTGCGCGACGGGGTCGAGGCCGCGTTCGGCGTCCGCCTGGAACCGGAACCGGTAACTGTGGGCTGCACCGTCTGATTCCTGACAGAGCCCGCAGGTAGCCTGTTGAAGTGCATGAGCTGGGTGGTCGGAGAAGTCGTTCGCGTCTTGTTGCGTTGGTAGCTGTATTGCTCGCTGTGATGGTGGCCGTCGTCGGCTGCACGATCGGCGGCAAGGACGGACAGGGCGGCGCGGCGGCCGCCGAACCAGCACCGGTGGCGACCGTGGTGTCGACGCCGGCGCCCGGCACCAAAGATGTCAGCCCGGTCGCCCCCGTCTCGGTAGCGGTGACCCAGGGAACGCTGTCCGACGTCAACCTCAGCAACGCGGCCGGTAAAGCCGTCGCCGGACAACTGTCGCCCGACAAGACATCGTTCACCGTCAGTGAGGCACTCGGCTACGGCACCACGTATTCGTGGTCGGGCTCGGCAACCGGAACCGATGGTAAATCCGTGCCGGTCCAAGGGAGCTTTACGACGGTTGCCCCGGAGTCGACCACCGGCGCCACCCTCAACATCGCCGACGGCCAGGAAGTTGGCATCGCGGCACCGATCACCGTGCAGTTCGACAACTCTGTCGTCGACAAGGCGGCCGTCGAGAAGGCACTTGTCGTGACCACCGTGCCGCCCACCGCCGGATCGTGGGCTTGGCTGGCTGACGACAACGGCGGATCTCGGGCTCATTGGCGCCCGGCCGATTACTGGGTGCCAGGAACGACTGTCCATCTGGATGCCAAGCTCTACGGTTTGAACTACGGCGGTGGCGCCTACGGCGACCAGGATCTCACCCTCGATTTCACGATCGGTCGCAGCCAGATCGTGAAGGCGAATGCACCGAGCCACCGCATGCAGGTGGTGCGCGACGGCCAGACGATCATGGACATTCCCGTCAGCTACGGCGAGGGCAACGAACCCCGAAACGTCACGCGCAGTGGCATTCACATGGTGACCGAGAAGTACGAAGACTTCATGATGTCCAACCCGCCGTTCTACGAGAACGTGCGCGAGCGTTGGGCGGTGCGCATCTCCAATAACGGCGAATTCATCCACGCCAATCCTGAAACCACCGGGGTACAGGGTTCGTCGAACGTCACGAACGGTTGCATCAACCTGTCGACGTCCGACGCGCAGGAGTACTTCGGAACGGCCCTCTACGGTGACCCCGTCGAGGTGACCGGCACGTCGATCGACCTGTCTCCTGCGGACGGCGACATCTACGACTGGGCGATCGATCTGCCGACCTGGAAGTCGATGTCCGCACTGCCGTAAACCGATTTGTCGCTGTGAACCGAGCAATCTGGCGAAGTTCGGAACCATCCGGGCGTTGCTTGCGTCAGTACAGGTAAGTGCTGTCGGCTCGGGGGAGTCTGACGGAGGTTTCGACGTCAGGGGGACGGCAGTGGGCATTCCATTTCTGGAAGACGTGCTGGGCAGAATTTCCGAAGCGACGCAGGCCGTCCCTTCCGGCGTGGCGGCATTGCCAGTTGTCGGCATTCCTGTCGCGAGCGCAATCGCTACATCTGCTCTGGTTCAATCCGTGACCGACGACCGCGGCGCGTTCGACGGCGAGATGGCTGCTGCGACTGCGGACGCCGATGCAGAGCGCGCACGAGCCTGGGGTGAGCGCGATGCCCTCACCGCTCAGACCTCGTCGCTGGAGTACAGCGAACATGCAATCGTGGACGACGATCCGTTCGACGCGATGTCGCACTCCGAAATCTTCGATCACGTCAACGAGATGGATCCGGCAACCCTGAGCGCAATCGGCGAGGCCTGGAAGGCTATTGCCGGCCGGGTGGAAGCCGGCATCGGGAAGTTCCAGAACGATGTGAACGGCGCGATCACCGAAGGCTGGCAGGGGCGGGGCGGCTCGGCTGCGTTGGCGGCCGTGCTGGCCTACTCGGCAGATGCGGGTGAGCTGAAGGTGCGGGTCGATCTGATCTCGAACAAGATCGAGGAGGCGAAGATCGCACTCCACGAGGCCAAACGCTCGATTCCGGCACCCGACGGCGCCTCGACGGTCGAGATGATCCTCAGCGTGGTTCCCGGGGCTACGTGGAAGCAGGCCCAATACGAAGCGGAAGAAGCCGAACGTCAAGCGCGCCAGGTGATGAAGGACGTGTATCTGCCGTACATGAAGCGCGCGGACGACCAGGTGCCGATCCTCCCGGCCGCGTTCAATCCGGTCACCGGCAGTGGCGGGGCTGGCAGTGGAGGTGCCGGCAGTGGAGGGTCTGGGGGCGGCGCATTCGGTGGCGGTGGTTCCGGCGGCGGGAACACTTCGGGTTCGGGGACCGGGCTCGGCACGCCATCTACATCGGGTGGCGGAGTTGGTGGAGGAGCGGACGGTGGACACCTCGGCGGTGCGAACCCGGCCGGAGACGGTTCCGGTCAGAACCCATCCGGCACCAATTCCGGAAATGGTGACAACCGTGGCGGCGTTGATGCCCAAGGGAATTCGGGTGCCGATGCTGCCCGGTTCGCAAACGATTCCGGCCCGGCCGGGACTGCCGCGGCACATGCCGGCCCACTGCCGGCCGGTGCAGCGCCAGGTGGCCTGGCAGGTGCAACTCCGAATGCTGCTCAGCTCGGTTCCGGAGTGCCTTCAGGCCTCATGGGTAGCGGTTCGGGTGGTGGTTCCGCAGGTGGAATCGGTACCGGCGGCTTCGGGCCAGGCGGAACTGGAGGTGGCGCTCTCGGCCCTGGCGGCGTGGGCGGCCTCGCCGGTGGCGGGCGTGGGGGCGTCAACGGAACTGGCGGTACCTCGGCGACGGGCGCGCAGAGCGGTCGGGGCGCGATGGGTGGCGTCGGCGGCATGGCACCGGGACGCGGACAAGGACAAGACGAAGACAACGTTCACGACACCCCCGGCTACCTCGTCACGGTCGAGAACGGCAACGCCCTGATCGGCGACCTACCCATGGTCTCCCCGGCGGTGTTGGGCGAATGACGACCAAGCAGTGGCAATTCACCGGCCTCGAATTCTCGATCCTCTGGGAAGCGGTCGGACGTGACCGCCTCCCGTACCCGCTTCGGTTTCGTTCGACGGCCGAAACCATGAACGAGCTGACAGCGGAGCGCCGTCGAGCGGGAGTGCGCCTGTCTTCCATGCTTGACGATCGGCTGCATCACGTTCTCGGAGCTCTTGCGAATCCAGCTGCGCGCGTGGAGGTTTCCGGTTTTCACGGGCCGAACATGAGTACAGTGACGCGATTGCACGGCGTCGTTGCCGGCGATCTGGGCGTGCTCGCAAACCAACTGCCCGGCAGGACTTCGGACTGTGGCTCCGACGTGGTTCTGAGCGTGGCGCATCCGTCGGCCATTCCGCGGATGCTGGTCGATCGGCTGCCCGCCTGCTCCGCCGGATCGGAGCGTGGTGTGAGCATCGAGAGATCGAAACCTGCCGGGGGACAGAGCTTTCTGAGCAGCGCCGGCAGTGCACGCGGAAGCGAGGAAGTGCGCAGGTTCTTCGGTCGAGCACGGACCTCGATCGGTGAAGTCACCGCATACCCAGGCGGAGCCGTCGACAGCAGACCGACCGACGACGGAATAACGTTCCACTGGTACGACTATGCCGATGACGGTCGGTACATCATCACCGCGGGTGAAACCGTCAGTGCCCGCGGCGCTTCCGCGGAAATGACGGAGGCCGAGATTGCACGCAATCTCGGCCTCGTCCTACACCGGGCGATTCGCACTGGTTAGTCAGAACGATTCGAACTAGCTGGTGGTGCGGTGGAACCGGCCGGGGCTTGCCTGATCCCTCGGCTTGACGACGATCTGATCGAGGTTCACATGCGACGGCCGCGAGGCGACAAAACCGATGATCTCGGCGATGTCCTGCGCCACCAACGGTGTGATTCCCTCGTACACCTTGTCTGCCTTGTCCTGATCACCTTCGAACCGGACGAGTGAGAACTCCGTCTCGACGGCTCCCGGCGCGATTTCGGTCAGACGAACGGGCTTGCCCAACAGTTCACCGCGCAATGTCCGGTGAAGCACGGCTTGAGCGTGCTTGGCGGTGGTGTAACCCGAGCCGTTGTCGTATGCCTCCAGCGCGGCCACCGAGGTGATGGTCACGACCAGACCATCACCCGAATCGATCAGCTTGGGCAGCAGTGCTTTCGTCACACGTAACGTGCCCAGGACATTGGTCTCCCACATCCACCGCCAGTCGTCAAGATCGGCGTCCAGGACCGTCGCCAGACCCTTTGCACCACCCGCGTTGTTGACCAACATGTCGACACGGGGGACCACGGCCGCAAACGCGTCGACGGAATCCTCGTCGGTGACGTCGAGTTCGAGAGCAGTACCACCGATTTCCTCGGCGATCTTCTCGAGACGATCAACGCGGCGAGCACCGATCACGACGTGGAATCCCTGAGCTGCCAGGGTGCGGGCGGTGGCCTCACCGATTCCGGAGCTGGCTCCGGTGACTACGGCGATGCGGGCATCGGAAGAAATGGTCATGATGCAATCGTAGGGCTAGTCGGCGGCATACTCTGCTTCCCGTTCGATGGATTCGATGTGACGACGCGGTACTTGTATCCGCCCGGGTGTGTAGGTGACGGCGCGCAGAGAGCCGCTGTACCGGAACGGTCCGTGGCGTCGGCGCACATCCCACGACACCGGCCCTCTCGCGTCGACGCCGACCGAAATGCCGGTCCACGGCGCCATCCCGACCAGTTGTACCTGCCCGAGTAGTTGACCCGCATGGATTCCGTCGACGCTGACGTGGAGATCCCAACGCAGCCGCGGTACCACCGTCACGGACACGTCGATGCGCTTGCTGCCGATCGCCAACGGGCCTGCGTCGACCACGGAGTAGGAACCGAATGCGTTGTATCCGAGATGCAGGTGCCCGTCCTCGACGTAGAGAAGATATCCGCCCTGTGGATCACCGTGAGCGACAAGGACACCGGCGTCACCGGTGCGGTAACCGTCGAGTTCGACGGTGATGTCGAAGTCGCGGAACCCGATCAGTTTGCTCGACCGGTAGCGCTCCAGTGGAGGTGTTCCGGCAAGCAGACGGACCGGGCGCGAGAGTGCCTCCTCCGCCGGCCGCCGGACTGCGCCCACCGAGTTGCCGAGTAGCGGAAAGACGGTGTTCGCCCACGCCGAGTGGTCCCAGGCCTCGGCGAGTTCGCGGACCTTGTCGGGAAACCGTGATGCGAGGTCGTCGAGCTCGGTCGGGTCGGTGCGGACGTCGAACAATTGCCAGTGTGGCTTGTCGATGTCGTCCGGCGCCAGGGCCAGCAGTTTCCAGCCGTCCTTGTAGTAGCCGCGGTTGCCGGTCATCTCGGTGTACTGCTCGGTGTGAGTGCTCGGAGCGGTGGACGATCGCAGAACCGGTGCGGTCGAGACACCGTCGAACTCCTTCACCGGAAGCCCGTTTCGTACGCTCGGTGCGTCGATTCCGGCCAGGTCCAGCAGCGTGGGGGTCAGGTCGGTGACGTAGGCGAACTGGTCGCGAATTCCGTTGTCGCCTGCTCCGGGTTTCAACCCCGCGGGCCACGACAGGACGAAGGGAACACGAATTCCTCCCGCGAAGGACTGCCCTTTGTAGAACCGGAAGGGGGTGTTGGACGTCTGCCCCCATCCACGTGGATAGTGGACGCCCAACTCCGGTCCGCCGATCAGGGATTCGTCGTGGGGGACATCGCCGACCCAGTCCGGATCCTGGATGTGCGCGAATTGTGCGAAGTAGCTTCGGGTTCCGTCCGAACCTCCCTCGGCGGTGCCGCCGTTGTCCGAGGTGAAGACGATGATCGTGTTGTCGAGCTCGCCCAGCTCGTCCAGGGTGTCGACGATGCGTCCGACGCTCTGATCGATCGAGTCGACCATCGCCGCGTACACCTCCATGTAGCGGGCGAACCGAGACTGCACTTCCGGTGTGAGCGAATGCCATTCGGGGACGTCGAAGCCGGGTTCGGAGTTTCGCGGAGCCTGCCGTGTTCCTTCCGGAAAGAGTCCTTGCAGGAGCTGAGAGGCGAACCGAGACTCTCGGATTCGATCCCAGCCCTCGTCGTAGCGACCGCGGTATTTTGCCTGATCGGCAGGCTTGGCCTGCAAAGGTCCGTGCATCGCGACGTGTGCGAAGTAGAGGAAGAACGGCTTGTCCTGATCGTGGGCGCGCAGATCCTTGATGTACCCGACGGCCTTGTCGGTCAGATCGTCGGTGAGGTAGTAGCCCTCGGGATACTCGTCGACGTCGACCACCGAATTGTCGGAGATCAGCTGATTGGGATAGTAGAAGGAATTGAGGCCTTCGAGCGAGCCGTAGTATCGATCGAAACCGCGCTGCGTCGGCCAGGAATCGCGACTTCGCCCCGGGGCGAGGTTTGCGTCGCGCACGAGATGCCACTTGCCGACCGCATAGGTCGCATAGCCTGCGCCGCGCAGGATTTCGGGGAGTGTCTGCACGTCGTCGGCCAATTCCAGACGAAGCCCGGGGTATCCCGGATCGGCGTTGGCGACAAATCCGTACCCGGCGCGGTGCGGATTGAGGCCGGTGAGAAGTGCGGCGCGTGAGGGTGAGCAGAGGGGTGTCGTGTGATAGTTGGTCAACCGAACACCCTGTGCGGCAAGCCGATCGAGGGTCGGAGTCTCGATCTCGGAGCCGAACGGCCCGATGTCGCTGTATCCCATGTCGTCGATCAGAACCACGACGATGTTGGGTGATCCGGGAGTCGGGGTCGAGGCGGTGGGCCACGACGGGGCCGAATCGGCTGCGGTGCGGCCGATTCGGCCCTCGAAGCCTTCGTAACCGCGGGCATGCGGAGGAAGGATGGAATCCGGCGAAGTCATGGGAGAGTCGAGGCACCTTCGATAATCGAGTATTCGGAAGCGTCGCCGGCGATGCTGCTGCTTCGTTCCCCGTGGATGTTGACCGGAATGTCACCGGCAAGTGTGATGCGCTCCAGACGGCGGTACTGATCGTCGTAGTCGGCGATCGCGTAGTGCTGGGTGGCGCGGTTGTCCCAGATGGCGACATCACCCGCCGCCCAGTTCCAGCGCGTCGTGTACTCGAGCTTGATGGCGTGATCCTGCAGGAGCTTGAACACGCCGTTCGACTGTTCGGTGCTCAACCCGACGAAGTTCTTGACAAAGTGTCCGAGGACGAGCGTGCGTTCTCCGGTTTCGGGGTGGACACGCACCACCGGGTGTTCCGTCTCGAAGTATGTGGACTGGAACTCTTCGCGGTAGGCGGCCGTGCGATCTTCGGTGAGCCGCTCGGCACTGGTGGCCGCGTAGTCGTAGACGTTCGTGTGGCGGGCCCAGAGGTTCTCCGCGAGCGTCTTGAGCGGATCCGGCAGTCCGTTGTACGCGGCTACCCCTGACGCCCACGTCGTGGAACCGCCGTATTCGGGTAGCTGCACCGCGCGCAGGATCGACGCCTTGGGGATGCGATCGACGAAGGTGACGTCGGTGTGCCAACTGTTGGCTTTGCCCAGGTCCGAATCGATGGGGAGGACTTTTGCGCCGTGCGACTTCACCGTGGGGTGGGCAGTGGTCGGGGTGCCCAGTAGCTGGGCGAACTCGTACTGCGAATCGTTGTCGAGGTGGTCTTGCCCGCGAAAGAAGATCACCTTGTGTTCGAGAAGTGCCTGTCGGATAAGTGAGATCGTCGCCGGGTCGAGGTGCCCGCCGAGGGTGATTCCGTCGATGCGGGCGCCGATATGCGCGCCGAGGGTGGTGACAGTGCCGCGAGCGGCGTCAGCAGCCGCTCCGTTCGTCGACGCCGCATTGGTGAGGGTCGGCTTGGCGAAAGCTGTAGACATGGTGCACCTTTCGTGGGGAGTGTGCCCACCCAAACACGCGAGATTTCGCCACGACAGGGTTGCGTTCAGTGTGATCGTTACCGCACCTGATTTGTGAATCTCGGTGAAGCTGCTACTTTTGGAGCCATGTCGACCGACCAGCCTGCCGCTTTGCGGGTCACCTATGTGACCGCTGCGCTTGGTTCGCGTCTGCCTCTGGCGCGAGAGCTGTGTTGTCGCCGCCGTTCTTTCTGCAGCTAATTTCTGCGCCTTTTCTGTCTTCTTCTTCGTGTGACCAGTGGAAACGCTGATTTTTCGGTCGACAGAGATATGCGCCTTCTCCTCCTTCTGCAAGGGACAGCCATGTCGACACCCACCATCTCTGCCATTCCGAACATCCGATCGCGAACCGCGCTCTCGGGAACCCGGACCCGTACCCAGATCGTTGCGCCCGAACTGCGCATTGCCGACGGTCCGTCCGCGACTGTGTTGCGCATTGCTCGATCCCGCGGACCGCTCTCTCGCGATACCGCCGCGAAAGCGTCCGGACTGAGTATTGCCACCGTGAACCGGCAGGTCACGAGCCTGCTCGACCTCGGAATCCTGCGCGAACGCGCAGACCTGACAGCCTCCGGCGCCATCGGGCGTCCGCGGGTTCCGTTCGAGGTCAATCACGAGCCGTACCTGACCGTCGGGATCCACATCGGTGCCGTAGTCACCAGCATCATCGCCAGCGACATTCGTGGCAAGGTGCTCGGCGCCGTCGAGATTCCGACGCCCGCCACCAATTCCGCTGTCGCACTTGCCACCATTGCGCGGTCGGCCAAATCGTTTGCCTCACGGTGGCACAAGCGTCGCCCGCTCGCCGTCGGCGTGGCCATCGGCGGTCGCGTCGATTCAGCGACCGGAGTAGTCGATCACCCGCGCCTGGGGTGGAAGGGCGCCAAGGTCGGATCCATCATCGGAGCCGGCTTGGACCTCCCCGTTTCGGTTGCCGCCCATGTCGAGGCGATGGCCGCGTCGGAACTTCTGCTCAGCAACGACCGCGCCGAGGCGCCGACGCCGGGAACCACCGGACTGTACTTCTATGCCCGTGAAACTGCTGGTATCGCAATCACTTTCGAAGGGCGAGTGCACACTCCGTCCAGCGGGCCCGGTTCGATCGCGCACCTGCCCACCGGCTCGTCGGCGCGGTGCACCTGCGGCGCGGTGGGTTGCTTGGAAGCGACGATCAGCGACCGAGCGGTCGTCGCGCAGGCGCTGTCTTCGGGCGCAGTGATCCAGGGCAGTGAGCGTGTCACGATCGCCGATGTCTATCGTGCTGCGTCGGCGGGTTCCATTCCGGCCCACGAACTTCTGGTCGACCGGGCGCGCGTGCTCGGCCGGACAGTGGCGATGTTGCGTGACCTGTTCAACCCGGATCGGGTGATCCTCGGTGGCCAGGCGTTCACCGACTATCCGGCCGGCGTGCCGCACGTCGCCGAGGCTTTCTCGTCGGCATCCTCCTTGGAGCGCAAGGACATTCGCATCACCGGTTTCGGCAATCGCGTTCAGGAATACGCCTCGACGGTCGTGTCACTGAGCTCGCTGTTCGCCGATCCGGCGGCGGCCATGCGGCGTGCGTCGGCCGTCTGACTGCGAAGAGGGCAGTCAGAGTTCCGGTCGATCGAGCACCCGCAACCACGAACCGTCGGGCTGGCGGCGCGCCACCTGTGTGCGTCCGCCGGTTCCGTCGGACGGTTTGGTCGAGGTCATGGCGAGGTCGTCGCTGATCACCGTTGTTAGGGCTTCCTCGACGGTGAATGTCGGTGCCGCTGCGAGCATCTGAGAAATCACTTCGCGGATAGCCTGACGGCCGATCGTGAGGGAGCCGGGTGGAAACGCCATCACAGCGTTTTCCTCGTACAGCCCGGCGACAGCGTCTGCGTTTCCGGCGTTCGCGAACTGGACGAAGAGTCGGGCAATGTCTTCGGGGGTTGTTGCCTTCTGAACTTCATGTGTTGTTGTCATGCTTCCATCGTGCAAGCACAGTTTCGATAAGTCCAAGATCTAGTTTGTCTCAAAGCTAGAATCAACAGTTATGGAACTTCGGCAGCTGGAATATTTCGTCACGGTAGCGGAGGAAGCCAATTTCACTCGCGCCGCCGAGCGGCTTCACGTAGCGCAGCCGGGTGTGAGTGCGCAGGTCAAAAGACTGGAACGTGAGCTGGGTCAGGAGTTGCTCGATCGTAGTGGTCGAACCGTTCGTCTGACCGATGCCGGGCGAGCCGTCCTCCCGCACGCCCGCGCTGCACTTGCTTCCGTGCAGAGCAGTCGCGACGTTGTCGACGCCTTGAACGGACTGGTTCGGGGCTCCGTTTCAGTCGGCATGGTCACCGCCTGCGCTTCCGCCGATCTGACTGATCTGCTCAGTCGTCTACACACCAGACACCCAGGTTTGGACATTTCGCTGGCCGAGGACGATTCGCGCAGCCTGCTTGCCGGAGTGGTGGACGGAACCTTCGACATAGCCGTCATCGGGGTTGCGGGGGAGCTGCCGGTAGGACTCGAATCAAGAGTGATCACCGACGAACGACTGGTGGCCGCCGTGGCGGCGGATCATCCGCTGGCCGAGTTGTCGTCTCTGCCGTTTGCCGAACTCGCCACGCGATCGGTCATCTGCCTTCCGGAGGGAACCGGTATCAGGACGTGTCTGGACTTCGCGTGCGCCGCGGCCGGCACGAAGGCGACGGTTGCGCTCGAGGCAAGCAACCTCGGCATCATCGTTTCGTTGGCCGCACAGGGGTTGGGAATGGCTGTGCTTCCCGAGTCGACAGTGGGGGAGTTGCATCGGATCGATCTCGAACCGGAAGCTCGATCCCGGTTGGAATTGGTCTGGCGTTCGTCGGGCGGCAAGAACCCGGCGGCATCCGCTCTCATCGATCTTGCGAGAGCTGTTCCCGCCGAGTGAGTTCGGCCTGCGCCCGATCCAATCCGCCGTGCTCGAGAGCGGCCAATCGTGATCTGTCCTTCCAGACTATGGTGCCGCGTCGCCGGACGATAACCGACATGGTTCCACCGAGATGCTCGAGCGCTCCGGGTACGTTTCGACGCTCGGCAGGAATGGGAACCGGAAGTATGTGCGCGTCGGCGATGGGCGCGGTCCCGTCGATGTCGACGCTCCACTTTCGGCTGTAACCCCGAAGCGTCCAGCGATCGTCGGACACGGTCGTCTCCACCTGGGACGTCAGCGGATTGCCCAGACGCAGCACTGTGCCGTCTGGCAATGCGACCACCACGGCGGTGACTTCGGTGCGCAGAGGCCCGGCGCTGACCTGGCCGCCGGCAAAAGCCACACAGGCTCGTGGGTCGGTGAATCCCTGGGCCTGCCCCCACCACCAGGATTCCGGGAATCCTCCCTTTCCCCAGTTCTTCTCGCCGTACACCTGTGCCCCGGTGAGATCCCAGCTCTGTCCGTCGATGACGGCGCTTCCCTCGACCCGGCCGCCGAGCAGCCACGGATGCCAGTACTGATTGAGTGCGGGAACTGATTGGAAGTAACTCGATCCCCCGAAGCGGAGGTGCGGCCAGAATCGCTGATTACTGATGCGCACGTCGAGATGGCTGTCGCCGAAATCGACCTGCAGTCGATCGGCGTTGCCACGGAAAGCGTTGTCGGCGTACGCCCCCAGGATGCGGGAATCGGCCGATCCGCTCGGGTGCTCAGCAGTACGGAGGAATCCGCCCGGATGCGCCGCGAGACCGAGCGTCGACCAGTTGCCACCATCGGACTTGTTGATTCCGGCGAGCGCAATCACCACCCGCCCGCTCTCTGGCATCGTGAATCGCCAGAAGTAGCCCTCCATCGCAACGTCATGGGAGGCAAGCAGATTGCCGAACGGCAGGGTGGCACCGGAGGCGCGGTACGAGGGAAGCTTCACGGTCCCAGCACTGCCTGTGATGCGGTGACCTGAGCGACGAGACGGCCCTCGTCGTCACGAATCTCGGTCACGACCGCGACGGTGCTGCGTCCCGCGTGCAATGGACGGGCAGTTGCGGTGACCGTGCCTTTACGAACCCCGCGGGTGAACACGGTCGACGAACTGGTGGTGGACGTACTTGCGCCCGGCGGAAGATTGAGGAATGCACAGACGGCGCCGACGCTGTCTGCCAGCGTCATCAAGGCGCCGCCGTGCATTCCGTTGCCGGCGGTGGTGCGGTGGCTGTCCCAATCCAGATGGCCGACAACCTGTTCGGGTGCCGCGCTGTCCAACTGAATTCCGGTATGAACTGCAAAAGGCATGCTCGCGACAAGTTGTTCGAGGTCCATGCCTACCGATGGTAACGAGCCGCCGAAACCTCCGTCGGGACTTCGGTTTATCGAGGGCGGTGACTTCAGAGGGGAAGGGCGGTTTCGGACAGACCTTCCGGCGCGTTGCGGCGACGGAACCACTCGGTGCCGAAGGCCGCGGCGAGCTGCTCCGTCGGCATTTCGAGGAACGGGCCGAAATCGCCGACCTGCGTCGCGTGTGCGTACATGGCCGCGCGCTTGGACGAGATCACCGAACTGACATCGACGGCCGTGGTGAGTTGGTCTGCCGGAAGCCCGAACGATTCGATGTCCGGCGGCTGCGCCTCCTCGGTCCACTCGGGGTTGGCCTGCATCAGCATCTTCATGTGATCGCGGTTGGTGGACGCCTCGTAGACGAACGGCGTGCCCGCGAGTTCCGCAGCCCGAACTCCGACGTGGTGAACCTGGATGTGATCCGGGTGCCCGTATCCGCCGTTGGGGTCGTAGATGGTCAGGACATCGGCGTTCTCCTCACGAAGAACCTCGGCCAGACGCTCGGCTGCCTTCTCGACGTCGACGTTGCAGAACGCTTCCGGATTCTCGTTCTCGGGCGTACCCACCATCCCGGAATCCGGGTAGTGCAGGGACACGACGCGATTGGCACCCAACGCGTCGGTGGACGCCTCGAGCTCACGGCTGCGGCGCTGAGCCAACGTCTCGTATTCGTCCAACAGTCCGTCGGGGAATTCACCGAGAGCACCGTCGGTAGCGGTGACGACTACGACGCGGTGACCTGCGTCGGCGGCCATTCTCATCACGCCGCCCGTAGTGAAAACTTCGTCATCGGGATGGGCGTGGAAACACACCAGGACACTCATTCGCGCAATCGTAAGGCAAGTTACCGACAGGTCAACCCGAGCGCACAGTGAAAACGATTTGTCGAGTCGGCCTCGGCTCTGTGAACCTTGTTCAGTGCACGAGAAGCTGACATGAGCGAATCCACCAACAAAGGCCTGCTGAGCGCCTACCGCGAGATATTCTCGGCCCCGGGATCGGTTGCCTTCTCGGCCGCCGGATTTGTCGCAAGGCTGCCGATCGCGATGATCGGCATCGGAATCGTGACGATGATCTCGCAACTTCGTGGTGACTACGCGCTCGCCGGCGCGCTCGCCGCGGTTTTTGCGCTCTCGTCGGCGATCATCGCGCCCGCGGTCTCGCGCGCGGTCGACCGCTTCGGGCAGAGGGCGGTCCTGCCGATTGCCGCGGCCGTCAGCGTCACCGCGATCGGGGCACTCTTGCTCGCAGTCCGGATGGAAGCCCCCGACTGGCTGCTTTTCGTCCTGGTAATTCCCGGCGGCGCCACGCCGACGATCGGGGCGATGATTCGCGCCAGGTGGGTCGCGATCTACGTCGGAAAACCTCAGCTGCGCACCGCCTTCGCCTTCGAATCGGTGGTGGACGAGCTCTGCTTCGTGGCGGGCCCGGTCATCTCGGTGGGTCTGAGCATCGGACTCTTCCCCGAGGCTGGACCACTTGCGGGGTTGATTCTGCTGGTCACGGGGACCTTGCTGCTGGTGATCCAGCGCGGAACAGAGCCGAAGGTGCATCCGCGTCGACCCGGCCGCGGGCGGTCGGTACTCGGTAACCCCGTGATGTGGATCGTCATCGTGATCATGGTGATGCTCGGAACGATCTTCGGTGTCATCGACGTCGGAGCCATCGCGTTCACCAAGGAACAGAATTCACCTGGCTCCGCGACGCTGGTCCTCGCGTTGTTCGCCGGCGGTTCGGGAATCGCGGGTCTGATCTTCGGATCGATGCACCCGGCGCGATCGCTGCGTGGGCAATTGATGATCGCGTCCGCCGCGGTCGCCCTTCTCAGCGTCCCGCTTCTCCTGGTCGGAAACGTGGCCGCACTTGCGGGCGCGTACATCCTGGCCGGCGCGACCATCGCTCCGACGCTCATCATCGCGACAGCCTTGGTCGAACAGATCGTCCCACCGGAAAAGCTCACGGAGGGAATGACCCTGACGGTCACCGGCCTGGGCGTCGGTGTGGCGCTCGGCTCTGCGCTGGCCGGACAGCTGATCGACCGCTACGACGTCTCCTCCGCCTACATGCTCGCCGTCGGCGCCGCAGTCGCAGCCTCTATCGTGACGGCATGTCTATTCGTGAAGCCGTCAGCGTCGACGGCACGTCCATCGTCTATCGAGTAACCGGAAATTCGGCTGGGACCCCGCTGGTGCTGCTGCACGGCTGGGCTCAGTCGTCACAGTGCTGGGGCGAGCAGGTCCTCGCGGACCTGGCTGCGGACTACCGCTTGATCGCCGTCGATCTGCGCGGCCACGGTTACTCCGATGCGCCCGAATCCGGATACGACGACTCCGCGAACTGGGCCGGCGACGTCGCGGCGGTTCTCGCTGCCGAAGGCGTCACCGAGAACGCGATCCTGCTCGGCTGGTCGTACGGCGGTCTGGTGATCTGCGATTACCTGGCAGCGCACGGAACCGGAGCGGTGGCGGGTGCGGTTCTGGTCGGTGCGATCACCAGCATCGGGCGCGGGGAGAAGGGCGGCAAGGTCGGCTCGGCAATGCGGAGTGCGGTTCCCGGCGCGATGTCCGAAGATCCCCGCGAGGCGATCCGGGCACTCGGCGCTTTCGGCAACGCACTCACCGGCCCACCCGAGGGCAAGGGCGCAGCGTCGCAGGCATTGTTCGGGTACAGCCTCTCGACGCGTCCGCGGGTGCGCGCAGCGTTGTTCAACCGTGCCGTCGGTCACGACGACCTGCTCCGCAACCTGGACATCCCGGTCCTCGTTCTGCACGGAACCGAGGACTCCGTCGTCGACGTGAGTGCAGGTAAGCACGCCGAGGAATTGATTCCCAAGTCGCAGGCGTCGTACTGGGAAGGCTGCAATCACGGCCCGTTCGTGGAGGATCCGACACGATTCGTGTCCGAAGTGCGAACCTTCATCTCGAGCCTCGGTTAGAGTTCGCGCCCGGTGAGGGGGCAGTATGGAGTGGTGACGCCCATGCACATTTCGCGCCCTCGCCGGGTGGCCGTTCTCTCGGTCCACACCTCGCCATTGGCGCAACCCGGCACCGGTGACGCGGGTGGGATGAATGTCTACGTTCTGCAATCTGCCATTCAGCTCGCCAAACGTGGCGTCGAGGTGGAGATATTCACCCGCGCGACGTCTTCCGCGGACGCGCCCGTCGTGGACGCCGCTCCCGGGGTGCGGGTTCGCAACATCGCAGCCGGTCCCTTCGAAGGACTGGACAAGGCAGATCTGCCGACTCAACTGTGTGCCTTCGTCGCGGGAGTTCTTCGGGAGGAAGCGCGACGCGAACCCGGGTACTACAGCCTGATTCACTCGCACTACTGGTTGTCCGGGCAGGTCGGCTGGCTGGCCCGCGATCGTTGGGGCGTGCCCCTCGTCCACACCGCGCACACCCTCGCGGCAGTGAAGAATCTTTCGCTGGCCGAGGGGGACACCCCGGAGCCCGCAGCACGGCAGATCGGCGAGCAGCAAGTTGTCGCCGAATCCGATCGGCTGGTCGCCAACACCACCGACGAAGCCAAAGCGCTGCACGAGTTGTACGGCGCAGATCCCACGCGTATCGACGTAGTTGCGCCGGGCGCCGACCTCACCCGCTATCGACCGGGTGACCGCGATGCTGCCCGCGCGTTGTTGGGATTGAACCCCGGCGAAGTGGTCGTGACATTCGTCGGCCGCATCCAACCGCTCAAAGCGCCGGACGTGCTGCTGCGTGCTGCAGCCGAAGTGATCAGCCGCCGGCCCGGTTTGCCCCTGCGCATCCTTGTTGTCGGTGGGCCTTCCGGAACCGGGCTCGCGCGGCCGGACGTGTTGATCGAACTGGCACGTTCGCTCGGCATCACGGCGCAAGTGACGTTCTTGCCACCGCAGGCGCCGGAGCGTCTCGCCGATGTCTACCGTGCCTCGGATCTGGTTGCGGTGCCGAGCTATTCGGAGTCCTTCGGGTTGGTAGCCATCGAAGCTCAAGCCTGCGGAACTCCGGTGATCGCCGCCGACGTCGGCGGACTGGGAGTGGCCGTACGCAACGGTGAGACGGGCCTGCTGGTTCAAGGACACCGCACCGAAGACTGGGCCGGCGCCCTCGAATCTTTGGTGACAACGCCGAAGCGCTTGGCCGAACTCGCCGCGCAGGCGCCGCGGCACGCCGAGAATTTCTCGTGGGAACACACCGCGGACGGTTTGCTCGAGAGCTATCGCAAAGCCGCAGTCAACTACAACAACGGAACCGGTCCCAGCGACTTCTCGCCCCGCCGTGCGCGGGGTCTGTGGCGTCTGCGCCGGACCGGGGGAGTGCGTACATGAGCAGCATTTCGGACACTATCGAGCAGGCCCTCACCGAGCGCGAACTCGAGTTCACCAGAAAAGACGACGCGCATTTCATCGTCGAACTTCCCGGCGAGCACAAACTCAAGACGTCGACTCTGCTCACCGTCGGCAATCACGGCGTGCGGGTCGAGGCCTTCGTGTGCCGCAAGGTGGACGAGAACTTCGAAGGCGTCTACAAGTTCTTGCTCAAGCGCAACCGCCGTCTGTACGGGGTGGCGTACACACTCGACAAGGTCGGGGACATCTACCTGGTCGGCAAGATCGCCGAGCATGCCGTGACCGGCGATGAACTCGATCGAGTGCTCGGTCAGGTTCTCGAAGCCGCCGACGGCGATTTCAACGTCATCCTCGAACTCGGTTTCTCTTCGTCGATCAAGCGTGAGTGGGCGTGGCGGGTGTCGCGAGGTGAGTCGCTGGCGAATCTCGAACCGTTCAAGCACCTCATCGAGGAGGAGCCCGCGCAAAGCTGACCGAGCGGGGTGAGACACATCGCTGATGTGTCACGTAAAGTGGCCTTTACTTGTGACTGTCGTCACGGAATAATACTGTTCCCGTGAGTCACAGTAAGTTGGTCACACCACCCTGCCGCGCAACTTTTCGAGGAGCACAGTGAGCTTCAAGAGTCCGTTCCCCGACGTTGAAATCCCCAACCTCAGCGTCTACGACTTCCTGTTCGGAAACACCGACCCCGCAGACCTCGACAAGACGGCATTCGTCGAAGGCAGTTCTGGCGCGGTCACCACATACGCATCGCTGATCGCACAGATCAACGGCGTTGCAGGCGCTCTCGCTGCGCGTGGACTCGCCGTCGGAGACGTGGTCGGGTTGCATTCGCCCAACGTCCCCGCCTTCGGTTCCGTCTTCCACGGCATCCTTCGTGCCGGTGGTGTCGCGACCACGATCAACGCTCTCTACACCGCCGAGGACATCGCCAAGCAGCTCACCGATTCCAAGGCCAAGTTCCTCTTCACCGTCTCGCCTTTGCTGCCGCAGGCCAAGGCAGCTGCCGATCAGGTCGGCATCCCCGCTGAGAACGTGTTCGTGCTCGACGGAGCCGAAGGCCACCTGTCGCTGCGAGATCTGCTCGGCGAGGGTGCAGCGGCGCCCGAGGTCTCCTTCGACCCGGCCACCCAGCTCGCGGTGTTGCCGTACTCGTCGGGCACCACCGGCCGGCCCAAGGGCGTCATGCTCACCCATCGCAACCTCGTGGCCAACGTCTGCCAGATCATCCCGCGGATGGGGATCGAGACCGACGACAAGATCCTCGCGGTCCTGCCGTTCTTCCACATCTACGGCATGACGGTGCTGCTCAACGCCGCGCTGTACCGCCGCGCGAGCCTCATCACGATGCCGAAGTTCGATCTCGTGGAGTTCCTGCGGATCGTCGCCGAGCAGAAGTCGACGTACATCTTCGTCGCACCGCCCGTTGCCGTCGCGCTGGCCAAGCACCCGCTGGTCGACCAGTACGACCTCTCGAGCGTGCACACCATCTTCTCCGGTGCGGCCCCGCTCGACGCGGCGCTCGGCAAGGCCGTCGCAGACCGTTTGAACTGCCACGTCCGCCAGGGCTACGGCATGTCCGAGATGAGCCCCGTCTCGCACGCGATCCCGTTCGATCGTGACGACATCGCACTCGACACCTGCGGTCCCACCATCGCCAACATGGAATGCAAGCTCGTCGACCCCGGAACGGGCGAAGAGGTCGCGTACCCGGCACTCGGCACGGACGGGGTCAGCGAGCCCGGTGAACTGTGGTGCAAGGGCCCGAACATCATGGTGGGCTACCTCGGCAACGACCAGGCCACCAAGGACACCCTCGACGACGACGGTTACCTGCACACCGGTGACATCGCGACCGTCGACGGAGACGGCGTCGTCAAAATCGTCGATCGCCTCAAGGAACTGATCAAGTACAAGGGCTACCAGGTTCCCCCGGCCGAACTCGAGGCTCTGCTGCTGACGCATCCGCAGATCGCCGACGCCGCCGTGATCGGTGTGCTCGACGCCGAGGGCGAAGAGGTTCCGAAGGCATTCGTCGTTCTCCAGGACGGCGCCGAGTTGACCGAAGCCGACGTGATCTCGTTTGTCGCCGAGCGCGTCTCGCCGCACAAGAAGGTCCGCCAGGTTTCGTTCATCAGCACCGTGCCGAAATCCGCGGCCGGAAAGATCCTCCGCAAGGATCTGCGAACTGCGGAAGTAGCCCCGAGCTGATTTCCAGACAGGGTTGACCAAGAAGGGTTCCGGTACTCGTGCCAGGATGAACGCCATGAGTATCGGAACCCTGGTCCTGCTCCGCCACGGCGAGAGCGAATGGAATGCACTCAATCTGTTCACCGGCTGGGTGGACGTACACCTGACAGACAAGGGCATGGCCGAAGGCAAGCGCGCCGGCGAACTGCTCGCCGAGCACAACCTGTTGCCCGACGTTCTCTACACGTCTCTCCTCCGCCGCGCGATCAGCACCGCCAACCTCGCACTCGACGCCGCCGATCGCCACTGGATCCCGGTAGTTCGCGACTGGCGCCTCAACGAGCGCCACTACGGCGCTCTGCAGGGCAAGAACAAGGCTCAGACCAAGGAAGAGTACGGGAACGAGCAGTTCATGCTCTGGCGTCGTAGCTACGACACCCCTCCGCCCGCCATCGAAGCCGGCAGCGAGTACAGCCAGGACACCGATCCCCGGTACGCGAACCTCGACGAGGTTCCCCTGACCGAGTGCCTGCTCGACGTCGTCAAGCGCCTGATCCCGTACTGGGAGGACACCATCTCCCAGGAGCTGCTCGCCGGCCGGAACGTGCTGGTCACCGCGCACGGCAACTCGCTGCGTGCGTTGGTCAAGCACCTCGACGGCATCTCGGACGAAGACATCGCGGGCCTGAACATCCCGACCGGAATCCCGCTGCGCTACGACCTCGACGAGAACCTGAGGCCTCTCAACCCGGGTGGCACCTACCTGGATCCGGAGGCCGCCGCTGCCGGCGCCGCCGCGGTGGCGAATCAGGGCGGAAAGTAGCAACCCGATGATGTGCGTCGAGGCCCTCCGAACAGTGTTGTCGGGGGGCCTCGGCCAACAACAGATGAACGACGAACCAACGCCGTCCACCTGGCGGATTACGCGGGCGGGAACGTCCGAACCCGCCGTAACCGACACTTCGCGCGAACGTACGATTGCGCCGTGAGTGTCGTGATTGCAGTGCTGCTGGTCGTGGTCGCCGGCTTGGTCGGCTACCTCGTCGGCGGGGTGCTGGTGCCAAGGCTGTCGTCGCGCCAGAGTCAGCGCTCGGACGAACAGACCGGGCTCACGATGTCCCAGGTCCTCGACCTCATCGTGCTGGCGTCGGAAAGCGGCATCGCCGTCGTCGACGGTTTCCACGACGTCGTGCTCTTCAACCCTCGCGCCGAAGAACTCGGCTTGGTCAAGAATCGTCTGGTCGACGAGCGAGCGTGGCGGGCAGCGCAGGAAGTCCTGCGGACAGGACAGACCGTCGAGGTGGATCTGACAGCGCAGACCGCGCAGCGCGGCCGCGACAAGATTGCCGTTCGTGGCACCGCTCGGTTGCTCAGCAAGGACGACCGCAACTTCGTGGTCCTGTTCGCCGACGACGATTCCGAGCAGGTCCGCATGGAGGCGACACGACGCGATTTCGTCGCGAACGTCAGCCACGAACTGAAGACCCCGGTCGGCGCGATGAGTTTGCTCGCGGAGGCACTGCTCGAATCCGCGGACGATCCGGAGTCGGTGCGTCACTTCGGTGAACGGGTGCTCGGTGAGTCGATTCGTCTGGGCAAGATGGTCACCGAGTTGATTGCTCTCTCGCGTCTGCAAGGTGCCGAGAAGCTGCCGGATCTCGACGTGGTCGACGTCGACACGGTGGTGTCCGAGGCGCTGTCGCGGTCGAATCTCTCGGCCGAGGCCGCCGGGATCACCGTCACCACCGACCATCCGAGCGGGCTGGAGGTGCTCGGAGATCAGACCCTCCTCGTGACAGCACTGTCCAACCTCATCGAGAACGCTATTGCGTACTCGCCCAAAGGTTCTCCGGTGTCCGTCAGTCGATCGGTGCGCGGCGACAATGTCGCGATCGCGGTCACCGACCGAGGCGAGGGCATCGCGAAAGCGGACCAGGAGCGAGTGTTCGAGAGATTCTTCCGCGTGGACAAGGCGCGGTCACGGCAGACCGGTGGAACCGGTCTGGGGCTGGCGATCGTCAAACACGTCGCGGCCAATCACAACGGCTCCATCGAACTGTGGAGCAAACCGGGAACAGGGTCTACCTTCACGTTGCAGATACCCGCACACGTGGAGTCGGACGACGACATCGACTCTGACGACGCGGGAACCGCCGGTTCCACGCGGATCGGCAGACGAGAACAAGGCAGTAGAGAAAACGGCATGGAGGCCAAACGATGACGAGTGTGCTGATCGTGGAGGACGAGGAGTCCTTGGCGGACCCGCTGGCGTTCCTGCTCCGCAAGGAAGGCTTCGAGACCACCATCGTCAACGACGGACCGTCGGCGTTGGCGGAATTCGATCGCTCCGGAGCGGACATCGTCCTGCTCGACCTCATGCTGCCCGGCATGAGTGGCACGGACGTCTGCAAGGCGCTGCGATCGCGCTCCGGCGTTCCCGTCATCATGGTGACGGCGCGCGACAGTGAGATCGACAAGGTCGTCGGCCTGGAACTCGGTGCGGACGACTATGTGACCAAACCGTATTCGGCGCGCGAGCTGATCGCCCGCATCCGTGCGGTGCTGCGCCGCGGGGTGGAGAACGAGGCAGACCTCGCCTCCGACAACGGTGTGCTCGAGGCCGGACCGGTACGGATGGACGTCGAACGTCACGTCGTGCAGGTGGCCGGTAACCCGGTGACGTTGCCGCTCAAGGAGTTCGACCTCCTCGAGTACCTGCTCCGCAACTCCGGCCGGGTGTTGACCCGCGGACAGCTGATCGACCGCGTCTGGGGAGCCGACTACGTCGGTGACACCAAAACCCTTGACGTACACGTGAAGCGGTTGCGTTCGAAGATCGAATCGGATCCGGCCAAGCCGGAACATCTGGTCACCGTCCGCGGATTGGGCTACAAGCTCGAAGCGTGATCGAACCTCGTCGAGAAGAAATGTCGAGAAAGAATTCAGCCGCTCACACGATCGTGTGAGCGGCTGAAATTTTTCGGTTTACGCGGAGTCAGCCCTGAGCTTTGTTCTGAGCGATCGTGGTCGCCGGGTGGACCGCTATGAGGCCCAGGCCAGCGCGACGCCTGCAGAGGCGAGCCAGCTCGTCGTACGCGCGCTTTCCGAGAAGCTCCGTCAGTTCCGGCCCGTAGGACTGCCAGACTTGCCGCTCCCCGACATGAGCGTCGGGGGAGCCGGAGCAGTACCAGGCGAGGTCGTCGCCGCCCTCACCCCAGCCGCGGCGGTCGTACTCGGTGATCGTGGTCTTGAGGATCTGCACGCCGTCCGGCCGGTCGACCCAGTCCTGAGTGCGGCGGATGGGTAGCTGCCAGCACACGTCGGGCTTGACCTCGAGCGGCTCGATGCCCTTCTTGAGCGCCATGGAATGCAGTGCGCAGCCCTCGCCGCCGGCAAAACCCGGCCGGTTGAGGAAGATGCACGCACCCTTGTAGCGGCGGGTGCGCAGCGCGGGCTCGTCCTCGAGGTCGTCTTCTTCGACGTAGCCCTTCTTGCCGAGACCCTTTTCCATGAACTGCCAGTCTTCGGCTGTGAGCATTTTCACTGACGCATCGAGCTTGTCCTGATCTTCCTGATCGGAGAGGAAAGCGCCGTGCGAGCAGCAGCCGTCGTCCGGGCGGTCGCCGATGATGCCCTGACATGCCGGCGTGCCGAACACGCAGGTCCAATGCGAGAGCAACCACGTCATATCAGCGGAAATGAGGTGTTCGGAGTTATCCGGATCGACAAATTCGACCCATTCGCGCGGGAAATCGAGATCGACCTCGGGGCTCGGAGTCATCTTGTGGGACCGGTCTGGGTTACCTGCTGTCACAAGGGCCGACCGTAGACCCAGTAACGTGGCGATGTGCGACTAGGGGTACTCGACGTCGGAAGCAATACCGTCCATCTATTGGTTGTGGACGCCCATCGGGGCGGCCACCCAACACCCATGAGCTCGACCAAGTCCACGTTGAGGCTGGCAGAGAACACCGACGACCGCGGCGATATCACCACGTCAGGAGCCGATCGGTTGGTCTCGACGGTCTCCGAATTCGCCGGTATCGCCAAGACGTCCGGATGCGAGGAAATGATGGCTTTTGCCACTTCCGCCGTCCGTGACGCCAACAATTCCGAAGCCGTGCTCGCCCGCGTTCGCGCGGAGACCGGAGTCAATCTCGAGGTTCTCTCCGGGGTCGACGAAGCCCGTTTGACCTTTCTGGCAGTGCGTCGCTGGTACGGCTGGAGCGCCGGACGCATCCTGAACCTGGACATCGGCGGCGGCTCGCTCGAACTCACCGCAGGTGGTGACGAGGATCCGGACGTCGCCTTCTCACTGCAACTCGGTGCGGGACGGTTGACGCGCGACTGGCTCCAGGCCGATCCGCCGGGCAAGCGCCGGGTCGCTGTCCTGCGCGACTGGCTGGACGCGGAGCTGGTCGGACCAGCCAAGGAACTGCGCGCCGCCGGCGACTGGGACCGCACGGTCGGGACGTCGAAGACCTTCCGATCGCTGGCTCGGCTCACCGGCGCGGCCCCTTCTGCCGCAGGCCCCCGGGCCAAACGGACCCTGACTTCCAGCGGACTCAGGCAACTCATAGCCTTCATATCCAGGATGACGGCAGCGGACCGTGCAGAATTGGAAGGAGTGAGCTCGGATCGGTCACAGCAGATTGTGGCCGGCGCGCTCATCGCAGAGGCAACCATGCGGGCGCTCGGAGTGGACGAACTGGAAATTTGTCCCTGGGCACTGCGTGAGGGTCTGATTCTGCGAAAGCTCGACACAGAAATGGGCGGTGAATTGGTGGTGAGTGCTTGATGACCGAGGACAGTCAGCAGATTTCCGTAGCGGAACTGCTCAAGCGGAACGGTCAGAGCGTCGAATCCCGAGGTGGACGACGCCGGCGCGGCGTAGCCGGTGGCATCTCCGTCGCCGAACTGACGGGTGAGATCCCGATCGTTCGCCAGTCGGGATCGCGCGCGGCAGCCGAGCCCGAGTCGGCCGAACCAGCAGCGTCCGAGCCGGCAACCGCAGCGCCTGAAACTGCTGCACCGGCCGAGGCTGTTGCGGAAACCGCGAAGCCCACCGCGCCGGCACCGAAGGTTCCCGCCGACCGCACTGCCGCCTTCGCCGTCTCGTTCGACGACGACGATGACGACGACGAGCCGCAGGCACCCAAGGCCGAGTCGAAGCCGGTTGCCGCGCCGCCGACCACTCCGAAGCCGACTTCCACACCTTCGCCAGGACAGACCTCGAAGTCCTCGCCAGGACAGTGGGTGAGCCGGGCACCGCTCAACTCCTCGTCGCCGACGCAGGTAACGCAGGAACCGGCACTGCTGTCGGGTCAGACCCTGGCAGGCGACCTGATGCGTCAGGAACGTGCCGCAACTCAGTCACCGTCGTTGCGTCCGCCGATCCTGCCGCCGCGTGTCCCCACTCCCGTCGCCAAGACACCTGCTCCGGCCGCTCCGGACGACAGCACCGAACTGATCGACAAGATCGCAGACGCGGATTCCACCGAGGCCGAATCGACCGCAGTGGTCGATCTGGTCAAGGCGCCGGCAGTCACCGACAGTGCAAAAAAGTCCGCTGCCGTCGCTGAGCCCGAGACCGATGTCGAAGCCGAACCGGCCGCGGAAGAGGCCGGCGAACGTAACTCGATCCGTGAATGGGCAGTGCTTGCCGGTCAGGTCGTCGTCGCACTGATCGTCGGCGGCGCGATGTTCAAGGGCTTCGAGAAGCTGTGGGACATGCTGCCGTGGGTGGCGTTGGTGCTCGCGCTGATCGTGATCGTCGGCCTGGTGGCCGTCGTGCGGGTTCTGCGCAAGACGGACGACATCACGAGTTTTGTGATCGCGGTGGTCGTCGGCATGATCGTCACGCTCGGTCCATTGGCGTTCTTGTTGACTTCGGGTTGATCGGACGATGATCGGGGGATCGCAGCGCAGAATTCGTCGGCCGATAGCCGTCGGCTTGTCGACGGCTTCGGTGTATCCGGAGAACACGGAAGCAGCATTTCGTTACGCCGCCGATCTCGGATACGACGGTGTCGAACTGATGGTGTGGGCCGAATCCGTCAGCCAGGACGTCGGTGCTGTTGCTGCCCTCGTTCGCAAATATGCGATCCCGGTGCAGGCTGTGCATGCGCCGTGTCTGCTGATTTCGCAGCGCGTGTGGGGTTCCGATCCGGTCGAGAAACTCGAGCGTTCGGTTCGCACCGCCGAAACCTTGGGTGCGACGACGGTGGTCGTCCACCCACCGTTCCGGTGGCAGCGCAAGTACGCCGAAGGCTTCGCCGAACAGGTTGTCGACCTCGAATCGAAGAGCAGCGTCGTCGTGGCGGTGGAGAACATGTTCCCCATGCGCGCGGACAGCTTCTTCGGCGGTAAAGACAAGTCTGCGGAGCGTCTACGCAAACGTGGCGGTCCGGGCGCGGCGCTGTCGGCATTCAGCCCGTCGTACGACCCGACCGATTCCGATCACGCTCACTACACACTCGATCTGTCGCACACCGCGACGGCGGGCATGGATGCCTTGGAGTTGGCCTCCCGGATGGGTAGGGGACTCGAGCATCTGCACCTGGCCGACGGTCGCGGGGCGTCGATGGACGAGCACTTGATCCCCGGGCATGGTTCACAGCCGTGCGCGGAGTTGTGTCAGCAGTTGGCCGCGAGCGAATTCAGCGGCCAGGCCGTCATCGAGATCAACACTCAGAACGCCCGTACCAGGCGGGAGCGGTCGTCGATGCTGGCGCAGGCGCTCGCGTTTGCACGCGAGCACCTGGCACGTTCAGCGGTGGCCGGCAAGTAGCGCAGCTTCGAACTGCGCACGTACCTTCTCGACGTGCGCGTCGAGGTCCTTGGTCTCCCAGCCTTCGGTCGAGATGGGATCGAGCACCGAGACGTAGACCGGGCCCGGATGGGCGACAAGCGAATTACGCCACATTCTTTCGCCCGCGTTGTGAATCACCACGGGCACGATCGGCACACCGGCCTGGATCGCCAAGTGGAATCCACCTTTCTTGAACGGGCCCAGGCGTGGCGTCGGAGAACGGGTGCCCTCCGGAGCGATGACTATCGAGACGCCGTTCTTCAGCTTGTCGACCGCCGGTTGCAATGCGGCCTTCGCTTTGGTGGTGTCGGTGCGGTCGATGTAGGCGACGTCGAGCAGGGCGCCGACGGGCATGAACCGCGGATCGCTTGCCGCTTCCTTCTTCGCGACACCGGTCACGTCACGCTTGATGACGGTGCCGAGGACCAACATGTCCAGGGAACTCTGATGATTGAACATGAACACCGCCGGGCGGTGATCCCACACGTTGTGCTCGCCGTCGATCTCCACGTCGATGCCGAGCAGTGAGAGCGAGATGTCGGGACCGTAGGTACCGACGAGGTTCGCGCCCAGCTGACGATTGCCGGTGACGATGCCCGCCGACGCGCCGAGGGCGGCGGTTGCCGCCAGCGCGCCCATCGCCGTTGCCGTTCGGATCGTGGAGATCGGCGTTGCGCCGCGTTGCGGTTTACGCAGGTTGACCGAGGGCCAGTGATTGCGCAACGCGATCTTGGCCAGACCACGATCGGGATTCAGTGCGACAGGTCGCCCGACGGCCTCGAGCATGAACACATCTTCGACGCCGTTGGAGTACGCAAACGCGTTCTTCAAGTCGGCGCCCATCTTCTCGGCATATCCCGCAAGGGCATTGGCTTTGGCCGGACCCCACAAAGCGGGTGAGGACAGTTCGCCGGTCAGCATTCCGTCGACGACTTCGGGTTCGGTGCACAGCACGTCTTCGATGTCGAGATCTTCGGCGACGTATTTGGCCTGGAACGGAGTCGCCGACGTGGCCATCACGATGGTGTGGCCGGCGCGCCGGTGCGCTGCCAGAAGCCCGCGTGCTTCCGGGTAGATCATCGCGGCGATCTCCTGCTTGAACAACCGTCGGCCCCAGTCGTTCAGTTCCTCGACGGTCCGGCCGCCCAGGGCGCGAACGCCGATGTCCATCAGTGCTCCGACATCAGCGCCGCGGAACTGCGTGTCGATCGCGGCACCGGTGGTGCGCAACAATTCGCCGACGCTGATGTCCAAGCGTCGCAGGCGGTCTCGGTACACGACACTGGCCGAGTACCCGCTGATCAAGGTGCCGTCGAGGTCGAAGGCGGCAATCGTTCCGGGCCCGGGCGGGGCGGCTTCGATGGCGGAGTGCAGACGCTCGAGTCCGGTCACAGTCCTACTTCCTCGTTCGCGGCGGGCGCTCGGTTTGCTTCTGGAATGGTCACTACTGCAGCGGCGTCCGGTACCGGCATCGCCACCTGATCGAGTCGCGCATGCGCGAGTGCGCGAAGGTGACGCAGGCGCTCGACCTGAACCTTGATCTCGGCAGCGAATGCCAGGCGCCGTGCCCGGACTCCGTCGTCGTCGACTTCGATCAAGTTACGGTTGCGCGCCAAATTCAGTGCGGTGGCGAACAATTCGCCGGAGACGGATTCGTTGCTGGCGATCTGCTGCCGCAGTCGACGCTGATGTGCGACGTCGATACAGTTGCTGATGAACGACTTCTCGTCGAACGACGTCGAAATCGGCGCGAGCACAAGCTGATCGGCGACAACCTGGTACGCCTCGAGGAACGGTTGGAGCACGCGGTGCGCGAGGTACGGGCGAACCGTCTCGATCATGTGCTCGGTTCGTTTGTCGTCGGCCATGACGGTTTCCCACTCGGGGTCGATCAACGTCAGCTCGGTCCGCATCTCCTGCTCGAACGTGTCCCGGTCGCTGAAGAAGAACTCGAATTTCAACAAATCTCGGATGCGCTTGGCCTCTGCCCACCCGTCCCCGATGGGATCCTCGAACCGCTCTTCGACGGCTGCCTGGAGTACGAGTTCGGTGATGGCACGCACGACAAGAAAGTGAATAGTGTTGTTGCGGTAGAAGGCAGCGACAAGATGCTGGTCCTTGCCGAGGTAGAAGACCTGCTCGCCGCCGCGATCGAAGCGCTCGAGCACACCGGAATCGACGTGTGTCTGCAACGCCTTCTCGATGACACGCGGATCGGACAGTTCGACGTCGCCGGCGATCGGAAGGTTGCGCGCGGTGATGTACCCGAACAGCGGCGTGAGGATCGCCGTGAGTTCGCGAACGGTCAACGCCCGGTCTTCGATTCCGAGGAACGCCAACATTGCCAGTGAAGACACGGTCACCGGCGTGACCTCGTTGATTCGGTGACACACCTCGATTCCGGCCTTTTGAATGGCGAGACGCTGGTCGGTTTCCTGGCTGAGTGCATCCGCGAGTGAGAGCGGCCTGCCGATGGTCACGTGCGCGACCCCGTTGCGCTTGCCCTGTGCGCGTACGTAACCCACCATCCAGCGCAGGCCTTCCGGTGTCTTCTCGGCGCCGAGCGCCTCGGCAGCCATGGCCCCGACTTCGTAGAGTTGGTCGTAGCTCAGCGCGACCGGGACGAGGTACACGTCGGATGCGCCGCTGACCTGAAAGGCCTTGGTCAGGTAGGTCAGGAGACCGAAGCGCGGCGGGCGTAGTTTCCCGGTGCGACCGCGTCCACCCTCGATGTACCACTCCAGATTGAAGCGCTTGGTCAGTAGGTAGCGCATGTACTCGTGCATCGACCACTTGTAGACCTCGTCGTTGCCGATGCTTCGACGAATGAAGACGGTGCCGCTGCGCTTGAGGATCGAGCCCATGGGCCAGAAGCTGATGTTGAGTCCGCCCATGACGTGATTGAGCGGCAAGCCGTTCGCGATCAACGCCGGACGCAGGACGAGGGGATCGAGATACGAACGGTGACTGGGGAGGAAGACCAGTGAGTGTTCCTTGTTCAGCTCACGGAGTTCCTCGAAGCGGCTCGTGTCCACGTCGAGCTTGTAGGCGCGAGCGAAGTAGCGGCCCAGGCGATCCCACACCGCGATGGCTTGGCGACTCTGGGTGGCAACCATTTCTTCGAGAGCTTCGCGCGCACGGCGATCGACGTCGGCGACGGCGATGTTCAGCCGGTCGGCCAAAGCCATGACCTCGGTGGCGAACCGGCGGGTGTCGGTGATCTCGTCGACGACGAACCGCGACACCTTGTACTGGCCACCCAGTAGGCCCAACTCGGCGCGCTCGAGCGCCAGCGCGGCCTGACGACGGATGAACTCGGGTAGCGAACCGCCACCGCTCTTTTCGAGTCGACGCTCGAGATCGCTCAGTGGCGCGGGTTCACCTTCGATGACCTGGCACCGCGACGGGTCGGTGCGCAGGGTTCTGCGCTGCGCGCCGCGTCCGGGGTGGAGGGGGTCGCGTGGTGCCAGTGCATCGCGCACCCGCACCGCGACGTTGTGTTTGGTATGGGTGTCCGGGATCCACACCACGCGAAGCGGCGCGAGCATCGGGTCGTCGGTCCGCGCCGCCAGTTCGGCCAGGGTCTTGTCGGTGATGTTGACGGTGACCGGCCGTGTTTCGGATGCGGTTGCCTTGTCGGCAAGCCACTTTCGCAGCACGCCGGCTTCGGCCTCTGTCATGGTTTCGGTGAGGTACACGCGCGGGTTGGTCGTGTTTTCACTCATGACTCACGCACCTTCCGTTGGAACTCCGAGGGCCACGATCTCGTCCAGGCTCTCCTGCAGGCACTGCATCAGCAAGGCGGGTTTCGTGATCGCAGCGGTGTCGAGATTGATTCCGATACAGCACACTCCGACGTGGGAGACCAGCGTTGCCATCGCCGCGCAGCCGGGAGCCGGGCCGAACGGGAACATCCGCTCGATCTTCGCGCCGGCGAGATACACCGGTACCGGTACGCCGGCGACATTGCTCGCCTGCAGATCCAGTCCAGTCGACTGGGACAGATACCAGTTCGCGAGCAGATAATTCGGCAGGCGGGCGAGGATCGGGGCAGCGACGTCGAGAGCATCCAACGCTGGTTCCTCACGCAGACCCAGGACGATTTCTCGTACCTGCCTGATGCGTTTGGCCGGATCGGTCTCGGCGACCGGACCGTTGAAGCGAACTGCTGCAAACCGGTTGCCGCCGTTCGCATCCGCGCCGGTACGCATACTGATCGGCATACCCATCGGAATGCTGTCGACGGATTGTCCGAAGGCTTCGTGGTAGCGACGGAAGCCGCCGAGCAGGGCAGCGACGTACGCGTCGTTGAGTGAACCGCCGGCAGCTTTCGCCCCGGCCTTGAGCTCGGGAACACCCACCTCGAGAGTTCCGAACCACCGTCCGAGACCACGATCGTGGAGCAGAGGGGAACCGGAACGAGCTGGGGGAGTGACGATCTTGCGGAGTGAATTGGCGTAACCGAGGACCTCGGAAGCCGTCGTGATCGGACTCGAGATCGCCGTGGTCGCAACATTGGTGGCGCCGCGGACCAGCTTGGCGATACGCGAGGGCGCCCGCCGGATCTCGCTGACGACCTCCTCGCCGAAGGCGCCTACCGACGACAGGTGCTCAGGAGCCGGCGGCGTGCGGTCGGGCTTGTTCGGGGTGGGATCCGGGCGCCTGCTGTGCAGGAGCGTCATCATCTGGATGCCGCCCATGCCGTCGGTGATGGAGTGGTGAGTCTTGACCACGAACACGGCGCGACCGTCGTCGAGACCTTCGATGAGCAGCGCGCTCCACGGCGGCCGAGCCTTGTCGAAAGGTTCGGTGGCCAGGTGGCGACACATGCGCAGCGCGTGATCGAAATCCGCGGGTGCAGGCAAGCGAACCCGTCGTAGGTGATAGCCGATGTCGAACTCCGGATCAACGGACCACACCGGATTACCCAACTGCATCGCCGGTTCCACCGCTCGCATACGAATGCGCGGAACCACGTGCGATGCCCACTCGACTGCGTCGAGCAGACGGTCCCAGTCCGGGGCGCGATCGAGGACCTCTACCGCGACGATCGGTGAGCGCAGTTGCGGCTGCGCCTCTTCCATTCGCCACATTCCAGTCTCGAAGTCGGACATCGTGCGGTTCGCCCCCCAGGCGACCGCAGAGAGGTCGACGTCGACCGCGCTAGGAGGAACAAATGGATTGCTGTTGGCCATACGTCAAGAACTCCCTCGGTCTGCGGATCCACCCCGCGCATCTCTGCTTCTAAGTGTGGACCCGCGACCGCAGGCGCGTCCCGGTTTCGGTGTCAGCCGGGAGGTGTGACGTTCGTCAGTTAAGGGCTAATCGGACATGGCGGGAAGTTCGGACGTCACGAAGTAACTCCGACGGCTTTCAGGGCTATTTCGCGGTAGAGGACACTGACTTCGCGTGGAGTCTGCGGTCCGTCGAGTCGATACCAGAGCACGACGGACTGGCACATGCCAAGCAGTGCGCGGCCGGTGCCCGTGATGTCCGGGACCGTGAACTCACCGCTCTCGACGCCTGCAGTCAGCACGTCGACGAGTAGGTTCTCGAGCTTCTTTCGCTTGGCCGCGTAGCTCTTTCGTTCCGCGTCCTCGAGGTATCGGAGTTCGGAATCGAGGAAAGCGATGTCGGATCGACTGGTCATGTGAAGGACGCAGGCCTCGATGAGATTGCCGAACTGTGCCGTCGGCGACGGCCCGGCAGCGTCGACGGCAGCGCTCGCGCGCGCGGTGACGTTCTCGATTCCCGGTTCCATCAGTGCGACGAGGATGCCTTGTTTGTTGCCGTGGTGGTAATACAGCGTCGGCACGGTGACGCCGGCGCGTTTGGCTATGTCACGAACCGACGCTCCGTGGTAACCGAGTTCGTGGAACACCTCGAGTGCGGCGGTGAGCAGGGGAGTCAGCGCCAGTGGTTCGACGATGCGCCACTGTTCGTCGGGCTGAGCCTCCGACTGCAAATCCGTCATTCCGCCTGTTCGCTCCGTTCGGAAATTTCTGGTGGTGTGCGCAAAGAAGGTTCAACCCTAGCGCAAGGCGTGTCCTCCTTACCGATGCTCGGCCACCATTGGATAGCATCACTATCCAGTGACACTCGGCGAGACGACGGACGGAGGAGCGGTGAAGGTTTCCGAACTGGCCGCGCAGTCCGGCGTCGCACTGGCCACGATCAAGTACTACCTCCGTGAGGGTCTGCTGATGCCGGGTGAGCCGACCAGCGCAACGGGAGCGAGGTACGGCGAACAGCACGTCCGGCGACTCGCGTTGATCAGGGCCCTGGCCGGGGCGGGACTCGCGATTCCACGGATTCGCGCGGTGCTCGAATTGGTGGACAGTGACGAGCGATCCGAATTCGAGACTTTCGGCCGCGCGATCGCACAACTACCGCCCTACGTCGAACCTGAACCGGATCCAGAGTTCCCAAGAGCTCGCAAGGTTCTGGAGTTTCTCGGTCAGGTCTTCGAGCCGAGGTACGTGGCGGTCGCGCACCTCGAGCGGGCACTGATCGGCCTCGAGGATGCCGGACTGAGCCTCTCGGACGAGCGATTGCGCGCCTACGGCGAGCACATCCGAGGAATTGCCGAAGTGGAAATCGAGCTGATGCCTACCAGTTCGACCGAGGACGGCATTCGCTATGCGGTCCTCGGAACCGCCATGTACGAACCCGTCCTGACAGCTTTGCGACGCTTGGCGCACCAAGACTTGGCCGCACGACATTTCCCGCAACACCGAGAAAGCACTGAACAGGAAAATCGATGAGCACCAGCCCCTTTCAAGATCTCAATCGCCTCACCTCGCTCGGCGACGGGCGGTACACCGCAACGATCGACCCGATCTGGACCATCGGGCCGAAGGTGCACGGCGGCTCCATGATGGCCGTGTGTGCTGCTGCCGCGCGTCAATGTCTGCGAGACGGCGCAGGTGAGAACGACTCGCTTCTGAAGATGCAGCCACTCGCGGTGAGCGCCAACTATCTCTCCGCCCCAGATCCGGGTGAAGTCGACTTGGAAGTGACGGTCCGCAAGCAGGGACGGCAGGTCGCGTTGTTCGACGTCGAATTGAGCCAGGCCGGTCGCAGCGCTGTGCGCGCGGCGGTCACGCTCGGATTCCCCGATGACGGCGACCCCACTTTCGTGACGGCCTCGTCGATCGACGACATGTCACCGGAACCGCCGGAGAGTGCGGTGGCCGTCATCGGTGATCATCCGATGGCTCAGGTCGTGCACGTCGGGCAGGGCTGCGACATGCGAATCGACACCACCTCGGCGCACTTCCTGACCGGCAGCCAAGGCGAGGCCGAGGTCAGGATGTGGGTCCGCCCCCGGCCCGAGGACGAGAACGATCTCGACACTGCTGTGCTGTTCGCCATCATGGCAGGTGACATCAGCGCGCCGGTGACGATGAACCGCGGCTTGTTCGGGTGGGCGCCGACAGTGCAGTTGACGACGTACCTGCGCCGATTGCCGACACCGGGATGGCTTCGTGTGCGAGCAAGTTCGGATGTTCTGGGCAGCACGTGGTTCGAAGAGGACCATGCAGTTCTCGATTCGGCGGGAGCGGTTGTCGTACAGAGCCGTCAGCTGGCGATGATGCCCCGCTAGGGTCGATCGGTGCGGTCGTGGCAGGCTGTTCGCCATGACAAGAATTGCGATTATCGGTGGCGGCAAGATCGGCGAGGCGCTGATCTCCGGGCTGTTGCAGGCCGGCCACGCCATCAAGGATCTGGTTGTCGCCGAGCAGTATCAGCCTCGCGCAGACGAATTGATTGCCGAATACTCCATCCGCGTCAGCACGGTCGCCGATGCTGCGGAGGGTGCAGACGTCATCGTCATCGCGGTCAAGCCCAGCGACGTCGAATCAGCGCTCACCGCGTTGACGAAGGTCGATCTGGACGGTGACCTCGAGCAGTTGATCGTTTCTCTCGCGGCGGGAATCCCCACCGGGTTCTTCGAAACGCGTCTGCCGGCAGGGTTCCCGGTCGTCCGCGTCATGCCGAACACCCCCATGTTGGTGGGGGAGGGCGTGAGCGTTCTGTCACCCGGACGCCACGTCAAGGCCGAGCATCTCGAGCTTGTACGCGGCATCCTCGGCAGCGTCGGCAAGGTAGTCACAGTTCCCGAATCGCAGATCGACGCGGTCACGGCTGTCTCGGGTTCCGGGCCGGCCTACTTCTTCTTGGTTGCCGAAGCGATGATCGACGCGGGAGTCGGTCTCGGCCTGACGCGCCCGGTCGCTACCGAATTGGTGGTGCAGACGATGGTCGGTTCGGCAGCGATGCTCGATCGCACCGGCGACAGCGCAACGGATCTTCGCGCCGCGGTGACGTCACCGGGCGGAACGACGGCTGCAGCACTGCGTCAGCTCGAAGCGGGCGGCCTGCGGACGGCGTTCTTCGATGCCTTGGATGCCGCCAAGTCGCGCTCGGCCGCGATGGGTGCAGCTGCGGAATAGTCGTCCGTTTAGCCACACCCGTCGCTTTAACCCCACCAGTACAGCTAAGCTCGACTTAGTACGTACGTGTCTGTTCCGCCGGAGGGGAAGCCGGCGGCGCGAGTCGTGCTGGAGGTATGTGGATTAATGGTGTCTGCAAACAAGCCGTCCATGGGTTCGTCCCACGACGGAAAGCCGGCAGTGGCCGGCACGCAATTCCTCACTGTTGCTGAGGTAGCAACTTTGATGAGGGTGTCGAAAATGACTGTGTACCGGTTGGTACACAGTGGCGAATTGCCCGCTGTACGAGTGGGCCGTTCGTTCCGTGTACATGCGAAGGCAGTGCACGATTACCTCGAAACCTCGTACTTCGACGCCGGCTGACCAGCCGGTTCGAAGAGGATGACCTCGGCGTGAGCCGAGTCGCGGGCACAGCGGTTGCTGTGCCGGAGGCTCGGTTTATGCCGAGTGAGTCCACACCGGTACGATGAGTCACTGTCGTACCAGCAAGCTGGTGTCGTAAGGCGCTGAGCTAGTTAAAACGAGGGCCAGGCGCCAATTGCTTGGCGCAGGCGTACGTGACCGGCGTGCGCAGGAACGCTAGAGAAGAACGTGAGGGACACCCGCTATGGGTTCAGTGATCAAGAAGCGTCGCAAGCGCATGTCGAAGAAGAAGCACCGCAAGCTGCTTCGTCGTACCCGAGTACAGCGCAGGAAACTCGGTAAATAAGCAATACCTGTTGATGCCCGCCGCCCCTTCCGGGGTGGCGGGCATCGATGTATGTCAGGGGAGGGGCGACGTACCTCCGGGGAGAGATGTGTCGGCCGTCTCATTGTCTGGGCGGTTTGTCTTGAATGACCGAAATCTGGGTAGTCAGCGCGGGACCCCCTCTGCCCGTAAAGTGGGGGAAAATCGCGGGAGGGACGCTTCGGCAGAGCGCGTTTCTACTGGATATGGGGGTACTTGGTGGTTGAAGGTGACAACACTTCAGGGGGCACGGCGCCTCGCGTCGTACTGGTGACCGGGGCGAGCAGATTCCTCGGCGGCTACCTGGTTACCAGGCTTGCGCAGAATCCGTCGATCGAGCGTGTCATCGCCGTCGACGCGGTCAGTCCGAGCAAGGACATGATGCGCAGAATGGGCCGCGCGGAATTCGTGCGAGCAGACATCCGCAATCCGCTGATCGGCAAAGTGATCCGAAACGCCGAGGTCGACACCGTCGTGCATGCGTCGACGCTTCAGAAAGCCCCCAAAGCCGGCAGCCGCGCCGCTATGAAGGACATGAACGTCATCGGCGCCATGCAACTGTTCGCGGTCTGCCAGAAAGCTCCGACGGTTCGCAAGGTGGTCCTGCGCTCGGCCTCGGTCGTCTACGGGTGCAGTGCCAAGGACCCCGCTCAGTTCACCGAAGAAATGAGTGCGCGCCGCCGGCCGCCGGGCGGATATGCCCGCGACAGTCTCGAGATCGAGGGATACCTCCGCGGGATGGGGCGTCGGCGTCCCGACATCTCGGTCGGGATTCTGCGGTTGGCGCCGCTGATCGGACCTCAACTGACGGCAACTGTGGGGCATTACGTCACCGCCCCGCTCGTGCCGACCATCGTCGGGCGCAACGCGCGTCTGCAATTGCTCCACGTCGAGGATGCCCTCGCAGCGTTGGAGAAGGCGACCATCGGACACGCCTCGGGTACGTACAACATCGCCGGCGACGGAGTGGTGATGATGTCGCAGGCGATCCGCCGGGCAGGCAGGGTCGAAGTTCCGATGCCGCTCGCTCTGTTCCGCAGTGTCGGGAGCGCGTTGGTGGGATCGTCCATGAGGCTGTACACCGACGAGCAACTCGAGTACTTCCGGTTCGGCTGCGGACTCGACACAACTCGCATGCGCAGCGAATTGGGGTTCGAGCCGCGATGGACCACCATGCAGGCACTCGACGATTTCATGCGTGCGATGCAGACCCGCCGGATCATCAAGTCCGAGTGGATCGATCGGGCCGAGAATGCGTTGACCACGATCCTCGGCGGTGACGCCGCCGCGGCGAGCGCAAGTGCAGACGTGATGCACATGCCGTTGTCGCGGCAAAGTGCGGTGAAGGGGTGACTGACGTGGCGAAGGTAATTCCCCTGAGACCCAGCGCAACTCACACCGGAAAGTCGGCAACCTCGCGCTCGCGTGAGTCCGTCACGTGCACGGAGCGTGACATCCGTGAACAAAGTGAGCGTCGGCATCCGTCCGGAGTTTCGTCGGGGGCCGACCATGGCGGTGAGAGCACGTTCGTCGATGCGGCCAGGTCCGCGATCGTCGACCAGATCGGCTCGGCGGCAGAATTTTTCCGACGTCGGGTGTCCGGTGACTACGAGGTCGACGAGTTCGGATTCGATCCGCATTTCGCGGACAACGTCGTCATGCCGATGTTGCGGCCGTTGTTCGAGAAGTGGTTCCGAGTCGAGGTCAGTGGGATCGAGAACATTCCCCTCACCGGGGGAGCGCTGGTGGTTGCCAATCACGCCGGCGTGATTCCGCTCGACGGTCTGATGACGTCGGTCGCAGTGCACGATCATCATCCGGCGCATCGCCCGCTGCGAATGTTGGCTGCGGACATGGCTTTCGAGATGCCGGTGGTGGGCGGTCTGGCGCGCAAGGCCGGTCACACGTTGGCGTGCAACCCCGACGCCGAGCGTCTGCTCAACGACGGTGAAGTCGCGGCGGTGTTCCCGGAGGGATTCAAGGGCATCGGGAAACCGTTCAGTGAGCGGTACAAGTTGCAGCGGTTCGGGCGCGGTGGCTTCGTGTCGGCCGCAATGCGTACCGGTGTTCCGATCATTCCGTGCTCGATCGTGGGTTCGGAGGAGATCTATCCGAAAATCGGTGATCTGACCACACTCGCGCGTGTTCTCGGGTTGCCGTATTTTCCGGTGACACCACTGTTCCCGCACTTCGGGCCGCTCGGCCTGGTTCCGTTGCCGTCGAAGTGGTACATCGAGTTCGGAAAGCCCATCGTCACCGACACTTTCGAGAGCGGTGCCGCCGACGATCCGATGGTCCTGTTCGAGGTCACGGACCACGTTCGAGAGACGATTCAGCAGACGCTGTATCGGCTGTTGGCCAAGCGTCGCAACGTCTTTCTCGGCTGAGTTCGGTCCGGATCGCCAGGCGATCCGGGCCGAACCCGCTCAGGCGTTCTGTTCTTTGCGCCTGGCCAGAATTGCCGCGAGCGCCCCGCCGACCGCTCCGAGCACCAGCGCCGTCGGTACGCCGATCTTGGCGGCCTTTCGTCCGGTGCGGAAATCGCGAACTTCCCAACCGCGGTTCTTCGCGAGTTCACGAAGATCTGCGTCGGGATTGATCGCCACGGGCGTCCCCACCAACGAGAGCATCGGAACGTCGTTGTGGCTGTCGGAGTAGGCGGAACAGCGCTTGAGATTGAGTCCTTCACGTACGGCCAATGTCCGCACGGCGTGAGCCTTGCCCATACCGTGCAGGATGTCGCCGACGAGTCGGCCGGTGAAGACGCCGTCCTCACTCTCGGCGACGGTGCCCAAGGCGCCGGTCAGTCCAAGTTTCTCGGCGATGACCTGAGCCAGTTCGACCGGAGTCGCCGTCACCAACCACACCTGCTGTCCGGCGTCGAGGTGCATCTGAGCCAACGCTCTCGTGCCTGGCCAGATCTTGTCGGCGATGACCTCGTCGTAGATCTCCTCGCCGAGGCGGGCGAGTTCGGCGGTGGATCGGCCGGCCACGAAGGACAGTGCTTTCTCGCGGCCTTCCGCGACGTCGTCACTGCTTTCTCTGCCGGTAACTCGGAACTTGATCTGCTTCCACGCGAAATCGACCAGATCCGAGGTCTTGAGATACTTGCGAGCAGCGAGACCACGGGCGAAGTGGATGATCGATGCACCCTGCACCATGGTGTTGTCGACGTCGAAGAATGCAGCGGCCGTGAGGTCGCGCGGAACAGTCGGCGGCTCTTCGCCGGTTTCGGGTTCTGCGGGGTTGGCAGCTTCGTGCAACGCCAGGGCTGCATCGGCACTCGCCTCGCCGGCGAGATTGGCTCGAACTTCCGACTCACTCGGGCCCAGCGGATTCTTCACATGGCGACGCCCGGGGAGTATGACCCCGGCCAGCCCTGATCCGAATCCGGAGCCGTTCGGTAGTGATCGCGCAGGCACCCGCACCTCCCGTGTTGCACTCTCGAGCAGAGAACTCTTCGAGTCAGCCTATCCTCCGCGATGAGGCCCGATGGGTTGGATGGCGACCTTCCCTGTGGTGTGTGACGTTCCTCTCCGCCGATTTGGTATCGAGTGGGGCTCTGGAGGCACACTCGACCGATCAAGTAGATGGCATCCCAGCAGAAGAAAGGTATGCGTCGATGACTGCAGCTACGCATGAAGTAACCCTGTTGACACGCGCAGGATGCGCGTCCTGCGTCGGCGCGGCGGAGGTACTACGACGGGTCTGTTCCGAGTTCGAGCTGGAATTGACGTGCATCGACGTAGACGAAGCTGCCGCGACCGATCCAGAGCTGAGAGCGGAGTACGGAGACAGGTTGCCGGTCATTCTTCTCGACGGACGCGAGCACGGTTACTGGGAAGTTGACGAAGAACGCCTTCGCGACGATTTACGCAAGTAAGGCAACCCTCAAAGTTGCGCGCGGAGCCGCTTTGCAGGTGAACGGCACATCGAACCCGTCTCGAGCAACTTTGTGCATGGGTTCACAAGCGGTTACCGTGGTGTGAACATTCCCCCCGGAGCATCGTGGAGGTCGACAGTCGTGTCGACCGGACGAGGAGCCAGCGACGTGACCGAACCGCACCAGACGCATGAGCCTGTGGCTCAGCGCGTCACCGGCGCTGCGGGCTCTTCTGTCACCGACGCTTCCAGTGCCTCGGTCACCGACCCGATCGCTCAGGATCGCGTCATCCCCCAGGCTACGGTGACGCGCTTGGCCGCATACCTGCGGGTCCTCGGAGTGATGTCCGACCGGGGTACCTCCATCGTCTCGAGCGAGGAACTCGCCCAGGCGTCAGGCGTCGGATCAGCGAAATTGCGTAAGGATCTGTCGTTCCTCGGGCCCAACGGCGTCCGCGGCGTCGGGTACGACGTCAACAGGCTCCGCATCCGCATCGAGCGTGCACTCGGACTCGATCGTGGGCACAAGGTCGTTCTCGTCGGAGTCGGAAACCTCGGCAAGGCGCTGGTCGGCTACGGCGGATTCAGCCGCCGCGGTTTCGAGATGGTCGGACTCTTCGACAGTGACGCAGATCGAATCGGAAGCAGAGTCGGCGATCTCGTCGTGCGCAGCACCGAGGAACTGACTGTCGCCTGCCGCGAACTGAACGCGACCATCGGCGTCATCTCCACACCGGACGAGGCAGCGCAGGGCGTGTGCGACCAGTTCGTCAGCGCCGGGCTGCGCTGCATCATGAGTTTCTCGCCGATCGCCCTCGACGTTCCCGATCATGTGGAACTGCGGCGCGTCGATCTGGCCGTCGAGATGCAGGTTCTCTCCTTCAACAGTGCGCGCAATGCCGATCAGGCATCCAGCGCGCCGCGAGTACGCGTGGCTCACGCCGCATCCGCTTCGTCAGTTCCATCCACCAGTTCACCCGCTCCGGTCGGAGCAGGTTCGACAAGAAACGGATCAGTGATCGCGCCGTGAGTGTTCTGCTTGTCGGGGTCTCGCATCGAACCGCGCCCGTCCCGGTGCTCGAGCGAGTAGCTGTGACCGACACCGATCGTCCGAAGCTGATCGACAAGCTTCTGGCGTCCTCGCACATCTCCGAAGCGATGATCGTCTCCACCTGCAACCGGGTGGAGGTCTACGCGGTGGTGGACGCGTTCCACGGTGCTCTCACCGAAGTCGGTGAAATCCTGGCCGACCATTCGGGTCTCGACCTGACGGCGCTGCACGCTCACGCTTACGTCCGCTACAGCGAAGCCGCGGTCGAACACCTCTTCGCGGTGGCCAGTGGCCTCGACTCGATGGTGATCGGCGAACAGCAGATTCTCGGCCAGATCCGTTCGGCCTACGCATCTTCGGATGCGCAGCAGGCCGCTGGACGCGTCGTCCACGAACTGGCTCAGCAGGCACTGCGCGTCGGTAAGCGAGTGCATTCCGAAACCGGAATCGACTCCGCCGGAGCGTCAGTCGTGTCCGTGGCTCTCGATCGTGCAGCCGGCATCATCGGCGAGGGCGGCCTGGTCGGCCGCACTGCCGTGGTCGTCGGGGCCGGCTCGATGGGTGGTCTGTCCGTCGCGCACCTCACCCGCGCCGGAATCGAACGCATCGTCGTCGTGAACCGGACGCAGGAACGCGCCGAGCACCTCGCCGAGACGGCACGCTCCAACGGCGTCGACGCCGACGGTGTTGCCTTCGACCAGCTTTCGGCCGCGATGGCGCAGGCCGACGTCATGGTCACCTGTACCGGCGCGGTCGGGGCAGTGGTCACCCTGGCGGATGTGCACCGCGCACTCGCCGAGCCCGATCGCGACAACACCAAGCACCTGGTCATCTGCGACCTCGGACTGCCGCGCGACATCGATCCCGCCGTCGCCGGCCTGCCGGGTGTCACCGTTCTCGACATGGAGACGCTGCAGCGTGATCCGGCGGCAGGCGCCGCCGCTTCCGACGCAGATGCCGCACGCACCATCGTTGCCGGCGAGCTTGCGACGTACCTCGCGGGCCAGCGTCTCGCCGAGGTCACTCCGACCGTCACGGCTTTGCGTCAGCGCGCCGCCGACGTCGTCGAAGCCGAACTGATGCGGCTCGATTCGCGTCTGCCCGGCCTGGACGATCCGCAGCGCGACGAGGTTGCGCGCACCGTGCGCCGCGTCGTGGACAAGCTTCTCCACGCCCCGACCGTGCGCGTCAAGCAACTGGCGTCGGCCCCCGGCGGCGACTCCTACGCAGCAGCGCTGCGCGAACTCTTCGAACTCAGCCCCGGATCTCCCGCGGCCGTGGCCACACCCACCGATCTGGTGGACGGCGACCGCACTGGAAGGGACCTGCAGGCATGAGCGTCACCACCCCGCAATCGGGGAGCCCGCTGCGGATCGGCACTCGCGGAAGTCTTCTCGCGACCACCCAGGCCGGAACCGTGCGCGATGCCCTCATTGCAGCCGGACATCCCGCCGAGTTGGTCATCATCAAGACCAAGGGCGATCAGTCCACCGATCCCGTCCAGAAGATCGGCGTCGGAGTGTTCACCGCTGAGCTTCGAGAAGCCTTGCTGGACAACCGCGTCGACGTTGCAGTGCATTCCTACAAGGACCTGCCGACCGCGCAGGATCCACGTTTTGTCATCGCTGCGATTCCGCCTCGTGAAGATCCGCGTGACGCGCTCGTCGCCCGCGACGGTCTGGTCCTCGGCGAGCTTCCGGCCGGTTCCAAGGTGGGAACCTCGGCGCCGCGACGTGTTTCACAGCTGAAGGCACTCGGGCTCGGCCTCGACATCGTGCCGCTGCGGGGCAACCTGCAGCGTCGCCTCGGCAAGGTCGAATCCGGTGAACTCGACGCCGTGATCCTCGCCCGCGCCGGCCTGTCGCGGATCGGCCTGCTCGATCTCATCACCGAGAACATCGAGCCCGTACAGATGCTCCCCGCTCCGGCGCAGGGCGCTTTGGCCGTCGAATGCCTTTCTGCCAATACGGAATTGGCAGCAATTCTGGCCGAGCAGGACGACGCGGGAACCCGAGCGGCAGTCACTGCCGAGCGTGCACTTCTCGCCGAGTTGGAAGCCGGATGCACCGCGCCGGTCGGTGCGATTGCGGAAATCGTCGAATCCCTCGACGACGACGGCAGAATCTTCGACGAACTGTCGGTACGCGGCTGCGCAGCCGCCATCGACGGCTCGGACGTCATCCGTACCGGCGCCGTAGGTGCGCCGGACAAGGCCGAGGAACTCGGCCGAGCGGTGGCGCGCGAGTTACTCGAACTCGGCGCCCGAGAGTTGATGAACGTGACTACAGGCGAGGCAGCCGATGTTTGACGCCCCACTTTGCACTTGCACCAAGTTCCCATTTCGATACAGCGCACTGGAGAATCACCGATGACCCGAGTCCGAAAGAACACTCCCGGACGGATCCTGTTCGTGGGATCGGGACCGGGCGACCCCGCCCTGCTCACCGTTCGCGCACGTGACGTCCTCACCGGCGCCGCAATGGCATTCACCGATCCGGACGTCGACAAGGGCGTCGTCGCGCTCGTCGGCATCGACATGGGTCGCGACGAGGAGACCGGCGAGCTGATCGCGGACGTGCGTCCGGCACTCGGTGAGCCGGCCGAGGTTGCAAAGACATTGGTGCACGAGGCCAAGAACGGCCACGACGTCGTGCGTCTGGTCTCCGGTGACCCGCTGACCACGGATTCCGTGATTGCAGAAGTCACCGCGGTCGCGCGCACGCAGGTTCAGTTCGAGGTCCTCCCCGGTCTTCCGTCCGGTTCGGCAGTGCCGAGCTACGCCGGCATGGCGCTCGGCTCGGGTCACACCGAGGCAGACGTTCGCGGTGAAGTCGACTGGGCTGCTCTGGCCGCTGCACCGGGACCGTTGGTTCTGCACGCGACGTCCGGACACCTTGCCGAGACCGCCAGCGCGCTGGTCGAGAACGGTTTGGCTCCGCAGACACCCGCTGCCATCACCGTCCGCGGCACCACTCGTCAGCAGCGAACCGTCGAGGCAACTCTCGCGACGCTCAACGAAGCCGGATCCGAACTGGTGGGCTCGCTGATCGTCACCGTCGGCAAGGTTGTCGCGCAGCGCAACAAGATGTCGTGGTGGGAATCGCGCGCTCTGTACGGCTGGACCGTTCTCGTGCCGCGCACCAAGGATCAGGCCGGCGAGATGAGCGACCGTCTGGTCACTCACGGAGCCATCCCGATCGAGGTTCCGACCATCGCCGTCGAGCCACCTCGCAGCCCGGCTCAGATGGAGCGTTCGGTCAAGGGTCTCGTCGACGGTCGTTACCAGTGGGTCGTCTTCACTTCCACCAATGCTGTTCGCGCAGTGTGGGAGAAGTTCGAAGAGTTCGGTCTCGACGCTCGCGCCTTCTCGGGTGTGAAGATCGCCTGCATCGGCGAAGCAACCGCAGCCAAGGTTCGCTCGTTCGGCATCAACCCCGAGCTGATCCCGACCGGTGAGCAGTCCAGCGAGGGCCTGCTGGCCGAATTCGCGCCCTACGACGACGTTTTCGATCCGGTCAACCGGGTTCTGTTGCCGCGCGCGGACATTGCGACCGAAACCCTTGCCGAGGGCCTGCGTGAACGCGGTTGGGAGATCGACGACGTCACCGCCTACCGCACCGTCCGGGCAGCGCCGCCGCCGGCCGAGACCCGCGAGATGATCAAGACCGGTGGATTCGACGCCGTCTGCTTCACCTCGTCCTCGACCGTGCGCAACCTCGTCGGCATCGCCGGCAAGCCGCACGCCCGCACGTTGGTCGCGTGCATCGGGCCGAAGACGGCCGAAACCGCCATCGAGTTCGGTCTGCGCGTCGACGTGCAGCCCGAGACCTCGCAGGTGGGACCGCTGGTGGAGGCGCTCGCCGAGCACGCAGCTCGTCTGCGCGCCGAAGGTGCTTTGCCGCCCCCGCGTAAGAAGTCTCGAAGGCGCTAGCGCACCCGTGAGTGGTTGAGGAGTCTGTGGACTCCTCAACCACTCACAGGTCCCGACGAAGGAGGGCCCCTTCCGTGTTTCCCACTCATCGCCCTCGCCGGCTCCGGCGCACGCCTGCGCTCCGGCGACTCGTGGCAGAGACCTCGCTCGAACCCCGGCACCTCGTGTTGCCGATGTTCGTCGCCGACGGCATCGACGCTCCGCGTGAGATCAGTTCCATGCCAGGCGTTTTCCAGCACACCCTCGATTCGTTGCGGTCCGCTGCGGTCGAAGCGGTGGAAGCCGGCGTCGGTGGCCTGATGCTCTTCGGTGTCCCCAAAGCGGAGGACAAGGACCCGCAGGGTTCCGGTGCCTCCGATCCCGACGGCATCCTCAACGTCGGATTGCGCGCTCTGGCAGACGAACTCGGTGATTCGACGGTCATCATGGCCGATACCTGCCTCGACGAGTTCACTGATCATGGCCACTGCGGTGTGCTCTCTGCCGACGGTGCCGTCGACAACGACGCGACCTTGATCCGATACGTCGAAATGGCTCTCGCACAAGCTGAATCGGGTGCTCACCTGCTCGGGCCCAGCGGCATGATGGACGGCCAGGTGGCTGCAATTCGAGGTGCGCTCGACGCATCCGGGTATGTCGAGGTCAGTCAGCTCGCCTATGCCGCGAAGTACGCGTCGGCGTTCTACGGTCCGTTCCGTGAAGCCGTCGGGTCCTCTCTGCAAGGTGACCGTCGTACGTATCAGCAGGACGGTGCCAATCGCCGCGAGTCGATGCGCGAAGTAGACCTCGACATCGCCGAGGGCGCCGACATGGTGATGGTCAAGCCTGCGATGTCCTACCTCGACATTCTGCGTGAGACCGCCGACCGGTCTCCGGTTCCGGTCGCGGCGTACCAGATCTCGGGGGAGTACTCGATGATCACGGCCGCTGCGCAGAACGGGTGGATCGATCGGGATGCTGCGATTCTCGAATCGCTCACCAGCATTCGCCGCGCCGGCGCCGACGTGGTCCTCACGTATTGGGCGTCGGAAGTCGCCGGATGGCTGTGACGGTGTCACGCATGGTGGCTGTGACGGTGCCGCACATGGTGGCTGCGCCCGTATCGACCGATACGCTGGTGTCATGACCGAGCAGTGGCCGCCGTCGCGCCAGGAACCGCCCCGCCGGGAACCTCCCTACGAGAACCAGCCGTTCGAGAACCAGCCGTACCGCGAACTCGGACCGATGCCAACCGGTCAGATCCCGGGATACGGCCCCGGTTACAACGGATACCCGGGACCTGCGCCGAAACCCGAGCCGCCGACGGACGTCGTGACTGCGATTCAGTTGTGGTGGGCTGTGACGGCGCTGGGGTTGGTCCAGGGCGGCGCGATGATCTGGATGCTGCTCGGGCAGAAGTCGATGTTCGTCGACGAGATGCTCAGAAACCAGGCAGCTGTCGACGCGGGCCTGACGCGCTCCGACGTGGAGGGCATGTTCCCACTGGTCATCGTGTTCTCCGCGGTGCTGGTCGTGATCGTCACCGCGGTGTTCCTTCTGTTCGTACGCTCGATGAGTCGCGGCAAGAACTGGGCTCGAATGTTGCTGACATTCTGTGGTGTCTTCATGCTGGTCTCCGCGATCCCGGTGATCTTCGGGCTCGGCGGCGACGGCGGCGCGGCCACGCTGCTGTTCGGTGGCGCGGAAATCCTGCAGGCAGTCGCTGCTGTCGGCGCGATTGTGATGATGCACCGAAAAGAGTCCAATCCGTACTTCCTTCGTTTCCCCCCGACGGGGAACCGGTAGGTAGCTCGGGGTACTGTGAAACGGGTCACTGCAGTAGTAGGGGAGAGGTCGCACGCGATGAGTTCTCAGGAAGCCCTGCGCACAGAAAGCACCCACGACGCGCCACTGCGCCAACGTGGTTCACGCACCGAAGTGATCTTGTTCGCGATCCTCGGAGCCTCTGTTCTGGTGACACTCCTGGTGCTCATGATTCCGGGCATCGTCAGCGGATAGCGCACACTTGAACCCGTGAGTATCTCTACGAAGGTCAGGCGCCCGACAGCCGTCGAGGCAGCATTTTGGCTGTGGATCGCCAGCGCGTTCCTACTCATACTCTTCGGCCTGATCAACGTCACCAGCGCGTCGTATTCGCTGCGTGAGCAATTCACCGATCAAGGCATATCGGCCGGAAACATCGACATCTACGTCACCTTCGTGAGGGTGTCCGGGCTGGTTCTGCTGTTGACCGGTCTCGCGATCGGCGGCCTCGCCGGTCCCACGCGCGCCGGAAAACCTCTCTGTCGACGAATCCTGGTGATCGTCTCGGGCGTGTTCGCGGTGCTGCAGATCGCGCTGGTGGTGGCCGGGATCAGTACCGTGCTCGCGCTTGTCGTTCCCGTCATGTTGATCTGTGCCTGCATTGCGATCTACCGAGACACCACAAGAAGTTGGTTTGCCCGTGGCTGACCGTGCTCCTGAAAGCGGCCCGGACGTTCTCTACTACGAGCCGGGTTCACGGTGGTGGGCCGTCGCGTTCGGTCCGATCTTCTGCCTGATCGCCTTGGTCATCGAACTGTTCACCGGCCCTGTCGTGCATTGGTTCGGTTTGGCGATGTTCGCTGTGATTCTCACCGGATTGGTGTACGTGCAGGTGATTGCCGCGCGCCGGCATGCGAGCGTACTTCTGACCGCGACTACTTTGCGTCAGGGAACCGAAGAGGTGCCGATCACCGAGATCGCCGAGGTGTTCCCAGAGTCCGACGACGCGGCCTACGAGGACGAAATGGAACCGTGGGAAACGGCACGTGCACTCGGTGAGCTGTCCGGAGTGCCGAGGCGTCGGCACGGTATCGGCTTGCGTCTGACCACCGGGGGATTGGTGCGGGCGTGGGCGAAAGACGATCGGGCACTTCGCGAGGCGTTGAGCCAGGTTGTCACGGTTGGTGTGGAACCGGACGGGTCTGCCGATGACTGAGTCGCAGCCATCTCCGCTTGTCGACGTGAAGACGTGGATCGGTGTCCTCGGCATCGTCGCCGCCACGATTCTGGCGATCGTGTGCTGGCGGTCGGGTACGACGACTACCGACTTCGGCCCGATCTTGGAGGGCGCTCCGCCATTCGAGAGCACGCACTACGACGGCCTCTGGATCTCGGGTGCCGGACTGTCGATTCTGGTTGCGGGGCTGATGGCCATCGATGTCGTGCGCCGGGTCCGGGTGGGCTTCGTCGCATCCCGCTAGCCCTCATACGGGTAGGGGGTATAGTTGCGGTATGAGTAGTTACAGCCCCGAGCAGGACGATCTGCTCAAGCGCCTTCGTCGTATCGAAGGTCAGGTAGCCGGAATCTCGCGCATGGTCGCAGACGACCGGTACTGCATCGACGTGCTCACCCAGGTGTCCGCTGCGACGAGCGCGCTGCAGTCGGTATCCCTGAAGCTTCTCGACGCCCACCTCGCAGGTTGCGTCGTCGAAGCTGCCAAGCAGGGTGGTCCGGAAGCGGACGTCAAGATCAAGGAAGCACAGGCGGCTATCGCTCGTCTCGTTCGTTCGTAAGGTGCCGGTCCGTCACTGTGTGATGGACCGCGCGAGCGCCCGGGCCGAGAAGTTCACGAAATGCTCGGGCGTGATTTCCTTGGCGATGTTGACGACGATGGTGTCCGACAGACCTTTGAGTCCGGAGAGCACGACGTGGATCAGCGCAGGGTCATCGATCAGCCGACTTCCTTCGGCTGCAGCAGCTTCGGTGAGCGCTCGAATCAACGCCGAGTTGAAGACCGCGACGGATGCGTGAAGTTCCCGCATGCTCTCTCGGTCGGATCCGGCCATGCCTTCGATGTCGCGCCAGGTGGTGGTGAGTCGACCCACCCGCGCCCAGTGCCGAGCAAACTCGGAAATCATGGACTCCAGCAATGCGCTCAGTCCCTGCTCGCGGGGGAGCGAGTTCACGAAATCAGCCATTTCCAGCTGACTTTCGCTCAAGAGGGCTGCGAAGATGTCTTGCTTGTCGACGAAGTACTGGTAGATCAGCCCAGTGCTGGTGCCGGCTCGTTTGGCGACCGCGCGGATGGTGAGCGCGGAGTAGCCACCCTCGTCCAGTAGCGAGATCGCCGCGTCGAGTGTTCGGCGCCGACGCACTTCGGCGTCGCCATAGATCGACTTGCTGCTGGTACTGCTCATTTGACCACCGTAGTCGCGGGGGTGGGCATCCTCAATTCACATCGAACAATGTTCGTTGTCGGTCGCGACTTACATTTTACTGTGACTCAGATCATAGAATGAACATTGTTCGAAATAGAATGAACATTGTTCATTCTGGTGTTACGGTATGGCGCAGACCACATCGAGACCAGTGCGTCGCGCTGGACACTCTGCGGTCGGCCTGACCTTTCTTCCCGTATCGATCGGGAGGTCTACACAGTTGTGGAGTACCTATGACACGCACCAACGATGAACGCGCGGCGATCGACATCGCCGCTGCGGCTGGAGAACTTCTGCTCGACCATCGGAAATCCCTCGGCGAAAACGACGGTGACGTCGCGACTTTCAAGAACGCGGCCGATCGGCTCAGTCACGAATTCATCGTCGCCGAACTTGCCCGACGCTTTCCTGCGGATGCAGTGCTGTCGGAGGAAGGCGCAGACGACCTCGCGAGGCTGGCTGCGGATCGAGTGTGGATCGTCGACCCTCTCGACGGCACCCGTGAATACGGCGAGGCCGGACGATCGGACTGGGCCGTACATGTTGCACTGACCGAAAACGGTGTCCTCACAACAGGTGCGGTCGCAATGCCTGCCCTTGGCGTCACCTATTCGAGCAGCGATGATCGAACCGAGCGGGATGCCGCGGCGCCGGTTCGAGTCGTCGTATCGCGGACACGTCGTCCGGAACCGGTCATGCGCATGGCCGACTCGATGGGCGCGGAGTTGATCGAAATGGGATCCGCCGGAGCCAAAGCAATGGCGGTCGTCTCGGGTGACGCGGACATCTATGCACATGCGGGCGGACAGTACGAGTGGGATTCGGCGGCGCCTGTTGCCGTCGCACGCGCTGCGGGACTGCATGTTTCGCGTATAGATGGCAGCGAACTGCGCTACAACCAGGAAAACCCGTGGTGGCCGGATCTGCTGATCTGCCGACCCGAACTCGCCCCGAAAGCACTGGAGGAACTGGGCCGATGACCGCGACACTGACGCACCTCGAACGACTCGAAGCCGAGAGCATCCACATCATGCGTGAAGCTGTTGCGCAGAGCGAGAACCCGGTGATGTTGTACTCGGTGGGCAAGGACTCCGCCGTGATGTTGCATCTGGCGCGCAAGGCCTTCTATCCGTCGAAGCTGCCGTTTCCGCTGTTGCACGTCGACACGACGTGGAAGTTCCGCGAAATGTACAAACTTCGTGACAGTACCGCTGCTGCAGGCGATCTCGATCTCATCGTCCACACCAACCCGGACTGCGTGAAGCAGGGGATCAACCCGTTCACTCACGGCAGCGCTGTCCATACCGACATGTGGAAAACCGAAGGACTCAAACAAGCCCTCGATCACTACAAGTTCGACGCAGCATTCGGTGGCGCCCGCCGTGACGAAGAAAAATCCCGCGCCAAGGAACGGATCTTCTCGATTCGATCAGCTGCGCACCGCTGGGATCCCAAGCAGCAGCGCCCGGAGTTGTGGCGGATGTACAACGTCCGCAAAGCGCCGGGTGAAAGCCTGCGCGTCTTCCCGCTCTCGAACTGGACCGAGCTGGATGTGTGGGAATACATACGCCAGGAAGAGATTCCGATCGTTCCGCTGTATTTTGCCGACAAGCGGCCCGTCGTCGAGCGGGACGGTGCGCTGATCATGGTCGACGACGACCGGATGCCGTTGCTGCCGGGAGAGACTCCGGAACTCAAGAGCGTTCGTTTCCGCACCCTCGGCTGCTATCCGCTGACCGGCGCTGTCGAATCGACCGCAACGAGCCTGACCGAGATCATCTCGGAAATGTTGCTCACCACCACTTCCGAACGCCAGGGACGGGTCATCGACCACGACTCCAGCGCGTCGATGGAAAAGAAGAAGCAAGAGGGGTACTTCTGATGACTGTTTCCTCGGACCTGATCGCTGACGACATCGAGGCGTACCTCGAACGTCACGCGAACAAGAGCATGCTGCGATTCATCACCTGCGGCAGCGTCGACGACGGCAAGAGCACCTTGATCGGCCGTCTGCTCTACGAATCGAAGCTCGTCTTCGACGACCAGTTGACGGCGCTCGAAGCCGATTCGCGCAAGAGCGGAACCCAGGGGGAGGGGCTCGATTTTGCGCTCCTGGTCGACGGTCTCGCCGCCGAACGCGAGCAGGGCATCACGATCGACGTTGCCTACCGTTACTTCACGACCGAGCGACGCAAGTTCGTCGTCGCCGATACTCCGGGGCACGAGCAGTACACCCGAAACATGGTGACGGGCGCGTCGACCGCCGATCTTGCTGTGATCCTTGTCGATTCCCGCAAGGGCATACTGACTCAGACCCGTCGGCACTCGTATCTCGTGTCGTTGCTCGGGATCAAGCACGTGGTGCTTGCCGTGAACAAACTCGACCTCGTCGATTACTCGCAAGAGGTCTTCGATGCCATCACTGCGGACTACACGGCCTTCGCTCACGAGATCGGACTGGACGGATTCGTCGCCATTCCGATGTCGGCATACATGGGTGACAATCTCACCGAGCGCAGCGCGAATACCCCGTGGTACTCCGGGCCCAGCCTGATCGAGCATCTCGAAAGCGTGGACATCGACGATGCTGCCTCCGCGGCTCCGTTTCGGATGCCGGTGCAGTGGGTGAACCGGCCCGACCTCGACTTCCGAGGATTCTCCGGCCAGATCGTTTCCGGCACAGTATCTCCCGGAGATCCCATCCGCGTGCTCCCCAGCGGAAAGACGTCCACCGTCGAGCGCATCGTGACTATGGGTGGCGACCTCGACGTTGCCGGTGCGGGCCGCTCGGTCACCATCACGCTCGCCGACGAGATCGACATCAGTCGCGGTGATGTGCTGTCCATCGGCGACAATCCGCCGGCCGTCGCCGATCAGTTCGAGGCCTGCATCGTCTGGATGGGTGAGGCTCCCATGCTGCCCGAACGGCCGTTCCTGTGCCAGATCGGTACCGTCACTCTCACCGCACGCATCACCAAACCGAAACACAAGATCAACGTCAACACTCTCGAGAAGACCGCTACGACAACCCTCGCGCTCAACGAAATCGGTGTGTGCAACCTCAGTTTCGATCGGCCCGTGCCGTTCGATCCGTACGTGGGCAACCGCGACACCGGTAGCTTCATCCTCATCGACCGCCTTACCAACGGCACCGTCGGTGCGGGCATGATCACGCACTCGCTGCGTCGATCGGACAACATTCACTGGCAGTCCGTCGACGTCGACGAGGCCGCGCACACCAGGCTCAAGGGACACCAACCCGCAGTTCTGTGGTTCACCGGTCTCTCCGGTTCGGGAAAGTCGACCATCGCAAACGACGTCGAGCGTCAACTGCACGCACTCGGTGCGCACACCTACCTCCTCGACGGAGACAACGTCCGTCACGGGTTGAATCGCGACCTCGGATTCACCGAAGCCGACCGTGTCGAGAACATCCGCCGCGTCACCGAGGTCACCCGCCTGATGGCGGACGCCGGTCTGATCGTCCTCGCGTCCTTCATTTCACCGTTCGAGGCCGAGCGTCATGCCGCCCGTGAATTGATCGGCGACGACCAGTTCGTCGAAATCTTCGTCGATACCGCCCTTGCCGTCGCAGAGAAGCGAGATCCCAAGGGCCTGTACAAGAAAGCTCGACGTGGGGAGTTGGTGAACTTCACCGGCATCGATTCGCCGTACGAAGCGCCGCAGAACCCTGACATTCACATCGACACCAGGGTCACGACGACCGAGGACGCTGCGATCGCGATCATCGACTATCTCCGCGCCCGCGGAACCATTTCTTGATCCGCCTGAACACGAGGAGCCTCCATGCCTGACAGGGCTGAAATAGTTTCTGCCGTAGAAGATTACGTCAAGTACCTCGGAAGTCACGACGTCGACGGACTGGTTGCGCTGTTTGCGCCCGACGCAGTTCAACACGAGCCGCTGGGCGCGACGACCTACCGCGGAGTCGACGAGATTCGCGCATTCGATACCGCGAACGCGCAGGTCGATTTCACAGTCAGCCTGCTCGGTCCGATTTCGGTGACGGGAAAGTACGCAGCCATGCAGCTTCGGGTGCAGCGAGTCGGTATCCCCGACTTCGCTGCCACCGACCTGTTCGAGTTCGACGAGAACTGCAAGATCACCTCTCTGAGCGTGGTTCTCGATCCGCAGGCACTGTGTTGAGTGCCCACGGCCTGCTCGCCGGCAAAGTTGTGGTGGTATCCGGAGTCGGGCCGGCGCTTGGTCGTTCCATCGCAGTGCAGAGTGCGGCGGCCGGAGCGAAAGTTGTCCTGGCTGCCCGCACACCCGAGCGCTTGGAATCGGTGGCAAGGGAGATTCGAGACCGCGGCGGAATCGCGTTGGCCGTACCGACGAACCTCACCGATGTCGATTCGATCGCTTCGTTGGCGGAGACAACTGTCGCTGAGTTCGGTGCGGTGCATTGCTTGGTGAACAACGCATTTGTTCAACCCGCGCAGGTCCCGCTCCTGGACGCTGACTTGGCGTCCATCCAGTCGGGTATCGACATCAACCTGCTCGCGGCGTTGAATGTCACGCGCGCATTGGTGCCTGCATTGACCGAGGCGCAGGGGTCCGTCGTGATGGTGACGTCCATGGTGCTGCGCAATCAGCTTCCCGGGTTCGGGGCGTACCGCATCATGAAAGCCGGCCTCCTGGCAATGGCGCGAAGTTTGTCGATCGATCTCGGACCCAAGGGGATTCGAGTGAACTCGGTTGCGCCCGGCTACATCTGGGCGGACTCGGTCAAGAACATGTTCGAGAAAAAGGCGGCGGCAGCAGGAGTCGACCCCAAGGTCATTTACGACGAGGTCGCAGCGGGCGCCGATCTGCGCCGGCTACCAGAACCCGACGACATCGCCAATGCCGTCGTCTTCCTCTTGTCCGATGCGGCCAGAGCCATCGCCGGGCAATGTCTCGACGTCAACTGCGGTCACACCCACCACTGAACCCATCCCCCAAGGAATTACAGATGACACAGGAATACGACGGCATCGGTTCCATCGACGACTTGCACCAGGCCGCGCGCGCGGACACCGGGTACGAGGACTTCGGCAGCGAAAGCTATCTCGAAGGGCTTCGAGTGCTGCTCGAAGCGTTCCAGAAGGAGGCCGACCTCACTCCGCACGGCAAGGTGATTGCTCGCAAGATGATCATCGGAGCGCTCGCGGGTCGCCTGACCAGTGAGGCCGGATTTACGAAATATCCAGAGCACGTCGACGTCCCGATCGAGCGCCCGATCTTCGTCGTCGGGTTGACCCGCACCGGCAGCACCGCGCTGCACCGCTTGCTCGGTGCCGACCCGGCGCATCAGGGCGCCGAGATGTGGCTCGCCGAGTCGCCGCAGCCGCGCCCCGAGCGCGACAAGTGGTCGGAGAACGCAGACTACGTTCGCTCCGACGCCTTCTACCGTGCGCGCCAGCGCAACGAGGCGGACCTGATGAAGGTGCATTTCATGGGGGCAGAAGAGGTCGAGGAATGTTGGCGTCTGCTGCAGCAGACGATGCTTTCCACCGCGTTCGAGACCATCGCGTACGTGCCGAGTTACACCAGGTGGCTCGCGGAGCAGGACTGGACGGAAACGTATGCGAGGCACAAGAAGAACCTGCAGTTGATCGGTCTGAACGACTCGGACCGACGATGGGTGCTCAAGAGCCCGAGCCATGTCTTCGCGATCGACGAGATCATGTCGGTCTATCCGGATGCACTGTTCGTTCGGACCTTCCGGGACCCGTTGACGTCGATGGCGTCCACCTTCAGCCTTGCCGAGCAGGGCGGACACGACATGTCGAAGGCCTTCGACCGTCCGGCTATCGGACGCACCCAACTCGACCTGTGGGCGCGCGGTAACGCGAACTTCAACAGTGCCCGTAGCCGATACAACCCCGATCAGTTCATCGACGTCGACTACACGGACTTCATCGCCGATGCGGTCGGCACCGTCGAGAAGATCTACGCGCAGTTCGCCCTGCCCTTCACGGACGAGGCTCGCGCCGCGGTGGAGGCGTCACACCAGGCCAGCCTTGCCGAGCACCGTCGTCCGTCGCACCGCTATTCGCTCGAGGAGTTCGGCGTGACGGCGGCCGACGTCGAAGCGAAGTTCGCCACCACACCCTGAAGGCCTCCGGCCCTGTGCGCCTTTTTGGTAGCGCCGACTACCAAAAAGGCGCACAGGGGCGAAGCCCCAACTGAAACAAGGAGATTCACATGAATGCTGTTTGGGAAAAGTTCTGCGCAGATCTGCTCGAGGTCGGAAAGGTCCTGGAGGACGAGATCGTCCCTCAGGACCCGCTGACCCAGGCCGAGGGCGTTCGGTACCTGAGTCGGTTGCTTCGGTACGGCACGATCAACTGTGTCGAGTACACCGATCCACGCTGGCCACAGTTCTCGTCGGCTCCGAACCCGAACATGATGACGAAGATCGGTGCCGACAACCCGGACAACGTCTACATGCGCGCCAACATTTCCGGTAAGTACAACTACCGGATCATCGGCACCCGAGGCACCGTCCCGTTGATCACCTTCGGCTCGCGCGTCAATCGGTACCACATCGACGGCACCATGCTGCAGACCGGCGATCTGCATATCCAGGACCTCGAGGTCGACGAGAACGGCCGTTTCGAGTTCATCGCGAGCGTCGACAAGCCCGCTGAGGGGGCTTGGCTGCCTTTGGCGCCCGACAGCAACCTCATCTCCGTACGGCAAACTTACAAGGATCGGCGCAACGAGGTCATCGGTGATCTGGCCATCGAATGCCTCAACCCGGACGGGGAGTTCGTCCCGCTGACTCCAGAAGAGATCGGCGAGCGCCTCACCAAGTCCGTCGGGATCGTGAAGGGGATGGCGGAGACCTTCCTGGAATGGTCGCGCAAATTCCAGCCGCACACCAACGAGATCTTCGACTGGGGACAGGACTACTTCCAGGACGCCGGCGGCGATCCGACGATCTTCTACTTCCACGGCTACTGGAAGCTCGCCGAGGACGAGGCGTGGGTCATCGAGACCGAGGTTCCGAACTGCGAGTACTTCAACTTCGTGCTGCAGAACTTCTGGGTCGAGTCTCTCGACTACAACCGCACGAACATCTACATCAACAACCACACCGCGAAGCTCAACGACGACGGCACCATGACGATTGTCGTGGCGGCGAAGGATCCCGGCTACGGCAACTGGATCGACACCGATTCGCACGCCGAGGGGACATGGGCGCTGCGCTGGATCAAGGCGGACTCGCACCCGATCCCGACCTCGAAGGTAGTCAAGATCTGACCCGCTGCCGAGATTGGGAACGTATGTACACCAAGAAGAATCGGTTCGTCCCTCGATTTGTCGCGCTCGGCCTTGCCGGTGCCCTGTTGTTGGCCGGGTGCGCTTCCAGCAGTGGGGGCACCGCGGGATCGGATTCACCGAGCAGTCGCGGCGCAGCGGGTTTCGTGGGAGCTCGAGATACGGGGGAGCGGATCGACGGAGGTGTTCTCACCTTCGGGTCCTATTCGTTCCCTTCCTCACTGGACCCCACTAGAACTCAAGCCGCCGGTTCGACCGGCGGAACCGAAATGGCCGCGATTTACGACACGCTGGTACGCAGCGATTCCACAAGTGGGAGCTTCGCACCGCAACTCGCGAAGGCACTGTCGAACAACAGCGACTTCACCTCGTACACCGTCACTTTGGCTGATGGTCTGACCTTCAGTGACGGAAGCCCGCTCGACGCGGAAGCGGTGAAGTGGAGTATCGAACGATTCGTGGCAGGTAAGGGTGATGTATCGCAGACCTGGCTCAACATCGTGGATCGGATCGAGACACCCGACGCCACCACTGTCGAATTTGTGCTCGAGCGGCCCTGGCGACAATTCCCGGCACTGTTGTCGCTCGGCCCCGGAATGATCGTTGCGCGAAGTTCCGACGCAGAGACAGGGGCAGGGGAAAAAGCGTTCACGCCGATCGGGGCGGGCCCGTTCACCTTGGCCAAGTTCGCGCCGCACGAAGAACTGGTACTCGCCGCACGCACGGATTATCAGGGCGGTAAACCGCCACTGGACACACTGCGGTTTGTCCCTACCTCGGGTGCACAGTCTCAGTACGAATCGCTGAAGAGCGGTCAGATCGACATGACGTACATTCTTCGCGACGAGGCCGTCATCAAACAAGCTCTCGACGACGGATACTCCGGCTACCTCAGTCCGACCGGACAGAACGGGATCGGCACGATCAACAACCGGGCGGGCAAGCCCGGAGCCGATGTGCGCATTCGTCAGGCGATCGCCTACGGGGTGGATCCGGCGGCGATCAATACCCGTGCGAACAACGGATTGGGCACCGCCAGTTCCGAACTGGTCCCGCAGACCTCACGTTGGTTCAACAACACCGCAGGCATTCCGTTCGATCACGTGAAGGCAAAGGCACTACTCGATCAAGCGAAGTCCGACGGGTACGACGGGAAACTCCGCTACCTCACCAGCTCGGAGCCGAGCCAGCAGGCGACGGCACTGACGGTTCAGGCGTCGCTGAACGCGATCGGTTTCGACGTCACCATCGACTACGCCACCGATGTGACCGACCTGGTCCGACGGGTATACAAGGAGCACGATTTCGACATGACCAGAGGTGGCGCTCCAGTCGGAGAAGAAGCGCCGTACCTCAACGTGTACAACAGTATGGCCAGTGATTCGAAGAACAACCCGTCGGGCTTCGCGGACCCGGAGATGGACGCACTGATCACGGCTGTGCAGACCGCACCGTCGGACGACGCTGTCCGTGAGGCGATCAGCAAGGTGCAGGAGTACGCCAATGTGACTGTGCCTTACGTGATCTGGGGTCCCGCATCGGTGTTGATCGCATGGGACGGCACTGTTCACGGCGTCGAACGCAATATCACCGACATCATGTTCTTCGACGAAGTATGGATGTCGTCGAAGTGAGTTCCTCTGAACGGAAGGGTGTTTCGACGTGCGAATGACGAAATGGTGTAGCGGCGAAATGGTGGAACGATGAAGTGGTCGTTGGCGGGCGCGATGATCGACGCTCTGGAACTGTGCGAGTTGGCCCAGGTTGCGGAAGAGGTGGGGTTCGACGGTATCGCGATGCCGGATTCCGTGTTCTATCCCGAGCAGGTGTCGGCGCCGTATCCGTACACTGCTGACGGGAAGCGGATGTGGGCGCCCGAGACTCCGATGCCTGATCCGTTCATTGCGATGACGGCAATGGCGGCCGTCACGTCGCGAATTCAGTTTTACACCAACGTGTTCAAACTCCCACTGCGCGATCCTTTGTTGACGGCCAAGCAGGTCTCGACCATGGCAGTGATGTCGCGAAATCGCATCGCGCTCGGCATCGGCTTGTCCTGGATCCCCGAGGAATTCACCTTTACCGGGACCGAGATGCGAACCCGCGGTGCGCGTACCGACGAAGCCATCGAGATCATCAAGGCCGTGTGTGCGGGACGTGGACCCGAATGGATCGAATACCACGGCAAGCACTACGAGTTCGACGCTCTGATGATCAGTCCTGCTCCGGAGATTGCGGTTCCGATCTACATTGGTGGACACAGTGAACCGGGATTGCGCCGCGCAGCCAGGCTGGCCGACGGTTGGATGTCGGTGAACACGACCAAAGCCGAATTAGCCTCCGCCATCGATCGCCTCATGGAATTGCGGGTCGAGTACGGTCGTGCCGATATTCCTTTCGGCGTCAACGTCTCGCCGACGGATGTTCGTGATCTGGACGGATATCGCGAACTCGAGACCCTGGGCGTCACGGAAATCAGAGTCTTGCCGTGGTATCGCTACGGAGTTGATGCCGGTGATCGTCAGGGAAGACTCGACTCCATTCGACGGTTCGCCGACGAGGTCATCGCTCAGTACTGATCGATCAGCGTCTGCATCGCCCGGCCGTAGAGCTTTGCCAACTGATCTCGATCTGCCGACTGAGGGATGCTCTCGTCGCTGAGAGCACTTAACAATCCGGACACCTGGGCGGAGACCAGGAGCGCGCGGGTGTATGCGTCTTCGCCTTGGAGACGAGCCGAGAGATTGGTGGCGAATACTCCGGTCATCTCGCGCAACCGCTCCCGGATGCGGGGACTGTCCGACGCTCGCTTGAGCGCCGTGTACACCGACAGCATCCGGGCGTCGGCCTTACCCAGGACGAATTCTGCGATCCGCTCACCGAGGGTGTCGATCGGGCCGTCGAACTGGCCTTCGAAGTAGCCGGCGACCGGCGTGGTTTCCAGGAACAGTGCTTCTTTGGATCCGAAATGCCGGATGACCAGGGCAGGATCGATGCCGGCAACCTTGGCGATGGCGCGAACTGACGTGCCACCGAACCCGTGCTCGCCGAAAAGTTGGAACGCTGCCGCTCGAATCGCCTCGGACGTCGAGGGCTGCTCTCGTTCTGTGAATGTCACGACACCGACCTGTGTGCTCGCTCGCCGACCTCGTTGTCAACACTGTTGACTATAACGTGTCAACAGTGTTGACTGTTGAGTCTGTCAACGGTGTTGACAGCTAGATGCGGTTAGTGAAGAGAGCGTGGAATATGACAGTTACCGACGTCCGGGTGCCCAGCGAAGAGGTTGTCGATCCGCCGACCAATTGGAAGATGGTGGGCAGTGGACTCGCATTTCCGTTGTTCTTCGTCATCATGTTCTGCCTGTGTTACGTCAGCGCCTTCCACTCACCGATGCCGAATCAGGCACCGATCGTGGTGGTCGGTTCACCGTCCGTCACGGCTCCGCTGATCGAGGGAATCGAAGCTACGTCAGGCGACAAGTTCGACATCGTCGCCACCGACAACGCCGCCGACGCTCTCTCTCGTATCGACAACCGCGACGCCATCGGCGCCATCGAAATCGGTGACACCGTGACCGCGCACATCGCAACCGGTGCAGGGGCCTCGACGGTTTCCGTGGTGAGCGGCTTGGCGCATTCCGTCGCGGAGCAGACGGGGCAGCAGGTCACCGTGATCGACTCGGCGCCTGTCACGGCACGTGACTCCTCGACAGTCGGGCTCTTCTACTTCCTGATCGTCTGCACCCTCGGCGGCTACCTGACCATCACGGTGCTCAGTCAGGTTGCTCCGAGAATGCGCCTGCGAGAGCAGTATTCGATCCTGGCCGGTGCGGCGATTCTCACCCCGCTCATCGCGTTCGGCATCACCAGTATTTTCATGCACGCCTTCGGTGCGTCGTTCGGCCAGATCCTGCAACTGCTGGGGATCTCGATGCTCTACACGTTCACCGTCGGTGCCGTGAGCATCCTGCTGAATCGACTGCTCGGACAGGCGGCGATCTTTGCAGTGCTGACGGTGCTCGTTTTCATCAACTTCCCGAGCTCGGGTGGCGCCATCCCGGTGTCGTTCCTTCCGGGATTCTGGCAGCACATCCATTCGTTCTGGCTCGGATCAGCGGCCATGGAGCCGATTCGGTCCGTCATCTACTTCGATGGCAACGGCGCCGGGCCGCACCTGCTCGTTCTGGGAATCTGGCTCGTCGCGGCACTCGGCCTGACCGGACTGCTTGCCTCACGCCAGTCCAAAAAGGCGGCAGCGCACTAAGTGTGGTGGGGCCGGCGTTTGCCGACCCCACCCGACCATCTACTTCAGACCGTCTACTTCAGCCGTACCGCGTCCGTACCCGGTCCGTCCAACATTGCGGACCCCAGCAGGATCTCCGGAATGCCGAACCCTTCGATCAGCGTCTCGACGTGCGGACGCAAGGTGCGGCAACGCTCGTTGATTCCGCGCGTCACGGCCTTCGAACGCTCCACCGACAGATGCCGGTGCTCCATGAACCAGGCCTTGTCCTCCTCGATGACGGACAGTGCATAGAGGTCGCACACCTCGCCGAAGAGTTCCTTCGTGGTCTCGTCCTCACAGGAGTCGATACCGGCGACGAATGCTTCCAGGATGACACGCTCGATGTGTGCCTGAGCGGCTTTGAGCACGTGATCCTGCACGAAGTTGAACGCGTCGAAGGGGTTCTCCTCGCGCTTCTGTGCAGCCTGCAATCGCCTTGCCGCAGTAGCGAGTAGGTACTCCTCGCGGTCCTCGAACATCTTCATCTGGGTGCCGCGGTTGAAGAGGCTGCCGTCCTCTTCGTTGTCCTGGCGGGTGTCGACGATCGTCTGCAGAATCTGCTGCGCCGCCGTGCGCTTCTTGACCACGTCGGAGACCGTCGTAGCCGCAAAGCGCATCCAGTCGACCGGGCTCATGCCGCGTACTTCGTCGGCGTAGGAGGTGAGCAGTTCCTTGGCGACCAACTGCGTCAGAACATGGTTGTCGCCCTCGAACGTGGTGAACACGTCGGTGTCAGCCTTGAGTGCGGTGAGACGGTTCTCCGCGAGATAGCCTGCGCCGCCGCACGCTTCGCGCGCCTCCTGGATGGCCCGCGTGGCATGCCATGTGTTGGCGGCCTTGAGTCCGGCGGCGCGACCTTCGAGTTCGCGCTGCTCCTGCGGATCCGGATTCTCGCTGCTCTGGATGTCGTGCATCGCGGCGACAAGTTCGTTCTGTGCGAACTGCAGAGCGTACGAGCGGGCGATCAACGGCAGCAGACGCTTCTGGTGGACGAGGTAGTCCATGATCAGAACCTCGTCCTCACTCTTCGGGGCACTGAACTGCCTGCGCTGCAGGGCATATCGACCGGCGATGGCCAATCCGACGCGGGCGGCCGCTGCCGCCGAACCACCGACCGTGACACGTCCGCGCACCAACGTGCCGACCATCGTGAAGAAGCGACGGTTCGGGTTTTCGATAGCCGAGCTGTACGTGCCGTCCTCGGCGACGTCGGCGTAGCGGTTGAGTAGATTCTCACGCGGGATGCGGACCTGGTCGAAGACGATGCGGCCGTTGTCGACTCCGGGTAGTCCACCCTTGAGCCCGCAGTCGGACGTCGTGACGCCGGGAAGGTCGTTGCCGGCGTCGTCGCGGATCGGCACGACAAAACAGTGGACGCCCTGGCTTTCGCCACCGGTGATCAACTGAGCGAACACCGCCGCGACGGTGGCGTGCTGGGCCGCGCCGCCGATGTAGTCCTTGCGCGAGGACGGAGTGGGGGAGTTGACGACGAACTCGCCCGTCTCGACGTCGTAGGTTGCCGTGGTCTCGAGTTCTTGTACGTCGCTGCCGTGGCCGGTCTCGGTCATCGCGAAGCAACCGAGTAGGTCCAGGTCGATCAGCGGTTTGACGTACGCCTGGTGATGACGCTCGGTACCGAGGTTTTCGATGGCGCCGCCGAACAATCCCCACTGGACGCCCGCCTTGACCATCAGCGAGAGGTCGGACATCGCCAGCATCTCGATGCTGGTGACGGCGCCGCCCGCGTCGCCCGTTCCGCCGTGAGATACCGCGAAACCGTTTGCGGCGTAGCCGAGATCGGCGAGAACCCGCATCTGTTCGAGAGCCTTGGAACGCGCTATGGCGGTGTTGGGTGTGTAGTGCGGAGCAAAACGTTCGTCGTTCAATTCGCCGCGAACGCGCTCACGCACCTCCCGCCAGCGTCCGTCGAGTGTTGTCCTGAGGTGGTCCGCTGTGGTGGCCATGGAACCGACGATAGCGCGTAGCGCACCGCGGGCAACCCGGTTCGATCCCAACCCTCACATTCAGCAGGAGCCTGCGGCGCCCGCTTCGATTCCCTGACGGAAGAGTTCCTTCTCGCTCTCGGACATAGCCTGGTACGAAGGGTCGTTCTCGACGATCTTCAGGAAGTCGGCTCCCGCCGTCTGAGTCGACGTGTCACCGCTCTGAACACGCTGCTGAACGTAGACGGAGACGGCCGAACACCCGCCGAGAAACGCGGGCTCGGTGCTCGTTGCCGCAGTCGTTCCAACCGCCTCCGTGGCACTTGGCGGCGACGAAATTGTCGCCTTGTCGTCATCGGAAGCGTCCGAACCACAGGATGTGAGAAGAATCGCAGCTGAGACCATCAGCGTCGTCAACAGTCGCTTCATGCTCGAAATCGTCTCACGTGAGGTCCGGTTCGACCGGAAAACTCGCCTCGAGCACCGAAGTCCTACACCCTGTCGTTGTCAGATTCGACAGAACTGGGACACTGGAAGCCGTGACTGTGTCTTCCGGTGATCCCGACGTGCATGCAACGAACTCCGCTCGGCTCTTCGAACGTGCCGGCAACGTGATTCCGGGTGGCGTCAACTCGCCCGTCCGTGCGTTCGGTTCGGTCGGCGGAACACCGCGATTCATCCGCGAGGCGTCCGGTTACACCCTCACCGACGTCGACGGGAACAACTACGTCGACCTGGTGTCGTCCTGGGGTCCGATGATTCTCGGGCACGCTCACCCGGCAGTCGTCGAAGCCGTTCGCGAAGCCGCGCTCGGCGGTCTCTCCTTCGGTGCGCCGACGGAAGGCGAAGTTGCCCTCGCCGAGGAAATCGTCGCCCGCGTCGCGCCCGTGGAAAAGGTTCGCCTGGTCAACTCCGGAACCGAAGCCACGATGAGCGCAGTCCGCCTCGCCCGCGGATTCACCGGACGCACCAAGATCATCAAGTTCTCCGGTTGCTATCACGGCCACGTCGACGCCCTCCTGGCCGACGCCGGATCGGGCCTCGCGACGTTCGGACTGCCGACCTCGCCCGGTGTGACCGGCGCGCAAGCCGAAGACACCATCGTCGTCCGCTACAACGATCTCGACGCAGTGGCCGCGGCGTTCGCCGCCAACCCCGGCGCCATCGCGTGCGTCATCACCGAAGCTGCCGCTGGAAACATGGGCGCCGTCGCGCCGCTCCCCGGCTTCAACGAGGGCCTGCGTCGTCTCACCCGTGAGCACGGCGCACTCCTGATCATGGACGAGGTGATGACCGGATTCCGCGTCAGCGCCTCGGGTTGGTACGGCATCGACAACGTCGCCGGCGACCTCTACACCTTCGGCAAGGTCATGAGCGGCGGCCTGCCCGCCGCAGCTTTCGGCGGCCGCGCCGACATCATGGGCCACCTCGCACCCGACGGTCCCGTCTACCAGGCAGGCACCCTCTCGGGTAATCCTGTTGCCGTCGCTGCCGGACTCGCAAGCCTGCGCGCCGCCGACGCCGAGGTGTACGCCAAGCTCGGCCGGAACGCGACCGCCCTCGGCGACCTCATGACCCAAGCCCTCACCGCCGAAGGCGTCGAACACCGTGTGCAGTACGCAGGCACCTTGGTGAGCGTGTTCTTCACGGAGAACACGGTGACCAACTACGACGAAGCCAAAGCCGCGCAGACCTGGCGATTCCCCGCCTTCTTCCACGCGCTGCTCTCCCGCGGCGTGTACCCGCCGCCGAGCGCGTTCGAAGCCTGGTTCGTCTCCGCAGCACTCGATGATCGAGCATTCTCGATCATCGCCGACGCCATGCCTCACGCAGCCAAGGCCGCAGCTGCTGCCGTCAAGCCCTGATCCGTTCCAGTTCCAGCACACCCGCACGCTTCCGACATCCATCACCTTCAGCGAGGACCCTCGACTGTGACCGACGCCGATCACCCCGACCACACGTCCACCCGCACCATCGTCCACGTCCTTCGCCACGGCGAAGTTCACAACCCGCGCGGGATCCTCTACGGACGGCTCCCGGGCTTCCGGTTGTCGGTGGCGGGCGAGGCCCAGGCTCGTGCGGTCGCATCCGTGCTCTCCGATCACGACATCACCCACGTGGTCGCGTCGCCGCTGCAGCGCGCACAGGAAACCGCGACTCCGATCGCCGAGGCGCACAAGCTCGACATCGTCACCGACGAGAACCTCATCGAGGCGGGCAACGAATTCGAGGGCCTCAAGGTAGCTGTCGGTGACGGTGCGCTCTCGCGTCCGCGTCACTGGTGGAAACTGCGTGACCCGTTCACCCCGTCCTGGGGCGAGCCCTACTTGCAGATCGCCCATCGCATGCTGGCAGCCGTCAACGCCGCACGCGTCGCGGCAGTCGGACACGAAGCCGTCGTCGTCAGCCATCAGCTTCCGGTCTGGACTCTGCGTCGATTCCTGCAGGGTGAGCGTCTCTGGCACGACCCGCGTCACCGTCAGTGCGGTCTGGCCTCGTTGACGTCACTGGTCTACGAGGGCGACACCTTGGTCGACATCGTTTACTCCGAACCCGCCGGCGCCTCCGACCCGAGAGTGACAGGCGCATGATTTCGCGCCGCATCGCCGCAGCACTGGCAGCCGCTGCATCCGCGATGCTCCTTCTCTCGTCCTGCGCGACCGGCGACGACGCCGTCGCACAGGGCGGAACTTTCGACTTCGTCTCACCGGGCGGACAAACCAAGATCTTCTACGATCCGCCGTCCGACCGAGGCACCATCGGCAACCTCTCCGGGCCCGACCTGATGAACGAAGGCCAGAAGGTCGGCGTCGACGACTTCGAGGGCAAGGTCGTCGTCCTCAACGTCTGGGGTCAGTGGTGTGGACCGTGCCGGGCCGAAGCCGACGATCTGGAACAGGTCTACGAGCAGACCAAGGATTCCGGCGTGCAGTTCCTCGGTATCAACGTCCGCGACGACACCAAGAACAAGGCGCAGGACTTCGTGGTCGACAACAAGGTCTCGTACCCGTCGATCTACGACCCGTCGATGCGCTCGCTGATCGCCCTCGGCAAGGGCTACCCCACGTCGGTCATTCCGACGACGATCGTCCTTGATCGCCAGCACCGCGTCGCCGCGGTATTTCTCCAAGAACTTCTCGCCGAGGATTTGCTGCCCGTCGTCCAGCGAGTAGCTCAGGAAGACGCGCAGTAGACATGACAACCACGACCACCACGCTGCTGGCCGGCAGCGAAACACTGAGTGCCGGTGTGGGCGAAGCGTTTCAGAACGCGGCGTCGTCCGGTCCGCTGCTGCTGGCCCTCGGTGCCTGCGTGCTCGCCGGTCTGGTGTCGTTCGCTTCACCGTGCGTCGTGCCGCTCGTTCCCGGCTACCTTTCGTACCTCGCCGGCGTCGTCGGCGCCGACGCCCCCGCGATCACCGCCGACGAGGCGAGGACCCGGACGATCACCCGGAGCAGTCGACTGAGGGTCGCCGGTGCGGCCGGACTGTTCGTCGCCGGCTTCACCGTCGTCTTCGTTCTCGCCACCGCGTCGGTGTTCGGCGTTATCTCGACTCTGCTCGTCAACCGCGAGGTCCTGATGCGCGTGGGCGGTGTGGTCACGATCGCGATGGGCCTGGTGTTCATCGGACTGATCCCGGCGCTGCAAAAAGACGTTCGCTTCGAACCGCGTCGTGTGTCGTCGCTGGTGGGGGCGCCGCTGCTCGGGGGAGTGTTCGCGCTGGGCTGGACGCCATGCCTCGGACCGACATTGGCAGGCGTGATGTCCGTAGCCGCGGGAACCGACGGGATGACCGCCGCGCGCGGTGTCACGTTGATCGTCGCGTACTGCATCGGACTCGGGCTGCCGTTCATCTTTCTGGCGCTGGGGTCGGCGCGTGCGCTGACCGGCGTCGGCTGGTTGCGTCGTAATGCACGCACCATTCAAATTTTCGGCGGAATCATGTTGGTGGCAGTGGGAATCGCCCTCGTCACAGGCGCGTGGGACCAGTTCGTCGGCTGGGTTCGCGACGCATTTATCTCGGAGGTGACGCTGCCGATATGACAGCTGACGACAATAACGACAACCCGACACCCGTGCTGCCGAAGCAGTCGGTGATCGGTCGAGTCGTTGCACTCGGGCGCAACACCTGGCGCGGGCTCACCTCGATGCGGACCGCGCTGGTTCTGCTGTTCCTCCTCGCACTCGCTGCGATCCCCGGTGCCCTGCTGCCACAGCGAACCCTCAACGAGGGCAAGGTCGCCGACTACATCGCCGCGCGTCCGACGCTCGGCCCGTGGATGGACCGCCTCGAACTGTTCGACGTGTTCAGCAGCTTCTGGTTCACCGCGATCTACGCATTGCTCTTCATCTCGCTGGTCGGCTGCATCCTGCCGCGTTGTGTGGAGCACGCAAAGGCACTGCGCACCCGTCCGGTGAATGCGCCGCGCAACCTCGCTCGTCTGCCGCACCACACCACGAGCGTCGTGGACGGCGAGACTCCCGACGAACTTGCCGACCGTGTGTCGAAAGAACTGCGTGGTTGGCGCGTCGAAACGCGTCGCGGCGATACGAAATCGCGCCGCGAAGGTGAGATCACCATCTCGGCGGAGAAGGGATATCTCCGCGAATTCGGCAACCTCGTGTTCCACCTGTCGCTGGTCGGACTGCTGATCGCGATCGCCGCGGGCAAGTTGTTCGGCTACGAAGGCAATCGCATCGTCATCGCCAACGACGGCCCCGGGTTCTGCACTACGTCGCCGGCGGTGTTCGACTCGTTCGTCGCGGGCCTGAGCCTCGACGGCACCGGCATGACTCCGCTGTGTGTCCGTGTGAAGAACTTCCAGGCCGACTACCTCGAGACCGGTCAGGCCGAGATGTTCACCTCGGACATCTCGTACCAGGCTGGCGACGACCTCGAGTCCGATACCTGGCGGGACACGACCATTCAGGTGAACCACCCGCTGCGGATCGCCGGCGATCGTGTGTACCTGCAGGGACACGGATACGCGCCGACCTTCACCGTCACGTTCCCGAACGGCGAGACCCGCACCGAGACGCTTCAGTGGCGTCCGGACGACGCCACGACGTTCCTGAGCAGTGGCGCGATGCGCTTCGACCCGCCGGGCGGTATGTATCCGGATGCGGACGAGCGTCGGAAGAATCAGATTGCCATCGAAGGATTGTTCGCGCCCACCGCGCTGTTCCACGGCAACCTTCTGTCGTCGAGTTACCCGGCGATGAACGATCCGGCCGTCGCGATCGACATCTACAAGGGCGACACCGGACTCGATACCGGTAACCCGCAATCGCTGTTCGAACTCAACACCGAACTGATCAATCAGGGTCGACTGCTCAAGCAGGACCGGGTCAACCTTTTCCCGGGGGAGAGCGCGACGCTTGCCGACGGAACCCAGGTGCGATTCGACGGTGCCGTCGACTTCGTGAACCTTCAGGTCTCCCACGATCCCGCTCAGGTATGGGTGTTGGTTTCGGCGTTGACGATGATGGCGGGGCTGCTCGTCTCGCTCGTGATCAAGCGTCGCCGCGTCTGGGCGCGTATCTATCCAGATGACGAACGACGTACTGTAGTAGAACTTGGTGGGCTTGCCCGCACCGACCACGCAGGCTGGGGCGACGAGTTCGACCGCCTCGCCGACCGCTTGCTGAAAAGCAATCCGACCACCGCGGTGACCGAACCGCACGCGCAGGAGAACGCCCGATGACAACCAACGAGACACTCGCGCAGTACAGCGACTGGGCCTTCAAGTCCGCCTTCACCGTGCTCGTTCTGGCGTTTGTGCTGCTCATCGTGCAGTACGCGTCGGCCAGAGCCAAGGCGGTTCAGGACAAGGAACTGGTCTCGGCCGGCGGAGTCGACGCTTCCGTGCCGGGCAGAGTCACGGAGACTCCGACCAAGTCGCTCTCGGAGCGATTCGGCGGAATGGGCCGAGCTGTCCTGGTCGTCGGAACGGTTCTGATCATCGCGTCGATCGTGCTCCGCGGATTTGCGACGGAACGATTCCCGCTCGGCAACATGTACGAATTCGTGGCGATGGCATGTGCGGCGTCGTTGCTGGTCGGGCACGTCCTGTTGATCAAGCCGGCTTACCGTCCGATGTGGGTCTTCCTGCTGGTTCCCGTTCTGATTCTGATGTTCCTCGCCGGCACGGTTCTCTACGCCGACGCGGCTCCCGTGGTTCCGGCGCTGCGCTCGTACTGGCTTCCGATTCACGTGACGATCGTCAGCGTCGGCTCCGGCATCTTCATGATCGGCGGTATCGCGAGCCTCCTGTTCCTGCTGCGACTGAAGTTCCCGCCCGGTGACGAGGGCACGAGCATCGGCGGCCGGATCGCAGAGCGACTGCCGGACGCCCAGACTCTCGACCGCTTGGCGTACAAGAGCACGATCATCGCGTTTCCGCTGTTCGGCGCAGGCGTAATCCTCGGTGCCATCTGGGCGGAAGCTGCGTGGGGACGCTTCTGGGGTTGGGATCCCAAGGAGACGATGTCCTTCATCGCCTGGGTGATCTACGCGGCCTACCTGCATGCGAGGGCAACGTCCGGGTGGCGGGAGACGAAGGCTGCCTGGATCAACATCGCCGGTTTCGTTGCGATGCTGTTCAATCTCTTCATCATCAACATGGTCGTCTCCGGCTTGCACTCCTACGCGGGACTCAACTGATCCTCTCGAGGTACCGTGGGTGGCTGCCGACCGGTCTGTAGGCATTACCGGTAGGTAGGTCAGGGGCGGCACCAGCTACGATGCAGCTCGGTGAATAACTAGCTGCCTGGTAGCTGTGGGGATCGACGAGGGGGAACGGCGAGATGGCCGACAAGATTGAAGACGCCGGAGCAGGATTGTGGGAGCCGGTGCGTCCTGCCGAGCCGACGCGGCGCGAGCCGCGCGCGTCCGCGCCGGAGCCGTCATCCGACTCGGTTCCCAGCGATGTTCGCAGTCTCTTCGTGGCCCCGGTCGACTCCGGTCCGCTCCAGCAAGTAGCCGGACAGGCGCCCAGTGCATCCCCGCCCAGTGCACCCGCCGCCCAGCCACCGCTGACGACGCCGGCAGCTCCACCGGCGCCTGCGCCAGGCCCTAAAACTCCGGTCATCCAATACCCGGAAGCGCAGCCAGGCCCCATCAACGGCCAGTTCTCGACCTCGCCCGCGATGCCGATGCAGACCTATGAACCTACGAATCGTGCAGGGTCTGTTCCGGATTCACGAACTGGCGCTCGGCAATCCGGACAGAACTTGCAGCCTGTCCAGAACTCGCTGCCTGTCCAGAACCCGCCGCCTGTCCAGAACCCGCAGCCCGTCCAGCCTCTCCAGAACCAGCCCGCTCCCACCGCGCGCCCAACCGCGAGACCTCTCCAGCAACCGCAGGCACCTTCTTCGCCCGGCATGCATCAGCCCAATCCCGTGATTCGGCAGTTCGGTCACCCCGGCGCTGCACCGGTGCAGAACGGTCACACCCTGCAGAACGGTCACACCCTGCAGAACGGGCATGCGATGCCGGTTGCTCCGCCGCCGGCGGCACCGGTTCACCCTCCGATACAGCAGGGCGGATTCAACCCCGCTGCCGGCAATCGTCCTGAACCGGCTCTTCCGATGACGGCGCAAGACCTCTCGGCAGCGCTTCTCGTCAAGCCGGTCCGGCCTGCCCCGGCCGGTGGCTGGCGCAAAGCGCTGTACACGATGTCCGGCCGATCGGTGAACCTCGGGAACGGCGCGAAGGATCAGCATGTCGTCGAGTTGACGCGCCAGATCAACCAGCCCCTGCAGGGCTGCTACAAGGTTGCGGTGCTCAGTCTCAAAGGTGGCGTCGGCAAGACCACGACAACTGCGACGCTGGGATCGATGTTCGCGTCGATTCGCGGTGATCGCGTCGTCGCAGTCGATGCGAACCCGGACCGGGGAACCCTGAGTCAGAAAATCCCGCTCGAGACGCCGGCAACTGTGCGTAACCTGCTGCGTGACGAGAACAGTATCGAAAAGTACAGCGACGTCAGAGGCTATACATCGCAAAACCAGCACCGACTCGAAGTACTTGCGTCCGACAGTGATCCAGCAGTCTCGGAGGCATTCAGCGGTGTGGACTACACACGCACGGTCGACATGCTCGAAAAGTTCTACAGCATAGTTCTGACCGACTGCGGCACCGGCTTGATGCACTCGGCGATGCAGGCGATTCTCGAGGGCGCAGATTCGTTGATCGTCGTCAGTTCCGGATCCGTCGACGGTGCACGCAGCGCCTCCGCAACTCTTGATTGGCTCGACGCTCACGGTTACAGCAGGCTGGTCGCCACGTCCGTGGCCGTCATCAACGCGGTGCGGCCTCGCTCGGGCAAGGTTGATCTACCGCGCGTCGTCGAGCACTTCGAGCAGCGCTGTCGAGCAGTGAGACTGATTCCGTTCGACCCGCATTTGGAAGAAGGCGCGGAAATCGATCTGGACCGGCTGCGTCCAGGTACTCGGGAAGCGGTGCTGGAGTTGGCTGCGGTGGTTGCGCAGGACTTTCCGGCCTCCCCGTTCGGCCTCTCAGGGCGGTAATCGGATAGCCGGGTGAGCCCGGACGCTACGTCGACGTGTCAGTCGGCGGTACGTCCGGCCCTTCCGTGCGCTTGCGTCGTGTTTGCTGGTTCACATTCCACAGGAATTCGGGATCGTCGTCCGGCCCGCGCACGCCGCTCACCGGGGCACGCGTAGACGGATCGGGCCCGAATGCCTTCCACATCAGAACGATCAATGTCACCAAACCCACCAACGCCAACAGATACAGCACGGCGCACCTCCTCAAGGAACTGAGGTCGAGCCTACTCAGTCTCCGGCCCGCATCACCAGAAGTGGTGCGGACAAGTCTTTCGGCTCAGTGCGTCAGTGCTGTATCTGTCGGGTACTGCTGTATCTGTCGGGTAGTGCAGGTACTTCGAAGTGAGCTGAGAATGCTCAGTTGTGGTCCGCTTCCGTGGTCAGCGAGCGCAGAAGCTGCATGACCTCGGTCTCGCGGAATCGACGATGTCCCCCTGGTGTGCGAAGCGAGCCGAGTCGTCCTGCGTGTGCCCAGCGGGTCACGGTCTTGGGATCGACATGAAACAATGCCGCTACCTGTCCGGGCGTCATGAGTGCGTCTGCGGCGGTATTGAAGGTTGGTGCGCTCATTGTGAGGTCCTCCATGTTGATGTCGAACGTTGACGAACAGTGACTCTGAACAGTGATACCGAACCGGCGTGTCGAGCAGTTGCCAAAAACCTGCGTCGAGTTTGTTTCGAAGTCCTTCGCTTACATTCGACCGTTTTCTGAGTGGTAGCGCAATGTTTGCACAGATATAGCCGGGTAGTCGATCTTTCAAGACAAAGTAATGTTTAAGTAAAGGACAAAATGGATATAGCGGGCTCGGTGCTACTGGTATTCGGAATGGGTAACCTGAGAGGGTGAGTCAGTTGTCTGAAAACCCCGAAAATGTTCCTTCTGAGCCGGTCAAGGCCAGTAAACCTTCCGCAAACTCTGGGCAAGCAAAGTCGGCCACCGGGCCGGTGACCAAGGGTCAACTGGCCCGCGACGTGGTGCTGTACTCGGTCGCCCGGTTGCTGCTTGTCGTCGTGATCGGTGCCCTCATCATCGGCGGCGGAAAGCTCGCCGGCACCGACGTTCCCCTGATTGTCGCCGCACTGTTCGCAGTGCTGATCGCGCTACCGCTGTCGCTGCTGCTGTTCGCGAAACTGCGCAAGCGTGTCAACGCGGGCATCGCCGCTGTCGACGCCCAGCGTCGGTCCGATCGTGACGATCTTCGTTCCAAGCTGCGTGGAGACGGCCGGTGACCACGGAGTCGCTCGACGTCGACCGTCGGACGTCTCGTCAGTGGGTCGACAACGCGGTGCGGTTGATCGAAGCCGATGCGCAACGCAGCGCGGACACTCACCTGCTGCGGTATCCGCTGCCGAGTAACTGGACCGTCCAGCTCTATCTGAAGGACGAGTCCACACACATCACGGGGAGCCTCAAGCATCGCCTGGCGCGGTCGCTTTTCCTGTACGCGATCTGCAACGGCTGGGTTACCGAAGAGACCACCGTCATCGAAGCGTCGTCCGGTTCGACGGCTGTGAGCGAGGCGTATTTCGCGAAGTTGCTCGGTCTGGATTTTGTCGCGGTGATGCCGGCGAGTACGAGTCCCGCCAAGATCGCGTTGATCGAGGCGCAGGGCGGGCGTTGTCATTTCGTGAGCGATCCGTCCTCGATCTACTCGGAATCTCATCGGCTTGCGAGTGAGTTGAACGGTCACTACATGGACCAGTTCACCCACGCCGAGCGCGCGACGGACTGGCGCGGAAACAACAACATCGCCGAATCGATCTTCACTCAGCTCGAGCACGAGGAACATCCGATTCCCGACTGGGTGGTCGTCGGAGCCGGGACGGGCGGAACCGGCGCCACGATCGGCCGCTTCCTTCGCTATCGCAAGTTCGACACCGGACTGTGCGTCGTAGACCCGGAGCACTCGGTGTTCTTCGACGCGTGGCGAGCGAGCGATCCGTCGATCGTCGGTACTCGAGGCTCCCGGATCGAGGGCATCGGCCGTCCACGCGTCGAACCGTCATTTGTCGGTCAAGTGGTCGACCGCATGATCAAGGTGCCGGACGCAGGCTCGATAGCGGCCGCACGGCACGCCAGCACCGCCCTGGGGCGCAAAGTGGGTGGCTCGACGGGTACGAACCTGTGGGGAGCTTTTGCATTGATTGCGGAGATGATGGCCGCCGGACGCAGCGGCAGCGTCGTCACGCTGCTGTGCGACGGCGGAGAGCGCTACTCGGGCACGTATTACAACGACGAATGGGTGGCCTCGGAAGGGATCGACCTGCTCGGCCCCACGGCAGTGCTGGACGAGTTCGTACGTTCGGGTGCGTGGACCGCCAACTCCTGAACCGTGTACTTCTGCACTGCTGACGCGTGACCGCGGGCGGGGCGGCTCATCGTCACGCGCGGCCACGCGTCCAGCCCGGATGACTGCTCGACCATTCTGATGCGGATCAGGCCGGGGGAGAGTGTGTTCTCGGCCAGGCGCACGAATCCGAGTCGCTCGTAGTACGGCGCGTTCCACGGAACGTCGACGAAGGTCGTCAGGGTCACGAGATCGTGGTGATGGTCCGCCGCCCATTCGGTGACGGCGTCGATCAACTGGGCTCCGAGGCCTTTGCGGGCATGGTCGGGGTGAACGGAAACCTGCTCGATATGTGCGCCGCCGTCCACGATCTCGACCAGTGCGTACGCAACGGGTACGTCGTTTGCGTCGGTCTGAACCCAGATGTGTTCGGCGGCGAGAAAATCGTTCAACTCGTCGAGCGTCGGCGGTGGATCGTCTGCGATGGCGTCCATCCCGATGTCTCGGAACGGTTCGCCCGCGGCGATCTCGATCTGTTGCAGTGCGGGTAGGTCGGTGGATATGGCCGAGCGGATCACAGGAACCGTTTTACCTCGAGAAGTGCGTTTCTCCCAGCGCTACGCCATGTGAAACACAAACCTACGCAACCGTAGGTTGTGTATCGTTTGTCCAAGGGGCACTTCTCCAGCGAGGGCGGATCATGGGCAATCCTGAAGTTTCACTCGACAATTACGAGGCTGTGTACGAGTACTACCGCAGCCATCAGCAGAACCGGTTTGTGGCGAAGCTCGCCTATGCCGCGCTGGCGTTGAAGTACCGCCCGCGGGTGAAGTACGCGCCGGGTGCGGAAGCTGCGCTGAAGACTCTGCTCGAACGTAAGACGCAATTGGTCGTGGCAGTCAATCATCTGACGGAGAGCGACCAATTCACGCTCGCTGCGACCGCGTGGCGTACTCCGTTGCGGCGCGTGATCGGACGGACCAGAGTCCTCGCCAAAGACGAACTCTTCGTTGATCCTTCGCAGCGCAAGAAGGTCGACATGATGGGCAGCATTCCGGTTTTTCGCAGCAAGAACTACGGCCTTCGCGCTGTTTCGGATGCCGGCCGCGTGATGATGGACGTCGCGGCCGAGCGTCTGGGCAATGGGGATTGTCTGGCGATTTTCCCGGAGGGGACGTGCAATACCGAGGATCCGGCGCGGCTGCAGCACGTCAACAGCGGTATCGGCCACATCGTCGCCCGAGCTGAGAAGTTGGGATGCTCGCCGGCCCTGGTGTCGATCGGCATCAACTACGGCCCGGTGGCCGGCGACGTGAAGGCTGCGAGCGTCTTTGTCGGGATGCCCGTGACCGAACTTCCGGACAAGCCGATGGATATCGCCCGAACCGTGCAGGCTGACTTGCAGTTGGCAGTGGACGGGGCAGTTGCCGGGTACTGACATTGCGGTGTCAATTTTGGTTGACAGATTCCGATTGTCAATCTAAATTGACACTATGACCGAAGCAACCTCTCTTGCCGCTGCCGCCGGCAGTCCGGATCCCGCCGAGGGATTGCGTGCCGTTCGAGCGCTGCGACGTCTACTCGAAAAGCTCGAGGCCATTCAGGTCGCCAACGCGCGTCGTCACGGATGGTCCTGGCAGGCAATCGCGGAAACCCTCGAGGTCAGCCGGCAAGCCGTCCACAAGAAATATGCGTCCGCGCAATCGGAATCGATGCTGCGTTCACTGCGCGAGAAGGGCAGGTAAGTGCCATGTTCGAAAGGTTCTCCGCGCAGGCGAGGGGAGTCGTCGTCGATGCTGTCGCCGGCTCCGGTCCTGTCACTCCGATGGAACTGTTGACCGCGCTACTCACAGCTGATCGGGGCATCGCCACCGAGGTGCTCACCGAGTCCGGTGTCACGCTCGACGTGATCCGCCACGCCGGCGCCGGCTCGAACGAAGGTAGCTCGAACAATCTCGACGACGACGCCGAGATACTCAAGTCGATCGGCATCGATCTCGATGCGGTTCGGGAGAGTCTCGAGCAGTCCTTCGGCGAAGGTGTGCTGGACGAGACTCCTGTGCCGGACGGCGTCGACACTTCTCGCAAGAGCCGATTCGGGTTCCCTCGTTCACGATTCGAGAAGGACTCCAAGAAGGTGTTGGAACTCTCGCTCCGTGAAGCGCTCGCGCACAAGGACAATCGCATCGGCGCCGAACACATCCTGCTCGGCATCCTGCGTGTCGCCGACGGACCCACCCGTGAGGCCCTCGAAACGCAGGTCACGATGCCGGTAATCCGTGAGCGGTTGGAAGCGAAGATGAATCGCGCGGCCTAGATTCGGCACGGTTCCGCATGCACGGGAGGGATGTGCCAGCATTCAGACATGACATTTCTGGCACGTCTCATCATCAACGGCATAGCCATCTGGCTGGCGTCGGCGTGGGTCACCGGCATCACGATCGCCAACCACGACAACGGCACCTGGGGCACGGTTCTCGTGATCGCGGTGATCGCCCTGATCTTCACGGTGGTCAATGCCTTCATCAAGCCGGTAGTGCAGCTTCTCTCGCTACCGCTGCTCATCCTGACGCTCGGACTGTTCACTCTCGTGATCAACGCCCTGATGCTGATGCTGACGGCCTGGATCTCGTCCGGAACGTCCTACGGCTTGACGGTCGACGGCTTCTGGACGGCAATCTGGGGCGCGCTGATCATCTCGATCGTGAACTTCCTGCTCAGCGCGTTCGTCCCCGACAACCGTTGAGTGCGTCGACGTTCAGGCGAGACTGAGCGCAACTGCGGTCGCGGCACCCCAGACGAGCATGGCGAGTCCGGTGTCGCGCAGCGCGGGGATCAGGGCCATTCCCTGCCCGCCTGAACGCAGTGGGGCGTTGGCTCGGATTGCCAGCGGTAGCGCGAGCAATCCGAGCAATGCCCACGGAGTGCGCAGGATCAGCAGCAGGGTCGCGACGAACGGAACGGCCAGCAGGATCACGTGCAGCGTGCGGGTCTTCGCGTCGCCGAGCCGTACTGCGAGAGTGATCTTTCCGGACTCGGTGTCGGTCGGGATGTCGCGAAGATTGTTGGCAACGAGCACCGCGCTCGAGAACGAGCCGATGGCGATCGCTCCGGCCAGCCCGGCCAGATCCACCCGCTCGGCCTGCACGAACTGAGTTCCCAGCACTGCGATCAGCCCGAAGAAGATGAATACGGCGATCTCGCCGAACCCGCTGTATCCGTACGGCTTCTTGCCGCCGGTGTAGAACCAGGCACCGATGATGCAGAACACGCCGACCGCGACCAGCCACCACGCTGTGGTCGCCGCCAGAACGAACCCGGCTACCGCGGCAACGGCGAAGCAGCTGATCGCTGCGGCCTTCACGGCCCCGGGACTGACCAACTTCGATCCGACCAAGCGCAGTGGCCCGACGCGGTCGTCGTCCGTTCCGCGGATTCCGTCGGAGTAGTCGTTCGCGAAATTCACCCCGACGATCAAGGCCAAGGAGACGACCAGTGCCAGGAGCGCCTTCCACCACACTGCGAGGTCCAGGGACGCCGCGGCTCCGGTGCCGACCAGCACGGGCGCAATCGCGTTCGGGAGTGTGCGCGGCCTCGCGCCTTCGATCCATTGAGCAGCTGTTGCCATACAACGATCTTTGCACTGTGCAATACGATCGAACGCGGTGGATCAGCACATGACTCGAGACGTGAGTGAGCGCGCCAGGTACGCGCAGTCGGGCGAAGACCTGGCAGACATTGCCTTGCTCGGACCCGTTTCGACCAAAGTGGGCGATCGCTTGGTTCCGCTGCCGGGTCCGCGAGCTCGAACTCTGCTGGTTGCGCTGGCGCGCAATCCCGGTGAGCCACGCACCGCGCAGAGCCTGATCGACGACGTCTGGGGGCTGGAGCCGCCGCGCTCACCGATGAACGCCCTCCACACTCAGGTCTCGCGCCTGCGATCTGCACTCCCGGACGGGGCCCTCGAGGTCACGGCGGCCGGATACCGGCTCACTCTCGCCAGAACGCGCGTCGACCTGGCCCGGGCAGCGGACGCGGCCCGTCGTCTGCACGCCGGCGACGCTGCCGCGTCCGAGGCACTTGCGGCCGCGACCGAGGCACTGCGCCTGTGGCGCGGCACACCCGGGAGCGACGTCGTCGGCGACGTCGCAGATCGTCTGGCGCTCGACGCGGGCCGCGTGTACGACGAACTGGAGACGGCGCAGATCGACGCGTTCCTCACGCTGGGGGAGTACGCGGCAGCCATTCCACTGGCGCGCGGACGGCACCTGGCGAGTCCATTCGACGACACGGCAGCCGAAGCGCTGATGCGTGCGCTCGCCGGAGCCGGGCGGGTCAACGAAGCACTCGAGGTGTTCGCGGAGTTCCGCAACCATCTCGCCAACCGTCTGGGCGCTGATCCGTCACCTGCACTGGTGACTCTGAACGCAGAACTTCTGGGGGCGCCGGCGGCAATACCGCGGGCTGCGCGTGCGATCGGCCTGCGCGCTGCCCCCAACACCCTGCTCGGTCGCGACAACGACATCGACCAGATCGAATCCTTGCTCGCCCGCTCACGTGTGGTGACGATTCTCGGACCCGGCGGTGCCGGAAAGACCCGTCTTGCACACGAATTGGGCCAACGTGCATCAGTGAATCAGCCGGGCGTCTCGGTGGTACTGGTGGAGTTGGCGTCGCTGCGCAGCAGCGAAGATGTGATCGCGGCCATCGGCGGCACCCTCGGAATCAGTGAATCCGACCTGGCGCCAGGCAAATTGACCGTCGGCCGGACACATTCGGCGCGAGAGCGACTCAAAGAGGCACTGTCCGCCGGTCCGATGTTGCTCATCCTCGACAACTGTGAGCACGTGATCGGCGCGTGTTCGGAGATCGCGGCCGAGATGATCGCGGCCGGCCGTCAGCTAACGGTACTGACTACCAGTCGATCTCCGCTCATGATCAGCGCCGAGGCGGTGTACCCGTTGCCGCCGTTGGCGATCGACGGCGGAACCGGCTCGGCAGTCGAGCTCTTCTCGGCGAGAGCACGCGCGGTGCGGCCTTCGGTTCACCTGGACGTCGACGCCGTCGTCAAGCTGTGTACGACGCTCGACGGACTCCCGTTGGCGATCGAACTCGCGGCCGCTCGGGTCCGGACGATGAGCGTCGACGAAATCGGTTCGAGACTGCGAGATCGGTTCGCGTTGTTGCGCTCCGATGATCCGACGTCTCCGGATCGGCATCGCACTCTGCACGCGGTGATCGACTGGAGTTGGAATCTGCTGGGCGGCGGAGATCAGATTGCGCTGCGTCGGTTGTGCCGATTCCCGGCAGGTTTCACGCTTTCCTCGGCGCAGGCCGTTGCCGGGTGGGGCGAGTTGACCGATGTGGCCGGTGCCGTCGGAGCGCTGGTGAATCAGTCTCTTCTTTCCGTCAGCGACGGGGAGGGTGAGCTTCGGTACTACATGCTCGAGACGGTCCGTGAATACGGCGAGGAGCAACTCGCCGCGTCCGGAGAGGGGCCGGAAGTGATTCGGCGCCTCGATGACTGGGCGATCGCGATCGCCGAGGACGCCGTCGTGCGTGCGCGCACCGATCAGCTGCGTCTGATTGCCGACCTGGACGCCGAGCACGACAACCTTCTCGCAGTTCTTCGCTGGGCAGTGGAGCGCGGCGACGCGGTCACCGTAGCCAACGTCTTTCCCGTCCTTGCGATTCTGTGGGCAGTGCGAGGATCGAACTCGGAAATCTCGAACTGGGCGTCGAAGATCGTCGGGGCTACCGCGGACAACGATCTGCGCGACGTGAATGCGGAACTGGTGGGCGCCACGTACATTCTGGTAGCGATGCATCTCTATTTCGGGGAGGCCGATCGAAACCATGCCCGCGCGCGGGTTCGTCTTCGAAAGCTGTTGCGTGAGCGCGATGATCTCGGTCCGTTGTTTGCGTTTCTGATCAGACTTTCCACGAGTGGGATCGCCAACCACAAACTTGCGCGGTTGGTTGCGGAGGGCGTTCGCAGCCCCGACCCCGAGACCCGAATGGCTGCGCTGTCCGCGCGTTCGAACATGCGGGAGAACATCGGCGATCTGCGCGGCGCATTGCTCGACGGGCAGGCTCTGTTCGACTATGCGACCAGTGTCGGTGACGAGTGGGGACTGGCGATGGCAGCCCAGCATGTCGGGTCGGTTCACAGCCAGTCCGCCCGCTACGGCGACGCCATTGCGTTCTACGCGATTGCGGCGGCGTCGATGGAACGTCTCGGCGCTCGTGACGAGGCGATGCAGCTCATCTGCTTTCAAGCCGGAGCGATGATCGCATCCGGTGACACCGCCGGCGGGCGAACACTTCTCGATCGGGCGCGCCCGGCCTTGGCGCACTCGACCGGGACCGGTGCGATCGAAACCGATCAACGGCGCGCGGCGCTCATGGCGAGCATTGCCGAGGCGGATCTCGCGGACGGCCGTATCGAGGACGGCCTGGCTCGGTATCGAGAAGCGCTGGAGCTGTTGGGTCCTGCAATCGAGAACATCTTCGGTGATCCCTTCGTCGTTCTGCTCGGTGCCGCGGCAGTGTGCGCTCACGTCGTTCACGGACGACATGAACTCGTGGCCGGTCGGGTTCTGCAGATGAAGGATTCGGGTGCTCTCAAGTTCGATCCGAACGGTTATGCGGACCTGCCGCTCGCGGGTTCCTTGGCGTCGGCGATCGGGTCGTTCGATCTTGTCACGGGCAACATCGACCGCGGGGTCGAGCTGATGGCTCTGTCGTTGAAAATGCCCGGGAGACAAGACTTCGTCTCGCTCCACCATGCGCGCCTGTCCGACTTCGCCGTTGGGGTGGTCGGAGCCGACAGGTGGTCTGTGGAAACCGAGAAGGTGTCGGGCTACTCACGCAGAGCGGTCCGCGAAGCAGTGTTGGCTGTGCTTCGCGGACCGGTGCTGGATTAGAGCTGGACAGTGGTGCGGGACTTACGTCTTGCGCATGTACATCCGGACGGTCAGAGGTGCCATGACGGCAACGATCACTGCGGCGCCCACCAGCGACCACACGACGTGGATACCGAAGTGACCGTCGTTGGCAAGCTCGCGAACTGCGGTCACCAAGTGTGAGACCGGGTTGACGTTCACGAACTTCTGAAGCCAACTCGGCATGGTGGCAGGATCGACAAACGCATTCGACAGGAACGTCAGCGGGAACAGCACGAGCATCGAAACACCCTGCACCGTGGACGCTTTGTTCATCAGCACGCCCATGAGGGCGAAGATCCAGCTGATCGAGAACGCGCACACCATGACCAGGATCGCGGCGGACAGAATGCCGACCACGCCGCCCGCGGGGCGGTATCCCATCGCGAAACCGACGATGAACGTGATGGTCGTGGCGATGCCGTAGCGCACGACGTCGGCGAGCAATGCGCCGGACAGCGGGGCGATACGAGCGATGGGAAGGGACTTGAAGCGGTCGAACACGCCCTTGTCCATGTCCTCACGAAGCTGGGTGCCCGTGACGATGGAACCGGTGATGACGGTCTGAACCAAGATGCCGGGGATGATCGTCGGCAGATATGCCGTCACGTCACCGGCGATCGCGCCGCCGAAGATATAGGTGAACATCAACGTGAAGATGATCGGCTGGATGACGACGTCGAACAGTTGCTCGGGGTTGTGCTTGATCTTGAGAATTCCGCGGTACGCCATCGTGAACGTGTTCGCGAAGCTCTGCTGCAGGCTGATGCGGCGGGGTGCGGCATCCGGCTGGGCTATCGGTGACCGGGGTTTGGTGAGGGTGGTTGTCATGCGACGCTCCGATCGGAGTCGTTGTCGGACTGGGCGTCGTTGCGTCCACCGTCTTCGGGCTGGTGCCCGGTGATGGTCAGGAACACTTCGTCCAGGCTGGGTTTCTGTACGTTGATCTCGTCGACGGCGATACCTTGCTCGCGCAGGCGGATCAGCAGGTCGGCGGTGATCGACGGGTCGCTCAACGGGGCGGTGATCCGTCCGACCTCGGGCGTGACACCTACCTCGACGCCGAGCGCCGACGCGATGAGCGAGCGAGCTTCCTCGGTGCGATCACGATCGACCAGCTTGAGTTGGAGCGAGGAGATCCCGACCGAAGCCTTGAGTTCGTCGGCAGTGCCGTTGGCGATCACGCGGCCGCGGTCGATCACCGCGATGCGATCCGCCAACTGATCGGCCTCGTCCAGGTACTGCGTGGTGAGCATCACCGTCGAACCCTCGGCGACCAATCGTCGGATGGTCACCCACATCTGGGCGCGGGTGCGCGGATCCAGGCCCGTGGTGGGCTCGTCGAGGAACAGCAGCGGCGGGCGGGCGATCAGGCTGGCCGCCAGGTCGAGGCGTCGACGCATACCGCCGGAGAAGTTCTTGAGCGGCTTGCTTGCTGCCTCGGCCAGGTCGAACTCTTCGAGGAGTTCGAGGGACTTGGTGCGCGCATCGCGGCGGCTCAGGCCGAGCAGTCGCGAGAAGATCACGAGGTTCTCGGTTGCGGTCAGGTCCTCGTCGACGGAGGCATATTGCCCGGTGACGCCGATCAGGGAGCGGACTGCGGTGGGTTCACGGCTGACGTCGTGGCCGAAGATGCGCGCCTCACCGCCGTCGGGGCGTAGGAGGGTGGCGAGCATGCGGACGGTGGTGGTCTTGCCGGCGCCGTTCGGCCCGAGGACGCCGAAGACCGAGCCGGTGGGGACGGTGAGGCTGACGCCGTCGACCGCGCGGTGCTCGCCGAACTTCTTGACGAGTCCGTCGGCCTCGATGGCAAGAGGCGAAGCTGTGTGGTTCATGGGGTGAAGCTTGGCAGATCGATCTTGCATGGACCTTGCGTGGAACTTGCGGTTACTTGCACAGCGCGCGAGGTCGGTGCTCCACAACCGGCAAACAATCCCCAGACGGATCTTGTTTGTCGGTGTGCGGGCGCGATGGCGTCACGCTCGCTGCATGGGAATTCTCACGCGGGCGCAGGCTCACCGGGACGGCACCAGCGATGCGCAGTTGCAGCGAGCGGTCAGGCGCGGTGAGCTGTACCGAATCGCAGCGGGGATCTACATGCGAGCCGATCACTTTCGCGAACTCGATGAGAGAGCACGCCACCGGTGCGCTGTCCTCGCGGCCGCTGAAACCTGTGGTCCAGGTGCGATCGTGAGCCACGCTTCGGCAGCGGTCATGCACGGATTAGATTGCGGCGGATTGCGATTGGGCACCGTGCACATGACGCGTAACCGGTGCTCGGGTGGGCGGAAGAGTCGGACCTTGCATCTTCATCCAGCAGTGGTCCCGCCCGAGGAGGTCGTGCTGATCGACGGTGTCGCAACCACGTCACTTGCGCGAACGTTCGTCGACCTCGCACGGACGACGTCGTTCGAGAACGCCGTGGTGATCGGCGATTGCGCCCTGCGACGCGGGATGAGACGTGAGGACGTCGACGCTTCGCTCGATCATGCGCGCGGAAGGCTGGGCATGAGTCGTGCGCGAGTGGCGGCGGAGTTCATCGAACCGGGTGCCGAGAGCCCAGGGGAGTCCATCAGCCGCGTACGCATGCGCGACGACAGATGGCCGAAGCCGACCCTGCAGCACGAGATCCGTCATGGTGGCCGGTTCATCGGACGAGTCGACTTCTTCTGGAAAGAGCACGGTGTGGTGGGCGAGTTCGACGGGATGGTCAAGTACCGCGGCGACAATCCGGGTAGGGCGGTTCTTCCGCGCAGCCGCGCGCTGATTGTGCAGCCGCGGGGCTGATCAGGCCTGCGGCTGAACAATAGTGCTGCGGCTGCTAGCTGAACCGCGCTACCAGGGCGGCGCGGTCGAGCTTGCCCGGCCCACGCAGGGGGAGCGCGTCCACGACGAACAGCTCGCGCGGCGCTGCGGTGACGTCGAGTGTCCGCTGAGCATGTGTGCGTAGTTCCGCGAGCGTCGGAGCTTCGCCCTCCGGTACGACCACGGCCACCACCCGCTGCCCGAGACGCTGGTCCTCGATGCCGATCACCGCGCACTCGCGAACGGCGGGGTGATCGGCCAACGCGGCCTCGACCACCTGCGGTACGACGGTCAGCCCGCCGGTGGAGATAGCCTCGTCCAGTCGGCCGCTGATGCGCAGGACCCCGTCGACCACCGATCCGGCGTCGTCGGTCCGGAACCACCCGGGCTCGGCGAAGGCAGGGTGGTCGGGAAGCCCGCGGTACCCGGACGCGAGCATCGGCCCGCCCAGCAGAACCCGGCCGTCGTCGATACGAATCTTTGCCCCGGACAACGGGATTCCGTCGTACACACAGCCGCCCGACGTCTCACTCATTCCGTAGGTTCGGACGACGGTGATGCCAGCTTCGGTGGCCTGCGCGAGTACCGGTGCGGGAGTCGCAGCGCCGCCGAGCAGGACAGCGTCGAGCGAAGCCAACGCCTCGACCGCGGAGCGATCACCGAGCGCCTTGACCAACTGCGTCGGCACCAACGAGGTGTAGCGGCGCGGTCCGCTCATCGCGGCGACAGCGCCCGGCAAGGCCGCCGGGTCGAAACCCGCACTGACGTCGACGATCACCGGTTGTGTTCCGGCGAGGACGCTGCGCAACAGAACCTGCATCCCGGCGATGTGGTGCGGAGGGAGAACCAGCAACCAGGATCCCGGCCCGCCGAGGCGTTCATGCGTCGCGTCGCCGCTGGCCCGCAGTGCGCTCGCCGTGAGCATCGCACCCTTGGGAGTGCCGGTGGTTCCCGAGGTCGCGACTACCAGCGAAACACCGTCGTCGATGGGCTGATCGGGGTGCAGTGCATCGCTCAGGCGGGCCGACTCGCGGGCGTCGGCCGCCGGGACGGGGAGCACGGCGTCGTGCTTGCCTTCGAGGATCTGCGCGATGCGCGGCAGCACCTCGAAAACGGCCTCACCCTGCGGAACGGCCAGTGTGCGAAGAACGTTCACCGGACGTCCGGCCCGGCGAGCGGCCATCCACCGGCAGCCAGATGGCTTCGCACACGGTCGACGTCGGTTTCGAGTGGCATCTCGTTGGTGATCTTCGTGATGAGGACCTGGATGTCGGTCTTCTCGATGGGCAGATCGCCGTCCTCGATCAACGCGTCGGCGACGGCGTCGACCTCGGTTTCGGAGAGTCTGCGAGTGAGAAGTGCGAAGAGGGGGATGTAGTCCTGCTCAGGGACGCCATTGGGATAGCCGGCCCGCAACCAGCCGACTATCGACGTGAGGAAGGGCGGAAGGGCCATGACGTCAGCTCACGTCTCGAACTTCGTTGTCTGATTCCGCGTCTTCGATGACCGGCCACCCACCTGCACGCAGTCTCTCGCTGACACGATCGACGTCGTCCTCGGAAGGCTCCTCGTTGAGGATTCCCTCGATGATGGCGCGGATGGTGTCGTAGTCGACGTGCCGGTCCGGTACTTCGTGTGCCGACTCGATGGACATCGAAACGACCTGCTCGATCTCCTCGTCGGTCAGACGACGACGGAGAACGGCGAGCAGCGCAAAATGATCCTTGTCCGGGATGCCCTCGGGGTACCCGGCACGCAGCCAGTCGAGCACGCTGCGCAATGAATACTTGCTCAAATCCTCGGCCTCATTTTCGTTTCGGTGGTTTCAGTGGTGTGCCGCGACGACCACTCAGAAGACGTGGATTCCGAACGTGCTGGCCAAGAAGTTCTTCATCAACAACAGTATTCCGGCGAAGATCGTGACGAGCACGACCGCAAAACAGAGGTACGCACCCATTTTACCCAGGGTGGACGGTCCTTCGGTGCCGTCGGCGTTCGGCAGGCTCAGCGACTTGAGGCCGAAGGCGAAGATCGCCGGCAGTCCGGCTCCGAAGAGCAGTCCGACTGCCACTACCTGCCAGAGCGAATCGAGGGTATCGGTGAGTAGATGCATTCTCTTGCGCCCCTTTCAGGAGTTGCGAGTGGGTTCGGTGGACGGAGTGGGATCGGCGACCGGAATCTCGCGAGCCGTCGCATCCGGATTCTCGTCCCATTCGGCGGTGACGTTGGCCGCGTCTACGGGTTCCTTACGCGAACGCAGGTACATGAAGATCGCGAACGCGATGAGAGCGGCGAAGACGACGAGCACCCCGGCCAGTCCGCCGACCAGATGCGCGAGTGCCCAGCAGATAGCGCCGACGACGGCGGCCGACGGCAGCGTGATCAGCCAGGCGGCGGCCATCCGACCTGCGACGCCCCAGCGGACCTCCGCGCCCTTGCGGCCGATGCCGGTGCCGAGGATGGATCCGGTGGCGACGTGGGTGGTCGAGAGGGGGAGTCCGAGATGGCTCGACGTGAGGATGATGGCGGCCGACGACGCTTCGGCTGCCAGACCCTGCGGCGCGGCGATCTCGACAAGGCCCTTGCCCAGGGTGCGGATGATGCGCCAACCGCCGAGGTAGGTGCCGAGAGCGATCGCGACGGCACAGGTGAACTTCACCCAGAACGGCATCTCGGTTTCGGCGGTGATGGTGCCGTGAGCGACCAGGGCCAAAAAGATGACGCCCATCGTCTTCTGGGCGTCATTGGTGCCGTGCGCAAGTGAGATCAGTGAGGCGGTGCCGATCTGGCCGTAGCGGAAACCGCGCTCACGCTCGTCTTCCTTGACGGATGCGGTGATTCGGTACACGAGCTTGGTGCCGACGCCGGCGACCAGAGCCGCGACGACGGGCGCGAGGATTGCGGGCACGACGACCTTGGTCAGAACGCCACCCCACTCGACGCCGCCCATACCGATGGAGGCGATTGCGGCGCCGATCAAACCGCCGAACAGTGCGTGCGAGGAGCTCGACGGCAATCCGAGCAGCCAGGTCGCCAGATTCCAGATGATTCCGCCGACAAGACCGGCGAACACGATCAGCAGCAGATCCTGCCCACTGACCGCGCCGAGGTTGACGACGCCTTTGGCCACGGTTGCGGCGACCTCGACGGACAGGAACGCACCGACCAGGTTCAAGATCGCGGAAAGTGTGACCGCAACTTTGGGCTTGAGTGCACCGGTCGCGATGGAGGTGGCCATTGCGTTACCCGTGTCGTGAAAACCATTCGTGAAATCGAACGCGAGGGCGGTGACAACTACCACCAGGAGGATTAAAAGCTCTGCGGTCACAACGTGAATTGTGCGTATCGAACGCGTAAAAGTACAGCGAACGGGATGCGAACAGCGGCTCCGTGGAGTACGTCGCCGCGCGTGGGCTGCGGCGCTGCCGTTCGTGATGTGTTCAGCGCCACGAAATTCGAACCTTGTGTGGGACCTCACTTTTTGGTCTCACTCACCGGGAAGGCACATTCGGGCCGTTTTAAACGCTGATTACCTACGGGCACCGAGCGCACCGGAACAGGGGTTTCACCCCTGTATCTCGGTGTCTGTCAGTGAGAAGGAGAGCTCCGACCGTGAAGCCCAACAAGTCCACGAAGCTGATCGTGGCACTCGCCGCGACCGCCGTTCTGGCATCAGCCTGCGCATCGAATCGTGGTGACGATCCCTACGCCGTTGCCGTCGGCGGATCAGGCGTCAGCGCCGACGTCGCGTCGAGCACCTCCGATGCCAAATTCGGCACCCTCGATTCGCCGTGCGGCGAAGGCGATGCCACTGGCGCAACCGATCAGGGTGTCAGCGACACCGAGATCAAGATCGGGTTCGGTGACGACCGCGGGTACGTGAAGTCTCCGGGGCTGAACAAGGAAATGAGCGACGCGGTGAACGCGCTCATCTCGTGGTGCAACGATCAGGGCGGCATCAACGGCCGCAAGGTCGTCGGAACCGACTACGACGCCGCGATGACACAGGCCAACTCGGTCATGCAGGAAGCGTGCGCAAGCCAGTTCATGATGGTCGGCTACGGCTTCGCGATGGATCAGACCGCCGAGCAGACGCGTGTCGCGTGCAACCTGGTGTCCGTGCCAGGCTTCACCGTCTCGCCCGACGCAGCCAACGGACCGATGACGTTCCAGGGTGTCCCGTTCCCGGTCGATTACGCGAACGGCTCGCAGTGGTTCCAGATGGCCGAGATGCACCCCGACCTGGTCAACGACTTCGACGTCGTCAACAGCACGATGCCCACGATCATCAGCTCCACCACGAAGATTCGTTCGATTGCCGAGGCTGCGGGCTTCAAGCTCAAGGATTGTGGCGTCACCCTCAACTACGAGGGTGAATCGAGCTACGTGCCGTTTGCCGAGAAGTTCAAGGAGTGCGGCGCGAAGGGGATCTGGACGTCACGATCGGCGAGCCCTTCGGAACTGAACTTCGTCAAGGCGCTCGACCAGGTCGGGATCGACCCCATCTTCTTCGGTGAAGCCACCTGGTACGGCGCGACCGTCTCCGATTGGAACAAGGACACCGGACTGCTCGACAACCTCAACGCGGGCATGACCTTCCAGATGCTCGAGAACGCGGACAAGGTGCCCGCAGTGAAGAAGTACGTCGATCTGGTTTCCGAGCAGGGCGGCAAGACCGCGCTCCTCGGTATGCAGGCGGCGTCGTCGTTCCTGCTGTGGGCAGCCGCCGCGGACGAGTGCGGCAGCGATCTGACGCGCCAGTGCATGGTCGACGAACTCTCGAGCATTCACGAGTGGGACGGCGGCGGACTGCACGCCGCCACCGATCCCGGCAAGAACATGCCGGCCACTTGCGGACTCACGACCGCGCTGACGGGCAATACCTACTCGCAGGCGTTCCCGTCGACCGCGGGCGAATTCAAGTGTGACCCCAAGTACCTCGTCGCGACCGACAAGAGCACCTGGGGAACCGAACTCGGCACCGACCGCGTGTCGACGAAATACCAGAACGCGAACGTCATCAAGCCGCAGTCCTGATTCTCCTGACTCGGGCGGTGAGCGCCAACCACCGCCCGAGTCCCTAACGAGGGTTCAGCCATGAACACTTTTGTCACTTTCACGATCCTGGGCCTGGTCCTGGGATCGGTGTACGCGATCGCCGCCTCCGGACTGGTGCTCACGTACAACACGTCAGGCATCTTCAACTTCGCGCACGGTGCACAGGCAATGCTCGGTGCGTTCATCTACTGGCAGTTGCGCTACGGCTGGGAACTTCCCACCGTCGTCGCTTTGCTGATTTCACTCGTCCTGGTCGGGCCACTGATGGGCCTCGGCCTCTACGTCCTGATCATGAAGGGTCTGCGCGATACCGCCGAGGTCACCAAAATCGTTGTGACGGTCTCGATCCTGCTCGGAATGCTCTCGATCTCGCACTGGTTCTGGCACCCCGAAACTGCTCGGACGATGCAGATGTTCTTCGGCGACCAGTCCAAGATCACGGTGTTCGGCGCGAGCATTCGCTACCACGAGTTGATCTGCATCCTCGTTGCGATCGCCATCGCCGTCGGCCTGCGGATCCTGTTCACGCGCACCCGCGCCGGCGTCGCGATGCGCGGCGTCGTCGACGATCCGGAACTACTGCGCCTCAACGGGCACAATCCGGAGCGTCTCGCGGCACTCTCGTGGGCGATGGGTTCGACGCTCGCCGTCCTCGCCGGCATCCTGATCACCCCGATCAGCGGCGGCACACTCGAAGCGAACATGTTGACGCTCTTGGTGATCGACGCGTTTGCCGCGGCCATGTTCGGCCGGTTGCGCAGCATCCCGCGCACGTTTGTCGGCGCCGTGGTTCTCGGGCTTGCCGGTACGTACGTATTGGCGTACTTCCCGACGAGTTGGAGTTGGACGTCGAATTTCCGTGTCTCCCTGCCGATGATCGCGCTGTTCGTGGTGCTGATCGTGCTCCCACAGGACCGGTTGCGTGGCGCGGTCACCCGTACTCGCGAGCGTTACCACGTGCCGAGCGTGCGCAAGGCGGTCGTCTGGGGCGTGGCGCTGATCGTCATCGTGTACCTGATCCGTCTGCTGATGGTGACGTCCGCGGTCACCACACTGACCATCGGAATGACGTTCGCGATCATCGCACTCTCGCTCACCCTCCTCACCGGCTATGCGGGTGAATTGAACTTGGCGCCGGTGTCTTTCGGCGCTATCGCCACCATCGTGGCCTTCCACTTCGGGATCTCCGGTTCCGGATTGGCCGCGCACCTCAACCTGTGGGGCATCGTCGTCGGAGTCCTGGTCACCGCAGTCATCGGCGGCCTGGTTGCCCTGCCGGCGCTGCGACTTCGAGGACTGTATCTGGCGCTCGCGACCATGGCCTTCGGAGTGTTCCTCTCCAACATGGTCCTTCGTGACACCACCGAACACGAGATGTTCGGCATCCGTTACTCGCTGTTCAAGGACGGCAACATCGCCCTGCCGCCGCTGAAGATCGGCCCGCTCGATCTGAGCAACGAGACGGTGTTCCTGATGACCGTGACCGCGCTGTTCTCGGTACTCGGCGTCGGCGTCATCGCGTTGCGTAACAGCGGCTACGGGCGCCGACTCGCTGCGATGAAGGACAGCCCGGCCGGTTCGGCCATGCTCGGGCAGAGCCTGGTTCGGCTCAAGCTGAGCGTCTTCATGATCTCCTCGGGGATCGCCGGCCTCGGCGGCATTCTGATGTCGAGCGCCATGGGCTCCGTTTCGGGCGAAAGCTTTGCCATCATGGTCAGCCTCTCGCTGCTCATGCTGACCGTCGTCGCGGGTATCGGATACGTGACCGGCGCCCTGTTCGGTGGGCTCATGGCCGGAATCGGTTTTGCGGTCATCATGGTCTCGTTCACCAATCTGGCTTCGGCGCAACCGGAGTTGGAGGGAATGTGGCTGCTCTTCGGCAACATCGCGGCCGTCAGCCCGGCACTGATCGGCATCGGCGTCGGCGCGAACCCCAGCGGAACGGTCCACAGCGTGATCGAGGGCTACCGAAGGCTTGCCGATGCCAGGCCGGTTCTGATCAGCGGCGCCGCAGTTGTTCTGCTGACGTACGTCCTTGCCCTGACCGGCGTGCTCGGCAACTGGTGGTTCGCGTCCATCACGATTGCCGTGGTGTTCATGCTGCCGGTGATCGGTGAGATGGTCATGCCCAGTGCGGTTCTCACCCCGGAAGAACTGGCTGCCAAGTCGACAATCGTTCCCGAGGACGTCGGGATCGCCGTTCCGTACAGCCCCGAGATCCGTGACGAGATCGACCGCGAACTGGGGATTCCTCAGTACCAGGGCGGCTCGCCGAAGGAGTTGACCGCTCATGTCTGATGCACCACTTCTCGAAACACGCGGTGTGAGCGTTCGTTTCGGTGGACACGTCGCGGTCAAGGACGTTTCGCTCACCGTGCAACCCGGCACGGTGACGGGACTCATCGGACCGAACGGTGCCGGCAAGACGACGCTCTTCAACACCATCACCGGGCTGCAGAAACCCACGTCAGGTCAGGTGTTCCTCGGCGGCGTCGACGTGACGAAGCTACCGCCGCACAAGCGGGCAGGTCGCGGGCTTGCACGTACCTTCCAGCGGCTCGAACTGTTCGTCTCGCTGTCGGTGCGTGACAACCTGCGTGTCGCCGGAGACATCCACAAGGCGAACGGCCGCAACAAGATCGACGTGGACAGCGAGACGGATCGTCTGCTGGAGCTGACCGGGCTGACGGATGTCGCGGACAAGGACGTCGCGGACATCCCCACCGGACGCGCCCGCGTTGTCGAAGTTGCACGGGCGCTCATGACCGACCCGCGAGTGCTGCTGCTCGACGAACCGGCCTCGGGCCAGACCGAGCAGGAAACCGAGGTCTTTGCCGAGATGCTCACCGAGCTGGCGGCGGGTGGACTCGGAATCTGTCTGGTGGAGCACGACATTCCGCTGGTGATGAAGGTGTGCTCGACCATTCACGTGCTCGACTACGGCGCAGTCCTCGCCTCGGGCGATCCGGAGAAGATCCGGACGGATCCGGAAGTGATCGCGGCCTACATCGGGACCGAGGAGGAGGCGGTATGACTTCAGCGAAAATTGGCAAGGCGAAAATCGACGAGGGCATACGCAGCCCCGACCGCTCCGAACCGTTGCTCGAACTGTCCGGTGTCCGTGCCGGTTACGGATCCATCGAGGTTCTGCACGGGGTGGATCTGGTACTCGAACCGGGCGCAGTGGTGGCGCTGCTCGGACCCAACGGCGGCGGCAAGACGTCGACGCTCAAGATCTGCTCAGGCGTCCTGCCGGTCACCCGCGGCGAGTTCCGGCTCGCGGGCCAGGTCGTGAACGGCGTCGAGCCTTCGGAGTTGGCGAGGCTGGGCGTCTGCTCCATCCCCGAGGGGCGCGGGATCTTCGCGAACCTCACCGTGCGCGAAAATCTGTGGATCGCCACGGGAACGGGCGTCGGGTTGGCCGAACTCGAAGAGGTTGCGTACGGCAGGTTCCCGATCCTGGGGGAGCGGCGCGGACAGTTGGCCGGATCGATGTCCGGTGGTGAGCAGCAGATGCTGGCGCTGTCGCGGGCACTCGGCACTCACCCGACGGTGCTCCTGCTCGACGAGCTGTCGATGGGACTCGCACCTCGAATCGTCTCGCAGATGTACGACGTCGTCGGCTCACTTGCAGCCGAAGGCATTTCCATTCTGGTTGCCGAGCAGTTCGCGCGAGCGGTGCTGCCCATCGCGACCTCGGCCGCACTGATGTTGCAGGGACGCGTCGTGAAAACCGGCGATCCGCACGACATCGAAAACGAACTTTCTACCAGTTATCTAGGAGGATGACGATGACTACTCTCGCCGAAGATCGCCGTGAGGAATTCAAGAAGAACATCGCAGAGTTGAAGCTGGACAAGAAGCAGGCAGGCGGCGACGCTGCTACGCGCATCGCGGGCCTGGTGCTCATGGTCGTCGGAGTGGTCGGCGCCTTCGTCGTCTACATCTCCTCGCTGACGCTCTCGGACCTGCGTGATCTGGTGTCGTACCAGATCCTCACCGTGGTTTTCCTCGCCCTGACGGTGGTCGGCGCTGCGCTCTTCCTGGCCGCATCGGTGGCAAAGGTGCTGCGGCTGTGGTTGGTTCGCCAACTGCTCGAAGGTCAGGCCCAGACCGATCAGATCTCTCAGGCGCTGAGCACGCGCAACTGAACTTTGCGAAGGACCGACAGATGCCCGCCACGGAAAGTTCGTGGCGGGCATCTGTCGGTCTCGAAAACAGTGGTGTCTCGAAAACAGTGGTGTCTCGAAAACAGTTGGTGTCTCGGCTACACCGGGTCTGACAGTTACACGGACGGCGGCCGGGAATCGCGTCGGATCGGATGGTCCTCGGGAATCTGCACCATCACGATCGGTGTCCCGTCGGGGTCGGCGATCCACATCTCGTGCAGACCCCACGGTTCCTGCCTGGCCTCGCGGGCGATCTTGACCCCGGCGAGAACCAGTTCGGTCTGAGCGGCAGTCAGATCACGGACCTGCAGCCAGATCGCGCCGCGAAAGCCACCCTCACCGGTGCCGCCATGTGCGGCGACTTCGATCAGCCCTTGGCCGGCGAAGAAGACTGTGCCGCCTGGATATTCACGAGCGATCGCCAAACCGAGGGTGTCTCGGTAGAAGCTCAGCGTTCGTTCGTACTCGCTCGGGCGCAATATCGTACGGCTACTCAGAATCTCCACGTCAGCCTCCCGTCTCACACCTACTGTCTCAGAAGTACCAGGGATATGGTGACCAATCGGGATCGCGCTTCTCGAGGAACGAGTCGCGACCCTCGACGGCCTCGTCGGTCATGTACGCCAAACGTGTTGCCTCACCGGCGAACAGCTGCTGGCCGACCAACCCGTCGTCCTGCAGGTTGAACGCGTACTTGAGCATCCGCTGCGCCTGCGGCGACTTGCCGTTGATCTTGCCGGCCCAGTCGATCGCGACGTTCTCGAGTTCCGCGTGGTCGACAACCTTGTTGACGGCGCCCATCTGATGCATTTCCTCGGCGGTGTACGTCTCACCCAGGAAGAAGATCTCGCGGGCGAACTTCTGGCCCACCATCTTTGCCAGGTAGGCGCTGCCGTAGCCGCCGTCGAAGCTTCCGACGTCGGCGTCGGTTTGCTTGAAGCGAGCATGCTCGCGGCTCGCGAGCGTCAGGTCGCACACCACGTGCAGGCTGTGACCGCCGCCCGCAGCCCAGCCGTTGACCAGGCAGATGACTACCTTCGGCATGAAGCGGATCAGGCGCTGAACCTCGAGGATGTGCAGGCGTCCGGCGCGTGCCTTGTCGACGGTGTCCGCTGTTTCACCTTCGGCGTACTGGTAGCCGCTGCGGCCACGGATGCGCTGGTCTCCGCCCGAGCAGAACGCCCAGCCGCCGTCCTTCTCGCTCGGTCCGTTGCCGGTGAGGAGCACCGCTCCCACGTCGGAGGTCATGCGGGCGTGATCGAGGGCCCGGTACAACTCGTCGACGGTGTGCGGGCGGAACGCATTACGTACTTCCGGTCGGTCGAAGGCAACGCGAACGGTGCCTTGGCTGACATGCCGGTGGTACGTGATGTCGGTGAGGTTCTCGAATCCGGGGACAGGGCGCCAGAGCTGCGGGTTGAAGGTCACCTGAGCCACGATAGAGGCACGCCTCGCGCGGCTAACGGATACCTGAGGTAGAACACGTTCCCGGGCGCGCTAACGTGCAGGTCATGAGCGAACAAACCGCAGATGGCACGGAGATCGTCACAGACGGTGAGAACCGGGGCGGATTTCCACGGTTCCGGCACACTCCCGCAGGTCCGGACTTCGGCCGCTTCGTCGAAGCGATGCGCAGGTTGCAGGACCTTGCGGTCTCGACCAACGTGCCCGACGACGTACTCGCGGACATCGCCACGCAGGCCGAGGAGCTTGCCGATCGGTTGACGCCGTACGAGGTCCCGGAAGGCAAGTCGCCCGCGGGTTCCAACATTCAACTGCCCGGTCGCGGCAGCCTCCTCATGCTTCCGTGGATGGTCGAGAAGTTCGACACCGAAGGAGTCCGCAGTACCGGCGTCTTCCGCCGCTACCACCTGGGCGGCAACGGCGCCGCTCACGGCGGTGTCCTGCCCTTGTTGTTCGACGACGTCTTCGGGATGACGGTCCACGCGGGTGGCCGTCCGATCTCCCGCACCGGCTACCTCCACATCAACTACCGCGCCATCACTCCGCTCAATCAACAACTGGTGATCGAGGGGCAGGTGGATCGGGTCGAGGGTCGCAAGACTTTTGTCAGCGCGCGCCTGACCGACCTCGACGGCAAGCTCCTCGCCGACGGTGAGGCGCTCATGATCGAACTGCTTCCGGGACAGCCCTGACATGTTCCCCTCGTTCGACGATCTGATCGCGGACGCCGTGGTGCTCGCGCTGCCGATGCGAGTTCGCTTTCGCGGCATCACGACTCGTGAGGCGCTGCTCGTTCGCGGCCCGGCCGGGTGGGGAGAATTCGCCCCGTTCGTCGAGTACGACGACGAAGAGGCATCGCAGTGGCTGCTCGCGGGTATCGAAGCGGCGTGGCTGGGTCCGCCGCCGGCGCTTCGTGACGCAGTTCCCGTCAACGCGACCGTGCCGGCGATCGACGCGTTTGCCGTTCCGGAATTGTTGGAGCGCTTCCCCGGGGCCCGGACCGCCAAGGTCAAGGTCGCCGAGAAGGGGCAGTCGTTGGCGCAGGACGTCGCACGGGTGAACGAGGTGCGTCGGCACATCCCGAACGTGCGCGTCGACGCCAACGGCGGTTGGAGTGTGGACGAGGCGATCACGGCTTTGCGTGCGATCACCGAGGACGGTGACCTCGAATACGCCGAGCAGCCGTGTGCCAGCGTCGAGGAACTGGTCAGGGTTCGCGCCGCGGGGACCGGTGTGCGGATCGCTGCCGACGAGAGCATTCGCCGCGCCGAGGACCCGCTGCGCGTCGTACGAGCCGGGGGAGCGGACGTAGCCGTCGTGAAGGTGCCGCCACTGGGCGGAATGCGTGCTGTGGTGGCGCTGTCGGCGCAGCTGGCGGACTACGGGGTGCCGGTGGTGGTCTCGAGTGCGCTGGACACGGCTGTGGGGATGTCAGCGGGGCTGGCTGCCGCGGCAGCCTTGCCTTCGCTTCCGTTTGCCTGCGGCCTCGGCACCGGCGGCCTGTTCGTCCGGGATGTCGCGGTCACCGGGGCAGCCGTCGACGGCGCTTTGTCCGTTGGCGCGGTCGAGCCCGACCCCGTTCTACTCGAGACGCTGGCCGCGCCGGCGGACCGGCGCGACTGGTGGCTGGATCGTGCTCGGCGCTGCCATCGGATACTCGGCGGTAAGGACCTGCCGAATTTCGTATAGTCTCGGGCCCGACCTGATGAACATCAGTGCAGAATGAAGGGATCGAAAGTGGTTGCAGCTCTGAACGAAACCCTGCTCGAGGAATCACGGGTTCCCGCGGTCGTCGCGGACGTGCAGACCTTGATCGACGCAGAGGTTTCGGATAAGTCGGGGGCCTCAGGGCTGGCTCTCAAGGGTGGCTACGGCGCGGTCAAGAAGGTGAGCCCGTCCATCGTGCCGGACGCCGTCACCGCGCTTCTGCCGGCTTTCGTGGCAAAGCTCGAGCCGTACTGGCAGGACTTCTCGGCTTCCGGTGAAGGTAGCTTCGCCGATTTCATCAGCGCCCGCGGTGACGCGGTTGCCGATTCCCTCCTCGAGGTGACGGACGAGCGTATCGACGGCAGCGACAAGGCCGTCGTCAAGTCGATGTACTCGAAGCTGCGCGGTTCGGCCAAGAAGCATGTGACTGCAGCTCTGCCCCGTCTGGGCGAGCTGATCCAGAAGCACGCTGCCTAAGCGAACGTAAAACAACGAGTGGCCCGGGAGTTTCTCCCGGGCCACTCGTCGTTTTCGGTGCGTTTGTCAGTGAGCCGAATGGCCGTGGCGCCAGAAGCCGGTGAAGGTGATGTCGGTTTTGGCGTACTTCCGGTCGTTCACGAGATGCCGACGCAGCCCGGTGGTAAGCGCCTGTTCGCCGGCGACAAACGTGTACGACGGCCCCTCGGGCAGTTCGGCATCGCGGACGGTCTCGAGGGTCAGAACACCCGGTGTTGCGTGTTCGTCCTCGCGAACCAGCCAATGAACGTTGACGTTCGCCAGCTCCGGAATGTCTTGCTTGTCTTCGATGTTCGGAATCTCGACGAAGACCTCGGCACGCAGATCTGCGGGCGCGGTTTCCAGAATGCCGATGATCGCGGGAAGCGCACTCTCGTCGCCGACGAGCAGTTGCCACGTGGCCTCGGGAGTGGGGTTGTAGATGCACCCCTCGTCCAGGAGGGCGACCTTGTCGCCGGCCGACGCGGTGTCCGCCCACGCGGATGCCGGGCCGATGTCCCCGTGGTAGGCGAAGTCGATGTCGATCTCCGTGGTCTCGCCGAAGAGGCCTGATCCAGCTGCGCGGTAGGCGCGAATCGTGTAGTTGCGCACGACAGGTCGCGTGTCCTTGGACATCAACAGATACTGCGCGTACCAGAGATTGCTTGCCGCGCTCGGCAACCGGAGTTCACTCTGGCCGAGTTGCGGGATGAACATGCGGAACCACTGATCGGCACCCATCGGTGCGATGGTGGACAGTTCCTCGCCCGCAATGGTCACTCGGATGAAGCTGGGGCTGATTCGCTTGTTCGCCACGACCTGCGCCGACACGATGCTGCGTGAGGCCGGTTTCACGAACTTGGCGCGCTTGGCCATGACTGGTTGCTCCCTGATTATCTGCTACTCGTACCTAATCAGGTAACCCTAACCTGATTTAACCTCGCTGTGGAGTGGTGGGTCTGTCCTTTTCGACGACTTCGGGGGGAAGGCCCCACTGCGCTCGGCCCAGACGGCTCATCGGCGCTATTGCCGCGAAGTCCGGTAGCCCGTCGTCGGCCACGGCCTCGGGACGCACAGCGACCGCGACCACGTTTCCCATCACGACAAACGAATTACCGACCTCGATGACCTGGTGGAGCGTGCATTCGATGGCGATCGGGGAGTCGGCGACCCGGACGGGGCGAATCCGCTCGCTCGGCTCGCTACGGATGTTCAATTCGAGAAACTCGTCGGCCTCCGCGTCGTAGAAGGCGGAACTCTGGTTCACCACGTCGGCGAGCCTGGCAGTCGCAAGGTTGATCACGAATTCGCCGGTCGCTTCGATGTTGCGCAGACTGTCCTTACGTCCGACCGACGTGAACTGCACGATCGGCGGCGCCGAACTTGCCACGGTGAAGAAGCTGTACGGAGCCAGATTGCCGACGCCGTCGGCCGACACCGTGGACACCCACGCAATCGGCCGGGGGACCACCGAAGCGGTGAGTAACTGGTAGAACCGGCGGGGTTCGAGCTCGGCTGGATCGAAGAGTGTGCGCACCCACACATAATGCCGCTGTCCCCGCCCCTGGGCATGCTTGCGCCCGAACATCTGACACTCTTGAAGGCGTGAATCCGTCCACTGCACAAGCCACAGCCGTCGTCGACGAACTGGTTCGTGGTGGCGTGCGTGAAGTCGTGCTGTGTCCAGGCTCTCGCAACGCGCCCCTCGCATTTGCCCTACAGGCTGCCGACCTCGACGGCCGGTTGCGTCTGCACATGCGGATCGACGAGCGGACCGCAGGCTTTCTGGCACTCGGACTGGCAATCGCCGGGAAACGACCGGTCCCCATCGTGATGACCTCCGGGACCGCCGTCGCCAACCTCGGACCCGCTGTCCTCGAGGCCAACTATGCGCGGGTGCCGCTCGTCGTCCTGAGCGCGAACCGGCCGTACGAGATGCTCGGCACCGGCGCCAACCAGACCGTCGAACAGCTCGGGCTCTTCGGCAGTCAGGTCCGCGCAACCATCAGCCTCGGCCTGGCCGAAGACGATTCGACGCAGAACAGCCAGTGGCGCTCGGCGGTCTGCCGGGTCCTCGCCGCTGCCCGCGGAACCCGATCCGGAAACGCGGGCCCCGTGCATTTCGACATCCCGCTCCGTGAGCCGCTGGTGCCGGACGTGCACGTCCAGGGACCGGTTCCGGAAGGCCGTCCCGGTGGTGCGGCCTGGACCACCACGCAGAACGCGACGCTCGACGTTCCGGTCGATCTGGACCTCACCGCGGACACGGTGGTCATCTCCGGACACGGCAGTGCACTTCGACCCGAGCTGGCCGGCCTGCCGACGGTGGCCGAGCCGACGGCTCCGATGCACGGGATCGCGCTGCATCCACTCGCTCTCTCTCAACTCAAGCCCAAGCAGGCGATCATCACCGGCCGCCCGACGCTGCATCGCCAGGTCTCGAAGGTGTTGGCCGACCCGAGCGTCGACGTCTACGCGCTGACAACCGGGCCGCGCTGGCCCGACGTGTCCGGCAACGTACTCGCCACCGGTACCAGGGCAGTGGTCACCGGAACGCCAGATCCCGCGTGGATCGCTCGGTGCGCCGCGCTGACCGAACACGCCGAAACTGCCGTGCGTAAGCAACTCGACGCCCACCCCAAGGCCACCGGCCTGCACGTCGCAGCGGCCGTGATGGATGCGTTGGTGGACGGTGACCAGCTTCTGCTCGGCGCGTCCAATCCCGTTCGTGACGCGGCCCTCGTGAGCTACCCCAAGCCCGCGGTGCGGGTGCTGTCCAACCGCGGTGTCGCAGGTATCGACGGCACCGTCTCGGCGGCGGTCGGTGCCGCGTTGGCGTACGAGGGTGGCCGGACCGTCGCCCTCATGGGCGACCTGACATTCCTGCACGACGCTTCCGGACTGCTGATCGGGACCGGTGAGCCGAGGCCGAGCGACCTCACCATCGTCGTCGCCAACGACGACGGCGGCGGCATCTTCGAGCTCCTCGAACAAGGCGACCCGCAGTACGCCGGAGTCTTCGAGCGAGTCTTCGGAACTCCGCACGGCATGGACCTGGCCGCGCTCTGTGCGGCGTACCGCGTGCCACACGCAGCTGTCACCGTCGACGCCCTGGCCACGACGCTGGCGCAACCAGCCAACGGGATCCGTGTCCTCGAGGTCGCGACAGATCGCAGTGGGCTGCGCGAACTCCACGCTTCCGTGCGGGCGCAGCTGTGACGCAAACAGTTCTGCGTCGCTTTCGCATCGGCGTGCTGGTGGTTGCCGTCGGCATTTCGGTGCTCGCGGTCATCCTCGTCCTCGGTGCCTGGCGCAACGATCGGACCATCGAATCGAACATGGGCACAGCAACCGCCGAGGTGCTCTCGGCGGGATCGCTTCGGTCGGCGATCAGCTTCGTGACACCGGACGGCGCAAATCACAACCCTGAACTCGGTGTGCTCTACCCCACCAATCTGACTGTGGGACAACGTATCGAGGTGGAGTACTACAAGACGGACCCCGATTTGGTCAGGGTAGTCGGACGCAACGCGACCGTGGCGCTGATCCCGGCCGGATCCGTGATCGTCGTGACGTGGCTTCTGGCTGGACCGTCGATCTGGTACCTGCGCAAGCGGGAAGCACAGGCAGCGGGTTCGGCGCCGGTCGCCTCGAGTTAGTTCGCGCTTCGCCCGAACTTCACACGAACATGACGTGGACTTTTCCTGGCCCTGTCACCGTTCTCGGTGTGAGAGTAGCCATCGTTGCGGAGTCATTCCTGCCCAACATGAACGGCGTCACCAACTCGGTACTACGCGTGCTCGAACACCTCGATCGCACTGGCCACGACGCCATGGTCATTGCGCCGGACACCGTCGGATCCGACACCTCTGCCGCCACCGAACACGAAGGCGTTCAGGTGGTTCGGGTGCCCGCCGTCATGGTGCCCAAAGTCAGTTCACTCCCCGTCGGCCTGCCGCAACCGCGTCTGACGACGGCCGTGCGGACCTTCGCGCCCGACGTCGTACATCTGGCGTCACCGTTCCTGCTCGGTGCCGGGGGAGTCGCCGTCGCCAAACGCCTCGGAATCCCCACCGTCGCGGTTTACCAAACCGATGTCGCCGGATTTGCCGAAAGCTACGGGCTCGGCGTCACCAGCCGCGCCGCGTGGGCGTGGACCCGTCGAATCCACAAGAGCTGCAACAGGACCCTCGCGCCCTCCACGTCGGCAGTCGACGCCCTCGAAGAGCATGGCATTCCGCGTGTCCACCGGTGGGCCCGCGGCGTCGACGCACAGCGATTCGCGCCTTCGCGTCGTAGCTCGGGGTTGCGCCAGTCCTGGATCGGTGACAGCGACCGGTTGGTGGTCGGCTTCGTCGGTCGCCTCGCGCCCGAAAAGCACGTCGAACGGTTGGCGGCGCTGGCCGGCGATCCCAGTGTGCAGATCGTCGTCGTCGGAGACGGCCCGGACCGCCAGAATCTGCAGCGACTGATGCCGGACGCGATCTTCACCGGACAACTCGGCGGTACCGCGCTTGCTGACGCTTACGCCAGCCTGGACGTGTTCGTTCACCCCGGCGAGCACGAGACCTTCTGCCAGGCGGTTCAGGAAGCGCTCGCGAGCGGTGTGCCCGTCGTCGGCCCGGACGCCGGTGGCCCGCGTGACCTGATCTCGCATTGCCGCAACGGCTACCTCCTGCCGACGGACAGGTTCACCGAACTCCTGCCCAGCGCCGTCGACGCACTTCGCCAGCGTGATCTGCGAGTGCAGTTCGGCTCCGCAGCGAGGCGCTCGGTGCTGCACCGCACCTGGCCGGCCATCTGCGAAGAGCTGCTCCGTCACTACGAGGACGTGCAGGGCCTCGGGCGGCGAACGGGTGCCAGAGCAGCCTGAACGCCCTCGCTGCCCGAGGGTTGGTAGCGTTTCGGGTGTGGCCACTACACACGGAACCCGAGCAACTCTCGAGAAGCAACCGCACGAAGTCGCGTCGATGTTCGACGACGTCGCGGAGCGATACGACCTCACCAACACCGTGCTGTCCTTCGGCCAGGACAAGGGTTGGCGCAAGGCCACCCGCGAAGCCCTCGACCTCAAGCCGGGCGAGAAGGTGCTCGACCTCGCCGCCGGAACCGGAGTCTCGACCGTCGAGCTGGGACGCTCCGGTGCCTGGTGCGTCGCCACCGACTTCTCCAAGGGAATGCTCAAGGCGGGAATCTCGCGCAAAGTTCCGATGGTCGCGGGTGACGCGATGTACCTGCCCTATGCCGACAATGTGTTCGACGCCGCGACGATTTCCTTCGGCCTGCGCAACGTCTCCGACTTCGAGGCCGGACTTCGCGAGATCGCCCGCGTCACCAAGCCGGGCGGACGCCTCGTCGTCAGCGAGTTCTCGACGCCCGTCTTCGGGCCGTTCCGCACGGTCTACATGGAGTACCTCATGAAGGCGCTCCCGCAGGTCGCACGCACTGTCAGCAGCAACCCCGACGCCTACGTCTACCTCGCCGAATCGATCCGCGCCTGGCCGACCCAGGAAGAGCTGGCACGCAAGATCGAGGCTGCCGGATGGAAGAACGTCAAGTGGCGCAACCTCACCGGCGGCGTCGTGGCGCTGCATTACGCCACTGCCTGACTGCTGTGCGCCTTTATTAACCCCCGGCGGTTAATAAAGGCGCACAGCAGTTGCTCAACCGAACAGCGGTCGGGAGTCGATCTTTCTCGACGCGGCTCCTGACGCGCGCCAAGCCTTCGCCGTCAGATCGGCGTCGGCGTCGGTGACGAGGTTTCCCATCACCCGAACGGCGACCGTCATCAGTGCTCGTGAGCGCATCGCAATCGGACCCGACGCGGGCAGGAACTGCGGAACCGTCAGCAGCCCTGCGAGCCGGCGCGCTACCGAGAATGCCTGCCCGTAATGCTCCCGCAGCACGCTCGGCCACAGCTCCGTCAGATCGTCGGCGCCCAGCTGTTCGATCACCAAACGTCCGCCTTCGAGGCCGTAGTCGATGCCCTCACCGTTGAGCGGGTTCACGCACGCTGCGGCGTCACCGATCACGGCCCAGTTGCGTCCGGCGATGTTGGAGACGGCGCCGCCCATGGGTAGCAAAGCCGAAGCGACGGAATGTATTTCGCTGCTCCACTGCCACTCGCTTCGGCGCTGATCGGTGTAGAGGTCGAGCAAAGGTCGCAGGGCGCCTGGTGCCGGACGCTTGGACGTCGCCAGTGTCCCGACGCCGATGTTCACCTCGCCGGTGCCGAGCGGGAAGATCCAGCCGTACCCCGCCTGCAACGTGCCCTCGGCGTCCCGCAGTTCCAGATGCGAGGTGATCCACGGGTCGGCGCTGCGCGGCGTCGCGACGTAAGCGCGTGCCGCGACGCCGTACGCGGTGTCCCGGTGCCACTGCCGTCCCAGCTTCTTGCCGAGCGTCGAGCGAACGCCGTCGGCGATGATCAGCGTCCGACAACGAAGGGTGCTGCGTCCCGAGGGGCCGGCGAGTACGACGGCGGCTACTCGATCACCGTCGAGTTCGACGTCCACTGCTTTAGTGCCCTCGACCATGACCGCGCCGGATTCGACGGCGCACCGGCGAATGGCGTCATCGAGTTCGGTGCGGGGGATGGCGCTGCCGATCGGTGGAAACGACGTCCCTGGCCACTCGAGTTCGAGTTCTTGTCCGAAGCCGGACAACCGCAGGCCCTTGTTCGTCGTATGTGACCGAACCCACTCGCCGAGGCCGAGGAGATCCAGTTCGGCTACGGCGCGCGGAGTGAGTCCATCACCACAAGTCTTGTCTCGCGGGAAGACGGCAGCGTCCACCAGCACGACGTCTCGGCCGCTGCGGGCGGCCCATGCAGCGGCCGAAGAACCCGCGGGACCTGCGCCGATGACCACAATGTCGGTTTCGGTCGGAAGCGAATCGACGACGGGGGACTGCTCATCTACGGACACACTCACATCTTCCCAGGCTCGCGATCGCCACCGTGGCGAGGCCGTCCCGAGTGCGAACCGCTAGGTTCACTACCGTGGGAACCGAGCCGTCACTGACGACAGGAATGGGTACTGACATCGTGAGCACCGAAAAGACTGCTGCCGACGCAACCGGATCGAGCACCGTCGTTGCAGGCATCGACCTGGGCGACGAACAGCTCGCCGCAGTAGTGCGTGGTGGACTCTCCGATGTCGAGGAGTTGTTGGTCAGCGAGCTGTCCGACGGCGAAGACTTCCTCACCGAGGCCGCGCTGCACCTCGCGCGAGCCGGTGGAAAGCGCTTCCGTCCGTTGTTCACGATCCTGACCGCGCAACTCGGACCGGTGCCGAACGATCCGTCGATCATCACCGCAGCGACCGTCACCGAACTCGTTCACCTCGCGACGCTCTATCACGACGACGTCATGGACGAGGCGTCCATGCGCCGCGGGGCACCCAGCGCCAACGCCCGATGGGGCAACAGCGTGGCGATCCTGGCCGGCGACTATCTGTTCGCGCACGCATCACGACTGGTGTCGACGCTCGGACCCGAAGCAGTTCGGATCATCGCCGAAACCTTCGCCGAGCTGGTCACCGGCCAGATGCGCGAGACGATCGGCGTCAAGAAGGAGCAGGATCCGGTCGAGCATTACCTCAAGGTCGTGTGGGAGAAGACCGGTTCGCTGATCGCTGCCTCGGGACGCTTCGGCGGCACCTTCTCCGGCGCCGACGCAGCTCACATCGAGCGCCTCGAGCGCCTGGGTGATGCCGTCGGCACCGCGTTCCAGATCTCCGACGACATCATCGACATCTCGTCCGTCTCGGCGCAGTCCGGCAAGACACCGGGTACCGACCTGCGTGAGGGCGTCCACACCCTGCCCGTCCTGTACGCATTCCGCGAAGAAGGGGCCGACGCAGATCGTCTCCGTGAGTTGCTCGCGGGTCCGGTAACCGAAGACGCCCTGGTAGAAGAAGCCCTCGAACTGCTCGAGCGTTCGCCGGGCATGGTCAAGGCGAAGGCAAAGCTGGGCGAGTACGCCGTCGCGGCCAAGGCTCAGTTGGCCGAACTGCCCCAGGGGCCTGCAAACGAAGCGCTGGTGCGTCTCGTGGACTACACGATCGAACGAGTCGGCTGACACCTCGACGAATCGGGGCTTCCGGGGGAAACCCCGACGAGCTCTGGGTGGGAACCCTGATGGCCCTGTCCTTCGTTGACTGAACAGAACCGGTGCATACGCCGGGGAGTTCGGGTGAGCCTTCGGCTCCGGCGAGGCAAGAGGTGAGCGGTTTGCACGGCTACGCGAACGGTGCGAAGACATTCGGGTTGTTGGTGGGGATGTCGGCGCTGATCGTCTTCATCGGCTCGCTGTTCAACAGCCCGTTCCTCCTGTGGGGATCCGTTCTCTTTGCCGTCGGCATGAATGCCTACGTGTACTTCAACAGCGACAAGTTGGCGCTCCGATCGATGCGCGCCCAGCCCATCACCGAGGTCGAGGCGCCGGCGATCTACCGCATCGTGCGCGAACTCGCCACGACAGCGCACCAACCGATGCCTCGGCTGTACATCAGCCCCACGAACGCCCCGAATGCGTTTGCCACCGGTCGTAATCCCCGTCACGCCGCCGTGTGCGTGACCAGCGGCATCATGCAGATCTTGAACGAACGCGAATTGCGGGCCGTGCTCGGGCACGAACTCTCCCACGTCTACAACCGGGACATTCTGATCTCGTCTGTGGCCGGCGCGATGGCCAGCGTCATCTCGGGCCTGGCCAACTTCGCGATGTACGCGAGCATCTTCGGTGGCCGAGGGAACGGGCAGGGAACTAATCCGATCGCGCTGCTGCTGGTCTCCCTGTTGGGGCCGATCGCGGCAACCGTGGTCAAGCTGGCCGTCTCGCGCTCTCGCGAGTACCAGGCGGATCAATCGGGGGCCGAGCTCACCGGTGACCCGTTGGCGTTGGCGTCAGCGCTGCGCAAGCTCGAGTCGGGCGTCGCGGCCGCGCCGTTGCCGCCCGAGCCGAAGCTCGCGGCCCAGTCCCACCTGATGATCGCCAACCCCTTCAGAGCGGGGGACAAGGTGAGCAAGCTGTTCTCGACGCATCCGCCCATGGCGGACCGGATCGAGCGGTTGGAGAAGATGGCCGGGGTGTAGGGCCTTCGGCCCCTGTGCGCGGTTAGGTAGTCCCAGGACTCCTTAACCGCGCACAGGGGTGCAGCCCCTACTACCGGTAGTTCACGAACTGCAGGGCGATCCCGAAGTCCTCACCCTTGAGCAGGGAGATGACACCCTGGAGGTCGTCGCGCTTCTTGCTACTCACCCGAAGCTCTTCACCCTGGATCTGCGCCTTGACGCCCTTGGGACCCTCGTCGCGGATCTTCTTGGTGATCTTTTTCGCGTTCTCGCTGGTGATGCCCTGGACCAAGGTTCCGGACAGCTTGTAGATCTTTCCGGACTGCGCCGGCTCGCCGGCATCGAATGCCTTCAGTGAGATGTCACGACGGATCAGCTTCTCCTTGAACACGTCGAGGGCAGCCAGCAGTCGCTCCTCGGTGTCGGCGTTCAACGTGATCGTCTCTTCACCAGACCACTCGATCGACGCTCCCGTGTTTCGGAAGTCGAAACGCGTGGTCAACTCCTTGGCAGCCTGATGCAGAGCGTTGTCCACCTCTTGACGGTCTACTTTGCTCACCACGTCGAAGGACGAATCAGCCACTTCACACTCCCGCTTTCCGGTAGTTCACGAACATCGAGTTCCGCCCACCTTCCATACCGGTGGACACCTCGACGTTATCGGGTCGGCACCGCCCGTTACCACCCGGTTTGCAAAATGGGGGTGTGTTCGTTGTATTCTTCTCACCGCACCGAGGAAGCCGTTTTCGGCCGCCGCACGTCGCGATATACTTGCGAATGCGCCGGATCGAAGCCTGGTGCAAGCACGGCAGATTGCCCGAGCGGCCAATGGGAGCGGACTGTAAATCCGTCGGCTTATGCCTACGTAGGTTCGAATCCTACATCTGCCACACCAAGTCAGCCCCGATTCTCTTTCCGAGAATCGGGGCTGACTTTTTTTGTGCTTGTTCCGACGTCGGCGGATGGCAGGTGACGCGTACCTGCTGCGGCTCAGGGGAGGACTCCGGGGGAGTGCGGGGCCAAGTTGGTTCTCGCAAAGCCCTCGCCACAGGCCCCGATCGGTGCAAGAATGGGCTCCGGCACCATTTTTGCCCCGATGACCAGCGGATTTGGTGCTGGCGCTCGTTCGTGTGTAATCTTTCGGAGGCTTCAAGAGAGCGGCAACGCACTCCTGAGCCACGCCCCCTTAGCTCAGTCGGTAGAGCGTTTCCATGGTAAGGAAAAGGTCAACGGTTCGATTCCGTTAGGGGGCTCGCTGGATTGTGGTGCCGTGCTTTCCGCGCGACACTCGACACCGAGGCGGTGTAGCTCAGTTGGTAGAGCAAACGACTCATAATCGTTGCGTCGCCGGTTCAAGTCCGGTCACCGCTACACAATATGCATGATCCACCCTGATTGCTCGTAATCAGATACACCCGAAAGAAGGCATCCCGTGGCCTCCTCGACCGACGTTCGGCCCAAGATCACCTTGGCCTGCGAGGTATGCAAGCACCGCAACTACATCACCAAGAAGAATCGGCGCAACGACCCCGATCGCCTGGAGCTCAAGAAGTTCTGCCCCAACTGCGGAACCCACCAGTCGCACCGCGAGTCGAAGTAGTAAGTCCTTAACCGGACGACGATTTTCGCGGAAGACCCTCTCCGGGCCTGCGTCTTCGGGTCCTAGCTAGAAGAGAGTCTCACCGCGTGACAGATTTGCAAGAGAACCAGGCAGCGGCCGAGGTCCCTACGGACCCGGCCGCTCATGCCGTCCAGATGGTCGGTCATCACTATCGTGTCGAAGACTTCTACGAGGTCGGACGCGAGAAGGTGCGCGAGTTCGCTCGCGCCGTCCAGGACGCGCATCCCGCGCACTACGACGAGTCGGCAGCCAAAGGCCTCGGATACGACGGTCTGATCGCTCCCATCACTTTTGTCGCAATCGTGGGTGCCATTGCTCAGCGACGTCTGTTCGAAGAGATCGTCACTGGCTACGACTTGAGTCAGATTCTTCAGACCGATCAGCGGTTGGTGCTGCACAAGCCTATGCAGGTCGGTGACCGACTCTTCTGCGATGTCTTCCTGGACTCGTTCAGGCAGGCCGCAGGTAGCGACATCATCGTGACCAAGAACATCATCACCGATCAGAACGACGAGGCAGTTGTCACCACGTGGACAACGCTTGTCGCTCGAACCGGTGGGGAAGTGGACGAGAACATCGCCCACGCAGTCAAGGACGTGATGATGCATGTCGCTTCGTAAATTCTCCGACGTGAGTGTCGGCGAACTTCTCCCCGAGAAGTCCGTCACCCTGACACGCGGAAACCTCGCCAACTATGCCGGTGTCTCGGGAGATCCGAACCCGATTCACTTCAGTGACGAGGTTGCACGACTTGCCGGCTTGCCGGACGTGGTTGCGCACGGCATGCTCTCCATGGGCATCGGTGCCGGTTACGTCACCGAATGGCTGGGAGATCCGGGCGCAGTGACCGAGTACAACGTACGGTTCACGAGCCCGGTCATCGTGGCGGCCGACAAGGCTGCCGCGATCGATTTCACCGCCAAGGTGAAGTCGGTCGACGAAGAAAGCAAGACCGCAGTACTGGCAATCGTGGCCAAGTCCGAAGGTAAGAAGATCTTCGGTCGTGCCACTGCCACGGTCCGTCTAGCCTGATCGCAGGGCGGATTGTGTTTGTTCCGGGGCTTTGAAGTACACTGAGATTTCTGGGATTCCTCAGCGCTGCGCGCTGCCCTGAATGTTGCAAGGCATTCACCTCGGGTAGCGCGTATGTTGTGTGATCGCAGAACGGTTGATTCAGGCAGGGTCTACCTGTCGAGGTCAACCAAAGGGGCGTAGCTCAACTGGCAGAGCAGCGGTCTCCAAAACCGCAGGTTGCAGGTTCAAGTCCTGTCGCCCCTGCCCCCGGATGCCAGCGACTGAGAGGAACGACGTGAGCGAGGAGCGCGCCAAGCGCGACGCCGACACTTCGGATGCGGAGACTTCACCGTCTGCCGATTCGACCGGTGTCGACGACACTGCAGCTGACGCGACTACGCGTTCCGATCTGTCGCTGGACAAGGACGGTGCCGAAGAGGCTCCCTCCGTATCCAGTGGGGTTTCCAACAAGCCGACCGGCAAGCGCGCTGCACGCGGCGCCTCGGTCAGCGCGTCCACCGTGAAGACTCCGGCCCGGACGGCATCCCGGACATCATCGGCGAAGCCGACTGCAACGAACCCCGGCAAGAAGCCCAAGGCGAAGAAAGACAACATCTTCAAGCGCCTGCGCAAATTCTTCCGCGAGGTCATCGCAGAACTCCGTAAGGTCATCTGGCCGAACCGCAAGCAGATGATCACCTACACCAGCGTCGTGCTGACGTTCGTGGTCTTCATGGTCGCTTTCATCAGCGGCGTCGATATCGCTGTGATCAAGGGTGTCACCTGGCTGTTCGGCTGATCGCCGTAGCAGTCGGGCGTCTTTGCCTGCGAGCGCGACAAGACCCGACCCGGGTCCGAGTAACGAGAGGAAGCGAGTGCCCCAGTGAGCACCCCCGAGAACGACACGAATGAGGCTTTGGCCGAAGAGCGTGTTTCTGCCGAGGCGGCAGCCGAAGTAGACGTCGTGGTTGCCGAAGGCACCGATGCAGACGTTGCCGAAGGCACCGATGCAGACGTTGCCGAAGACGCTGCCGACACTGCAGCGACCGAGGACGTCATCTCCGACGATGCCGAGAACTCCGACGAGGCCGCTCCCGCCGCCGAGCTCGAGGTCGAGGATCCCGTTGCCGAACTGAAGGCTGCGCTGCGTCGCGCCCCGGGTGACTGGTACGTCATCCACTCGTACGCCGGTTACGAGAACAAGGTCAAGACCAACCTCGAGACTCGCGTTCAGAACCTCGACGTCGGTGACTACATCTTCCAGGTGGAAGTTCCCACCGAAGAGGTCACCGAGATCAAGAACGGCCAGCGCAAGCAGGTCAACCGCAAGGTTCTGCCCGGATACATCCTCGTTCGCATGGAGCTCAACGACGAGTCGTGGGGCGCAGTGCGCAACACGCCTGGTGTCACCGGTTTTGTCGGTGCCACGTCGCGTCCCTCGCCGCTGACCCTCAACGAGGTCGTCAAGTTCCTGCTCCCGCAGCAGGAGCAGAAGAAGCAGCAGGCTGCAGCGGCCGCCGTCGCAGCAGGCGAGGCACCGTCCGAGTCCTTCGGCAAGCCCCTCATCGAGGTCGACTTCGAGGTCGGCGAGTCGGTCACCGTCATGGACGGTCCGTTCGCAACCCTTCCGGCCAGCATCAGCGAGGTCAACGGCGAGCAGCAGAAGCTCAAGGTTCTCGTGTCGATCTTCGGTCGTGAAACCCCGGTTGAGCTCAACTTCAACCAGGTCGCGAAGATCTGACCACCCCAAAACTTGCAATTTGTTCGACGCAAGACACACACCCAAGCTAGAAACTAGGAACTAGAGATGCCCCCAAAGAAGAAGAAGCTCGCCGGGCTCATCAAGCTGCAGATCCAGGCAGGTCAGGCTAACCCTGCACCTCCCGTGGGTCCCGCGCTCGGTCAGCACGGCGTGAACATCATGGAGTTCTGCAAGGCCTACAACGCGGCGACTGAGTCCCAGCGCGGCAACGTTGTGCCGGTCGAGATCTCGGTCTACGAAGACCGGACCTTCGATTTCAAGCTGAAGACCCCTCCCGCCGCCAAGCTGCTCCTCAAGGCAGCCGGCGTCGCCAAGGGCTCCGGCGAACCGCACAAGACCAAGGTTGCCTCGGTGACCATGGATCAGGTGCGCGAAATCGCGAAGACCAAGGCTGAAGACCTCAATGCCAATGACATCGAGCAGGCCGCGAAGATCATCGCCGGCACCGCTCGCTCCATGGGCATCACGGTCCAGGGCTAGTAGCCCGCTCCACAGCATGACGTGGGAGGGCCGGCCAGGCCCCGACCACAACTGAACCATTCACCACTGCACCAAGTAACTCATTGCAGTGATAAGTAAGGACAGAACAAATGGCAAAGCGCAGCAAGGCGTACCTCGCCGCCGCTGAGAAGATCGACGCAGACAAGCTCTACAGCCCGCTTCAGGCTGCAAAGCTCGCCAAGGAGACGTCGTCCACCAAGATGGATGCAACCGTTGAGGTTGCAGTTCGTCTGGGCGTCGACCCCCGTAAGGCTGACCAGATGGTCCGCGGAACGGTCAACCTGCCCCACGGCACCGGTAAGACCGCTCGCGTCATCGTGTTCGCTGTTGGCGAGAAGGCAGCAGAAGCAGAGGCTGCAGGCGCTGACGTAGTCGGTGCAGAAGACCTGATCGAGCGCATCCAGGGTGGATGGGTCGATTTCGACGCCGCAATCGCGACTCCTGATCAGATGGCCAAGGTCGGCCGCATCGCCCGTGTCCTCGGACCGCGTGGCCTGATGCCGAACCCGAAGACGGGCACCGTCACGGCGGATGTCACCAAGGCTGTCAACGACATCAAGGGCGGAAAGATCAACTTCCGCGTCGACAAGCAGGCCAACCTGCACTTCGTCATCGGCAAGGCATCGTTCGACGATGAGAAGCTGGTGGAGAACTACGGCGCAGCCCTGGACGAGATCCTGCGTGCGAAGCCCTCGTCGGCCAAGGGCCGCTACGTGAAGAAGATCACGGTCTCGACCACCACCGGTCCGGGCATCCCGGTGGATCCGAACCGTACTCGCAACCTCCTCGAGGATGCTGCAGACGCGTAAGCAGTCCGCATACGAACAAGAAGGCCGGCAGGGATCACTCCCTGCCGGCCTTCTTGTCTGTTTCGGGAGGGGAGTGATCCCCGCCGGTGGTATCGGTCCAGCGGTGGCATCATCGGGTGTATGCACGAAGCGTTCCAGTTCCTCGGAAATTTCTGGTGGCTGCTGTTCGTTTTCGGCGGCACCATCGGTGGGGCGCTGAAAGGTGTCGCGGTTGCCAACGAAAGGCGGATCGAGCGCCGGCAGGAGCGTTTCCGGCTCAAACAGCAGACCAAGGTCGCCATCGCCCAAGCCAACGCACAACATCACGCCGACGAGGACACACAGCGTCGCGAGCTGGCGAAAGCCGTCGAACAGCACGACGAAGTCGACGCAAGATGGTTCTCGTACGAGCTCGACCCGGTCACGCTGCTCGACACCCCGATGATGACGGACATGCGCGAGCCGTTGACCGCCGATTTTCATCGAGCCAAATATCGTGCCGATCTCCTCCGACCAGGCAATCCGGAGACGATGATCGGTAACCAGCAGGCACAAACCGAGTACCGCGAGTCGGTGCACGCTTACGCGATCGCCTTCGAAATCGCGGAAGCGGAAGCCAAGCGCCGCCGACGCAGCGGCTTCACCCTCGTCGAACAAGAGCGTCTGGTACGAGCGCAGCGTCTGTTGCGACTGGCCATGGACGAGGGCGCGACGCCGCAGGAACGTCAGAGCGCGTACAGGAAGGCCCACAAGGAACTCGAAGGACTGCTTGTCTTGCCGGATCGTGCTCGGGCGGAGATCGAACACAAGATCGCCAGGGCGATCGGCGCGTGACGAACCCGATTTGGTTATGCAGCGAGCAGTCAGGTAGTCTTCGACGCGGAGTTCAGTGCTGGATATGAACTTCACCCCAAAATCATGTTCTACCCAAGACCGTTGGTGATTGCACTCAGTGATGAGTGTGGTTGAAAGTCCGGGAGTGCCCGGCGGCCCACGTAGGTGAACGAGGTAGGGGGATAGCTTGATGTAGTGGTTCTACAGTTTGCCTGGTTATGCACTGCTTTGCGTTGCATCGTTACGCTGATTCGTAAGCCTCTTCTTCATGTTTCCTCTGTACGCCCCGTGCGCTTGCGCCGGGGCGTTTTGCATGTCGCGGGTTGTGTCTTCTCGGGTTCATCCCCGATGAGGTGCAGCGGTTCCTGAGTGGGACAACGACTGTCACGAGAGGAGGCGAAGTATGGCAAAGCCTGAGAAGGTTTCCGCAGTTGCGGAAATCACCGAGCAGTTCAAGGGTTCGACCGCCGCTGTGGTCACGGAATACCGTGGCCTTTCGGTTGGCAACATCACGACACTGCGACGCGCTCTCGGAGAAGGTGCCACCTACTCCGTCGCCAAGAACACCCTGGTCAAGCGTGCCGCCGCAGAGGCTGGCATCGAGGGCCTTGATGACCTGTTCGTTGGTCCGACCGCCATTGCATTCATCAAGGGCGAACCGGTCGACGCTGCGAAGGCTCTGAAGAACTTCGCTAAGGACAACAAGGCGCTCATCATCAAGGGCGGCTACATGGACGGCGCTGCGCTGTCCGTGGAAGAGGTCAACAAGATCGCGGATCTCGAATCCCGCGAAATCCTGTTGGCAAAGCTTGCCGGCGCGATGAAGGGCAACTTGGCAAAGGCCGCAGGCCTGTTCAATGCTCCCGCTTCGCAGTTTGCCCGTTTGGCTGCTGCACTGCAGGAGAAGAAGGCCGCAGAAGGCGGAGCCGCAGAGGCCCCCGCAGAGGCTGCCACCGAGGCTCCGGCCGAGGCCGAAGCCGAAAGCTGATCCGCACCCGCGCATCACTGCTATAACCCCGCCCGGTCGCGGATCAGCGACATGGGACTTACAGGAAGGACCGCCACAATGGCGAAGCTCAGCACCGAAGAGTTGTTGGACCAGTTCAAGGAGCTCACCCTCCTCGAGCTCTCGGAGTTCGTTAAGGCATTCGAGGAGACCTTCGAGGTCACCGCTGCTGCTCCCGTCGCCGTCGCCGCTGCAGGCGCACCGGCTGCCGGCGCAGAAGCTGCTGAAGAGCAGGACGAGTTCGACGTCGTCCTCGAGTCGGCTGGCGACAAGAAGATCCAGGTCATCAAGGTCGTCCGTGAGGTCGTTTCCGGCCTCGGCCTGAAGGAAGCCAAGGACCTCGTCGAGAGCGCTCCGAAGGCCATCCTCGAGAAGGTTGCCAAGGACGCCGCAGAGGCTGCCAAGGAAAAGCTCGAAGCTGCCGGCGCAAAGATCGTCATCAAGTAAGACGGTTTTCCCGCTGCTCTTCGCGAGTAGTAACGAAGAGGGCCACTCCCCACGGGGAGTGGCCCTCTTTTTTTGAACTTTTTTCGAGGGCGATATGTCGGAATCCATGCAGGTGGGAGGGGTGTCCGAACGAAGCTGTGACCTGAATTATGCTTCTTCCCTACTCGTTAGTAGTATTCGCAGTCACGGGTACCACTCCCATGCGATAGAGTGACCCAACCCACACGGGTGCATGCATGCAACGGACGTCGCGGAGGTAATGGTGGGAGTCGAGGTAGCGGTACAAGGACTGACAAAGTCTTTCGGGTCGCAGAGGATTTGGCAGGACGTGTCGTTGACACTTCCCGCGGGTGAGGTCAGTGCACTGCTCGGGCCTTCGGGTACCGGTAAGTCGGTGTTCCTGAAGTCCCTGATCGGACTGCTCCGCCCTGAACAAGGCTCCATCGTCATCGACGGCACGGACATCCTGCAGTGCTCCTCCAAGGAGCTCTACGAGATCCGCAAACTGTTCGGCGTTCTGTTCCAGGACGGCGCTCTGTTCGGCTCGATGAACTTGTACGACAACATCGCCTTCCCGCTTCGTGAGCACACCAAGAAGTCGGAATCCGATATTCGCAAGATCGTGATGGAGAAGTTGGACCTCACCGGTCTGGTCGGCGCCGAGGACAAGCTCCCCGGCGAGATCTCCGGCGGTATGCGCAAGCGTGCCGGTCTGGCGCGTGCACTCGTTCTCGACCCCGAGATCATCCTCGTCGACGAGCCGGACTCCGGTCTGGACCCGGTGCGTACGACGTACATCAGCCAGACCCTGATCGACATCAACGCGCAGTCCGACGCGACGATTCTGATCGTCTCGCACAACATCAACCTCGCGCGCACGGTGCCGGACAACATCGGCATGCTCTTCCGTCGCCAGTTGGTGATGTTCGGTCCTCGTGAGGTTCTGCTCACGTCGGACGAACCCGTCGTCAAGCAGTTCCTCAACGGAACGATGATCGGTCCGATCGGTATGTCGGAGGAGAAGGACGAGGCGCAGATGGCGCACGAGCAGGCGCTCGTCGACGCCGGTCACCACGCCGGTGGTGTCGATGACGTCGAGGGCATCGTGCCGCAGATGAAGGCCACCCCCGGAAACCCGGAGCGTCAGGCTGTTCGTCGTCGCCAGGAGCGCGTCCGTCAGATCATGCACACCCTCCCAGCTAACGCTCAGGCGGCAATTCAGGACAGCCTGGACGAGGTTGACGGAACTGGGCAGTACGATCCCCAGTACGCCGAAGCGAGCGGCTATCAGGGGGAGTGGAACGACAACTCGCAAGACACGCAGGTCATTCCTGCATACGAGGGCGATCCCTACGGAAACACGACACACGGGCAAGGGTAGGCATATCGGATGGGGGTTACCCGCAACTCGGTTCTGAGTCCGGTCAACGGAGCATTAACTCAGGCCGGAAACATCGTCGAACTGTTTGTCGACGTCGTCAGGAATACGTTCCGGCGTCCATTTCAGTTCCGTGAGTTCATCGAGCAGGCCTGGTTCATCGCCAGCGTGACGATTTTGCCGACGGCATTGGTAGCCATTCCTTTCGGCGCCGTCGTCTCACTGCAGACCGGTTCGCTGATCAAGCAGTTGGGTGCAGAATCGTTCACCGGCGCTGCCAGCGTCCTTGCGGTGATCCAGCAGGGTAGCCCTCTGGTGACAGCGTTGCTGGTCGCCGGAGCGGCCGGATCGGCCGTGACGGCCGACCTCGGTTCACGAACCATCCGCGAAGAGATCGACGCGATGGAAGTCCTCGGAATCAATCCGATTCAGCGCCTGGTGGTTCCGCGAGTACTCGCGATGGTGCTGATCGCTGTACTGCTCAACGGACTGGTGTCCGTGGTCGGTATCGCGGGTGGCTACTTCTTCAACGTGATCCTGCAGGGCGGTAACCCCGGTGCCTACATCTCGTCGTTCTCAGCTTTTGCGCAGCTACCGGACATTTGGAGCGGTGAGATCAAAGCCGCGGTGTTCGGTGTCATCGCAGGTGTGATCTCCGCGTACAAGGGACTTCACCCGTCCGGTGGCCCCAAGGGCGTCGGTGAGGCGGTGAACCAGGCCGTCGTCATCACGTTCCTGCTGTTGTTCTTCGCCAATCTGATTCTGACGATGGTGTACCTCCAGATCGTGCCGGCGAAGGGATCTTGACCTAAATGACCATCGCACGAGGCCGCGGCGATCAGTTCCTGCTGAAGAGCCGCAAAGTTGCCAAGATTCCATTGAACGCGTTGGACCGCGCGGGCGAGCAGATGTCGTTCTACGCGCGCGCAATCGCGTGGACTCCGCGCACCCTGCACCGGTACCGGAAGGAGACGCTTCGACTGCTCGCCGAAGTGACGTTCGGTAGTGGTGCGCTCGCAGTCATCGGCGGAACGATCGGCGTCATCGCGATGATGTCGGGATTCACCGGTGTCGTCGTGGGTTTGCAGGGCTTCGCCGCCCTCGAGCAGTTGGGTAGCTCGGTTCTGACCGGCTTCCTCTCCGCCTACGTCAACACCCGTGAGATCGCTCCGATCGTTGCCGCCCTTGCGCTCTCGGCCACGGTGGGTTGTGGATTCACCGCTCAGCTGGGCGCCATGCGAATCTCCGAGGAGATCGACGCACTCGAGGTCATGGCGGTGCCTTCGGTGCCCTTCCTGGTCACGACGCGCATGATCGCCGGCTTCGTCGCCGTCATCCCGCTGTACATCGTGGGTCTGCTTGCGGCGTACCTCGCCTCGAGAGTGATCAGTACGGTGTTCAACGGGCAGTCGACGGGCTCGTACGACCACTACTTCAACCTGTTCCTGCCACCGCAGGACGTGCTGTACTCGTTTGCGAAAGTCCTGGTCTTCGCCTTCGTGCTGATCCTGATCCACTGCTACTACGGTTTCCACGCCTCGGGTGGTCCCGCAGGCGTGGGCGTGGCCGTCGGCCGCGCTGTTCGCGCCGCCATCGTGACGATCGCCGTTCTCGACTTCTTCCTCAGCCTCGCAATCTGGGGCACCACGACGACAGTGAGGGTGGCCGGATGATCGAGGCTCCGTCAGTCCTGCGCCGCCGTGTGCTCGGACTCGTGTTCTTCGTGGTGTTGGCCTTGTTCCTGGCCTTCACCATCGGAACTTTCAACAAGACGTTCAAGGACGTCGTGAAGATCGACCTCGTGACCGACACCGTCGGAAATGCTTTGCCGCCCAACGCGGACGTCAAGGTCCGTGGGCTGCTGGTGGGCGAGGTGCGATCCGCGTCGACGAAAGACGGCCAGGTCACGTCGGTCCTCGCGATCGAACCGGACAAGGCTGATCTGATTCCGTCCAACGTCACGGCGCGTCTGCTTCCGAAGACGCTTTTCGGTGAGCGATACGTCTCCCTGATCATTCCGGAGGGAACCACCGCGACCCCGATTTCCGCGGGAACGGTGATCCACCAGGACAAGAGCGGCAACGCTGTCGAGGTCGGTGACGTTCTGGACGGGCTGCTCCCACTCCTGCAGGCCATTCCGCCGCAGGATCTGGCGAACACTCTCGGGTCCCTCGCTCAGGGCCTGACGGGACGCGGCGCCGAGCTCGGTTTGACCGTCGATCGTCTCGAAGAGATCTTCCGCGGCGTCAACACCGAACTACCTGCCGTGCAAGAGGATCTGCGCAAGTTCGCAGACTTCTCCCAGACGTACTCGGACGCTGCGCCCGACCTGATCAACGCTCTCGACAATCTGCGGACCACGGGTAACACGGTGGTGCAGAAGCAGGATCAGTTGCGGACACTGCTGGCGTCGCTCACGGCGACCTCGTCGAACACAGCAGCATTCCTCGAGACGAACTCGTCCTCGATCATCACGCTCGCTGCGGATTCGACCGAAGCGCTCCAGCTGTTGGCGCAATACTCGCCGACGTTCGGGTGCACGTTCAAGGGCTTCTCGGACACTGCTCCGGAAGCGGCCAAGATTCTCTCCACAGACGCGCCCAATCCCGGTGTGCGTGCGAGTATTCAGATCGTGAACCCCAAGGGCCGCTACCTGCCCAATCAGGACGAGCCCCGGCTCGTCGACAACCGCGGCCCGGTTTGCTACGACAACGTCACCGAGCCCGGTCGCCCGTTCCCGCAGTACCCCGGCGGGTCGTACGGTGACGGTTCCTACCAGGTGCCGTCCCGCAACCCAGGACCCGCGACCATGGAATTCCTGCCCGCGCCCGAGGGCTCCGGACCGCAGCTCTTCTCGACCAACAACAGTGGTCCTGCACAGCAGGCCGGCTACGCGGGCTCGCGACTCGAAGAGGATACGTTGAAGGTGATCTACGGACAGGCCAACGGTGTTGCGCCGGACGACGTTCCGGCGTGGACCACAATGGTCAGTGCTCCGGCATTCGCCGGTGCGGAGGTGAGCGTCCAATGAGAGGACTCGCAGCTCCGCTGACAAAGCTCATCATCTTCGTGGTGGTCACCGTCCTGGCGACAGGATTGCTGGCGGCCAGTATCGCCAACCTCGGCGGCGGTGGAGGCACCAAGTTCAACGCCGTCTTCTCCGACGTCACCTCGTTGAACGAGGGCGACGAGGTACGCATTGCCGGAGTTCGTGTCGGGCAGGTCGAGAAGATCGCCATCGTCAACGACAACCAGGCCGAGGTGCAGTTCTCGGTGTCCGACCGTGATTGGTTGCCGGCGAGTTCCATCGCCACGATCCGGTTCCGCAACCTGGTGGGGCAGCGGTACATCTCCCTTTCACAAGGCGAAGGTAGCCAGGGCAAGAAGATCACCGGCGGCGACACCTTGCCGTTGGCGCAGACGCGTCCGGCGGTCAATCTCACGACGCTTTTCAACGGGTTCAAGCCGTTGTTCACCACCCTGAGCGCAGACGACGTGAACAAGCTGTCGTACCAGATCATCCAGGTCTTCCAGGGTGAGTCGGGAACTATCAGTGAGCTCGTACGCAACACCGCGAGCCTGACCAACACCGTTGCCGACAAGGACGCTGTCATCGGCGCGGTGATCAAGAACCTCAACGACGTTCTCGACACCGTCAACGCGAATGACAAGAACCTCGATTCGCTGATCGTGAACACCCAGCAACTGGTCACCGGGTTGGCCAACGAGCGTGGTGTGGTCGGTTCGGCCGTCACCTCACTCGCCGGCCTGACCGACGCGACGGCCGATCTGCTCGAGCCGACGCGGCCGTCGATCCAGGGCTCGATTACGGCACTCAACACGTTGGCGACCACACTCAACCGTCGTAGTGACGACGTGAATGCGGTCCTCGAGACCTTGCCGGTCAAGCTCGACAAGCTCGCTCGCGTCGCGAGTTACGGTTCCTGGTTCCAGTTCTACCTGTGTGGAATCGACATCGTCGCCGGTCCCGGACAGTCTGCGTCGCTGAATCTGCCCACCGGCCTGCCGACGGTCAACCAGCCGATCTACACCAACGCGGCCACGCGATGCACTCAAGACGGTATGAGGGAGTTGCAAGGTCGATGAGTAAACGTCGCAGTCCGGCAATGGCCGGAGCCATCGGTATTTTCGTGGTGCTGTTGGCCACGTTGTCAGCCTTCTTCCTCGATTCGCTTCCGTTCGTGGGGGCAGGTTCGTCCTACTCCGCGGAGTTCTCCGAAGCCGCCGGGCTCAAGCCCGGCAACGAGGTTCGTATCGCCGGAGTGAAGGTCGGAAAGGTCACCTCCGTCGATCTCGACGGAGATCGCGTACTAGTCGATTTCAAGGTCAGCGACGCGTGGGTCGGCGATCAAACTTCGGCGTCCATCCAGATCAAGACGATTCTGGGGCAGAAGTACCTCGCACTCGATCCGCGCGGAACCGACAATCTCGATCCCAAGGACCGGATTCCGCTCGAGCGCACCACGTCTCCGTATGACGTCGTTCAGGCTTTCTCGGCCGCGGCGGACACAGTCGGCGACATCGACACCGACCAGTTGGCGAAGAGCATGGAGACGTTGTCCCAAGCCTTCTCCGAGACACCTGGCGACGTGCGAGCCTCGCTCGACGGTGTCAGCCGGTTGTCCCAGACGATCGCGAGCCGCGATCAGGACTTGCAGAAGCTCTTCGACGCGACCGGGAAGACGTCACAGATCCTTGCTGATCGCAACAAGGAATTCACGCAGCTCATCCGAGACGGCGGACTTCTGGTGCAGGAGCTCAACAATCGCCAGCAAGCGATTTCGCAGCTCCTTACCGGAACGCAGCGAGTCTCGCAGCAGCTCACCGGTCTCGTTCGTGACAACGAGGCGGCAATCGGGCCGGCGTTGACGCAGCTCAACGGCGTCATCGACATCTTGAAGGCCAACAACGAGAACTTGGACAAGGCACTGAAGCTCTACGAACCCTTCATTCGGCTGTACGCCAACGTGGTCGGCAACGGTCGCTGGTTCGACCAGGTCGTCGTGAACCTCCTTCCGCCGGGTCTGCCGGATATTCCGGGCTACCGTGACCCCGTTCGTACGTTGGGAGGCAACTGATGGCTGACACTGCCGAAGCCGGAAGCGGCTCCAAGAAGCGCTCGGTCGCGATCATCGCCGCTGTTCTGATCGGGCTACTCGTCATCGGTGGCGCGCTGTGGTGGGTGTTCACTCGCGCTGGAACGACCAAGATCACCGCCTACTTCGACAAGTCGGTGGGTATCTACGACGGCTCCGACGTTCGTGTTCTCGGTGTCAAGGTCGGCACCGTCGAATCCGTCGAACCTCAGGGAGATCAGGTCAAGGTCGAGTTGCGTGTCGATCGTGGGATCGACATCCCCGCCGGCGCCAGCGCCGCACAGATCACTCCTTCGGTGGTTGCCGACCGTTACATCCAGTTGACTCCGGTCTTCACCGGCGGCGACAAGATGGCCAGCGGTGCAGTCATTCCGCTCGAGAAGACGGCGACGCCCGTCGAGGTCGACCAGTTGTACTCCAGCATCGACGAACTCGCGTCGGCACTCGGTCCCGAAGGTGCCAACAAGAACGGTGCGCTGTCCGATTTCGTCGAGACCGGCGCGGCCAACCTCGAAGGTAACGGTGAAGCGTTGGGGGACAGCATCACCAACCTCTCGGATGCCGCACGGACGCTCAACGATTCGCGTGACAACATCTCGCTCACCATCAAGAACCTCGATACGTTCGTGGGTGCGCTCGCGGCCAACGATCAGCAGGTGCGTCAGTTCAACACTCAGTTGTCGGACCTGACCGGATTCTTGGCAGGTGAACGCGACGATCTCGGTGCCGCCCTGAACCAGCTGTCGATCGCACTCGGCGACGTCGCGAAGTTCGTGGCCGACAACCGCGATCAACTGGTCCAGACAACCGAGGGTCTTGTCGAACCGACACAGACATTGGCGAACAACAAGGAAGCCCTGGCTAATACGCTCACCATGCTTCCGTTGGCGATCTCCAACCTTGTCAACTCCTACGACGCCGAATCAGGTGTGCTGGCTTCACGTCTGGCGTTCCCTGATCTTCAGAACCCGGCCGGAGTGCTCTGCAAGTTGATGGACCTCGGCAAACTGTTGCCCGGTGATCCGCGGTTCGAGGCGTTGGGACGGCAGATGCAGCCGGCCATCGACCAATGTGCAAATGTCGCAGCGATGACCGACGCAGCCAATCAGGCTGCAGGCCTGAACCTTCCCTTCGGCATCCTTGCCGGTTCCGATCGGCAGATGCAGGTAGTTCCGGGCACTGTGCCCGGCGTCGTGTCACCGCGACTGACCAGTGGAAACGGGGAGGGCGAGTGAAGCGTTCATTGATAGTCGGCGCCGGATTGTGCGCTGTCCTGATCTCGGCAACCGCCTGCTCGTCCGAGGGTATCTACGCGGTCCCGCTTCCCGGCGGTCCTGATGTGGGCTCGGATCCGATGCACTTGACCATTCAGTTCGACGATGTCCTGGACCTTGTTCCGCAGTCTGCCGTGAAGGTCGACGGCGTTCCTGTCGGTCGCGTCGACGACGTGTCGGTCGGACCGGACGGATGGACAGCAGATGTCGGTATCATCCTCGACTCGTCGGTTGATCTGCCCGCCAATGCAATTGCCGCGGTCGAGCAGACGAACCTGCTCGGCGAGAAGTTCATCCAACTGTCAGCCCCGCCGTCAGGACCGGACTCTGCGAAGCTGGCCGACGGCGATCTGATTCCGCTCGATCGCACCCGGCACGCCACCGAAATCGAGCAGGTTCTCGGTGCGTTGTCGCTGCTCCTCAACGGCGGCGGTGTCGGCCAGTTGCAGCCCATCGTCGAAGAACTCGGGGCCGCGTTCGACGGCCGCGAAGGCAAGACGAGGAGTCTGCTGGAGCAGGCGAACACTCTCATCGGTGGACTCAACGAGCAGCGTGACGACATCACCCGCGCGCTCGACGGACTCGACGTGCTGTCGAGTCGAGTCAACGATCAGAACGAGAAGATCGGCAAGATTCTCGAGGAACTGCCCGTTGCGACACAGGTTCTCAACGAGCAGCGTCCGCAGTTGACGCAGATGCTCGCTCAGGTGGATCGACTCGGAACAGTGGGAACCGACGTTCTCACGCAGTCCAAAGACGATCTGATCGCTGATCTTCAGGCCCTTCGTCCGACGCTGCAGGCGCTTGCGGACTCCGGTGACGACTTCGTCGGGGCACTTCCTTTCCTCCCGACCTTCCCGTTCCCGGACGGTGTCGAGAAGATCGCGCAGGGTGGTTCCGTGAACCTCTTCCTGAGCGTCGACCTGCAGATCGGCAATACTCTCTCGGGTCTTGGTGTCGGACAGGGTGAACCGGAATACCGTCAGCCGAAGTTCGGCAATCCCAAGCCGGTGGTCGATCCGTCCAACCCGTACTACAACGGCAACGGTCCGCGGCCGGGTTGGCCGACGGTGTCACTGCTGCCGATCGCTCCGATCCTGCCGCAGATCCCCGTCGTCGCTGGTCTTCCCGCGACAACGGCCGGTGACCCGGCAACCCCCGCTCCGGCGGCGGATCCGCTCAACCCCATCCAGGGAATGCTGGAACAGTTCGGAATCGGTGGTGATGGACAGTGAGATCAGCTCTGGTCAAATGGCAGCTCGTCGGCTTTGTCTTGGTCGCGCTTCTGGGTCTCATCTACGTCGGTGCCAAGTACGTGCGTCTGGACAACCTCATGGGGTTCGGGCAGTACACGGTCAAGACCGAATTGGCCACGTCCGGTGGAATTTTCACCAACGCCGAAGTGACGTACCGCGGCGTTCCGGTCGGCCGAGTGGGCGACATGTCGTTGACCGAGGACGGAATTCAGGTCGACCTGAAGATCGACAACAGTGCTCCGGAGATTCCCTCGTCGGCCCGTGCCGTCGTGGCTAACCGCTCCGCCATCGGTGAGCAGTACGTCGACCTTCAGCCCGATACCGATCAGGGACCTTTCCTCGAGGACGGGTCGGTGATTGCGGTGGGGGACACCACAACTCCGATCCCGATCGAGGATGTGTTGACCAGTGCAAACGGCTTGGTCAAGTCCGTGCCGGTCGACGCTCTCCACACCGTCGCCGTCGAACTCGGTGCCGCGTTCAACGGCAAGGGTGAGGACATTCAGGTCCTGGCCGATTCGTTGTCCGGTCTCTCGCAGTCCGGTCTCGACACTCTGCCTCAGACACTCGCGCTGATTCGCAACAGCGAGACGGTACTGACGACGCAGTCGGATCAGTCCTCCGCGATCAAGCAGTTCAGTACCGATCTCGACGCTGTCACGGCGCAGTTGCGTACCAGCGACCCGGACATCCGACGTTTGATCGACAACGGCATTCCGGCCAGCGATCAGATCGGTGCCCTCATCAACGAGGGCGGTCCGAGCCTGACGACCGACCTGACAAATCTGGCGGCCACTACCAAGACGCTTGCGCCGCGAACGATCGCGCTGCAGCCGTTCCTGATCTTCCTTCCTGGCCTGGCCGCTGCCGCACCGACGGTTGCTCCGGGCGACGGAACGGTCCATCAGGGCTTGGTGCTCGAGACCAATAATCCGCTCTCGTGCACGGTGGGTTACGAAGGCACGATGGCGATCCTGGACGAGATGAAGCGTCAGAACCCCAACTTCGACGACACCCAGCAGGACTTCCCGCTCAACACCGCGGCGTCGTGTGAGGTGCCGTTGGGCAGCGAGACGGGTGTTCGCAGTGCCAACCGCGTGGTTTACGCCGATCCCGACACGATCCAGCCTTGGGACTTCAAGCCGAAGGTCGATCCGGACAAGTTGAACCTCAACCCGATCGCGACGCAGTTGGCGCCGATGCTCGGAGTGACACCGAAGTAGACCGATCCGAATGTGATCGAGTTTGTGCAGTTCAGGCTACTGAGTTGTGGCAGTTGACGATTCGCGGCCAGAGGCTGGGCAAAACAGGTAAGTAGGGTAGTGAGTGTGATTCAGAGAAACAGTTCCCCGCAGTCCGGCGGGCCCGAGCAAGTCGAAGCGGGAACGCCGACGACCGGCAAACCGAAGGGACTGACAGCGTCTCTGATTGCGGTCGGTGTCTTGCTTCTGGCGGCAGTGGTTGCGCTCGGTGTGTTCGGCGTCCCGTACGTTCGGGCGCTGACCACCGACCGCACCACCGCCGAGATGCGTGACGACGCGCTGATCGGTGCGCAGCAAGTCGCGATCAATCTCAACAACGCGGACTCGGCCAATCTCGACCAGTCGATCGAGAACATGCGTTCCTCGGTGACCGGTGACGAGATGACGACGTATCTGCAGACCGTTCAGGATTCGATCACCGACGAATTGCGTAACTCCGGCTCGAAGGCTGACACCGAGGTTGTGCAGTCCGCTCTGACCGAACTCAACACTGATGATCGGACCGCCACGGCTCTGGTCGTCGTTCGAGTGACCACGACGCAGGGCAACCAGTTCGTCAAGAACCAGCTCGGGATGCGGCTCGGAATGGTCGAGGTCGACGGGGTCTGGAAGGCGCAGTCGGCCGATCCGGTCGGATCGCGGGTCGACCTCGGCTCCGGCACTCTGCCGGCCGCCGACGGCTCCACGCCGGCACCTGATGCGACGCCCGCCCCCGGCTCGGGGACCGAGGCACCCGCATCCAGTGCTCCTGCACCGACAACCGAGGGCGGTGATTCCGGTGGCCAGTAGTTCTTCGAACCTGCACACCGACATCCCTCGAAGGAGAAGCGCGTAATGCCACCCAAACGTCGTACCGGCGGACCGTCCTCCCCACAGAACCGTCGGCCGAAGATCGCGGGAAGCGCTCGCTCGCTCAACGTCCCCGCGGGGACGTCCGATTCGGATCCGGTCGAGCCCACGAGCGAGCAGCCGGAAGCAACGACCCCGGAAGCAGCGACCCCGGAAGCAGTGACTCCGGAAGCAGTGACTCCCGAAGCAGCGACACAGAAAGCTGCGAAGCCGAACCTCGCGAAGGCGCAAGCCTCCAGTGCCGAGCCTGCGAAGCCTGCATCCGACGCCCCGGAATCCACACCAGGCCCGGATCTCACGAAGCCTGCGAAGACCGTCGCTGCCGAACCGAAGGCCGCTACCGAGGAGTCGAAGGCTCCCGCTGCCCCGGAGACGGACGCGGGGGAGTCGGCGACAACCTCCCCACCATCCAAGGCCGGCTGGCGCCTGGTCGCGATCCTGGGGGCAGCAGCGGTGATCGTCGCGATCCTCGCGGGCGTCGCCTTCTTCAAAGTCGGCGCGAAGACGGACGACATCGCCTGGGTGGACGAGGGCGCGACGGCTGAGGTTCTTCGCGTGACGCCGTCGGCGTTGGCCGCAGTCTTCACGTTCTCACCCGACACGTTCGACGCCGATTTCGACAAGGGCGTCCAGGGCCTGAATCAGTCGATGCGTGACCAACTGACGCAGTACAAGGACACGCAGAAGGCCGGCGTCGAACAAACGCAGACGGCAACGACCGCTGATGTCCCGCTGATCGGGATCACGCGACTCGAGAAGGACCGGGCGCAGTTGCTCGCCCAACTGAACGTCAGTTCGACGCAGAACGGCGTGGCGGCAGACTCTCGCTCCGGGATGGTCATCGTGAGCCTGGAGAAGCAGGACGGAAACTGGCTGATCTCGGAGATTCGCGACCAGTAGAACACCAGTAGCACCTGCGTACCAGCGCGAAGATCTGGACCGACGCACGATGTCGGTCCAGATTTTTCGTGTGTGACGCCGTTGCTCGCTACACTTCCGGTGGCAGTGTTCGAATGCAGGTGGCCAATGTTCGAATGCTGCGACACGCGCTCTCGCCCTTGACGGGGCGGTCCGCAAGGTCCACTCTGATCGGTGAACATGCACGGACGAGTGATCGGCAGTCTCACGTCAGTATCTGAATCAGACCCTCAGTTACACCCGACTCGACATTTCCTGAGTAAGGGTGTACTTTTGGACGTTGCGCTGGCTGCCTCCTGTCCACCCCTCGTCTCAACCGCTGCGAAGTCAAGTACTTCTTGCTTTCTGCGACGGGTTTCGTTCGGGTTGTAACCAGCGAAATTCGAAGCAGATACAGCGGCGGTCGCAACAGCACGGAGCGGCCCGCGTGAGGTGCTGGAAGGACGCATCTTGGCAGTCTCTAGCCAGACCAAGGCAGTTTCCGGAATCCCCGGAGCCCCGAAGAGGGTTTCGTTCGCGAAAGTTCGCGAACCCCTCGAAGTTCCCGGGCTTCTTGACGTACAGACAGATTCGTTCGAGTGGCTGATCGGCGCGCAGAGTTGGCGCGAACGAGCAGCTGCACTCGGCGACAATGCAGTGTCCGGTGGTCTCGAGGACATCCTCGCGGAGCTTTCTCCGATCGAGGATTTCAACGGCACTATGTCGCTGTCCTTCTCCGACCCTCGATTCGACGAGGTCAAGGCCTCGACGGACGAGTGCAAAGACAAGGACATGACCTACGCGGCGCCGTTGTTCGTCACCGCGGAGTTCATCAACAACAACACTGGTGAGATCAAGAGCCAGACGGTCTTCATGGGAGATTTCCCGATGATGACCGACAAGGGCACCTTCATCATCAACGGCACCGAGCGAGTGGTCGTCTCGCAGCTCGTGCGTTCCCCCGGTGTGTACTTCGACATGAGCGTCGACAAGAGCACCGAGAAGGATCTGCACAGCGTCAAGGTGATCCCGGGTCGCGGCGCATGGCTCGAGTTCGACGTCGACAAGCGCGACACCGTTGGTGTCCGCATCGATCGCAAGCGTCGTCAGCCTGTCACCGTCCTGCTCAAGGCACTCGGCTGGACCACCGAGCAGATCACGGAGCGCTTCGGCTTCTCCGAGATCCTCATGGCCACGCTGGAGAAGGACAACACCGCCGGCACCGATGAGGCGTTGCTCGACATCTACCGCAAGCTGCGTCCGGGCGAGCCCCCCACCAAGGAGAGCGCGCAGACTCTGCTGGAGAACCTGTTCTTCAAGGACAAGCGCTACGACCTCGCTCGCGTGGGTCGTTACAAGATCAACAAGAAGCTCGGCCTGAACGCGGGTCAGCCGATCGTTGCATCCACGCTCACCGAAGAAGACATCGTCGCCACCGTCGAGTACCTCGTGCGTCTGCACGCAGGTGACACCTCGATGACGGCTCCGGGCGGCGTCGAGGTTCCCGTCGAGGTCGACGACATCGACCACTTCGGCAACCGTCGTCTGCGTACGGTCGGCGAGCTCATCCAGAACCAGATCCGCGTGGGCCTGTCCCGCATGGAGCGCGTGGTTCGTGAGCGCATGACCACGCAGGACGTCGAGGCAATCACGCCTCAGACGCTGATCAACATCCGTCCCGTCGTCGCTGCGATCAGGGAGTTCTTCGGAACCTCCCAGCTGTCGCAGTTCATGGATCAGAACAACCCGCTGTCGGGGCTGACGCACAAGCGTCGTCTGTCCGCCCTCGGCCCGGGTGGTCTGTCCCGTGAGCGCGCCGGCCTCGAGGTTCGCGACGTTCACCCGTCGCACTACGGCCGCATGTGCCCGATCGAGACCCCGGAAGGCCCGAACATCGGCCTGATCGGTTCGCTGTCGGTCTACGCACGCGTCAACCCGTTCGGTTTCATCGAGACCCCGTACCGTCGCGTCGTCGACGGACAGGTGACCGATGACGTCGACTACCTGACCGCCGACGAAGAAGACCGCCACGTGGTCGCGCAGGCCAACTCGGCCATCGACCGTGAGGGTCGCTTCACCGACTCGAAGATTCTCGTCCGCCGTAAGGGTGGCGAGGTCGAGTTCGTCGCGTCCTCCGATATCGACTACATGGACGTTTCGCCGCGTCAGATGGTGTCCGTCGCTACCGCGATGATTCCGTTCCTCGAGCACGACGATGCAAACCGTGCCCTGATGGGCGCGAACATGCAGCGTCAGGCTGTCCCGCTGGTTCGCAGCGAGGCGCCTCTCGTCGGTACCGGCATGGAGCTGCGTGCAGCTGTGGATGCCGGCGACGTCATCATCACCGAGAAGACCGGTGTCGTGGAGGAGATCTCCGCGGACTACGTCACGGTGATGGCTGACGACGGAAGCCGCAAGACGTACCGGATGCGCAAGTTCGCGCGTTCCAACCAGGGCACGTGCGCCAACCAGCGTCCGATCGTGGACGAGGGACAGCGTGTCGAGGCCGGCCAGGTTCTGGCCGACGGCCCTTGCACCGAGAACGGTGAGATGGCGCTGGGCAAGAACTTGCTCGTCGCGATCATGCCGTGGGAAGGCCACAACTACGAGGACGCGATCATTCTGTCGCAGCGTCTCGTGGAAGAGGACGTCCTGACCTCGATTCACATCGAGGAGCACGAGATCGATGCCCGCGACACCAAGCTCGGTGCCGAGGAAATCACTCGCGACATCCCGAACGTCTCCGACGAGGTCCTCGCCGACCTCGACGAGCGCGGCATCATCCGTATCGGTGCCGAGGTTCGTGACGGCGACGTGCTGGTCGGAAAGGTCACGCCGAAGGGCGAGACCGAGCTGACCCCCGAAGAGCGCCTCCTTCGCGCCATCTTCGGTGAGAAGGCTCGCGAGGTTCGTGACACGTCCCTCAAGGTTCCTCACGGTGAGACCGGCAAGGTCATCGGAATCCGCGTGTTCTCGCGTGACGAAGACGACGATCTGCCTCCCGGTGTCAACGAGCTGGTCCGCGTCTACGTGGCACAGAAGCGCAAGATCCAGGACGGCGACAAGCTCGCCGGCCGCCACGGTAACAAGGGCGTCATCGGCAAGATCCTGCCGCAGGAAGACATGCCGTTCCTCTCGGACGGCACGCCTGTCGACATCATCTTGAACACGCACGGCGTCCCGCGTCGTATGAACATCGGTCAGGTCTTGGAGACCCACCTCGGGTGGATCGGCAAGACCGGCTGGAACGTTCAGATCGCGTCCGACGGCTCTCGTCCCGACTGGGCTGCGACCCTGCCGGAAGAGATGCTGTCCGCTCCGGCCGACTCGAACATCGCCACCCCGGTGTTCGACGGTGCGAAGGAAGACGAGCTCACCGGTCTCCTCGGCGCGACGCTGCCGAACCGTGACGGCGAGCAGATGGTCGGACCCGACGGAAAGGCCACCTTGTTCGACGGCCGCTCCGGCGAGCCGTTCCCGTACCCGGTCTCGGTCGGTTACATGTACATCATCAAGCTGCACCACTTGGTCGACGACAAGATCCACGCTCGTTCGACCGGTCCGTACTCGATGATCACGCAGCAGCCTCTCGGTGGTAAGGCCCAGTTCGGTGGCCAGCGCTTCGGTGAGATGGAGTGCTGGGCGATGCAGGCCTACGGCGCGGCTTACACGCTGCAGGAACTGCTGACCATCAAGTCGGACGACGTGGTCGGTCGAGTCAAGGTGTACGAAGCCATCGTCAAGGGCGAGAACATCCCCGAACCCGGCATCCCCGAGTCGTTCAAGGTGCTCCTCAAGGAGCTCCAGTCGCTCTGCCTCAACGTGGAGGTGCTGTCCTCGGACGGCGCGGCCATCACGATGGCGGACGGCGACGACGAGGACTTGGAGCGGGCCGCAGCGAACCTGGGCATCAACCTGTCCAGGAACGAAGCTGCGACGGTCGACGACCTCGCGAACTAGGTTTCGGTCCCCGGGTTGCTCTTCGAAAGAGCGGCCCGGGGGCGTAGTTCACATTTGAATTGGCAGTCAGGTTGCCGGGTGACCGGCAACCGTAACCCCAACGGGGAAAGGAAGTTACGTGCTCGACGTCAACTTCTTCGATGAACTCCGCATTGGCTTGGCCAGTGCAGAGGACATCCGCAATTGGTCCTACGGCGAGGTCAAGAAGCCGGAGACCATCAACTACCGCACGCTCAAGCCCGAGAAGGACGGCCTCTTCTGCGAGAAGATCTTCGGCCCCACCCGGGACTGGGAGTGCTACTGCGGTAAGTACAAGCGTGTCCGCTTCAAGGGCATCATCTGTGAGCGCTGTGGCGTCGAGGTCACTCGCGCCAAGGTTCGTCGTGAGCGTATGGGTCACATCGAACTGGCCGCACCGGTCACGCACATCTGGTACTTCAAGGGTGTTCCGAGCCGTCTCGGTTACCTGCTCGACCTGGCTCCGAAGGATCTCGAAAAGATCATCTACTTCGCTGCCTACGTCATCGTCGGCGTCGACGAGGAGCTCCGTCACAACGAGCTGTCCACCCTCGAAGCCGAGATGCAGGTCGAGAAGAAGACCGTCGCAGATCAGCGCGACGCCGATCTCGAGGCACGTGCGCAGAAGCTCGAAGCCGACATCGCGGAGCTCGAGGCAGAGGGCGCGAAGTCCGATGTCCGCCGCAAGGTCAAGGACGGCGGCGAGCGCGAAATGCGTCAGCTCCGTGACCGCGCGCAGCGTGAGCTGGATCGTCTCGACGAGATCTGGACCACCTTCACCAAGCTGAGCGTCAAGCAGCTCATCATCGACGAGCTGCTGTACCGCGAGCTGGTCGACCGTTACGGCGAGTACTTCACGGGTGCGATGGGCGCAGAGTCCATCCAGATCCTGATGCAGAACTTCGACCTCGACGCCGAGGCAGAGTCTCTTCGCGAGACCATCCGCAGCGGCAAGGGCCAGAAGAAGCTGCGTGCTCTCAAGCGCCTCAAGGTGGTTGCGGCTTTCCAGACCAACGGCAACTCGCCGATGGGCATGGTCCTCAACGCTGTTCCGGTGATCCCGCCGGAGCTTCGCCCGATGGTTCAGCTCGACGGTGGACGTTTCGCGACGTCCGACCTCAACGACCTGTACCGCCGCGTCATCAACCGCAACAACCGCCTCAAGCGATTGATCGACCTCGGTGCTCCCGAGATCATCGTCAACAACGAGAAGCGGATGCTGCAGGAGTCGGTCGACGCCCTGTTCGACAACGGTCGTCGTGGACGTCCGGTCACCGGACCGGGTAACCGCCCGCTGAAGTCCCTGAGCGATCTGCTCAAGGGCAAGCAGGGTCGTTTCCGTCAGAACCTGCTCGGTAAGCGCGTCGACTACTCGGGTCGTTCCGTGATCGTCGTCGGTCCTCAGCTCAAGCTGCACCAGTGTGGTCTGCCCAAGCTGATGGCTCTCGAGCTGTTCAAGCCGTTCGTGATGAAGCGTCTGGTCGATCTGAACCACGCGCAGAACATCAAGTCGGCAAAGCGCATGGTCGAGCGCAAGCGCGTCCAGGTGTGGGACGTCCTCGAAGAGGTCATCGCCGAGCACCCCGTGCTGCTCAACCGTGCACCTACGCTGCACCGTCTGGGTATCCAGGCATTCGAGCCGCAGCTCGTCGAGGGTAAGGCCATTCAGCTCCACCCGCTGGTGTGTGAGGCCTTCAACGCCGACTTCGACGGTGACCAGATGGCTGTTCACCTCCCGCTGTCGGCAGAGGCTCAGGCCGAGGCACGCATCCTGATGCTGTCCTCGAACAACATCCTCTCGCCTGCTTCGGGTCGCCCGCTCGCCATGCCGCGTCTGGACATGGTCACGGGTCTGTTCCACCTCACCCGTCTCGACGAGGGTGTCACCGGTGAGCTCATTGCTCCGACCAACGACGAGGCAGAGCAGGGCGTGTACTCCTCGCCCGCCGAGGCTCAGATGGCGGTCGACCGCGGCGCTCTCTCGGTGCAGGCTCAGATCAAGGTGCGTCTGACGCAGCAGCGTCCGCCGCGCGACCTCGAGAACGAACTGTTCCCCGAGGGCTGGAACTACGGTGACGGTTGGACCGCCACCACGACACTCGGCCGTGTGCTCTTCAACGAGCTGCTTCCGGCGGACTACCCGTTCGTCAACGAGCAGATGCCGAAGAAGCGCCAGGCGACGATCATCAACGATCTCGCCGAGCGGTACCCGATGATCGTGGTTGCACAGACCGTCGACAAGCTCAAGGACGTCGGGTTCTACTGGGCCACCCGTTCGGGTGTCACGGTCTCGATTTCCGACGTGCTCGTGCCGCCGGAGAAGCCTGCCATCATCGAGGACTTCGAGGCTCAGGCCGACAAGATCGAGAAGCAGTACCAGCGTGGTGCTTTGGACAAGAAGGAGCGCAACAGCGCTCTGGTCACCATTTGGCAGGAAGCGACCGACAAGGTCGGCAAGGCCATGGAGGCTCACTTCCCCGACAGCAACCCGATCCCGATGATCGTGAAGTCCGGCGCAGCCGGCAACATGACTCAGGTTCGCTCGCTCGCCGGTATGAAGGGTCTGGTGACAAACCCGAAGGGTGAGTTCATCCCGCGTCCGATCAAGTCTTCCTTCAAGGAAGGCCTGACCGTTCTCGAGTACTTCATCAACACGCACGGTGCTCGTAAGGGTCTGGCCGATACCGCACTCCGCACCGCCGACTCGGGTTACCTGACCCGTCGTCTGGTGGACGTTTCGCAGGACGTCATCGTCCGCGAGGTCGACTGTGGAACAGAGCGCGGCATCGTCACCACGATCGCCGAGAAGCAGGCCGACGGCACGATGATCCGCGATGCTCACGTGGAGACCAGCACGTACGCCCGTACCTTGGCGGCCGATGCAGTCGACGCGAACGGCACCGTCATCGTCGAGCGTGGCCACGATCTCGGTGACCCCGCGATCGATGCTCTGCTCGAGGCCGGCATCACGACGGTCAAGGTCCGCTCGGTCCTGACCTGCACCACCGGCACCGGCGTTTGCGCCACTTGCTACGGCCGCTCGATGGCCACCGGCAAGCTGGTCGACATCGGTGAGGCTGTCGGTATCGTCGCCGCTCAGTCGATCGGTGAGCCCGGTACCCAGCTGACCATGCGTACCTTCCACCAGGGTGGTGTCGCAGGAGATGACATCACCGGCGGTCTGCCGCGTGTCCAGGAGCTGTTCGAGGCACGTGTGCCCAAGGGCAAGGCTCCTATCGCGGACGTCACCGGTCGGGTACAGCTCGAAGACGGCGATCGTTTCTACAAGATCACCATCGTTCCGGACGACGGCGGCGAAGAGGTTGTCTACGACAAGCTCAGCAAGCGTCAGCGTCTGCGCGTCTTCAAGCATGCAGACGGTCGCGAAAGCCTCTTGGCTGACGGTGACCACGTCGAGGTCGGACAGCAGCTCATGGAAGGTGCTGCCGATCCCCACGAGGTCCTGCGAGTCATGGGTCCGCGTCAGGTTCAGATCCACTTGGTCAACGAGGTCCAGGAGGTGTACCGGAGCCAGGGTGTGTCGATCCACGACAAGCACATCGAGGTCATCGTGCGCCAGATGCTTCGTCGCGTGACGATCATCGATTCCGGTGCCACCGAGTTCCTGCCCGGTTCGCTCACCGAGCGCGCCGAGTTCGAGTCGGCAAACCGCCGCGTTGTCGCCGAGGGTGGCGAGCCCGCAGCCGGCCGTCCGGTGCTCATGGGTATCACGAAGGCGTCGCTCGCGACGGATTCGTGGCTGTCCGCGGCATCGTTCCAGGAGACCACTCGTGTCTTGACCGACGCGGCTATCAACTGCCGCTCGGACAAGCTGATCGGTCTGAAGGAAAATGTCATCATCGGCAAGCTGATCCCTGCCGGTACCGGTATCAACCGTTACCGCAACATTCAGGTTCAGCCCACCGAAGAGGCACGCGCCGCTGCTTACGCAGTGCCGTCGTACGACGACCAGTACTACAGCCCGGACGGCTTCGGCCAGAACACCGGTGCTGCAGTTCCGCTGGACGACTACGGCTTCAGCAACGACTACCGCTAAGCGCTAGGTCGTGAGAAATCCCCCGCCTGAATCAGGCGGGGGATTTCTTCGTTTCGGAGGTGCGGTTTTCAGGAGTTGCTGCCGCTGAGGTCCGGGATGACGATCTCCTGGACGGCCCACTTGTTGCCGTCGGGGTCGGCGAAGTAGATGAACCGTCCCCAGGCCTGGTCGTCGATCGGGCTGATGTCGATGCCGCGGCTCTTGAACTCGCGCTCGGCCTCTTCGATGTCTTTGACCACTACCTGCATGCCGACGACGGAACCGGGCTCGGCGTCGGTGATTCCCTTGCCGATACAGATCGAGCAGGCAGAACCGGGTGGGGTCAACTGGACGAACCGCAGGTCCTCGCTGACCGTGTGATCGTGGTCGGCATTGAAGCCGAGACGGACGTAGAAGTCCTTGGCGCGGTCGATGTCGGTGACGGGAATGGCGACCAGTTCGAGCTTGATGTCCATGACGTGCCCTTCATGTGATGGTGAATTCCGGCGACAGGTCCAGTGTGACGGGTATTGCGGTCAGAAACGGTCCTCGTTCGGCACCCGGATGAAACTTTCCGAATTGCTTGTTGCTCCGAGAGTGCTTCTCTCACTTCTCGACCGATCCCGAACCAGGAGCGGATACCCCGACTCCGCAGCGCTGACGCATTCGCTCGAACGTGCCACCGACGCCGACGCTCTCGGCTACCACCGGTTCTGGGTCGCCGAGCATCACGCGGTGCCGGGGATCGGGAGCGGGTCGCCGGCAGTACTGCTCGCCGCGATCGGCGCACATACGCGAGATATCAGGCTCGGGAGCGGTGGGGTCATGCTGCCGAATCACCAACCGCTGATCGTCGCCGAGCAGTTCCTGATGTTGGAGGCGCTGTATCCCGGGCGAATCGATCTCGGTCTCGGCCGATCGCTGGGATTCACGGAGCCTGTTCGTCAGGCACTACGACGCAGCAAGGACGCGCCGGACACGTTTGCGTCGGACCTGGACGAGGTGAGGCGTTACCTGGACGGATCCGCCGCAGTGACGGCACGGCCGGCGTCGCAGACCGGGGTGCCGATCTTCGTGCTGGCGACGCGCACAGGTCTGAAAGTGGCAGCGCAGCTAGGGCTTCCGGTGGTCGTGGGTGGGCCGATACTGGGAATCGGTAGCACCGATCGGGTGGATGCGTTGGATGAGTACCGCCGAGCTTTCCGGCCCACCGACACGCACCCCGAACCCTATGTGGTGGTTTCCCTCGAGGTGGCGGTTGCCGATACCACCGAGGCGGCACGAGAGTTGCTGATCCCGGAGGCGTACGCGCTCGCAGAATCGTCACGTACAGGGGAGTTTCCGCCGCTCGCGTCGCCGGACGAGATCAGGCGCACCCCGCGCAGTGATCGAAACGCCAGGCGCATCGAGTCGTTCACGGCGTCGGCGCTGCACGGGACGCCCGTCGAGGTGAAGCAGCAGCTTCACGATCTGGCCGAGCGAACCGGTGCCGACGAATTGCTGGCGTCCACGTCGACGTACGACCGTGACGCGCTTGCACTTTCGGACCGACTGCTGCGTGAGGTGATCTAGCGGGGTACGTGAAACTCGAGCAGCGTCGCGACGGAGTCGTCGAGTTCGGTCCACGGCACCGGTACCGAGAGGACCGCGATCGCCGAAGTCGGGAACTTGTCCCGGATACGTTGGGCCGCTTCCGAGTTTTCGTTCGACGCCAGATCGAGTGCAGTCCACGGGATCCCGGGTTCGTGTCCGACGATCAGGAGTGTTTTGACGTGGTCCGACGTGGTGCGCGCAGCTGCGATCACGTCGGCGGGTGAGCCGCCGTAGATGGACTTCTCGAATCCGGCGGGCGCCTCGATACCCGTCGAGGCAAGAGTTTCGACGGTCCGCCGGGAGGTGGAGCACAGAACGGCGTCGACGGGCGGGACGTTCTCGCGGATCCATTCGCCGCCGATGCGGGCCTCGCGCAGGCCCCGTTCGGCGAGTGGACGCTCGTGATCTCGGATGCCCTCTGGGTAGCTGGACTTGCCGTGTCGCATGAGGACGAGGGTGCGGTGGTCGGCCATGCGTTCACGGTATCCGCTTTATGCCCGTCAGTCCGGTTACTCTGGATGGTCAGGACCTTGAAGGAGGTTTTCGATGGCCGGTAAGAAGCTCGATCGAACTAATGCCCGAACCGCACTCGAGGTGGTACGCGAAAGCCCCACCATCGCGTTCATCACCGTTGCCCCGGCAGTGGTGGTCTTCGGCGTGGTGTGGTGGCTCTTCGGATTCTGGGCCGCGATTCTTCTCGCGTTGGTTTTCGGCGTCGCGGCAGTCGCGACCCAGAAACTGCGTTAGAGGGCGCTCACCTGCGCAACTGCGCGGAGCGCTTCGCCCACCAGGAACCAGACCGTGACGGTCTTGTCGTCGACGCGACTGCGCAGGACGACGTCGTCGCTGGAGACGATGGGGGAGAGGTACTCGATCAGCGCTCGATGCGGAACGGTACGCAGTTCTGTGCGAGCGCTGAGGACCTCTTCGACCGCTTGCCAGTAGACGGCGTTGTTGACGTGGTCGAACGGGTCGATGTCGGTGGCGCGCAGAGCGAACGGCGTGTCGAGAACACCGGCGTCGTCCACCTCCGCTGCGTTCTCGGCGAGGACACGCTTCCACTTCAGGCGATGCTCGTCGGTGGATTCTTCCAACGGCCGCATGAAGTCGTCACTCATCCGGGTGGGCATGCCCGACTCGGCGCTGATGTTGATCCAGAAGCCTTCGGTTTCCATCAGCGCGCCGTTGCTGCCGTCGAAGCGCACGCGCATGTTCGCCCATCTCGTGGAGAAGCCTGAGCACCAGCGAGTCATGGTCAACTCTTCCGGCCAGATTGCCGGCCGGACGACGTCGACGACGGTGCGACGCACTATCCAGAGCGGGTGTGTGTCGATGGCCCCCGCGGCCTCGATGTTGTCGTTGCCGATGTCCTGCAGGTAGCGGGCGACGGCGTCGAGCCTGACCTGCTTGGCGACGTCGATGTCGCCGGTGCGTACCGGGCGGGACTTGACGAAGATCGGTCCTCTGTCTGGCTGCTGCGCGAGCGTGAGATCTGGGTTCACGTGAGATTCCTGTTCGCTGGAGTGAGCCGATTCTGTCAGGCTTTTCAGCGAGTGGCGATTATCTGCTTTCCGCAGCCGGAACCGTCGACCATCCGTGCCACAGCGACGGCGGTGTCGGTGAGGGCATGAACGGAGTCGATCACCGGGGTGACGAGGCCTGCGTCGATCATCTGCGTCAGGACCTCCAGATCCTCGGCGTTCTCCGAAGCCATCAAAGACCCGAGCTTCTGAGATACGAACGGAGACAAGCACAGTGCACGGATTTGGCGATCGATTCCGCCGAGCCACCGTCCACCGTTCTCGCCGCCCACGATGACGAGAGTTCCGGTGCGTGTGAGTGCTCGTCGTAGGTCTCGCAGTCGGCGGTTGCCGCCGGTGTCGATGATGACGTCGTACCGATGCGATCCGTCGGTGGCGTCGTCGACGCGGTAGTCGAGAACCTCGTCGGCTCCGAGAGCGCGGACGGTATTGATTTTCGATGCACTGCACACGCCGGTGACGTGCGCCCCGAGGGCTTTGGCTACTTGGACCGCATAGATTCCGACGCCACCGGATGCACCGAGGACGAGGACGGATTGCTCCGCCTCCACGTGACCGTGATCGCGCACCGCTTGCAGTGCCGTCAGGGCGGAGACCGGTACCGCTGCCGCTTGCGCGAACGACAACCGGGCTGGTTTTGCGGCAATCTTCGATTCGAGCGCGCATGCATATTCCGCGAAAGCGCCGACCGCGATCCCGTACACCTCCTGGCCGACTGTCACGCGGGTAACCGAACTGCCGACGGCTTCGACGCGACCGCAGACGTCCAGTCCGCGTACCCGGTTCTTGGGTGCGCGCAGTCCAAATCCCGCGAGGCGCAACGGATATGGCAACCCGGCCATGAGGTGCCAGGCCCCTCTGTCGACAGACGCAGCCTCGACGCGTATCAGCACTTCGTTGTCGGCGACGGTGGGGCGCGGAATGCGATCGAGGTAGAGAACGTCGGCTTCGCCGTATCGATCCTGCACGACGGCGGTCATCAGTTCCTGTGTCATGCGATTCTCCGTTCGTCGAATACTTACATCGTAAGTATGACACTTACGGTGTAAGTTCTGTCAATGTGGAGAAGCGCGCGAGATTGACCCGAGACGACGTCGTAGGCGGCGCCGTCGCACTGGCCGATTCCGTGGGGATCGACTCGATGACGATGCGCAAACTGGGGACGCAACTGGGCGTCGAGGCGATGTCTCTGTACAACCACGTGTCGGACAAGGGGGACCTGCTCGACGGAATGGTCGACGCGGTTTTTGCGGAGATCGACCTGCCGACGCCGGGACGCCCATGGCGAACAGAACTTCACGCGCGAGCGGTATCCACTCGTGCAGTGTTGGGAAGGCACCCGTGGGCAACTCCGTTGATGGAGTCTCGAACGACGCCTGGTCCCGCGACCTTGCGTCACCACGACGCAGTCATCGGGACGCTACGCGCCGCCGAATTTCCGGTCGCCCTTGCTGCACATGCCTTTTCGATCATGGATGCGTACATCTACGGCTTCGTACTGCAAGAGGTGAGCTTGCCGTTCGAAACTGCGCAGGAGACGACGGAACTGGCGAACGCGATCATGGGATCGTTCGAGAGCGGTCAGTATCCGCACCTGACCGAGTTAACTACCGAGCACGTGCTGGCGCCGGGATACAGCTACGCTGCCGAATTCGCTTTCGGTCTGGATCTGATTCTCGACGGACTCGAACGACTGCACATCGGGAGCGAACGATGATCTGACGTGAGTACCGGGTTAAAGTCGAGAAAACCGGGTTACCGGTCCAGATTTCAGATGTCCCGAAGAGGAGCTTTCTGTGCGCGCAATGGTGGTTACGGAACTGACCGGTCCCGAAGGAATTGTCGCGCAGGAGGTTCCCGAGCCCGCAGCCGAAGGTCTGGTCCTCATCGACGTGAAGGCCAGTGGCGTCTGCTTTCCAGACCTACTGATCACCTACGGCAAGTATCAGATCCGCCCGGAACCGCCGTTCATTCCCGGAGCGGAGATATCGGGCGTCGTGGTCTCCGCGCCCGAGGGCTCGGGTTTCGCTCCGGGTGATCGTGTTCTGGCGGCCGCATATCTGGGCGGTTATGCGGAGCGGATCGCCGTCAACCCGGCGCAGGTACTTCGAATTCCGGACGGACTCGCATTCGACGAGGCGGCTTCGCTGATCATCAACTATCAGACGATGGAGTTCGCGCTCGCTCGTCGCGCAAAGATCGTCGCGGGGGAGACGGTGGTTGTGCTCGGCGCTGCGGGTGGAGTCGGAACGGCAAGCATTCAATTGGCGAAGGCGCACGGCGCCCGGGTGATCGCGGTAGTACGACGCGAGGGCGTCGAGGACTTTCTTCGTGAGCTCGGTGCCGACGAGGTGGTCGCGCTCGCCCCGGGATGGGGAGAACGGATTCGGGAACTGACTGACGGCGTCGGCGCTCAGATCGTGGTGGATCCGGTGGGCGGCGACGCGTTCGACGACGCGGTGCGTGTTCTGGCACCCGAAGGACGACTTGTGGTGATCGGCTTCGCCGGCGGCGGCATTCCCGAGGTGAAGGTGAATCGGGTGCTGTTCCGAAACATCAGCATTGTCGGGGCGGCGTGGGGCGAATTCACACGCACCAATCCCGAGGCGGTAGCCGAGGTGCACACATCGTTGGTCGAGCACGTCCGAAACGGCTTGCGGCCCCTGGTCAAGGCCCGGTATCCACTCGCGGACGCTGCGGTTGCCCTGGCTGATCTCGAAAGCGGCAAAGTTCTCGGAAAGGCCATCTTGCTGCAGGAATGATAATTCCAACGTGATGGTGCTCACCAAATAATAAGTTGCAACATGTTTTCATTTGGGCAATAGTTGCAACCGCACTACCATTTGCCAGGTGATCGCTTCCGATTCTGATGACCTGTTTGGAGCACTCGACGAGTTGTTCACTCGCCTGATGAACGCCGGTGATTCGGAGTCGATCGATGCGTTGATCGAACTGGATCTCTCGTTCTCTCAGGTGCGTGTGCTGTTCGTACTTGCACAACGTGATGCGGCGATCCCGATCAACGAGGTTGCCGAGGAGCTTCGGCTCTCGGTGGCAGCTACGGGACGAAACATCGACCAGCTCGTGAACATGGGCCTGGTCGATCGCCGTGAAGACGAGCGGGACCGGCGCGTCAAGCGGGTTTCCTTGTCGGAGGCCGGTCGTAAGGTGACGACCAACCACATCGAGTGCAAGCGCGGCCAGCTTCGTGATTTCGCGTCGCGTGTTCCTGAGCCAGAGCGAATTCGTTTGTTCGAGGCTCTCAAGCCCATTCTCGCGGGTGACTATCTGCGAGCACTTACCCAGGAGACTTCGCGATGACATCGCCGAACGCGCCGGCTACGGCGCCTGACAAACTCGACGGGGCGGTCCTCAAGATTGCGTCCGTGGTGGTGCTCGGCGCCATCATGTCGATTCTCGACGTAACCGTGGTGAGCGTCGCGCTCACCACCTTTGCCGAGGACTTCCAGACCTCGTACGCCACCGTCGCATGGACGATGACGGCGTACACCCTTGCCTTGGCGACGGTCATCCCGGTCACGGGTTGGGCAGCGGATCGATTCGGTACCAAGCGCCTGTACATGACTGCTCTGGTGCTGTTCGTTCTCGGTTCGGTCGCCTGTGCGATGGCGTGGGACATCACCTCGCTGATCGGCTTCCGTGTGCTCCAGGGCCTCGGTGGCGGCATGTTGATGCCGCTCGGCATGACGATCATGACCAGGGCCGCCGGCCCGGACCGTGTCGGTCGTGTCATGGCCGTGCTCGGTATCCCGATGCTGCTCGGCCCCATCGGTGGCCCGATTCTCGGTGGTTGGCTGATCGAGGCCGCGAGCTGGCACTGGATCTTCCTCATCAACCTGCCTATCGGCATCATCGCGCTGGCAGCAGCATTCATCATTCTGCCGTCCGACAAGGCAAAGCCTTCGGAGTCTTTCGACTTCCTCGGCATGATCCTGCTCTCGCCCGGCCTGGCGCTGTTCCTGTTCGGTGTGTCGTCCATCCCCGAGGTGGGAACCGTTGCCTCGGCCAGGGTTCTGGTGTCGGCCGGTATCGGTCTGGCGCTGATCATCGCCTTTGTGTTCCACGCGCTCAACAAGGACCACCCGCTGATCGACCTGTACCTGTTCAAGAACCGCCAGTTGACCACCGCCGTCATCACGACGTCGTTGTTCATCGTCGCGTTCATGGGCGCCGGTCTGCTCTTCCCGAGTTACTTCATTCAGGTCGGCGGTCACTCCACGCTCGCTGCCGGATTGTTGATGGCTCCGCAGGGCCTCGGTGCCATGGTCACGATGCCGATTGCCGGCCGGCTGGTCGACAAGATCGGTCCGGGCAAGATCGTCCTGACCGGTTTGCCGCTGATTCTCATCGGTTTGGGTGTCTTCACACAGGTCGCCTCGGATTCGCCGACGTGGTTGCTGATGGGCGCGCTGTTCGTCATGGGCCTCGGCATGGGTTGCACCATGATGCCGCTGATGACCGCAGCCATCGTGACGCTTTCCAACGAGCAGATCGCTCGCGGTTCCACCCTGATGAACATCGTTCAGCAGACCGCAGGTTCGATCGGTACCGCTGTGATGTCGGTGGTTCTCACCAACCAGCTCCTCGATCGTGGCCTCGATACGACGATGGTCGGAGCGGCGTCGCACATTCCGACCGAGCCGGGTAGCCCGCAAGAGTCTGCGGCCGATTCGATTCTCAGCGCAGCGTCGGACGCATTCGGCAACACCTTCCTCGTTGCCACCGTGTTGATCGTCCTGACCCTCATCCCGGCGTTCTTCCTGCCGCGGAGCAAGACCACCAGGCCGGTGGCCGAGGGCGAGACGGCAGCGCCGATCGTTATGCACTGACCGGTTTCCGGTACAAAGTTTGACCAGGTGAGGGCGGCACACATCATGTGTGCCGCCCTCACCTTTTGCCGTGGAATACAGCGGGATGGTTGAATGTTTGATCAGTTACATGCAAACGCATGGATCTAGTTCGCGGAGGAGCAACCATGCAGTTCGGAATCTTCACGGTCGGCGACGTCACCACTGATCCAACGACCGGGGTCACGCCCACCGAGCACGATCGCATCAAGGCCATGACGACCATCGCCAAGCACGCAGAGGAAGTCGGTCTCGACGTCTTCGCGACCGGCGAGCATCACAACAAGCCGTTCGTTCCGTCGTCTCCGACGACGATGCTCGGATACATCGCTGCTCAGACCGAGAAGATCACGTTGTCCACGTCCACGACGCTGATCACCACCAACGACCCGGTGAAGATCGCCGAGGACTACGCGATGCTCCAGCACCTCGCCGAGGGGCGCGTCGACCTGATGATGGGACGCGGAAACACCGCGCCGGTGTACCCGTGGTTCGGCAAGGACATTCGCGCCGGAATCCCGTTGGCGCTCGAGAACTATCAACTTCTTCGCAGGCTGTGGGACGAGGAGGTCGTGAACTGGCAAGGGGAGTACCGCACACCGCTGCAGGGATTCACGTCCACTCCGCGCCCGCTGGACGGCATCGCTCCGTTCGTGTGGCACGGGTCGATCCGCAGCCCCGAGATCGCGGAGATCGCGGCGTATCACGGTGACGGATTCTTCGCGAACAACATCTTCTGGCCGAAAGAGCACTACATCGAGCTGATCAATCTCTATCGCCAGCGTTACGAGCACTACGGCCACGGGTCCGCGGATCAGGCGATCGTCGGCCTCGGCGGTCAGGTCTTCATGCGCAAGAACAGTCAGGACGCGGTCAAGGAGTTCCGTCCGTATTTCGACAATGCCCCGGTGTACGGCCACGGACCTTCGCTCGAGGAGTTCACCGAGCAGACCCCGCTGACGGTCGGTTCCCCCGAGCAGGTCATCGAGAAGACCTTGGCTTTTGCCGATTTCTTCGGTGACTATCAGCGCCAGTTGTTCTTGATGGATCACGCGGGTCTTCCGCTCAAGACGGTGCTCGAGCAGCTCGATCTGCTCGGTGAGGAAGTTGTTCCGGTTCTGCGCCGTGAGTTCGCGGCCAGACGGCCCGCACACGTGCCGGACAACCCTCCCACTCACGCGTCGATGAAGGCGGCTCGTGAGGCAAGCAGTGTCACTGCCTGACGCACAACAGCCAGAGGCTCCGGTCAGCACCACCGAGCTCGCCACCGACGCCTGGGAAGCCTTGTTTCGCGCCCAGGTGTCGGTGATGCGGCGGCTCTCTGCCGATGACGTCTGGGATCAGCTGACGATGCGCGAGTACGACGTGCTGTTCACGCTCAGTCTCGCGCCGCGGAACTGTCTGCGCCTGCATGACCTGAATCGGGAGATTCTGTTGAGTCAACCGTCGCTCAGCCGTCTGGTGGAGCGGCTGGAGCGCGAAGGCTTGGTGTCCCGAAGCGTGGATCCACTCGACCGCCGCGGCACAATCGTGCAACTCACCGAAGCGGGTGCAGCGCTGCAGAAATCAGTGGGTCGCCGTCATGCGGCAAGTATTCGCCGCCACGTCGGACCGGCGTTGGACGCGGACGAACTTCGACTGTTGGCCGAATTGTGCACGCGTCTGCGTCTCGCACAGGCATGACTAGAGGCAGGATGGACGATATGAGCAACCTCGAAGCGCAACCCGTCGAGCAGGAATGCGAAGGCCATCCGGTCGAGAGCGAGATTCAGATTCTCACTCCGCGCGACGTGCCGCTCGGTGGCCCACGGGCGATGCGAGTACGACGCACCCTCCCACAACGCGAGCGTTCGTTGATCGGAGCGTGGTGTTTTGCCGATCACTACGGTCCGGATGACGTCGGCTCTGGTCCGGGCATGCACGTGCCGCCGCATCCGCACACTGGATTGCAAACGGTCAGTTGGCTGTTCACCGGAGAGATCGAGCACCGTGACAGCATCGGCTCCCATGCGATGGTGCGACCGGGTGAACTGAATTTGATGACGGCCGGGAGTGGGATCGCGCACTCCGAGGTGTCGACGCCGAACACCAAGGTTCTGCACGGGATGCAGTTGTGGGTGGCGCTTCCGGATGCGGCGCGCGATACCGCACCCGCATTCGTTCACTATCGACCGGAGCCGGTGACCACCGGCGGCGCGACGATCAGTGTGTTCCTCGGTTCGCTCGCCGGTGACACATCTCCGGTGTCGACATTCACCGAATTGTTGGGCGCCGAGGTGATTTTGGATCCTGGCGCCGAGATCGCCCTCGACGTCGATCGTTCACATGAGCACGGCGTAATCGTCGATCAAGGATCGGTAGTGCTACGCGGAACCACCGTCGGCTGGGCCGAGTTGGGTTATCAAGCACCGGGTTTCGGCAAACTGACATTGCGTAATCCGGGATCCGAACCGGCTCGACTGCTACTTCTCGGCGGTAAACCGTTGGGAGAGCAGGTCATCATGTGGTGGAACTTCATGGGCCGCACCCACGAAGAGATCGTCGAGTATCGACGCAAGTGGCAGGCCGAGCTTGCCTCCGGATTCGACGGCAGCGTCCCGGACCAGCGTTTCGGCGTCGTGCCGGGATACGACGGTCCGGCGCTCCCGGCACCCGAGTTGCCGAACAGTACGTTGCGGCCCCGAGGCTAGTCGTTGTTCTTGCTGCTACGGGCCGCGAGCGTCGTCTCGATCAGGCCTGCTCGATGTCCTGGTGGGCCTTGGCGAGCATCAGGTAGCCGGCGCCGTTCGCGGTGATACCGGCCTTTTCGCCTTCGGAGAGTTCACGTTTGACCTTGGCGGGCACACCGGCCACCAGTGATCCGGGCGGGATCTGCATTCCCTGAGACACGACGGCGCCGGCCGCGATCAGCGATCCCGAACCGATGTGCGCGCCGTTGAGCACCACGGCGCCCATGCCGACGAGCACGTCGTCTTCGACGGTGCACCCGTGCAGCACCGCGTTGTGGCCGACCGAGATTCGTTCGCCCAGTACCGCGGGGAACGTCGGGTCGGCGTGAACCGTGCAGTTGTCCTGAATGTTGGTGTCAGCACCGATGGAGATCGATTCGGCGTCGCCGCGCAGGACTGCGCCGTACCAGATGCTGGCGCCCGCAGCGATGGTCACCGCGCCGACAACGGTGGCGTTGGGTGCGATGAACGCGGTTTCGTCGATCTGCGGGGTGTTACCGAGAACGGTGGCGATGATCGGGTTGGTCATGGTTCTCCTGTGCGTTGGAATGACGTGCTCTGACGGTACCTGGACTATTTCGGCGTGGACTTTCGATTCATGACAACAGTCCCGACACCCGCGGTCACCACCAGTCCGATGGCGACGAGTGTGAAGGCGTCGAGCGATTGCCCGATCACGAGAACTCCGGCCAGTGCAGCCGCAGCGGGTTCGAGGGCGATGAGGACGGCAAAGACCTTTTTGGCGAGGGAGCGTAGGGCCCACATCTCCAGGCTGTAGGGGATGACGGACGAGAGGATGGCGACGGCCGCGCCGGCAGCGAGCATCTTCGGATCCAGCAGTTCGCTTCCGCCGGAGACGAGGCCGAAGGGCAGCGTCAATACTGCCGCGACGATGCTTGCGCCGGCCAAACCGTCGGCGCTCGGGAGGGTCGCAGCGAGGTGGGAACCGGCCACGATGTAGCCGGCCCACGCAGCAGCGGCGATCAACGCGAACATCACCCCGACCAGGTCCAATCCGGATTCGCCGTGATCTCCCAACCCGAGCAGCAACACTCCGCCGAAGGCGAGAAGCACCCACGCTCCGTCGGCCCATCGACGAGACAGCACTGCGGCCAGCGTCAACGGTCCGAGAAACTCGATGGTGACAGCGGTGCCGATGGGCACCGTGTCGAGGGCGAGGTAAAAGGCACCGTTCATGACGGCCAGCGCGATACCCAACGCGAAGATGCCTTTGCGCTGCCGGTTCGACCACCTGCTCCATCTCGGGCGGACGATGACGCCGAGGATGATCGCGGCGATCGTCAGTCGCAGCGTCGTCGCTCCGGCCGGCCCGATCTGTGAGAACAGCGTCGTCGCGAATGCCGCTCCGAACTGGAGCGAAAGTATCGAGGTGAGGACTGCACCGACCGGCAGTAGCTGACTGCCGGCCTTCATTCTCCGGTGAACTCAGGACTACGACGTTCGAGCATCGCGGCGACGGCTTCGTGGTGATCGCGAGTGTGATGCGCGATCGACTGCATGGCGGCGGAGAGTTCGAGCAGGCTCTCGAGGCTTTGGTGCTGGCCCTCACGGAGCAGTTTCTTGGTCATGCGGAGCACCTGCGGGGGATTGGCTGCTACTCGCGCTGCCAAGGCGTGCGCGGCGGAGAGCAATTCTTCGGGCGCGGTGACCTGCGAGATCAGCCCCCAGTCGAGTGCTTTGGCGGCGTCGATCGGTTCGCCGGTGAACGCCATCTCGGCAGCGCGGGCGTTGCCGATCGCGCGGGGGAGCAGCCAGGCTCCGCCGTCGCCGGGGATGAGTCCCACCTTGACGAAGCTCTCGGCGAAGACCGACGCCGTCGACCCGATGCGGAGGTCGCACATGAGTGAGAGGTCGCAGCCCGCTCCGATGGCGGGGCCGTTGACGGCCGCGATGGTCGGCACCTCACACGTGTACAGAGCGAGGGGAATGCGCTGGATCCCGTGCCGGTAGCCCTGGCGGATCTCGCCGGGAGCGCCACCGAACATGCCTTCCTTGTCTCGCATGTGTTTGACGTTGCCGCCGGAGGAGAAGGCCGACCCGGCTCCGGTGAGGATCACCGCGCGCACACTCTGATCTCGGTTTACTGCGGTGACCGCGTCTTCGAGGGCCTCGATCATGTCGATCTCGGAGATCGCGTTGCGGGTGTCCGGGCGATTGAGGGTCCAGGTGACCACGTCGCCGGTTCGTGAGATGAGTACGGCGTCGCTCATGGGTGCTCCTGTTTGATCGATGGTGCAGGGTCGGGGATCGGTTCCGCCCAGTCTCTCACCACAGGATTTCGCAATAACAATCATTCGTGCTTGATTTTTATAAGCGCGAGTGTGATGCTGGTCGCATGGCCGAACTTCAGACGTTCATCGATGACTTGCGGGCCGAAGGCGAGAGCCTCGACGCCCTGGTTGCGGATCTGCCCGAGGAGAAGTGGGCGACATTGACGCCTGCGGAAGGGTGGACCATCGCCCATCAGATCGGGCACCTGCACTGGACGGACAGTGCAGCAATCCTGGCGATCACCGACCCGGACGGGTTCGCGGAGCAGTTGAAGGCGGCGTTCGTGAATCCGGCGGGGTTCGTCGACGACGGTGCTGCCGAGCAGGCCGCCCGGCCGCCCGCAGAGTTGCTCGCCGATTGGCGGGCGGGGCGCACTGCTCTCGTCGAGGCGCTCACCGCTGCCCCGGCCGGCACCAAGTTCCCCTGGTACGGCCCACCCATGGGCGGTGTCTCGATGGCAACTGCCCGGTTGATGGAGACGTGGGCACACGGACAGGACGTCGCCGACGCTCTTGGTGCCGAACGAGTTCCGACGTCGCGCATCAAGAACATCGCTCACCTGGGCGTGCGGACGCGGAATTTTGCGTACTCGGTCAACGAGAAGACGCCACCCGCCGAGGATTTCCGGGTTGAGTTGACGGCGCCCGACGGTTCGATCTGGACCTGGGGGCCGGAAGATGCGACGCAGAAGGTGACGGGGCCGGCGTTGGACTTCTGCTTGCTGGTCACTCAGCGCGCCAACCGCGCCGATCTCGATCTGGTCGCCGACGGCGGCGACGCGGACGAGTGGCTCGGGTTCGCGCAGGCATTTGCGGGGCCCAGCGGCGAGGGACGAGCCGCCATCGGATCCAGCGGTGAGGGACGAGCCGCCATCGGATCCAGCGGTGAGGGACGAGAATCGAAGGTGGACAAATGAGTTCGGTGCGGATCGGCAACTGTTCCGGTTTCTACGGCGACCGCGTCTCGGCGATGCGCGAGATGCTCGAGGGCGGCGAACTCGACTACCTGACCGGCGACTACCTTGCCGAACTGACGATGTTGATCCTCGGCCGCGACCGGATGAAGGACCCGTCCCTCGGCTATGCGAAGACGTTCCTGCGGCAGGTGGAGGACACCCTCGGCCTCGCGCTCGACAAGGGCGTGAAGATCGTCGCGAACGCCGGCGGCCTCAACCCGGCCGGACTGGCCGACGCGCTGCGCGAGGTCAACGCCAAGCTGGGTTTGAATGCGAAGATCGCTCACGTCGAGGGTGACGATCTGGTCTCCCGCGCCGACGAACTCGGACTCGGCTCCCCGCTGACGGCCAATGCGTATCTCGGCGCCTGGGGCATCGTCGAAGCATTGTCGGCCGAAGCCGATGTCGTGGTCACCGGACGTGTCACCGACGCTTCGGTGATCGTCGGTCCGGCCGCCCACCATTTCGGTTGGAAGCGAGATGATTTCGATCAGCTGGCTGGTGCTGTCGCGGCGGGCCACGTCATCGAGTGCGGCACCCAGGCCACCGGCGGCAACTACGCGTTCTTCACCGAGATCCCCAATCTGGGCCGCCCTGGCTTCCCGATCGCCGAGATCAACGCGGACGGCTCGTCCGTCATCACCAAGCATGTCGGAACGGATGGCGAGGTGAGCGTCGGCACCGTGACGGCGCAGCTGTTGTACGAGATCACGGGCGGACGCTACGCGGGCCCGGACGTGACCACTCGCATCGACAACGCGGTGCTCACCCAGGAAGGTCCGGATCGGGTGCTGATCAGCGGCGTCACAGGCGAGGCTCCGCCGCCGCAGTACAAGGTCTCGCTGAACACACTGGCCGGGTTCCGCAACGAGGCCACGTTCATCCTCACCGGTCTCGACATCGAGGCCAAAGCGGATCTGGCCAAGAGCCAACTCGAATCCTGGCTGACGAAGAAGCCGGCCGAACTGGTCTGGACCCTCGCTCGCACGGATCATCCTGATTCCGATACCGAAGAAACTGCGAGTGCGTTGCTGCGCTGCGTGGTTCGCGATTCCGACCCCAAGGTGATCGGTCGTCCCTTCTCCTCGGTTGCGGTGGAAATGGCACTTGCCAGCTACCCAGGCTTCTCGCTGACCGCGCCGCCGAGCAACGGCCAACCGTACGGGGTGTTCACCCCCGGCTACGTCGACGCGGGATCGGTGCCTCACGTCGCCGTGCTTCCCGACGGCACTCGTGTGGACATCGCTCCGTCGACGCTGACGCAGGACCTCGAACCTGTCGACGAACCCGAGCGTCCGGAGCCCTTGCCGCCTCAGTCTTCGCTCTCGGTGCCGCTCGGCACGATCGCCGGCGCTCGAAGCGGCGACAAGGGTGGAAACGCCAACGTAGGCGTCTGGGTTCGCACGGACGATCAGTGGAAGTGGTTGGCGCACACACTCACCGTCGAAAAGCTCAAGGAACTACTGCCCGAAGCGGCAGAGTTGACCGTCACTCGCTACCAGCTTCCGCACCTTCGTGCCGTCAACTTCGTGATCGAGGGAATCCTCGGTCAGGGTGTGGCCTCGCAGGCGCGGTTCGATCCGCAAGCCAAGGGAATTGGCGAATGGTTGCGCTCGCGCCGCATCGACATCCCGATTTCGCTACTCCCCGCAACTGACGAGAAAGAGGATTCACGGTGACCGTGTGGACCACACCGGAAAGGCTTGCGCTTCGCGAGACCGTACGCGGATTCGTGAACCAGGAGATTTTGCCGCACCTGACGCAGTGGGAACGTGACGGTGAGATCCCGCGCGAATTGCACCGTAAGGCAGGCGCTCTGGGTCTGCTCGGGGCCAGTGCTCCCGAATCTGCAGGCGGTGAAGGCGGCGACGCCGTCGACTCCATCGTGATCTGTGAAGAGATGCATCAGGCCGGTGCGTCTGGCGGATTGTTCGCCTCGCTGTTCACCTGCGGTATCGCCGTGCCGCACTTGATTGCCGCCGGCGACGAGGCGCAGATCGAGAAGTGGGTCAAGCCGACGCTGCGCGGGGAGAAGATCGGCTCGCTCGCCATCACCGAACCGGGTGGCGGCAGCGACGTCGGACACCTGACAACCACAGCCAAGCGCGACGGCGACCATTACGTCGTCAACGGAGCCAAGACGTTCATCACCTCCGGGGTTCGCGCCGACTTCGTCGTCACCGCAGTGCGCACCGGCGGCTCCGGAGCCGGTGGCGTCTCACTGCTCGTGATCGAGAAGGGCACACCGGGATTCACGGTGTCACGCAAGCTCGAGAAGATGGGGTGGCGCGCGTCCGATACCGCGGAACTGTCCTTTGTCGACGCCCGAGTTCCGGTGGAGAATCTGGTCGGGGCAGAGAACAGCGGCTTCGCGCAGATCGCGCAGGCATTCGTCTCCGAGCGTGTCGCCCTCGCCGCGCAGGCGTATGCCAGCGCAGAGCGATGCCTGGAATTGACCCTCGAATGGTGCCGTGCCCGTGAGACGTTCGGTCGCCCGCTGATCAGCCGCCAGGCAGTGCAGAACACCGTCACCGAGATGGCCCGCAAGATCGATGTGGCCAAGGTGTACACGCACTCGGTGATCGAGCGATACATGGCCGGTGACGGAGATCTGATCGCCGAGGTGTGCTTCGCCAAGAACACGGCCGTCGAAACCGGTGAATGGGTTGCCAACCAAGCGGTTCAGCTGTTCGGTGGCCTCGGCTACATGCAGGAAAGTGAAGTGGAGAGGCAGTACCGGGACATGCGAATTCTGGGAATCGGTGGCGGTACCACCGAAATCCTCACCGGCCTCGCAGCCAAGCGATTGGGGTATCAGTCATGAGTGTCATCCGGTCCACACTGGACACCAATTCCGAGGTGTACAAGACCGCAACCTCGACCATGAACACCAAGCTCGCCGAGATCGAGGTCGAGCACGCCAAGGCGCTGGCGGGCGGCGGTGAGAAGTACACCGAGCGGCACCACAAGCGGGGAAAGCTCTTGGCGCGTGAACGGATCGAACTTCTCCTCGATCAGGATTCACCGTTCCTCGAGGTGTGCCCCCTCGCCGCCTGGGGAAGCGATTTCCCGGTCGGCGCCAGCACCGTGGTCGGTATCGGCGTCGTCGAAGGCGTCGAATGCCTGATCGTCGCCAACGATCCCACCGTGCGCGGCGGCACCAGCAATCCGTGGACGCTGCGTAAGGGTTTCCGCGCCAACGACATCGCCATGCAGAACCGCCTCCCGGTGATCTCCCTGGTCGAGTCCGGCGGCGCAGATTTGCCGACGCAGAAGGAGGTGTTCATCCCGGGTGGGCGTATGTTCCGCGATCTCACGCAGCTCTCCGCCGCCGGAATCCCCACCATCGCACTGGTCTTCGGCAACTCGACAGCCGGCGGCGCGTACATCCCCGGCATGTCCGACCACGTCGTGATGATCAAGGAACGCTCCAAGGTGTTTCTCGCAGGCCCGCCGCTGGTCAAGATGGCCACCGGCGAGGAATCCGACGACGAGGCACTCGGCGGCGCCGAAATGCACGCTCGCAAGTCCGGGCTGGCCGACTACTTCGCCGCCGACGAGCAGGACGCGATCCGCATCGGGCGCTCGATCGTCAAGCGGCTCAACTGGACCAAGAAGGGTCCGGCGCCTCGCGCGGAGATCATCGAACCGCTCGAGGATCCGGAAGAGTTGCTCGGCATCGTTCCCGCCGATCTGAAGATCCCGTTCGATCCGCGTGAGGTCATCGCCCGCATCGTCGACGGTTCGGACTTCGACGAGTTCAAGCCTCTGTACGGATCTTCGCTCGTGACCGGTTGGGCGGAGCTGAACGGCTACCCGATCGGCATTCTGGCCAACGCCCGTGGAGTGCTCTTCAGCGAGGAATCGCAGAAGGCCACCCAGTTCATCCAGCTCGCCAACCGCTCCAACACGCCGTTGCTGTTCCTGCACAACACCACCGGATACATGGTGGGCAAGGAATACGAGGAGGGCGGCATGATCAAGCACGGATCGATGATGATCAATGCGGTTGCCAACTCCAAGGTTCCGCACATCTCCATCCTGCTCGGAGCGTCGTACGGCGCCGGTCACTACGGCATGTGCGGGCGCGCGTTCGATCCGCGATTCCTCTTCGCCTGGCCCAGTTCCAAGTCCGCCGTCATGGGCGGTGCGCAACTCGCCGGCGTCATCTCCATCGTGGGACGCGCTGCCGCCGAGGCGCGCGGCCAGGTCTTCGACGAGCAGGCCGATGCCGGCATGCGCGCAATGATCGAAAACCAGATCGAGGCCGAGTCACTTCCGATGTTCTTGTCCGGGCGTCTCTACGACGACGGCGTCATCGACCCCCGAGACACCCGCACCGTGGTGGGAATGTGCCTGTCGGCCATTGCCACCGCCCCGATCGAAGGCACCGAGAACTTCGGCGTCTTCCGTATGTGAGGCACGCCGTGACAATCACTTCAGTACTCGTCGCCAATCGTGGCGAAATCGCCCGCCGTGTCTTTGCGACCTGCCGCAAGAACGGAATCGGCACGGTCGCGGTGTTTTCCGACGCAGATGCCGACAGCCCGCACGTCGCCGAAGCCGACGCCTCGGTTCGGCTGCCGGGTAACACACCTGCCGAGACATACCTGCGGGGTGAGCTGATCATCGCCGCCGCCAAGGCCTCGGGCGCCGACGCGATTCACCCCGGATACGGATTCCTCTCCGAGAACGCGGAGTTCGCGCGCAGCGTCATCGACGCGGGACTGACGTGGATCGGCCCGCCCGTCGAATCCATCGAGCTCATGGGTTCGAAGGTCGAGTCCAAGAAGATCATGGACGCCGCCGGAGTGCCGGTGCTTTCCGAACTCGATCCTGCCGCGGTGACCGAAGCTCATCTGCCGGTGCTCATCAAGGCGTCGGCCGGCGGCGGTGGACGCGGAATGCGTGTCGTTCGTGAATTGTCGGCGCTGGACGGCGAACTGGAAGCGGCTCGGCGTGAGGCGCAGTCCGCATTCGGCGACCCGACGGTCTTCTGCGAGCGCTACCTCGAGACCGGTCGGCACATCGAGGTTCAGGTCATGGCCGACCGACACGGCGGCGTGTGGGCGGTGGGGGAGCGCGAGTGCTCGATCCAGCGTCGGCACCAGAAGGTCGTCGAAGAGGCACCGTCGCCGCTCGTGCAACGCATCCCGGCGATGCGCGGCAGGCTTTTCGATGCCTCGCGACTCGCCGCCAATGCCATCGGCTACGAAGGCGCAGGAACCGTCGAGTTCCTCGCCGACGAAAAGGGCGACTTCTTCTTCCTCGAGATGAATACCCGTTTGCAGGTGGAGCACCCGGTCACCGAATGCACCACCGGACTCGATCTGGTGGAGCTGCAATTGCAGGTCGCTTCGGGCGACGCGCTCCCAGGCGAGCAGCCGCAGATCCGCGGGCATTCGATCGAGGTGCGTCTGTACGCCGAGGATCCCGCGAAGAACTGGCAGCCGCAGAGCGGTACCGTTCACCACATCGAGTTGCCCGGTGACGTGGCAGAATTCAGTGTCCTGCGTGAGCAGGGTGTTCGCCTCGATTCGGGTGTCATCGACGGCAGTGTCGTCGGCGTCCATTACGACCCGATGCTGGCCAAGGTCATCTCCTACGCGCCGACGCGATCGGCAGCTGCGCGCCTGCTCGCATCGACGCTGGCGCGCACCAGGATTCACGGCTTGCGCACCAACCGCGACCTGCTCGTCAACGTCCTGGCTCACCCGGCGTTCATTGCCGGAGATACCGACACGGCCTTCTTCGTGACTCACGATCTCGAGAAGCTGTCAACGCCTCTGGCCGACACCGACGCCGAAAGGATCTCGGCGCTGGCGGCGGCACTTGCCGATGCCGCGCACAACCGGGCGTCGGCCCGCGTCATCGGCCGCTTGCCCAGCGGGTGGCGCAACCTCCCGTCGCAGCCGCAGAGCAAGAGTTACTCCACTGCGTCGGGCGACTACGACGTCCGCTACTCCCTGAGTCGAAGTGGTGTGCTGAGTGCAGAAGGCTTCGACGACGTGAGCCTGGTATCGGCAACTGCGACCCGGGTAGTGCTCGAGCAGAGCGGAGTTCGGCGTTCGTTCGACGTGTCTGCCTACGGGAGTGAGATTTTTGTCGACTCCTCGCTCGGACCCGTCGCCTTGACGGCAGCACCGCGCTTCGTGGATCCGTCGGCGGAAGTCGCTGCCGGTTCGTTGCTCGCTCCGATGCCGGGATCGGTCATCCGCCTCGGCGCCGCACTCGGTGACACCGTCACCGCCGGCCAGCCGATTCTGTGGCTAGAGGCCATGAAGATGGAGCACACTGTCACCGCGCCGACTGCCGGTGTCCTGGTAGAACTTCCGGTCGCCGTCGGCCAGCAGGTCGAGGTCGGATCGGTACTCGCACGTGTGGAAGAACCCGCTACAGAAGAGGAAGCATGATGAGTTTCATCGAAACCGAAGAGCAGAAGGAACTGCGGGCATCCGTTTCCAAACTGGGTGAGCGCTTCAACTACGTCGACTACGTGCTGCCCAAGGCGCGCAAGGGTGAGCCGCTCACCGAATTGTGGAACGAGGCGGGCAAACTCGGATTCCTGGGCGTCAACCTGCCGGAGGAATACGGCGGCGGCGGTGCAGGCATCTACGAACTCGCGCTGGTGCAGGAGGAACTGGCAGCGCAGGGTGCCGGTCTGCTCCTGGTTGTGGTCTCGCCGGCCATCTGCGGCACCATCATCGGCAAGTACGGCACTGCGGAGCAGAAGCAGCAGTGGCTACCCAGTCTCGCCGACGGCTCCAAGATCATGGCGTTCGGAATCACCGAGGCCGACGCAGGTTCCAACTCTCACCAGATCACGACGACTGCTCGTCGCGACGGCGAAGACTGGATCCTGAGCGGCAACAAGATCTACATTTCGGGCGTCGATCAAGCTGACGCGGTCCTCATCGTTGCGCGCACCGAGGACTCCAAGACCGGCAAGCTCAAGCCCGCTCTGTTCATCGTCCCCACGGATTCTCCCGGATTCGTGAAGACGCAGATGGAGATGGACATCATCGAACCGGACCACCAGTTCATCTTGTTCCTCGACGACGTGCGCCTGCCGGCCGACGCTCTGGTCGGTGAAGCTGATGCCGCCCTGATGCAGTTGTTCGCCGGCCTCAATCCGGAGCGCATTCTGGGTGCGTCGATGGCGATCGGTATGGGCCGTTACGCCCTCAACGCTGCGGTGAAGTTCGCCAACGAGCGAACGGTGTGGAAGACGCCGATCGGTGCGCACCAGGGTATTTCGCATCCTCTCGCGCAGGTGAAGATCGAACTCGAACTCGCCAAGCTGATGATGCAGAAGGCCGCGGTGCTCTACGACAGCGGTGACGATTTCGGTGCTGCCGAAGCCGCGAACATGGCGAAGTATGCGGCCGCCGAGGCCAGCATCAAGGCACTCGATCAAGCGATTCAGACGCACGGCGGCGCCGGTCTGACGAAGGAATACGGACTGGCTGCCATGCTCGGCGCGGCACGTATCGCCCGCGTTGCTCCGGTCAGTCGCGAGATGATCCTCAACTTCGTCTCGCAGCATTCCCTCGGTCTGCCGCGGTCTTACTAGACGGTCCTACTGAAGAGGAGACTCATGACGGATCAGGACAAGCCATACGTACGGTACGAAGTATCAGGCGGTGCTGCCACGATCACTCTCGATTCACCCCACAACCGCAACGCGATTTCGACGCGGTTGGTCACGGAGTTGCAGGCGGGGTTGACGTCGGCTGCGGCCGATCCAGCGGTTCGGGCGGTAGTGCTCACCCACACCGGTGGAACATTCTGTGCGGGAGCCGATCTCAGTGAGGCTTCGGGGTCGTCCGCGTCACCGGAGGAAGCCGTCAAGGAGCGCGGCCGGGGGATGCTGACGCTCTTGCGCAGCATTCTCGAGCTTCCCAAGCCGGTGATCGGGCGCATCGACGGTCACGTCCGGGCCGGAGGCATGGGTCTTGTCGGGGCGTGCGACATCGTCGTCGCCGGACCGGCGAGCACCTTCGCGGTGACGGAATCACGATTGGGCTTGGCAGCATCCATCATTTCGCTCACGGTCCTGCCGAGGCTCGACCAGCGATCCGCGAGCCGCTACCTGCTCACCGGAGAGAAGTTCGGCCAGCACGAGGCCGAATCCATCGGACTCGTCACCTCCGCGTCGCAGGACACGGGGGAGTCGATCACCGAACTGCTCGGCACTTTGCGCCAATGTTCACCGCAGGGGCTGGCCGAATCGAAGTGGATCACGACGCGTTCGGTCCTGGCCGGATTCGACCGGGACGGCGAGGAGATGATCGCGCAGTCGGCTCGGCTGTTTTCCTCTGACGAGGCTCGTGAGGGCATGATGTCTTTCTTGCAGAAGCGTCCAGCGGCCTGGGCGCAGTAGAAACTGCGCAGCTGGGACACAGAAGCGCTGGAACACAGAAGTAGAAGGGATGGCGGCGCGATGACTCGAGAGCCCAAGCAGGACCGAAGTCGAGTCACGCGCTCCCACCTGCTCGAAGTGACGGTGGAGTGTCTCGCCGAACTCGGATGGAGCGCAACGACGATGAGCGTCGTCGCGCAGCGTGCCGGGGTGTCCAGAGGTGCGATGCAGCACCACTTCCCGACTCGTGAGGACCTCATCACCGCGGCGCTCGAGGTGATGTTCGACGCCCGGATGGATCAGGCGCGAAAGGAATCGACCGACCTTCCGGTGGGTGCCGGACGAACCGAGGCGATCATTTCGCGGCTGGTCGAGTACTACACCGGGACCCTTTTCAAGGCAGCACTGCAGGTGTGGACGGCCGCCGCCTCCGACCCCGACCTGCGTGCCCGCGTCCTGCCCCTCGAGGAACGGTTCGGGCGCATCGCGCACCGCATGGCTGTCGAGAGTCTGGGTGTCGACGACTCCGATCCGGTGACGCATCGCTTGGTACAGGCGACACTGGACCTGGCCCGAGGGCTAGGGCTGGCAGACGTACTCACCGACGACTCGCGTCGGCGCACCGAGGTGGTCAAACAGTGGGCGGCGCAATTGGATTCCACGCTGGTTCGGGTACCGGTCACAACCCCCTGAATCGGTAGCGGGGCGTGTGTCGGGGGCCACCGAGAAGTACAGTCGGCTCCATGGCCGCACGCACTCTCACTTCGATCGGGACTTCGGTATTGGTCTCGGCTGCCGTGCTCTCGGCGGTGGTCGGCTGCAGCTCCGACGACGGGTCTGCCGATCGGTCGGGCGACGGCGCCAATTCGCCGGCCCTTGCACCCACCGATCCCGGTCCGATGTTCGCCGAATGCGGCTCGGTGACCGACGAAGAAGTTGTCAACGCCTTCAATCTCGGCACGTTTGCGACGACGACGCGCAACGGCGTCGGTTGCCAATGGGAGGTCGCCGGTTCGAATGGCCCGAGCGTCAGTTTCTCCTGGTACCGCGGAAGCCCGATCGGCCGCGAACGGGCAGGGTCCGACCTGCTCGGACGTCCCGCCGACGACATCACGATCGGTGGTCACCAGGGCTTCATCGCGTCCACGGCGGGTTCGCTGTGCGAGTTGGGTATCGCGTTCGGCGGAGACTTCGTGCACTGGTCGATCACCTACGGCTTGCTGCCTCCGACCGCTGATCCGTGCACGGTTGCACGGGATCTGATGGAAAAAACAGTTTCGAGGGCACAGTGAGGTTCGAGGGCACACTCAAGAGCGCAAGGATCGGACTCGCCCTGGCGGGGTCGATGGTTCTACTCACGGGCTGCGGCTCGGTGGTCACCGGGACTCCCCGCGCGGAGGGCAGCTACCGCGGTAGTGACAGCCAGGAATTCGCGAACGTCCTCCAAGAATGCGAAGCGGTCACCGACGAGCAGATCGCCGGCGCCGTGGGTGCCGACGCCGTCGGTCGTGGGTTCTTCGGCGCTATCTGCCGCTGGGACGGCATCGGGGCCGCGGGTCCGATCAAGATCACCTTCAACTGGTTCGAGACGGGCACCCTCGATCACGAGCGCGCTGCTTTCGAACATCTGGGATACGTGGTGGCGAAGATCGACATCAACGGCAGTAGCGGGTACCAGGTTCGCCAGCCGGCCGATCCGCAGAGTTGCGGGGTGAGCGCGAGCGCGCCGGCCGGGGGAGTGTTCGGGTGGTGGGTCACCGAGCCGCAAGGCGGAGCGGATCCGTGCGAGGCTGCGGCAAAGCTCGGCGGGTTGACGTTGAACCGCAGTATCTGATCGGGACCGATCCGGCTGTGTGGTCTGCGCATGCGGCCAGAGTGTCTGGTCAGAGCATGAGGTCACTATCACCGTGGCCTCGCTTTGACCTTGTGGCGCGCCGACAGGTATCGTTATGGGTCGTGTCCGGCATGCCCGGGCCGATCTGTGTGCCTAGCTAGGTATTGCCGTGCGCGCGTTCGAGCAGATTTTGCTGATGAACGAGCATCCGGCTGCCTGTGTGGGGGTATGCGACACGCCCGACCTCGGGGGTGGTGCAAGGCACGAAAGTGCTGAGTACAGACTCTGAGGTGGGTGAGGAGCAGCAGCTCTCTTGCTCCAACTGCTAGATCCCTAATTTCAGAACAGCCACGTTTTCGAACGGCCCGAGTTCGCTCGAGCAGTCTGTTCGTCACAAGAAAGCCGGTAAATGCCAACCATCAACCAGCTGGTCCGCAAGGGTCGCCGCGACAAGACCGCCAAGGTCAAGACGGCAGCTCTCAAGGGCAGCCCGCAGCGTCGTGGCGTGTGCACTCGCGTGTACACCACCACCCCCAAGAAGCCGAACTCCGCGCTCCGTAAGGTCGCACGTGTTCGCCTCACGACTTCGGTCGAGGTCACCGCGTACATCCCCGGCGAAGGTCACAACCTTCAGGAGCACTCCATGGTGCTCGTCCGTGGCGGTCGTGTGAAGGACCTCCCGGGTGTCCGTTACAAGATCATCCGCGGCTCCCTCGACACCCAGGGTGTCAAGGGTCGCAAGCAGGCACGCAGCCGCTACGGCGCCAAGAAGGAGAAGAGCTAATGCCACGTAAGGGCCCCGCTCCGAAGCGCCCGCTCATCAACGACCCGGTTTACGGTTCCCCGTTGGTGACGCAGCTCGTCAACAAGATCCTGCTGGACGGCAAGAAGTCCACCGCAGAGCGAATCGTGTACCAGGCTCTCGAGCAGGCACGCGAGAAGACCGGCACCGATCCGGTCGTCACCCTCAAGCGCGCCCTGGACAACGTCAAGCCTGCACTCGAGGTTCGTAGCCGCCGCGTCGGTGGCGCTACCTACCAGGTGCCGGTCGAGGTTCGTCCCGGTCGTTCCACCACGCTGGCACTGCGCTGGCTGGTCACCTTCTCGCGTGCACGTCGTGAGAAGACCATGGTCGAGCGTCTCGCCAACGAGCTCCTCGATGCCAGCAATGGCCTCGGTGCAGCTGTGAAGCGTCGCGAAGACACTCACAAGATGGCCGAAGCCAACAAGGCATTCGCCCACTACCGCTGGTGATGTAAAGCGTCGGAGCAACTGCCATCGGGTGGGGCTCCGACGCTTGTCGCCGTTGGCGACCTGATCATCTCGCCGGTTTCCGGACGCAGGTGGCCAGGTTCGCCTCGGCAGAGACATAATTGAAAGACCATGGCCTTGACGGTGGAACACACCGGATACGGCCGACACCCGAAAACCAAGCAACGAGCGGGGAAGAAACCTGTGGCACAGGAAGTGCTGACTGACCTGAACAAGGTCCGCAACATCGGCATCATGGCGCACATCGATGCCGGCAAGACCACCACCACCGAGCGCATCCTGTTCTACACCGGTGTCAATTACAAGATCGGTGAGACGCACGACGGTGCGTCGACGACGGACTGGATGGAGCAGGAGAAGGAACGCGGCATCACGATCACGTCTGCCGCCGTGACTTGCTTCTGGAACAACAACCAGATCAACATCATCGACACCCCCGGCCACGTCGACTTCACGGTCGAGGTGGAGCGGTCGCTGCGCGTGCTCGACGGCGCAGTTGCTGTCTTCGACGGTAAGGAAGGTGTCGAGCCGCAGTCCGAGCAGGTTTGGCGTCAGGCTGCCAAGTACGACGTTCCGCGTATCTGCTTCGTCAACAAGATGGACAAGATGGGCGCGGACTTCTACTTCACAGTCCAGACCATCATCGACCGTCTCGGCGCGAAGCCGCTCGTTCTCCAGCTGCCCATCGGCGCTGAGGACGACTTCGACGGCGTCGTCGACCTGGTCGAGATGCGCGCCATCACCTGGCGCGGCGTGGTTCCGACCGGTGCACTGCCGACCATCGAAGAGATCCCCGCGGACCTCGCCGAGAAGGCTGCAGAGTACCGCGAGAAGCTGCTCGAAACCGTTGCCGAGTCCGACGAAGCTCTCATGGAGAAGTACTTCGCAGGTGAAGAGCTCACGGTCGAGGAGATCAAGGGCGCCATCCGCAAGATGACGGTCGCTTCGCAGCTCTACCCCGTGATCTGTGGCTCCGCGTTCAAGAACAAGGGCGTTCAGCCCATGCTCGACGCGGTCATCGATTACCTGCCGAACCCGTTGGACATCGGCGAGGTCGTCGGCCACAAGCTCGGTGACGAAGAAGTGGAGATCACTCGCAAGCCGAGCAAGGACGAGCCGTTCGCGGCTCTCGCCTTCAAGATCGCCGCTCACCCGTTCTTCGGCAAGCTGACCTTCGTTCGCGTGTACTCGGGTCGTCTCGATCCGGGCCAGCAGGTGCTCAACGCGACGAAGGGCAAGAAGGAGCGCATCGGAAAGCTTTTCCAGATGCACGCCAACAAGGAGAACCCGGTAGACGAGGCTGTAGCCGGCCACATCTACGCAATGATCGGCCTCAAGGACACCACCACCGGTGACACCTTGTGCGATCAGGCGAACCCGATCGTCCTCGAGTCGATGTCCTTCCCGGCACCGGTCATCCAGGTCTCCATCGAGCCCAAGACCAAGTCCGACCAGGAAAAGCTGGGTGTCGCCATCCAGAAGCTGGCCGAAGAGGATCCGACCTTCTCGGTCGAACTCGACGACGAGACCGGTCAGACCGTCATCGGTGGCATGGGCGAACTCCACCTCGACATCCTCGTCGACCGCATGCGTCGCGAGTTCAAGGTCGAGGCCAACGTCGGCAAGCCGCAGGTCGCTTACCGCGAGACCATCACCAAGAAGGTCGAGAAGCACGACTACACCCACAAGAAGCAGACGGGTGGCTCGGGCCAGTTCGCAAAGGTCATCATCGCTCTGGAGCCTTTCGTGGGCGAAGACGGTGCTACCTACGAGTTCGAGAACAAGGTTTCCGGCGGTCGTATCCCGCGCGAGTACATCCCTTCCGTGGATGCCGGCGCGCAGGACGCGATGCAGTACGGTGTTCTCGCCGGCTACCCGCTCGTGAACCTGAAGCTGTCGCTGCTCGATGGTGCTTACCACGACGTCGACTCCTCGGAAATGGCATTCAAGGTTGCCGGTTCGCAGGCATTGAAGGAAGCCGCCCGCAAGGCCGGCCCCGTCATCCTCGAACCCATCATGGCTGTCGAGGTCACTACGCCCGAGGACTACATGGGCGACGTGATCGGCGACCTCAACTCCCGCCGTGGCCAGATTCAGGCCATGGAGGAACGCAGTGGTGCCCGTGTCGTCAAGGCGCAGGTTCCGCTCTCGGAGATGTTCGGCTACATCGGTGACCTGCGGTCCAGGACTCAGGGTCGCGCGAACTTCTCCATGGTGTTCGATTCCTACGCAGAGGTTCCCGTGAACGTTGCGAAGGAAATCATCGCCAAGGCGACAGGCGAGTAAGCGCAAGCAAGCTCCCCAGCCCGCGCCGGTAAGCGACCTCGGTTTCTTCCGGCACGAAGCACGACCAAGTAACAACCAACCGCACTGCTGCATACGGCAAGCAACAACAGTCCAGGAGGACACAAAGTGGCGAAGGCGAAGTTCGAGCGGACGAAGCCGCACGTGAACATCGGCACCATTGGTCACGTCGACCACGGCAAGACCACGACGACGGCGGCCATCACCAAGGTTCTCGCGGATGCATTCCCCGACCTGAACGAGGCTTCGGCCTTCGATCAGATCGACAAGGCTCCCGAGGAAAAGGCTCGTGGCATCACGATCAACATCTCGCATGTTGAGTACCAGACGGAAAAGCGCCACTACGCGCACGTCGATGCACCGGGTCACGCCGACTACATCAAGAACATGATCACCGGCGCAGCTCAGATGGACGGCGCTATCCTCGTCGTCGCAGCTACCGATGGCCCGATGCCCCAGACGCGCGAGCATGTCCTGCTCGCTCGCCAGGTCGGCGTTCCTTACATCCTCGTCGCCCTGAACAAGGCCGACATGGTTGATGACGACGAGATCCTCGAGCTCGTCGAGATGGAGGTCCGCGAACTGCTGGCCGCTCAGGAATTCGACGAGGAAGCCCCCGTCATTCCGATCTCGGCACTCAAGGCGCTCGAGGGTGACCCGAAGTGGACGCAGTCCATTCTCGACCTGATGGCTGCTGTCGACGAGTCCATCCCGGACCCGGTCCGCGAGACGGACAAGCCCTTCCTCATGCCCGTCGAGGATGTCTTCACGATCACCGGCCGTGGCACCGTTGTCACCGGTCGTATCGAGCGCGGCTCGGTCAACGTGAACGAGGAGGTGGAGATCGTCGGCATCAAGGAGACCTCCACCAAGACCACCGTCACGGGTATCGAAATGTTCCGCAAGCTGCTCGACTCGGGCCAGGCCGGCGACAACGTCGGACTGCTCGTTCGTGGCATCAAGCGCGAAGATGTCGAGCGTGGACAGGTTGTCGTCAAGCCGGGCACCACGACTCCCCACACGGAGTTCGAGGGCCAGGCATACATCCTGTCGAAGGACGAGGGCGGCCGCCACACCCCGTTCTTCAACAACTACCGCCCGCAGTTCTACTTCCGTACCACGGACGTTACGGGCGTCGTGACGCTGCCTGAGGGCACCGAGATGGTCATGCCCGGTGACAACACCGAGATGTCCGTCAAGCTCATCCAGCCTGTCGCCATGGACGAGGGCCTGCGCTTCGCAATTCGCGAAGGCGGCCGTACGGTCGGCGCCGGCAAGGTTGCCAAGATCATCAAGTGAGACTCTTGTCTCGCTAGCTGATTCACAGCACTAGAAAAGGCGCTCATTCCCTTCGGGGAGTGAGCGCCTTTTCTGTGTTTGTTTGCTTCTTACCTACTTGGTGGCTTCGACCCGGTCGAGATGCAGCAGAACCTGCACCGCGACGGGTGAGCCGTCGAGGCTTCGCCTGGTTGCACCGGCGATGCGTTCGGCCGAAGCGGTGAATCCGGCGACGTCGATCGCCGGGTCTGCGTTGACGACAATCGACAGCGTCGGCAGGCCGCGATCGATCGTCGCTTTGCTTCTGGTGCTTCGCACGCCGCTCAGCTGGGCGAGTTCGGCAGCTACACCGTCGGCAACCGGTCCGAGGTCCACGCTGACGTCGGTACCGGATTCGTTGTGCCGCAAAGTGACTGCGCTCGTTCGGCGGCGGCGAAGGTTCAGGTACAAAAGCCCGATACCGGTGACGACGCAGAGAACAAAGGTGCCAGAGAGGACCCAGTGCCACCAAGGTTGCTCCGGAAGGCCGAAGAGGACTTCCCGATCAAGGCGTGACACCCAGGTTCGAATCAGCGAGGCACCCGCGTCCCACGCGATGGCGTATGCGCCGGCCGCGAGGAGTGCGATTCCGACAATGAGGACGATGGCCCGATCGACCGCGGAGATCCAACGGTTCACGAGGCGTCCTTTCGTCGGACTGCGGCTTCTCGTCGTGCTGCGGTTTCTCTCACGACCACCGAAAGTTGCAGTGGCTGCTGCAGTATCGCGAGGTGAGGCCGAACGGCTTCTTCGACGGCCGCGGCAAGTTGGGCGCGATCGCCACCGGTGGATTCGACGTGGACTTTGACGTGTTTGCGGTCGACGCTGGTGTGGGCCGAGCCGACGCCGGGAACGATCGCTGCGTGGCTACTGCACAGACGTGCGATGTCCGTCGGTCGCATCCATACCGTCGATGCACTCGGGTTGCCCAGTGGGACATGGGTTTTAGCGCGGCGTTTGGCCGCCGACATGATCAGGACCACGCCCGCGACGACGGCAGCGATTGCCGCCGGAAGCAGCCACGGTTGCCAGTGCAGACGTGACGTCCATTCCACGGAGTTTCGGATCCAGGGTGCCGATTCGAAAGTTCCACGGTTGATGAACCATTCGCGGGAGACCACGAACGCGAGTGCGAGTAGGCCGCACGCGATGACGACGGCGGAGACCGCGGCGGCCGGGTTCGCGGAGGGAACTCGGGGTGGAATCGGAGCTGAGAGCGCCTCCTGTGCAGGGTCTTCCGCGATCTCGATGCCGGAAACGCAAGAATCGTCGGTGCCCTCGGTTGCCGCGATCATGACGTTCATGTCATGGAGGGGCAGGCCGGTCAGCGACTCGACGCTGCGTCCGACTTCCGCTCGCACGCGCCCGGTCAGTTCGGTGACCGAACACGGCCAGGACACGGCGAGGAAGAGGTTGATGGCGACGGCGTCGCTGCCCATCGAGATGTCGGCTCGCGGAAGGTCGCGTCCGGTCAAGCGGGTCAAACCGCCGGACTGGCGGACCACTCCCGGGACGTTTACCGCTGCGGCCGTGGCGATCTTGGCCATCGCCCGGTCCTTGATGACCAGCGAACCGCGTAGGCCGGGATCGTCTGCCGCGCTCGAATCAACTGGCTCAGCCACGGCCACGGCTTCGAAGGATCGCGCCGAGATCGAGATGTCCGTCGCGGTGTGCTCCGATCGCCATACCGGCGGCGCCGAGCAGGACTGCGAAGACGAATCCGCTGAATCCACCCATGATTCCGGCGAGCGCGAGGAGCAGACCGACCAGCAGTCCGACGGTGGTGCTGTTCATGTCAGTTCCCTTCTCGAATGTTCGGTGCAATGTCGGTGACGCTGGAAGGCTCGGTGACTACATTCTCGGAGATATCCGGCAGGTACCCCGCTGTCGACAGGTCTCCGACGGTGACGTCGACCGGTACGTCGACCAACTGCGCCACCACAGCTCGGACACGTTCGGCGACGCTGCGAACGTCGGCCGGGTAGTGAACGGAAATATGTACCGCACAGGAGTTTTCGTCGACGATGACGCCGGTGATTCGGCGCCCTGGTAGGTAGGTTCCCACCTCACCGAACTGCCCGCCGTGCAAATCTGCCACTTCCGGGATCGCAAGAACGGCGTCGGCGACAACCTCGGCCGCGTCGATCTCGCGGCCGGCGTCGGCGGTACTCACTGAACCCTCGGCTTGGCTTCCGGATCGGTACTGCCGCCGCTCTCTGCATCCTCGAAGAGCATGACGTCGAAGACGGTGATGTTGACCTCGGTGACCTCGAGACCCGTCATGCTTTCGACTGCGGCAATGACGTTTCGGCGGATCCCTACCGCCAGTTCGTGGAGTGCGACGCCGTACTCGGCGACAATTCCGATGTCGATGGCGGCTTGTTTCTCGCCCACCTCCACCGCCACGCCCTGGGCATGGTTGACGCGGGCGCCCGGTATGCGGTCGCGAAGTGCCCCCACCGCACGCGCTGTGCCCCCGCCGACGTCGTACACACCGTTGATCTCGCGGGTCGCGATACCGGCGATCTTGGCGACCACGGCGTCGGCGATGATCGTCTTGCCCTGGGTGCTGACTAGTTCCGCGCCACCGTCGGCGCCGAATCGGACGCTGTTCTTTTCACTGGAATCGCTGGTCATGGGGGCTCCCTGCTCATGTGTCAGTGCGTGCGTCTGAAGTACTTACAACTGTAGTGACTGGTCGGTGGCCATGCGGGATGCACCACACCTACTCCGGCATTTCGTATGGCAGAGTCGGAGGCAAATAGTGACGGCGTTCATAGTGGATGCTGCAAGTGACGTGGGTCGGACAGGGTGGTACGTGGTGGCACGGATAGTGATCGTGGGTGCGGGTTTGTCGGGACTGCGGACCGTCGAGGAACTACGACGAGCGGGTTTCGACGGCGAGTTGACGCTCGCCGGTGGGGAAACGCATCTGCCTTACGACAGGCCTCCGTTGTCGAAGGAAGTGATCCGTGGTGACAAGGACGAGACAACGCTGCGCCCGGCCGAGTTCTACGTAGAGAACAAGGTGGACCTCAAGCTCGGTTCGGCGGCAACTTCGGTGGACACTGCTGCCAAGTCCGTGGCGTTCGCCGACGGATCCACCCTGGACTACGACGAGTTGATCATCGCGACCGGACTGACTCCGCGTCGGATCGCCGGCCTTCCGGAGCTGACCGGAGTGCACGTTCTGCGTTCCATCGAGGAGGCGTTGGCCCTTCGCGCCGACTTGGCTCCCGGCAAGCGCGCGCTGATCGTCGGGGCCGGCTTCATCGGTTGTGAACTGGCCGCGAGCATGAAGTCTCACGGCGTCGACGTCGTCCTGCTCGAACCCCAACCGACACCGCTGGCATCGGTGCTGGGCCCTGTCGTCGGCGCTCTCGTCGAACGTCTACACCGGAACGAGGGCATCGACGTCCGCGTCGGCACCGGCTTGACCTCGCTGTCCGGTGAGGGAGCGGTTACGGCCGCGACCTTGAGCGACGGTTCGGAGATCCCGGTCGACGTGGTGGCGATCGGAGTCGGTTCGGTGCCTGTCACGGGCTGGCTCGACGGTTCGGGGATCGAACTCGACAACGGAGTGCTCTGCGACGGCGTCGGCCGCACCAGCACCGAACACGTCTGGGCGGTCGGCGACGTCGCGTCCTGGCAGATCGGTGATCGACGCAAGCGTGTCGAACACTGGACCAACGCGGGAGACCAGGCCAAGATCCTGGCAGGTGCGATCACCGGCACGGGTGATCCGGATGCGCCGGCGCAGGTTCCGTACTTCTGGAGCGATCAGTACGACGTCAAGATCCAGGCTCTGGGGACCGTCGCACCCACGGACACCGTTCACATCGTCAAGGACGACGGCCGCAAGTTCGTCGCCTACTACGAGCGCGACGGTGTGTTGGCCGCTGTCGTCGGCGGAGGTAGCGCGGGAGCCGTGATGAAGATGCGTGCAAAGATCGCGGCCGGCACGCCCATCTCGGACGTGTTGGAGTCCACACCAGCCTGAACGAATGAGGCAGGTCCGGTTCCGAGACGATAGATTTGTGCGGTGATCGTTGCACTCATCGACTCGGGACTGGGCCTGCTCCCTACCTCTGCGTGGCTCAGACGCCTGCGCCCGGATCTCGATCTGGTGCTGTCCCTGGATCCGGACGGCGCCCCCTGGGGGCCCAAGCCAGAACCGTGGGTCATCGACCGGGTCCTCGGTGCGGTGCGGCGGAGCCTCGATCGTGGAGCTCAGGTCATCGTCCTTCCTTGCAATACCGCCAGCGTCACAGCGCTGCCGCACGTCCGCGAACTCGTCGGACCGCAAGTGCCCGTCATCGGAACCGTGCCCGCGATCAAGCCCGCTGCCGCCGCGTGCGATTCGGTGGCGATCTGGGCGACCGCCGCTACAACTGCCAGCCGGTACCAAGCCGATCTGATCGAGCAGTTCGGTAACGGCGCCAAGGTCGTCGGGGTGCCGTGCCACGGCCTGGCCGATTCGATAGATCTCGGTGATCGCGCAGCCGCACTTGCTGCCATCGATTCCGCGGTTGCCCGTACGCCGGACGACGTCAGCGGCGTGGTCCTCGGGTGCACCCACTACCCACTGCTCGCCGACGAAATCGCAGCACGGTTGCCGGCCGGCGTCACACTCTTCGACAGCGCGGAAGCCGTTGCACGACAGACTTTGCGGCGGATCGACGGGCTCGGCGCCGCGGGCGTGGGATCGGGAACCGTCGAGGTATTTGTGAGCGGGCGGCCGGGCGCGCTACCGCCCAGCGCCGAAGCCTTCGACGCCGGGCGATTGTTGGGCGCGATCAAAGCCTGATCCAACGGCTCTGTCACTGGGCAGCTACGCCGCCGTGTCAATGGGCAGCTACGCCGCCGTGACCCCCGTGATGCATCCGCGCACTCATCACCGGCATCGCACTCACCGCGACCACAACTGTCAGGACCCCGACCACCCAGGCTGTCCACGACGCACCGCGCAAAGCGTCGAAGTTCATGACCCAGGGTGAAATGAACATCAAGACGCCGAAAACGCCCATCGCGTAATCCGCCATGGCCATGTCCGGACGTGCCATGTGCGCCAGACCCGACAGTGCAACCAGGACACCCAGGACGACGAGTGACCACATTGCCCGATCGGTGGTGTCGAGCCACATCGGCGAGAGAGCCGCAAAGACGCCGAGAACCACCGCGACGGCATCTTGCATTCGATTCCACGACTTCATGACGAGACCTCCAAAGACGAGAGTGTGTCCACCTGTAGTACACGCCCGCGGCAGATCGAGATCAACTCTCCGCCAATTGCATTCGCGTTGCAGTTAGGGTCTGTGTGGAGGGGTGAATATCAAGATTTGTGACCATTCGTCCGGATTGCCACGAGCCCGCGCGGCGCGCTTGCCGCGATATGTCCCGAGAGTGCCATGAGGGTGAGGGTGGTGAATGCGATAGCGGCGGTGATCATGGGTGGTCCTTTCACTGACTGTCCTCGAGTGTCGTCTGCCGACCTGTGGCCGAGCAGGGCACACGGTGTGAGGACGCTGAGAATCGAAGAGTCAGCACAGGCGACCCGTGAGAAGGTTCTGGGGTGACGCAATTGAGTGCCCAGGACGTGATCGAGCAGTTGGCCGATCTCGCGGATCCCGCCGATGCCGTCCACCTTCAGCGGTTCTTCAAGACGGGGCCGGGGGAGTACGGCGAGGGTGACGTCTTCATCGGAGTGCGAGTGCCGAAGACGCGTTCGGTGGTGAAGAAGCATGTGGGCCTCGCGTTGCCTCAGATACGCCTCCTTCTCGACAGCGACGTTCACGAGCACCGGTTGGCCGGGCTGCTGATCCTGGTCGCTCAATTCGAAAAAGTCAGTCGCCCAAAATTTTTCGACGACGAGAGTCGCACCCGCATCGCCGACTTCTATCTCACCGCTGTCGAGGACGGGCGGGTGAACAATTGGGATCTCGTGGATTCGTCGGCCGGACAGGTTCTCGGCGGCTGGCTGTACGACCGAGATCGCCGGCCGATCTTCGAGCTTTCCGATTCGGGTGACCTGTGGCGACGGCGGGTTGCGCTGTTGACGACGTACGGCTTCATCACGCGCGGTGACGCGTCGACCACGCTCGAACTTGCCGCCCAGGTGCTGGGTGATCGACGGGACCTCACTCAGAAAGCCATGGGGTGGATGCTGCGGGAGGTCGGCAAACGGGTGGATCGGGATCTGTTGACCGGGTTCCTCGAGGAGAATGCCGCAAACATGGGACGCACGGCGCTGAGCTACGCGTGTGAGCACTTGACCGCAGACGAGCGAGCGCACTTCCGGGCAGCCCGCTAGACGACTACCGCTCGGTAGGTTGTGGGACGATTCTCGGTATGCCCGCCACCCGTGTCGAGGCGTCTCGAATTGTGACGATCGGTTCACTGATCGCTGCCGGCGTCGCAGCTCTGTGTTATCTCGTGTACTCCGTTCGAGCCGTCGAACCCGTTGATTTTCTCGTCTACCGCTATGCCGCCCAGGCATTTGCCGCAGGCTCGAACATCTACGAGAGCAATCTTGTCGGCCCGTTGATCGTCGACGAGGGCATGCCGTTCACCTACACCCCGTTCGCGGTGATCTTCCTCTGGCCGACTGTTCTCTTCGACTGGTGGACTGCCTATCTGCTGTGGTCGGGGTTGTGCATCGCGGCCGTCGTGTGGACGGTCGCAAGGTTCACTCCCGCGCGCGTCCCGAAGCGGCCCCTGGTCATGGCGGCATTGGTCCTGGCCGTGTCGGTGACGCCCATCGTCAGTGCACACATCTCCTTCGGCCAGGTGAACCTGGTGCTGATGGTGCTCGTCCTGTTCGACGTGACCCGCCGGGAGGATTCGAGATTCGGCCGATGGATCCCGCGAGGACTTCTGATCGGCGTCGCGGCTGCGATCAAGCTGACGCCCGCTCTGTTCGTCGTCTACTTCGTCGTCACGAAGCAGTGGCGGCTCGCGATCTGGAGTTCGATCGGATTTGCCGTGTCAACGGCCGCCGCAGCACTGGTCGACCCGGCCGTCAGCTGGACCTTCTGGTCTGACGTCGTCTGGAATCTCAGCGATCGGGTGGACTTGAGCGGGCAGGCGATCGCGAGTGCCGGCAACAGTTCGCTGCAGGGCGGACTTGCGGCCCTGGGCACCTGGACGGCGGCGCTGACGATGCCGTTGACCGTGCTGTGCGCGGCGGCAGCGCTCTGGGTCGCCCGAGATGTCTATCGCGTCGGGCGTGCGGTCGATGCGGCGTTGGTGATCGGATTGAGTGCGCCGATCCTGTCGCCGATCAGCTGGATACACCACTGGGTGTATCTCGTGCCCGCTGCAGTCACGGTTCTCTTTCGGCTTCGATCGCCCCTGCAGTTCGGTGCCGCAGCACTGGGGTTGGCGATCGTCTACTGCGGGCCGAGTATGGGGCAGCAGTTCATCGAGACGTCGCCGCTCCTGCTGCCGTTGGGGTTGGTCCTTCGTGAGGGTTTCCTGATCGTGACCGTGGTACTGATCTTCGCGCTGTGGCGGTTGCCCACAACGGCGCCGGAGTGGGTTTCGGAGTATGGATCAGACGGCTCAGGAGATGACTCGGAACATGACAAAGCCCCCGATTCCGCAGGGAATCAGGGGCCGTCATGCGTGGAAGCAGGGCTTAGAACTCGATCTTCAGGTGATCGGTGATCGGCTTTGCCTGGCAACCGAGGATGTAACCGTTCGCCACGTCCTCGGCGTCGAGGATTTCGGAATTGTCCATCTGAACTTCGCCTTCGGTGACGGTGCAGGCACACGAGCCGCACTCACCTTCCTGGCAGGAATACGGTACGTCGAGGCCCTTGGCGAGCATGATGTCGACGAGCGTCTGCTTGCGCGGCCAGACGAGGGTGTGGGTTTCACCGTCCAGTTCGACCTCGACAGTCGCGGCGTCGGCTGCTTCCTCGTCGGAGACCTCGGCTACCTCGACGTCACGGAACGGGTCGCCGGCGAGTGAATTGAAGACCTCGGCGTGAACCTGGGTGCGGGGCATGCCGGCCTCTGCCAGTGCCTTGTGGACGGCGTCCATGAAGGGGCCGGGGCCGCACATGAAGGCTTCGTACGAGACAAATGGCTTGGCCAGAGTCGCCAACTGCGAGACGGCGGGGAGTCCCTGCACGGTTTCGATCCAGTGGACCACGGTGAGGCGGCCGGGGTGTTGCGCTGCCAACTCGCGAAGTTCGGCGCCGAAGATGACGGACTTCTCGTCGCGATTCGCGTAGATCAGCACGACATTGCCGCTGCCCTGCGTGAGGGCGGACTTGAGGATCGAGATCACCGGAGTGATCCCGCTGCCCGCACCGAAGAGCAGGAAGTCGTGATCGAGCGACTTGGGCGTGAAGACACCTGACGGCGGCAGCACTTCGATGGTGTCGCCGACCTGGAGCTTGTCGCACAGCCAGTTGGAGCCGTAGCCGTCGACGGTTCGCTTGACGGTCACCTTGGGGGCGTCGTCGGTGAAGGGCGAACTGGCCAGGGAGTAGCAGCGCGCGACCGAGCCGGTCTGATCGCTCGGGATGCGCAGGGTCAGGAATTGACCGGGCTTGTAGTCGAACTTGTCCTTCAGTTCTGCGGGAATTTCGAACACCAGCGACCGGGCGTCGGAAGTCTCTTCGATGACTCCGGACACGGTGAGTACCGCCGATCGCGAGCTGTGCGGTACCTCGACTGTCGTCATCGCGAAGCTAGTCCTCTCGTGAAGCTGGGTAAAGCGCAGGTCAGTGAAGTGCAACATCTAGAACGTGTTCTAGTTCAATGTTAGCAGTGATGAAAAGCTACTGGGGATCGTAGTCGCCGAGCAACACGTTCCCGATCAGCGGGAACCACCTCGGTCTGATCGGGCCGTCCTGGCAGTCCGGGGCGGGGTCGACCTGCCCGAACGGGCGGTTCGCGGGCGGCGTCCGGGCGGTTGAGCTGCCGAAGCCTGTGCACGGGCTGTTTGTCGGTACACAGTGGAAACCAGGTGAGACGCCGGTCACAAAGAATCGGCTCGAATCCCTCCCGCAGTCACATTCGTGCACATCCCCGAGGAGATACCGATGGCTATCGAGCTCAACCAGATCTGGGACTTTCCCATCAAGGAGTTCCACCCCTTCCCACGCGCCCTGATGGGTGTGGGCGCTCACGACATCATCGGTGTGGAGGCCAAGAACCTCGGCTTCAAGCGCACCCTTCTGATGACGACCGGTCTGCGCGGTTCGGGCATCATCGAGGAACTGGTCGGCAAGATCGAGTACCAGGGTGTCGAGGTCGTGCTCTACGACAAGGTCGAGTCAAATCCCAAGGACTACAACGTCATGGAGGCCGCGGCTCTCTACCAGAAGGAGAAGTGCGACTCGATCATCTCGATCGGTGGTGGTTCGAGCCACGACGCCGCCAAGGGTGCTCGCGTCGTGATCGCACACGACGGTCGCAACATCAACGAGTTCGAGGGCTTCGCCAAGTCCACCAACAAGGAGAACCCGCCGCACATCGCCGTATCCACCACGGCCGGTACGGGTTCCGAGACGTCGTGGGCATATGTCATCACCGACACGTCGGACATGAACAACCCGCACAAGTGGGTCGGCTTCGACGAGGCGACCATCGTCACCCTGGCGATCGACGACCCGCTGCTCTACTACACCTGCCCTCAGCACTTCACCGCGTACTGCGGCTTCGACGTACTCGCGCACGGCAGTGAGCCTTTCGTGTCTCGTCTCGATTTCGCGCCCTCGCTCGGTAACGCGATCTACTCGGTCGAGTTGGTCGCGAAGAACCTGCGCGAGGCTGTCTTCGAGCCGCGTAACCTCAAGGCTCGCGAGGGAATGATGAACGCGCAGTACATCGCCGGACAGGCCTTCAACTCCGGCGGACTCGGCATCGTTCACTCGATCTCACACGCGGTCAGTGCCTTCTTCGACAGCCACCACGGTTTGAACAACGCCATCGCGTTGCCGCGCGTGTGGGAGTACAACCTGCCTTCGCGCTACGAGCGCTACGCCCAGTTGGCCGGCGCTCTCGGCGTCGACACTCGCAACCTCACCACGGTTCAGGCTGCAGATGCTGCCGTCGAGGCTGCCATCCGTCTGGCCAAGGACGTCGGTATCCCCGACAACTTCGGTCAGGTACGCACCGATTCGTACGCGAAGAACCAGATGAACACCAAGAAGTACGAGGGTCGTGGTGATGTCATCAAGGGTGACGAGAAGACTGTGCGCGCCATCTCCGAGCACATTCAGGACGACTGGTGCACCCCGGGTAACCCCCGTGAGGTCACCGTGGAGTCGATGATCCCGGTTGTCGATCACGCGATCAACAAGTCGTACTTCTAGCAGGGCCTCCGGCCCCGTGCGCGCTTAGGGAGTCCAGAGACTCCTCGAGCGCGCACAGGGGCTTGCCCCCCATGAAAGGTATTCCATGTCCGGTCGCAGTTTCTCCAGCGGAATCGAAGTGAAAGATGCTCTGCGAGAGCAGGACTACATTGCCGATGACGAGTTCGCGGTAGTCGTTCATCTGGCGACGGCGCTGGGGCGTCCGCTCCTGCTCGAAGGGCCGGCCGGTGTCGGCAAGACGGAACTGGCGAAGTCTCTGGCTGCGATCGGGGGCCGCAAACTGGTGCGATTGCAGTGCTACGAAGGGCTGGACGACAATCGCGCCCTGTACGAATGGGACTACGCGAAGCAACTCCTGCACGTGCAGATGCTCCGCGACCGGATCAGCGATCAGGTTTCCGAGTTCGACAGCGTCGCCGAAGCGTCGAAGTTTCTGGCCGATCAGGATTTCGGGCTGTACTCCGAGAACTTCTTGTCCGTGCGGCCGCTGCTCGAAGCGATCCTCTCACCCGAACCGGTGGTGCTCCTGGTCGACGAGGTGGACCGCACCGAGGAATCGATGGAAGCGTTGCTACTGGAGATCCTTGCCGAACAGCAGATCACCATCCCCGAGGTCGGCACGTTCGTGGCCCGATCGCAGCCCTGGGTCATCTTGACGTCCAACGACACTCGCGAACTCTCGCCGGCTCTCAAGCGGCGTTGTCTGCATTACCATCTCGGCTATCCGACGTCGGAGCGTGAACGCGAGATCGTCACGGCCCGAGCACCGGAGGTAGATGCGGTCACGGCCACCGAGGTTGTCGAATTGGCTCGCATCCTGCGTGATCTCCCGCTGCGCAAGAGCCCGTCCATCTCGGAGGTCATCGACGCGGCCAGGGCGGCAACAGTGCTCGCGGCCAGCGGATTCGACACCGCTTCCGACGCCAAGGTGCGCGACATCTTGCTGACGGCGTTGCTCAAGTACTCGTCCGACGTGACGCTGGCCAAGGAGCGATTCGACGGAAAGCTTCTCGAATCTCCGTCGCGAGACGGTGGCGAGCCGATCGAGCGAGCCACTGTGGCAAGCAAACCCGCCAACACGACGACGGCCGTGTTCCGGGGAACCGGCGGACGCGACCCCCATCAAGAGGGAATCCGCGGCGGCAGCGGAATCCGTTCGACGCGATGACGACGCTCGGTGGCCTCGCCGTGTGGCAGCCGTCGTTTGTTCTCGACGTGGTGTCCGCGAGCTTCGGCCGATTGCTGAGGGCGGCCGGAGTTTCCGCGTCACCGGCCGAGGTCATCGAGGTTCGGCGTGTCCTCGCGATGGTCGGCGCCTCGGATCGCGAGACGTTGCGAGCGTGTCTCCGGGCAGTGTGCGCCAAGTACTCTCACGAGCAGGCCGGATTCGAGCGGGCGTTCGATGCGCTGTTCCGGCCGGCCGCAGGCAAAGCACACGCCGAGCGGATGGCATCGCGAGCCGAGGTGGCGGACGGTCTGCCCACCGCGCTCGGGATCGACGAGGATCAAGAAGTTGGTCGGTACGCCGAGTACAACGAGCGTGCGGCCGAGGTAGGCGACTACTTCGACACTCCGGAGGCGGAGAAGGGCTTCAACCCGCACAAGGACGACGACGATGTGTCGATGACGTCGAGTGACGCCGAACTGTCGGTCGATACCGGTTCGGAGACCGGTCGACGCGGGGTCAGTTACACGGTCGACGTGGACCGTGCAGCCTCGGCGGTGGTCGGTGACCTCAGCACCAGTGTGGCTGCAGCAGTGGTCGGTTCGTTGTCGTGGGACGATCCGACGTCGATCCTGGCGTGGCTGGACGCATACGACCCGAGCAAGGCGTACGCGGACGTCTCCGACGACGGGCCGTTGACGCAGGCGCAATTGAATCGGCTCGTCGAGGCAGTCGAAGCGTTTGTGCAAGCGCTCTCGGCCGCTGCGCTCGCCGAATCCGCTCCCGATGCGCCGGACAGCGAATCTGCTGCCGGTGCAACGCACAACGACATCGAACTCGCGTGCCACGAGGTGCTTCGGCGGATGAGAGGTCCGTCCAGGCCGCGCCCCCGTGAGCGCTCTCGTGGGCATCTCGACATGCGCCGCACGGTCCGTTCGAGCCTGCGTACCGACGGAATACCCTTCCATCTGGTCGTGAAAGCTCCTCGCCCCGATCGTGTTCGACTTCTTCTCATTGCCGACGTGTCGCTGTCCGTGCGCCCCATCACCGCGTTCACTCTGCGCTTGGCTCAGGCAATGCATCGCCGGGCAGATCGTTGCGAAGTACTCGCATTCGTCGATCGTCCGGTCGACGTGACCGACACCCTTCTCGCCAGTAGTGGTGACGGTGCACTGGCAGCGGTACTCGCGCACCCGGGTCTGGATCTGGAAGCCAGCAGCGATTACGGGCGGGTGCTCACAGAATTGTTGGACGAGCACGGAAACACCTTGAACTCGCGGACGTCTGTCATCATCGTGGGCGACGGTCGGTGCAACGGGTTGCCCCCGCAGGCGGACAAGCTCGAGGAACTCCGCCGAAAGGTCCACCGTCTGGCTTGGATCACGCCGGAACCACAGCGTTACTGGAATCAGGCGTCGTGCGCGATGCCGGAGTACTCGGAGATCTGCGACGAGGTTGTTGTTGCCCGAGATGCCGCGCAACTGATGGCAAAGGCCGCTGAACTGGGGCACGCACTTCGCTGACGTCACTGCAATTCACCGATGTCACTGCGTGATCCGTCGTGAGCTAGTTTGATCTCATGTCCGAAATCAGGGGATCGATCTGGCGACCGATAGCGGCGCTGACAGTGCTCGGAGCCGTATGCGGGCTCGTCGCACTCGGCGTGTTTCAGTGGTGGTGGAAGTCGTTGGCGTCACCGCATATTCTCACCGACGGATCCTATCGGGAGCCGTTTTCCGAACCGACATTCACCGGACCCATATTCATGGACCTCTTTCCGGCTGAACCTGCCCCGTGGTTGTACTCGGGATTGGTCATCGGACCGACAGTGGTCGGCTTGCTCGCCGGGATCGTGTTCGTGGTGTTCGTCCGGTGGAATCGCGCGCAGAACCGCGCGATTACACCTGACGAATCATCAGAGCGCTAGCAACGCTCGCGAGCCCAGGCGAGGGTCCGCCAACGGACGTAGCGCCAATCGCAGCAGGACCAAGGCGTTGTCGTCGCCGGCGATCCTGTTGACTTTCAACGTATTGCACTCGACGCACTGGTGAACGAGCATCCATTCACCGTCTTGCCGTACCGACAGGGACAGCGCCGCCATTGCGCCTCTGCACTGTTGTGCTCGGTCGCCGGGAATACGTCCATCGACGTGTCGGCTTGCCAGACAGTTCGGGCAGTGGTTCCGATGGGCGGTGCCCGGGGCCGCGGTGGGGATATCCAAACGGCATGTGAGACAACGGAAACTTGATCCTGGCTCGCCGCCGATTCCGTGCAGTACATGCTTGGTGCGTTGCGGTGCCCGCCGCGAGCGGGTGCTGGGATTCCTACGTGGCATCTGCGTTCCCACCCCTCACAAGTCGCCGAAGGCTTCGAGCGGGAAGGGCGGTTGCGCGAGTGGCCGCACTGCCATCCTCATCAACAACAACTGGTTGTCGTCTCGGCTGACGGGGTTGGAGGTGAGTTCGAAGCATTGTGCGCAGCGGTGGATGATCATCCAATCGCCACTACGCAGCACCGCGATGGAAATGGGGGCCATCCGCATTCCGCAGTCTGACGGCCCACCTTCCACCTGGTCGAACAGGTGTCGGGAATGCAGGCAACTGGGGCAATGGTTTCGGCGATCGCCGTCGGGGCCGTGCGTCACGACGGTGAGCCCGCACTGAACGCAGGAGAAGGTGTCGGTATTCGAGATGGAATTGTGTGATCGAGGCACTGGAGAACTCCTAGCTGAGTGAACAAAGCAGGTAGGAGCAGGCCGAGGGGGCCTCGCGGCTGTCAGTCCGTCGTGTGGAATCAGGTTCCGCGGATCAGCAGGTGATCTCGAGGATTGCGGACAGAGCAGGGGCGAGAGGCGCGCTCGGCGCGGGCTGGGTCATAAACACCTTCTGGATCAGTACTACCGGCCGCTCTGGCCGAAACCGAAAGTACAACGGGACCTGGTCGCCGCGCCATCCATTTTCCGGAGACGTTTACCTGCCCGAATGGGTAGGTAAGTGCCTCTCCTTCGGCGGGTGTGCCCCGACTGCCGTCCGCGTAGGCTCGGGGCCAGCGATTGTAAGGTGGATCACACCAGTTGGTGCACGTGAGAGCTGATGCACTGGGAGCGACGGATGCGAAATCCCGAGCGGAGATCTCAGAGCAGCGAGAGGAGAGTGGGGTCGTGTCCGTGGCTTATCCGGATGCTGTGAACCACGGTGTTCATCGCCGCGGTACTGCTGCTCGACTGGTCAAATTTCACGCCCCCGAGATCGTCTTCGGCATCGGTTCCCTGGTCGAGGCAGCACACGCGACTCTGAGGTTCGGCGGGTTCCGACCGTTCCTGGTCACCGATCCCGGTCTGATCGACGCCGGATGGGTCAGCGAACTCGAAGGCCATCTCACCGAGCAGGGGTTGACCGCGACGGTGTGGTCAGGGCTGACGCCCAACCCCAAGGACTTCGAGATCGCGGCCGGATTCGAGGTGTACCAGGAAGGCGAGTGCGACGTCATCATCGCGCTCGGCGGCGGTTCCGTCATCGACGCGGCAAAAGGTGTGGCAGTCCTCGCTGCCAACGGCGGCAACATACTCGACTACGAGGGTGTAGATCAGGCGACAAAACCGATCCCGCCGTTGGTGATGGTTCCCACCACGTCCGGCACCGGCGCGGACGTGTCGCAGTTCTGCATCGTCACGGACACGACCCGCGGCACCAAGATCACCATCATCGGCCGGGCTCTGGTCCCCGATGTGACGGTCATCGATCCGCGGTTGCTCACGACGATGCCCGAGTGGCTCAATGCTGCAACGGGATTGGATGCGCTGACGCACGGTATCGAAGCCTTCGTCTCGCTGGCGCACAATCCGTTGACCGATCATCACGCGCTCCGCGCTGTCGGGCTGGTGACCGAGAATCTGGTGCACACGATCCAGGATCCGATGGAGATGGAAGCGCGGTCGGTGATGGCGCAGGCGAGCCTCGAGGCCGGGTTGGCGTTCACCAACGCGATACTCGGCGCCGCGCACGCGATGAGCCATCAGGTGGGCGGCATGCTCGACCTGCCGCACGGCGTCATCAACGGAATTCTGTTGCCCCACGTCATCCGGTTCAATTCCACGACGGACGCTGCCCCCTTTGTTGCCATCGCTGCGGCACTGAGTCTTCCCGAGCAGCACGGCACCCCGGAGGAAGCAGCGCTGGCGGTAGCCGATCGGGTCGAACGGCTCGCGCGTGAGGTCGGCGTGCCGAAGGGGCTGGGGGAGTTGGGTGTTCGAGAGGAAGACCTGAGTAGGCTCGCCAGTTTCGCCTTGCTCGACGCCTGCATGTCCACCAATCCCCGGGAAGCGACGCAGGAGCAGATGGTGGCGTTGTTCAGAGGTGCCTTGTGAAGATGGGCGCTGTGAAGATGGACGCTGTGAAGAGGCACGCTGTGAAGTGGTGGAGGCGATGACCGCGGACCTGTCCAGGCTCACCGGATTGCGGTCGGGTAAGAGTTCGTTCTACCCGCAGTATCGCGGTGCGGCCGAGCGCCTCGAGCGCGTCGTACATGCGCTGGAATTGATCTCGCGGGCTTTGGTGCGCACCGTCGAGGGCCCGGAAACTCTGGTCTGTGCGGTCGCGGAAGCTGCCCGCGCTCATCTGAGTGCCAACTGGATAGTCTTCGCCTTGGCCGATGGGACCTTGCCTGACGCCGGGCCCCGGCGATTGGTCCTCGGTCCGGATGCGACGCCGTTCCTGGTCGACAATGTGGAGGGGCCACCGCTTCCGGAGGATGTCGTCGAATGCCTCGACGACATCCGTTACGGCAGAATCGAATCCAACTCGGTGATCGACGCTCACTACGCGTTTGTGCCGATCGTGCTCGGCGGTGGTGTGGTCGGCGCCTTTGCGGCCTGGACGCCGGCCAACCGGACGCTCGATACGACGGACGGGGCCGTGCTCAGCATTCTGGCCAGCCAGACTGCTGTGGCCCTGCAGAATTCGGCGCTCTATCAGCGCGGACAACTACTGCTCGAACGTGCTGAAGATGCGTACGCGGAGGCCAATCGCACGGCGGCCGATCTTGCGGTGCGCAACAGCGAATTGGAGTCCACTCAGCGTCAACTCGGAGTGGCGCACAGGCATCAGGTGGTCGACGACGAACGCCACAGGATCGCCCGCGAACTTCACGACAGTGTGACGCAAGCGGTGTTGTCCGCCGGCATGCAGATCGAGGTGTGCCGCAGCGACATCCCGGAGGCGGAGCGCAGTGAAAGACTGGACTTGGCAAAGGATTTGACCAGGCGGGCAGTCGAGCAGCTCCGTTCGGCGATCTACGCTCTCAATCATTCCTCGGACGCGGACAGGACGTCGCTGCCCGAGATGCTCGAGCAGCTCGGCGTGGTTCACATGCCCGACGAGTTGGCGGTCAGCGTTCGCGTCGGCGGTACCCCGTCAGAACTTCCGGGCGATGCCGAACACGCTCTTTTGCGGATCGCTGGGGAAGCCCTGTTCAACGCAGCAGTCCATGCTCACGCGAATCGGGCGGTACTCCGTCTGACCTATCGGGCGGACTCGGTGTTGCTGTCCGTCTCCGACGACGGTGATGGTGACCCCGCCCGGATGCGGCTGATTCTCAAACTCGCAGCCACCAACGATCTCGACGGCCGCCATCGCGGTCTCGCGAACATGCAGGCGCGAACCTTGGAGTTGGGTGGCGCGCTGGAAGTGCGACGGGCTCGGATCGGTGGGATTCAGATTCTCGTGCGACTACCACTGCCGCTGCCAGGTGCGCTGCCGCTCGACTCGGGCATGGAAAACCTTTGCTCTACAACTGAAATCGAGAGCGAGGAATCATGACCACTGCCCGCCCCGTCGTCACTCGTGGAGTGTCGCCGGTTCAAGGTTCGGTTCGCATAGTCCTGGTCGACGACCACGCGATACTTCGGCAAGGGCTCCGCTCGGTGCTCGAGCGCGAAAGCGACCTCGAGATCGTGGGGGAGGCGTCGTCCCTCGCCGAGGCGCTTGCCGTCGTCGACAAGGTCGGGCCGGACATCGTCCTGATGGATCTCAAACTCTCCGCAAGTTCCGATTACGAGGGGCTGACCCTCTGTGGCCAGTTGTCATCGGCGCATCCTGGGCTCGGACTGTTGGTTCTCACCACCTTTCTCGATGATCAATTGGTGGTGCGAGCGGTCCATGCAGGTGCTCGCGGCTATGTGGTCAAAGACGTTGATACCACCGAGCTGGTGCGGGCGATCAGGGCGGTTTCGCGAGGCGAGAGTGCGTTCGATTCTCGCAGCGCTTCGGCTGTCGTCCGTTCGCTCAACGGACAGTCGGCCACCAAGGAACGATTGACCGATCGCGAACTGGAAGTGCTGAGGCTTCTCGCAAACGGCTTGTCCAACATCAAGATCGGTGAGCGATTGTTCATCTCACCCACTACCGTGAAGTTTCACGTCAGCAACATCATGCGCAAACTCGAGGTGAGCCGGCGAGCGGAAGCTGTCTACGCTGCGAGTAAGCAAGGTCTGATCTAGCTTCGGTCGGAGTCCGTCCAGGCGCGTAGTGCCTGATGCTGGACGAGGAGCACACTCGATCGAGTCGTGCGGAGAGTCGACGCGGTCATGTCGGCAGTCAGGCCGACTGCGATTCGAAGTACCAGAACCTCACGTTGGTCGTCGGTCAGGCGACGTGGGCGTGTGAATCGCCCGTTGATGTTGTGTGACTGGGGAATTGCTGCAATTCGTTGCGATGCCAACTCGTACGCACATGTCTCGATCGGTGTGTCGGCCGAGATCGTGTCGGACATTCGTGTGACGACGTCCAGGGTGCATTGGTGGGCGAGATCGTCGGCGAATGTTGCGACGGACGTCCCGAGAAGTCTGGCGCGGTAGTAGAGAACGACGCGAGGGTGCAGCCGGGCCAGGAGTTTCGAGAGTGCATGGTGATCGCCGGCGAATGCTTGGGCGGCGGTGCGATTCAACGAAATCGATCGTTCACAGGTTTCGGGTGAAGCGGTGTGTGCGAGGGGCGGAGTCGGTGAAGTGTTCGCGCCCCTGATCGACAGCTTCATCAACAACTCCTCGGGTACACCGCACTTCACCGTGCTGGACCGAGAATTGAGGTACCCCGCCGAAATTGCGGGTAAACCTGAAGTTACCTGCCAGGTGTCCGGTCTTTTCGCTGGGAGCGCCAGTCCGCGAGCATGCGCGGCATTTCCGCGGCCATGAAGTCGAAGAAGTCGCGCAGATCGGCCATCCGATTGCCGGCCGTGGTTCCTTCGCCGAGGACTCGAATCCCCTCGTCCGCAACTGCCGAGACCTGATAGAGGGAGGACTGTTTCGTGACAAACGCGTCGGCCCACATCTCGACGCTGACGCAGTAGTGCTGACGTCTCGACCCGGGTACCGCCACACGCTCGATCAACCCGACTTGCTGGAGGTATCGGACGGCTCCGGAGATGGCGGCGGGGCTCACTCCCAACCGAGATCCGAGATCTCCCGGTGTGGACGAGGGCGTCTCGCTGGTCATCAGTGCGGCCCAGACGCGTGCGGGCATCGGCGGAAAACCCATGTCGCTCAGCACGAGTGAGAGTCGCTCGACATAATGTCGGCTCTCGTCCGGGGCGACGGTATGGCTGGTGTCGGTCATCGGAACCTTTCGATCTTTCCTTCTTTTCTATCTTCACACATTTGTGAAATCGGCGTACGGTCAAATCCATGGGTGCGGCAATTTCAGTGAAAAGCCTCGTCAAGACCTTCGGTACCACCCGCGCGCTGGACGGCCTCGATCTCGACGTCTCGACGGGTGAAGTGCACGGTTTCCTGGGGCCGAACGGCTCCGGAAAGTCCACCACTATTCGGGTGCTCCTCGGCCTGCTCCGCTCCGACTCCGGGGACGCAACCGTCCTCGGCGGCGATCCGTGGCGAGACGCCGTGACTTTGCATCGACGGCTCGCGTACGTACCTGGCGACGTGAATCTGTGGCCCAACCTCACCGGCGGGGAGGCTATCGACCTGTTGGCCGGTCTGCGCGGTGGTCTGGACCGAAAACGGCGCAGCGAGTTGCTCGAGCGCTTCGAGCTGGACCCGACCAAGAAGGCGCGTACGTACTCGAAAGGCAACCGGCAGAAGGTTGCACTCGTGGCGGCCTTTTCGTCGGACGTCGACCTTTACGTCCTCGACGAACCGACATCAGGACTCGATCCCTTGATGGAAGCCGTATTTCAGGACTGCGTCGAGGAGGTGGCTCACGCCAGGAAGACGGTTCTGCTGTCGAGCCATATCCTGGCCGAAGTAGAGGCACTGTGCGATCGCGTGAGCATCATCCGCGACGGGCGGACGGTGGAAGAGGGAACACTCTCCGAACTCCGGCATCTCACCCGCACATCCGTCTCGGCGGAGACGGTGCGCCCGATCGGTGGACTCGACGGACTCGGCGGTGTCCACGACGCGGTGATCGACGGTAACCACTTCACCTGCGAAGTCGACAGCGCACAACTCGGGCCACTTATGACGTACTTGGTCGGCTTCGGGATCGTGGCGCTCACTTCCACTCCGCCAACGCTCGAAGAACTCTTCTTGCGGCACTACGGTGACGAGCGGGCCAGGGAGACTTCGGTCCACCTGCGGGCCGAGACCGGAGTATTGCCATGACCGTCGTTGCCGAAGCCGCTCCACCGGTACCGGCGTCGGCAAGTCAGTTCACCGGCACACGCCGACTGGTTCGGTTGGCTTTGCGACGGGACCGGATTCAGCTTTCCGTGTGGGTCATCTCGATCGTGCTGTTCATGCTGCTTGTCGTCGCCAGCGTGACCGGGCTCTACACGACGCCCGAGGAATTGCGAAACATCGCAGTCAGTTCCGCGGTATCGCCGGTGGCGCTGGCGACCAACGGAATCGTGTCCGGCGATTCGCAGGGCGCGATAGTCGCCAGTCAGTCGGTTCTCGTGTTCGCGTTGGTTGCGGCATTGATGAGTACCCTTGCGGTGGTTCGCCATACGCGACAGAACGAGGAGACCGGCCGTGCCGAGATGATCGGTGCTGCGGTGGTGGGTCGGCGAGCGCTCCTGACCTCCGCGTTGATTGTCACGGTCGGTGCGAATGTGGTTCTGGCACTGGGAATTGCACTGGGATCGATCGCCGTCGGTCTGCCGGTCGGTGGTTCGCTCGCGCTGGGTGCGTCGATCGGCGGTACCGGAATCGCGTTTGCCGGAGTGGCGGCCGTGACGGCGCAGATCACCGACGGTGCTCGTACGGCCAACGGTTTGGCCGGCGCCGCAATCGGTGTCGCCTTCATGCTGCGCGCGATCGGTGACGTGAACAGTACGGTCGTCGACGACGGAACTCGCGTGGTGAGCGGTTGGTTGTCGTGGCTCTCACCGATCGGGTGGGCACAACAGATCCGACCTTTCGACGACGACGCCTGGTGGATCTTGTTGTTGCTGATCGGATTTGCGGCTGTGCACGTGGTGGTGGCTTTTGTTCTCATCGGCCATCGCGATCAGGGAGCGGGACTCGTTCAGCCCCGACCCGGACCGCCGGTCGCGGCATCGTGGCTACCGTCGGCTTGGGGCCTGACGTGGCGCATGCAGCGAATGACGATGTTCTGGTGGATCTTTGCCGTCGTCATACTCGGGTTCGCGTACGGCGCTGTGGGCAACGAGATCGACGCGATGGTGGGATCGTCGCAGCAGACCGCGGAGATGTTCGAGAAACTCGGTGGCGGCGGTACGGATCTGGTGGACTCCTACTTGGCCACCGCTCTCGGTCTCACGTCGATAGTCATCGCGGCATATTCGGTCCAGAGTCTTCTCCGCATGCGGGGCGAGGAAACCTCGGGACGGCTCGAACCGTTGCTGGCAACCTCGCTGTCGCGGCGGAAGTGGATGCTGTCCCACCTGGGGGTGGTTGTCGGCGGTGTGATCCTCGCGCACGTCTTGATGGGGGCGTTCACCGGATTCGCCTTCGGGCTCGTCACGGATGACATCGGCGGCAACACACTTCGGATGACCGGCGCGGCGTTGGCGTATCTGCCCGCGGTGCTTGTCGTCGTGGGGTTGGTGTCGTTGGCTTTCGGACTGTTTCCTACGTATGCGTCGTCCCTCTCCTGGGGAATCTTGGCGGCATGCATCGTGCTCGGGCAACTCGGTACGCTGCTGAAACTTCCGCAGATAGTGCTGGATCTGTCGCCGTTCACCCACGTGCCGGGTGCCCCTGCCGAGCCGGTGACAGTTCTACCACTTCTGGCAATGATCGTTGTGGCAGTAGTGCTTTCGGCAGCATCGCTTGTTGCGTTCCGTCGTCGCGACCTCCAGGTGTAGGAGAGCTGAACTCAACTCAGAATTCGACGAAGCTGACGCGCCTGCGCAGCGAGACGTCCGGTCGAGTCGAACAATTCGGATTCGTCGACGCAGAGAGTGTCTGTCGCCCATACAGTCCCGTGGCGCAGGCGATACCACTGCGACGGTGGCTGGGGGAGCGCCGCGATGTGCTCCGGCATGAAGTGTGCGGTGAACTCGATGGTCGGAATGGCCACGGGCATCGTCAGTGTCGCGAACAGTCCAGGTGGAAGTGCATCGAGCAGGACCGCCGCACGCTCTTGCGCCGTGAAATCGAGATCTGTGAGCAGCCGGATCCAGACGTCGAATTCTGGGGAATCACCACCGGCGAACGGCCTCGCCGAATTGATCGGCCGAATGTCGAGGTGCTGGGCGAACGGCACAAAATCCACCGGGATCTCCAGTGGCGGCAGGGTTGACGGGTCGGCCGAACTCGGCTCGACTCCGGGGGCGGACAGCGTCGTGACTCCTGTGTCGCGGGCTAACCGAACAAGGGCGGATCCTGCACCGGTCAGAGTGACGTGGCAACTGACGGTCCGCCCGCCCCGCATCTCGCCGACAGTCAATTCGGCCGGCCCCGGAGGGACGGGGCGGTCCAGGTGCGCCGTGACTGCAAGCGGTTCGGCTCCGGACGCGTCGGCGGCGACTCGCAGCATCCGTGCTACGGCAAGTCCGCCCTGAATGCCGTCGAAACTCCGCCAGCTGGAGTCGAATTCGGTGTGATGACGCGCGGCGTCGGTCGACGGCGCGGCCGTCACGGATGCCTGACTAGTAATTGCCATAGTCAGCACACTAAATGCTGACTATGGCAATGGCAAGCTAGGGTCTATTCGGGAGTGCTGGACGACCCACCGAAGAGCATGTAGATGAGGATCTGAAGAATGCCGAGAGGATTGATCTCGCCGAGGCTGCTCATGTGTGAGGAACTCCTGATTGCGGGGATGGGTAGTGTTGCGTCGCAACGTCACTGAAAGTACGGCAATTCAGACAATGTGGTGCGGAATTTACCGATAATTCACTGTCCGCGAGTCGGGCGGCAGTGCAGGTAGGCGTCGGTGACCACGTCGAGAACGCGATTGCCGTGCGCATCGACCAGTTTTGCCGTGATGGTGACCAATCCTCGGGAGCGATTGTCGAACACGACGTTGTCGACGGTGACCTTTCCGCTCAGGGTGTCACCGGGGCGCAGTGGACGCAGGAAGCTCACGTCGCGCATGGTCTTTCCGGCGATCACGTTCCATTGGTCGTAGAGACTGGCAACCACCAACTTCTGGCAGATCGACAGGGTGTGCAGGCCGCTGGCGATCAACCCGCCGAAGACGCCGGACCCGGCGGCTTCCTTGTCGATGTGAAACCACTGGGGATCCCACTGGGTTGCGAACTCGACGATTTCTTCCTCGGTCACCGAATACGAGCCCAACGGGATCACTTGGCCGATCTCGAGATCCTCGGCGAACACTGTGCGTGTGTGAAGGGCGGCCGAATCGTTCATGGTTGTGCAAATCTCCTGCGTGTTCCGGGTGTACTCGGAACATACTCCCGCAGTGTGTTCGAGTCGGTCTCCGGTGTCGTCGGGTAATCCAGGGTCACTAGAATCGTCGCATGGTTGACGACGCGAAGATCGAGCCGAGGGCGCTGGCAGGAACGTGGCACTTCGAGCGCGACATCGTCGACCGTCTTTCCGGTTCCACCAAGCATGTCTTCGGAGAGACCACTATCTCCGAAGCCGGTGACGGTCGGATGCGGTGGTACGAGAGTGGCACTCTGCGTGACGGCGATCTGGAACTGCCCGTGTTCCGGACTCTGTTCATCGCCGAGCACGGCCTCGGGTGGGCTGTGACATTCGAGGACGGCAGGGAGTTTCACGACTGGGCGCCGGGGGAGGAAGTCGAGCACCTGTGCGGTGCGGATACCTACCGCGGGCGAATCGACGTCACTGCCGGCGATCGATCGGCCTGGACTGTCGTCTGGACCGTGACGGGGCCGAGCAAGGACTACACGATGACCACGCATCTCACCCGGTCCTGATCGCAGCGCTCGCCAGCTATTCGACGCCGATCGTCACCTCGGTGGACTTCACGAATACCGTTGCAGCTTGGCCTGGTTCAAGGTCGAGATCCAGCGCGGCATCGCGGGTGATCGACGAAGTCACGATCTGGTTCCCGCCGTCCAATTTCACCTTGACCGTTGCCATGACGGTGCCGAGGTTGACCTCGGTGATGGTGCCGGTGAGTTGATTTCGTGTGGACAGCCGCATCTCTGAACTCCTGTGTTCTCGGGTAGGTGTACTTCGACCCTAAGCTGCCTGGCCCGTGGATACCCAGCGATTCCGCAGGTGCGGACATGCAGGCGAGAGAGTTGCGCGAATGATGTCGGCCGCCCGAGGTAGATTCCGGTCATGACTGAACCTGTGAAGGGCCCGGCGTCGTACTTTCCGTCGATCGAGAAGAAGTACGGTCGGCCGATCGGTGAATGGCAAGAGCTGATCCGAAGCTCAGAGCTCACCAAGCACATGGAATTGGTGAATTGGTTGAAGTCGGAGCACGGTATGGGCCATGGTCACGCGAATGCCCTTGTCGCGCATACGTTGAAAGAAGGCTAGTTCACTTCAGGCGGCAGTAGCGTCCAGCACCAACCAGCCGCCGTGATGCTCGAATACCTCGAACGGCACACCGGTCTGCCGGCCGACTGCGCGCAGCGACTCGAGGTCGAAGGTGCGGATGTGGCCGTGGCATGCGGTGGCTTCGTCTTCGAAGGGGACGGCTATGACGACCCTCTGACGTGCGATTCGGAGTGCCTGCGCAATCACGGCTACGCCCACTGAGTCGTCTACGTGCTCGAGGAGATGAATCGCGGTGACGGTGTCGGCGCTGTTGTCCGGAGCCGGGACTTCCCCCGCGTCGCAGATCACCGTGTCGATCTTGATGCCGAGTTCGGGGGCTACCGCGTCGAGCAGGATCATCGTTCCGGGCAGGATGTCCGTGGCGGTCACGTCCATTCCGGCGCGCGCGAGCCGCAGGGGCAGGAAACCGAAGCAGGACCCCAGATCGAGCACGGAGCCACGAACCAGTTCTTCGGCTTTGTCGTGGATCGGTGCGAAATCCGCAGTGCCGTCCAGTAGTTCGGCAAGCGAGTTCTGGTAGTAGGTGGTCCAGGATTCGAGAGCGCCGTCCACGGTGGAGCGAACCAGACCGACCATCGTCAGCTCGAATTCGTCCTGGCCGAACTCCGCGTCCTGAATCGACGAGGTGACTCCGGCGACGAGGCGCTCGCTCAGATCGGTGGGAGTGAGGGAGTGCCTGACGTGGAGGCGACCGCCTCGGCGATCGAGCGAGATCGGACCGGAATCGACCCGTTCGACGGTGACATGCCCGAACGACCACAAGCCTGGCGCCGACGGTGCCAGTGAATCCAGGACCGGTTCGTTTGTGGTGGTGGACATGATCACCTTTCTCGGGTGGCTGATGCTCTATCAGGTGCTGATGCCGGTCCGCAGGGACTGCGTACCTGTTTTCAAGAGTTCCGGTAGCTCGAGTGAATCGTCGGTGAGCCACTGCTCGTACGCCGACATGGCCACCCCGAGCAGAAGATAGCCGACGGTGCGTGGGCCGTGATCGGTCGGTTCGAGATTCATTCGTCGTGCGACGTAGTCGGCGACCACCTGTCGCCACCCTTCGTACATCACCACAGAGTATGCCTGAAGCGTCGGAACTTCGAGGATCAGTTCCATCCGTTTGCGATGTACCGCACTCTCTTCCGGTGGGAAGGTGTTGAACGTCAACAATGCGGATTCGAGTGCGTCGACCAACGGGATGTCGGCGGGCAGTGAATCCAGGTGCTCGCGCATCTCGCCGAGATGTCCGTCGAAGTCTCCCCAGGGAACGGCGTTCTTGGACGGGAAGTAGCGAAAGAAAGTCCGACGCGCGATGCCGGCGGCGTCGGCTATCTGGTCAACGCTCACCTCGTTGAAGCCGACTGTGGAGAACAGTTCGATGCCGATCGTGCTGATTCCCTCCTTCGTTGTGGAGGGGCGACGACCTATCCGAGCGGACGGTTTCTTGCGGCTACGCATACTTTTTTCGCTCCATGTGTGTCATTCTGCACTCGATGCCATTACAGTGGTGAACCGAGTCACAGTGAAGTCCCACTAGTGACCACCAACTCCCAGATTGGAAGTCTGATCTACAGACTTCCAGACGGAGTGCGAACGCAGGAGGAATCCATGTCAGATCGTGACAACAAGGCGCTCGAGAACGACCTCGTCGAGGAGTCCCTCGTGGAGGAAGTTTCCATCGACGGCATGTGCGGCGTGTACTGACCGTGTCTGCTTTGGATCTCGACGCGGGGTGGAAACTCCACCCGCAGGTAGCGCTTCGCCCCGAACCTTTCGGGGCGTTGCTCTACCACTTCGGAACGCGCAAGCTCTCGTTCCTGAAGAACACGACCATCGTTGCGGTGGTCAAGGCGTTGCCAGACCATCCTGATGTCCGGTCCGCACTGCGTGCGCAAGGCATCGAAGATGACGCGGCTCCCCAATATGCCCGTGCGCTGAGCACTCTCGCCGATTCGCACATGATCGTGCCTGTCTGAGCCAGACGCTCGCCCCCCACGTGCGGAACAGCCCTTCTGCACGTTCGCCCGCTTCATTTCTTCGCGAGGACACAGCCATGACCTCAGTTCTTGAACAGCCATCCCCACCCGCCAAGGTGGGTCGCCTCGTCGATCAGTTCGAACTCGGACTCGACGCCCCGATCTGCCTGACGTGGGAACTCACCTACGCCTGCAACCTGTCCTGCGTGCACTGCCTGTCGTCTTCGGGTCGTCGTGACCCCAACGAGCTGAGCACCGAGCAGTGCAAGTCCATCATCGACGAGCTGCAGCGTATGCAGGTGTTCTACGTCAACATCGGTGGCGGCGAACCGACGGTACGCTCCGACTTCTGGGAGCTCGTCGACTATGCGACGGACCACCAGGTTGGTGTGAAGTTCTCCACCAACGGCGTGAAGATCGACAAGAAGGTCGCCGCACGGCTCGCGGCCAGTGACTACGTCGACGTGCAGATTTCCATCGACGGTGCCACTGCTGAGGTCAATGATGCTGTGCGCGGGCCTGGTTCGTTCGCTATGGCCGAGCGCGCTCTCGCGAACCTGAAGGAAGCCGGCTTCAAGGACGCCAAGATCTCGGTGGTCGTCACGCGGCACAACGTCAGTCAGCTCGACGAGTTCAAGGCTCTCGCCGACAAGTACGACGCGACCCTGCGCATCACTCGCCTGCGTCCTTCGGGCCGCGGCGCCGACGTGTGGGACGACCTGCACCCGCGTCCCGAGCAGCAGCGTGAGCTCTACAACTGGTTGGTGGCCAACGGTGAGGGCGTCCTGACGGGCGACTCGTTCTTCCACCTCTCCGCGTTCGGCGATGCACTGCCCGGTCTCAATCTCTGTGGCGCGGGCCGTGTCGTGTGCCTGATCGACCCGGTCGGCGACGTGTACGCGTGCCCGTTCGCGATTCACGATCAGTTCCTCGCCGGAAACATCGTGAAAGACGGTGGATTCCAAGAAGTCTGGCAGCACTCGGACCTGTTCGAAGAGCTGCGCTCGCCGCAGACCGGTGGTGCCTGCAGCAAGTGCAACCACTACGACTCCTGCCGCGGTGGCTGTATGGCAGCCAAGTTCTTCACCGGACTGCCGATGGACGGTCCTGATCCCGAGTGCGTCATCGGAAACGGTGAAATGGCCTTGGCCGGCGCGGGAGAGATCCCCAAGTCCAGCGTCGACCACTCACGTTCCGGTCAACGCAAAACCCCGCGTGCATCGGTGCCACTGACCCTGATGATGCGTCCCCCCGCCAAGATTTGTGACGAAAACCCGCTTGCGGGAATGTAAGTAGCCTTTCCGGCCACTTGCGATACGAGAGGTTTGACTGATGGCAAAGAACGCATTCTTCGAGACCGTCGCCGAAGCACAGCGACGTGCACAGAAGAGGCTCCCCAAGTCCGTATATGCGGCGCTGGTGGCCGGATCCGAAAAGGGTCTGACCGTCGACGACAATGTCGCGGCCTACAGTGAACTGGGTTTCGCTCCGCATGCGGCCGGCTTGCCGAACGAGCGGAACATGGCCACCACCATTATGGGGCAGGACATTTCGCTTCCGGTGATGATTTCGCCGACCGGTGTGCAGGCAGTGCACCCCGACGGTGAGGTAGCGGTAGCTCGGGCGGCCGCAGCACGGGGAACGGCGATCGGCCTGAGTTCTTTTGCCAGCAAGTCCATCGAAGAAGTTGCAGCGGCCAACCCGCAGGTGTTCTTCCAGATGTACTGGGTCGGCAGCCGCGACGTGCTCCTGCAGCGTATGGAGCGCGCTCGGGCGGCCGGTGCCAAGGGCCTGATCATCACCACCGACTGGTCCTTCTCGTACGGCCGCGACTGGGGAAGTCCGTCCATCCCCGAAAAGATGGACCTCAAGGCGATGTTCCAGTTCGCACCCGAGGGCATCATGCGCCCGAAGTGGTTGTTGGAGTTCGCCAAGACCGGCAAGATCCCGGATCTGACCACCCCCAACCTCGCGGCCCCTGGCCAGCCGGCACCGACGTTCTTCGGCGCGTACGGCGAGTGGATGCAAACTCCGCTTCCGACGTGGGAAGACATTGCCTGGCTGCGCGAGCAGTGGGGCGGGCCTTTCATGCTCAAGGGCATCATGCGCATCGACGACGCCAAGCGTGCTGTCGACGCCGGTGTCTCCGCGATTTCCGTCTCCAACCACGGTGGTAACAACCTCGACGGCACCCCCGCGCCGATCCGCGTACTCCCGGGGATTGCCGAAGCCGTGGGCGATCAGGTGGAAGTTGTTCTCGACGGTGGCATTCGACGCGGGGGCGACGTCGTCAAGGCGCTCGCTCTCGGCGCCAAGGCCGTCATGCTCGGGCGCGCCTACCTGTGGGGCCTCTCGGCAAACGGTCAGGCCGGAGTCGAGAACGTGCTCGACCTGATGCGGATGGGCATCGACTCGGGACTGATGGGCCTTGGCCACTCGTCCATCACCGAACTGAGTCCGGCGGACCTGGTGATCCCGGAAGGCTTCACCCGCACGCTGGGTGCGAGCTGAAACTCCGGCTCTGATCGAGCTGTGAGTTGAGCCTTCACGAACACACAACCCTGGCCGGACGCACCGTCCGGTCCAGGGTTGTCTTCGGTCCGCACGAGACCAATCTGGCCCTCGGCCGCGAACTTTCGGATCGGCACCGCGCGTACTACCAACGCCGCGCCGAGGGCGGTGCCGGGATCGTCGTCACGGAAGTGGCGTCGGTACTGGACAACGACTGGCCGTACGAGCGGGCACCGTTGGCATCGCAGTGCGGCCCGGGGTGGCAGTCGATCTCGACGGCGTGCGCTCCGTACGGAACATTGGTTCTTGCCGGTCTCGGTCATACCGGGATGCAGGGTTCGAGCGCATATTCACAATCGGTGCTGTGGGGACCGTCGCGGGTAGCCGACCCGGTGACGCGCGAGTTGCCGTTGGCAATGGGGCAGCCGGAGATCGACCAACTGATAACCGGCTTTCGCGACGCAGCGGCGCTGGCGATCGCTTCGGGAATGGACGGCGTGGAACTCGATGCCGGCCCTCGAAGTATTCTGCGGCAATTCCTTTCGGGTCTGACCAATACTCGACAAGACCGATACGGCACTGATCGCGCTGCCTTCCTTCGTGAGGTCATCTCGGGAGTGCGTGAGGAACTCGGACCGGACCACGTCGTCTCCTTGCGGTTGTCCTGCGACGAGGAAGCACCGTGGGCGGGATTGACACCCGAGATTGCCGCAGGCTTTGCGCGTGAAGTATCTCCGCTCCTCGACCTCCTTGTCGTCGTCCGAGGTGGACTCTATTCGGCTGACCGATACCGTCCCGACTTTCACTGCTCGACGAACTTCAACTTCGCCCTGTGCCGTGAGATCAAGGCCGCGGCCTCGATTCCCGTTGTCCTGCAAGGGAGTGTCGTTGATCTTGCCGAGGCTCACGCGGCGCTGGAAATAGCAGAGTTCGTCGAGATGACCAGAGCCCAGATCGCGGACCCTGACGTGGTCGTGAAAGCCGCGCGCGGCGATCGTCCGCGGCCGTGCGTGCTCTGCAATCAGACGTGCCTGGTGCGTGATCCTCGCAATCCGCTGGTGACCTGCGTCGGAAATCCGAGCGCCGGTTTCGAGACGGTGGACCCCGATGAGCGAGAGCAGATTTCGACACCGGGATCCGTCCTGGTTGTGGGCGGTGGCCCCGCCGGAATGGAAGCTGCACGGGTCTCGGCGGCCGGAGGGCACTCGGTCACACTGGTTGAGAGTTCATCGCAGTTCGGCGGCATGATCCGAACTTTCGCGCGAGGTGACGGCCGCGGCCGGTTCACACTCCTCGCGCAGTGGCTCGAGGACGAATGCCGTCGAAGCGGGGTGACGATGCGAACCGGGGTGGCGATCGACGCACAGGATCTCGACGACGCACGCAGTCGGGGCGAGTTGGTTGTGGTTGCCACCGGTAGTGCTGCGAGGCCACCGGCATATCCGACCGACGACTCGGTTCGATGGCTGGATGCATCGGAAGCCCTCGAGAAATTCACTTCGGTGGGGCCGGGCCCGGTAGTGCTGATCGATCCGCTCGGTGGACCGATCGCGGTGGCGCTCGCAGAAGCACTCGCAGCCAAGGGCAGCTGCGCCTCGATTGTCACCCCGGACACCATCGTCGGTTCGAGGCTCGGCGCGAGTGGCGATCTGGTCGGCGCCAACACCCGCATCCAGCAGGCCGGGATCACCCGAGTGCTCGCATCGCGTGTCGTCGAAATCGCCTCAGGGGCCGTGTGGGTCGAACACGTCTACACCGGTGAGCGGTCTCGGCTCGAGTGCGAAGTGTTGATCGATTGCTCGCCCCGTCTGCCGAACGAAACCCTGAATGAAACCGGGAGTATCCGGGTCGGGGACGCGGTTGCCCCGAGAACTGTTCTCGAATCCATCCGCGAAGGGCGCTTTGCAGGGTTTACTACTAGAACGAGTTTCAATTCTGCAGAGAGGGCTATCTCATGACACAGGGTTCAGTTCGTTCGCTCGAAGGCCGCGTTGCGTTCATCACCGGCGCAGCACGCGGTCAAGGACGTGCGCACGCGGTCAAGATGGCGCGCGAGGGAGCGGCGATCATTGCAGTAGACGTGTGCGCGTCGGTGGCGTCGGACAATTCCTACGAGGCAGCAACTTCCGAGGACTTTGCCGAGACTGTGCGTCTGGTCGAAGGGGAGGGTGGGAAGATCCTTGCGCGCGAGGTCGACGTCCGTGACGGCGCAGCGCTCACTGCGGTGGTCAAGGACGGCGTCGAGCAGTTCGGGCGTCTCGACATCGTGGTCGCCAATGCCGGCGTCTGTAACTGGAATCGATTCTGGGAAATGTCGGACGAGCAGTGGGAAACGCTGATCGACATCAACCTGACCGGAGTCTGGAAAACCCTCAAGGCCTCGGTGCCGGCGATCATCGAAGGTGGGCGCGGTGGATCGATCATCGTGGTCAGTTCGGTGGCGGGACTCAAGGCGTTGCCCGGGCAAGCGCATTACGCGAGCGCCAAGTTCGGTCTGGTCGGGCTGACGCAGGCCGCGGCAAAGGAACTGGGGGAGTACAAGATCAGGGTCAACTCGATCCATCCCTACGGAGTCAATACGCCGATGGGCGTCGACCAGGGCGCGCTCGAGGTATTTGCCAAGTTCCCGCAATACCTTCCCAACTTCACTCCGATCCTGTCGGACATCGCTTTTGCCGAACCCGACGAGATTGCCGATACCGTTCTGTGGCTCGCCGGTGACGGTTCACGCACCGTCACGGCAAGTCATATCGCGCTCGATCAAGGAAACTCCAAGGTCTGATGACGCCGTACCCGCGCCTCTTCACGCCACTGCGCCTGGGCAACCTGACACTCCGCAATCGGGTCGTGTTCTCCGCACACCTGACCAATTACGCGGAGAACGGGTTGACGACGGAGCAGCACGCGAGCTACTACGAGGCGCGGGCCCGCGGCGGTGCGGGTCTGATCATCACCGAGGAGCACTCGACGCATCCTTCGGATCGACCGTACGAGAAGATGATTGCAGGCTATCGGCCCGAAGCAATCGAGGGGTACCGGCGGATCACCGACGCCGTTCATGCACATGGTTCGTCAATTCTTGCGCAGATCAACCACAACGGCGGTCAGGGCGCTGGAACCTATTCTCGATTACCGCTGTTGGCGCCGAGCGCGGTAGCCGATCCGTTGTTCCGCGAGGTGCCCAAGGCCGTCGACGACGCGAACATCGCCGAGATACTCGCAGGGTTCGCTCTTGTTGCGCGCAACTGCGTCGCCGGTGGCTTCGACGGGGTGGAATTGCAGGCGTCGCAGTCGTCCATCGTGCGCGCCTTTCTCGCACCCTCGACGAACCTGCGCACCGACCGTTACGGCGGAGGCGTGGCAGATCGTGCGCGTTTTCTGCTCGAGGTGCTGGGGGTGCTTCGTGAGGCCGTCGGCCCGGATCGTGTGCTCGGCGTGCGCCTGAGTGGATACGAAGGAACGCGGGGTGGGATCGAACTGTCCGACGCGGTGGCCACCGCCCAACTCATCGAAGCCGACGGTCATGTCGACTACATCAACACCACCGTCGGTATGGCAACGGAAACACTGCATCTGGTCGAAGCGTCGATGACTGTACCCATCGGCTACGCCAACTTCGTCCCGTCTGCGATCCGGGAGGTGGTCGATCTTCCAGTGGTCGGCGTCGGCCGTTTCAAGACGCCTGAGCAAGCTGAAGCTGCGCTCGCGGGCGGTGTGTGCGATCTGGTGGGTGTGGTTCGTGGGCAGATCGCCGATCCGGATTTTGTGACCAAGGCGCGTGCCGGTCAGTCGGTGCAGGTGCGAACCTGCCTGTCCTGCAATCAGGAATGCGTCGGGCGGACGGGTCTGGGTCGTTGGTTGGGGTGCACCGAAAATCCGCGCGCCGGTCGAGAATCGGTCCCACTGCCGATGCCGCGGCGACGAGGTCGCTCTGTGATGGTGGTCGGCGGCGGCCCGGCCGGCCTGCAAGCTGCGGCCACCGCGGCCCAGCGCGGTCATGCGGTGACGCTGTTCGAGCGTGAACGAAGACTCGGTGGACAGATTCTCACCGCCTCGGTGGTCCCCGCTCGCCGAGAGCTCGCCGACCTCGTCCGAAATCTCGAATCGGAGTGTCGCCGAAGCGGTGTCACGATCGAGGTGGGTGTTGGAGCTGATCTCGCGATCGTGGAGGAGGGCGCGCCCGACGTGGTCGTGATCGCAACCGGGGCGCGGCCGGTGCGCCCAGCGTGGGCGGGTGGGTCCGAGCGTGTGGTGGGTGTTCGAGAGGTTCTCGACGGCAAGATTTTGCCGAGTGGAACGGTGCTTGTCTACGACGAGTTGGGATTCCATCAAGGTACGTCGGTGGCGGAGTTCCTCGCTGATCGAGGCTGTGCGGTCACGATCGCGACCAACGGCATGGTGGTCGCGCAGGACTTGAGCATCACCCTGGATTTCGAGGCGTGGAACCGCCGGGCGTTCGAGAAGTCGATCATGCAACGGACGGATCTGATGGTGACTTCGGTGAGCAGTGGAGCCTTGCCGCTCGTGAGCTTGCTTCACCTTCCGACGGGTGTGGTCGAGGAAGTAGCGATCGACTGGGTGGTTTTTGTAACGCAGCAGGAACCTGTCGACGAGCTATGGAATGCGTTGGAGGGAAGTTCTTTCGAGACTTTTCGAATCGGTGACGCTCTGTCGCCGAGACGTTCGCATGCCGCGGTCATCGAGGGTCATCGAATTGCGTTGTCGATATAAGTCGTCCGTTATGTCTCTGGTTATCGAAAGTATGTTCGATTAATCTTTCGGTATGGACAGTCGGGAAGCGTGGCAGCTGGATGGTGAGGGCCTCAAGTGTGAGGTTCTGGATCTGGTGCGTCTCCGGCACGAGTTGCAGTCGCGGATGGTATTGCTGATCGTGGAGATGTTTTCCCGGGAGACTGTGGTCGGGAAGGGTTTTCGGGCAATCGCCCAGTGGTTGCATGGTTCGACGAATTTGGAGATCGGTGAGTGCAGTCTGCTGGTCAGTTTGGCGCGGTTGCTGTTGCTCGAACCTGTTGTCGCGGATGCGTTCCATCGCGGTGGCGTTGATGCGTTGAAGGCCCGTCAGGTGGCCATGTTTTGTCAGCATCCGCCCAAGAACATGACGCCGGCGGATGTGGACAAGGCCCGCGGGATCCTGTTGGAGTTGGCGTCGAAGAACATTGCCGATTGTGATGCGGTGCGGGCGGCGATTCGGCGGATCGAGAAGCAGTACGGCAAGCGTGAGGACGGTGTCCCGGTCGGGGAGGATTCGGAGCGTAATGAGTTTTACGCGTCGAAGGGCTTGTATGGGCGTGTGTCGGTGAAGGGTGATCTGGATGCGGTCAACGGGGCCCGTCTGATCACGTTGTTGTCGAGTCTGTCGGCGCCGACGCCGGAGAAGGACGGTGTGAAGGACACGCGTACTCCGGCGCTGCGGCGGGCGGACGGGTTTTGTGAGTTGTTGCGACGGTACGAGCGGGCAGGTCTGGGCCCGATCGAGGGCGGGGTGAAACCGCACATCACTGTCACGGCCAGCGCAAAAGACATGACCGATATGCAGGCCTTGAAAGACCTGCTGCCGTCCACCGAAGAACTGGGGTTCGCGTGGACGGATTGGGTGGGCCCGATCAGTCTCGACACTGCCCGGATGTTGGCTTGTGATTGCACGGTCACCCGAATTTTGTTGGATGAGAACGGGGTTCCGCTCGACTGCGGTAAGGAAGCGAGAACGGCGACGGTTCCGCAGCGGCGGGCGTTGGCGGTGCGTGATGGCGGGTGTGCGTTTCCGGGGTGCGGGACACCATCAGGGTGGTGCGATGCTCATCATATTGTTCACTGGAATGATGGCGGCCCAACGGATCTCGACAATCTGATCTTGTTGTGTGGCCATCATCATCGGACACTGCACCACACCGAATGGCGGGTGGAGATAGGCCCCGACCGAAAAACAGTGTTCTATCCGCCGATGTCGATCGACCCGTTCCAGCATCCGATCGGTGGTAACAGTCCACCGACTGCGGCGTGAACCTCCACAACTGCCGACGCGAGCACCGGGGCATCACCATGCCCCGGTGTATTCGCATGCTGTGTTTCGGAGGGTGACTGTTTCGGGGGTGGCAGAGTCGGGGGCAGGCTATACATGAGCGATGAAACGCAAGGGACCGTTCTGGGATGTGGTCAATGGGGATTCTCCGCCCTCGCCGGCAGCGACATTACTTGGTTGGACGCTTCGTGCGATAGATCCTGAGTCCGCGACGATTGAAGTGGGATTCACTCTCGACGTGAGGTTTACGAATCCTGCTGGGCACATTCAGGGAGGTTTCCTCGCTGCGATGCTTGACGACACTCTTGGTCCCGCATTGGTGGCCACACTCGACCACGACCAGTTCGCGCCGACAGCGTCGTTGCATGTTCAATTTCTCGAGCCTGCCTTCCCCGGCGCATACATCGGGCGTGGCCGTGTCGTGAGGCGTGGTGCGTCCCTCGCTTTTCTTGCAGGAGAACTTCTGACCGAATCCGGAACTGCCGTCGCAACAGCCAATGCCACCACCACAATCCGATCGATTCGGGTGGACCCGAGAGCTCGAGGATCTGTGCACAATACGATCGGGGGATGAGTTTTTTGCGTGACCTTGCTGCCATCCCGAGCCCGGCGCTCGAGGGCACTGCGCTCACCGTCGTAGTCCCGGTCGGTTCTTTCGAACAACACGGTCCGCATCTGCCTCTCGATACGGACACTCGGATTGCGAGAGCAGTCGCGCAGGCTCTGCCCGACGTCGTCGTGGCCCCGGCCGTCGAATACGGGGCGAGTGGAGAGCACGAAGGTTTTGCCGGCACTGTCTCGATCGGTGCCGAGGCTATGGAAATCGTCGTAGTCGAGTACGGAAGGTCCGCATTCCGGTGGGCGAAGCGGGTGCTGTTCGTCAACGGTCACGGCGGAAATGGACCCGCATTGGCCAAAGCGGTGGCACTTCTGCGGTATGAGGGGCGTGATGCCGCTTGGGCGCCGTGCGCTGTTCCGGGTGCCGACGCGCATGCCGGGCACACTGAAACGAGCCTATTGCTGCACCTTTCGCCCGATTTGGTGCACATGAGCCTTGCTGAGACAGGAAATTTGTCTCCTATCTCAGACCTGATGCCAGGAATGCGTTCGGGCGGTATGGTCGCTGTGTCGCAAAACGGCGTTCTCGGCAATCCAGTCGGGGCTACCGCCGAAGACGGCGCATACATCTTCGGTGAGTTGGTAGGACGCGTGACGGATGGACTGGCCCGGTGGGAGCCTGGTCCAGATGGGAGGCTTCGGTGACGACCACGACCGAGTGGGGGCGGACGGTCCACCTGCGACGGCTTTCGAGGCTGCGACGAGTTGCAGCACGACGGGCTACGTCCCTTACGATCATCTGATGCGACCAGCAAGACTCCCCGACGGCTTCGGCATTCGGTTGGACCCCAAGGTGCGCACGTACTCGGGTGGCCGGGTACTCATCGGCGGATCTCCGACGCGGATGCTCAAGCTGGCTCCGACGGCTGCGGCGATGATCGGTGACGGCTTCCTCGAGGTAGTCGATCAGCAGAGCGCCGCGGTTGCTCGACACCTACTCGATTCGGGTGTCGCGAATCCTCGTCCGATGTCGACGCCGTCCGCTGCGGATGTCACCGTCGTGATTCCGGTCAAGGACAACCAGGCCGGCGTCGAACGCCTATTGCCCGTCCTCAAGGATCTGACCGTCATCGTTGTCGACGACGGTTCGGAAGTGCCGGTGGAACCTCGGCGCGCCTGCCCGGGCACCGGCACCATCACAGTAGTGCGGCACGAGAGCGCCCGCGGACCCTCGGCAGCGCGAAACTCGGGATTGCGTTCGGCCCAAACACGTTTCGTTGCCTTCCTCGACTCCGACGTCATCCCGCGTGCCGGTTGGCTCGAGCTGATGTTGGGTCACTTCAGCGATCCAGGGGTTGCCCTCGTTGCGCCCCGCATCGTCGCCCTCGATCCATACGGGACGGCGCTGGCGCGGTACGAGAACATGCGATCGTCTCTCGACCTCGGACGCAAGGAAGCTGCGGTGAAATCGGGCAGTCCGGTCGCCTATGTTCCCAGCGCGGCCGTGATCGTCCGGCGCGACGTAGCGCTCGAATGCAACGGGTTCGACGAGAGCCTCGAAGTAGCCGAGGATGTCGATTTCTGCTGGCGCCTACAGGCTGCTGGTTGGCGTCTGAGGTACGAACCGGTAGCGCACGTCGCTCACGATCATCGAGTGCAGTTCGACAAGTGGTTCGCCAGGCGTGCGTTCTACGGGACGGGTGCGGCGCCGTTGGCTGCCAGGCACGAGGGTTCGGTTCCGCCGATGGCGATGTCGTTCTCGACGCTCTTCGCATGCATCGCCGCCGCAACACTGACACGTTCCGGTCTTGCCGGCGCACTCGGCGCTTTGCTGTTCACCGTCTACCGGCTGCGAAAGATGTTCACCGGTCTGAGTCAGCCCACCCGGATCGCGGCCATCCTCACCGCGCAAGGGTTTGTCGGCGGATTCTGGCAACTCGCATCGGCGATGTGTCGTCACTACTGGCCCGTGACGCTCTTGGCGGTGATCGCCTCCCGTCGAATACGACGACTGGCCGTCGCAGCGGCCGTCGCCGAAGGGTTGGTGGACTGGTATCGCCACCGTGAGCCAGGCGGACTGGGACCGGTTCGGTACGTCTTCTTCAAACGAGCAGACGACATCGCTTATGGAGCCGGACTCTGGCGTGGCGCATTCGACGCCCGCGACTGTGCGGCGCTGAAACCTCGAATCACCAAGTGACAGAAGCCGACTACGCAGATTTTCTGGTTGTCGGTGGTGGCACGTGTGGCTGCGTCGTCGCAGCCAGGCTCAGTGAAGATCCATCCGCCACGGTGATGCTCCTCGAATCGGGAAGCGGATACCGTTCGGCGCTCGAACTTCCGGACGTCCTGAGTGATCCGTATCGACTGCCGGTTGGACCTGCGAGCGAATACACGTGGACGTATCCGGTCGAGTTGACACCGCGTCGGGCGTCCACGATCGCGCGCGGGCGGACACTCGGTGGGTCCGGGGCTGTCAACGGCGCGTACTTCACCCGCGCAACTCGCGCCGATTTCGAGAACTGGCCGAGTTCGTGGCGATTCGACGACGTATTGCCGTACTTCAAGAAGTCCGAATCCGATCGTGATTTCGAGGGCGAGTTCCACGGGAGCGGCGGTCCGATCCCGGTCGAGCGGCGAGCGTGGGACCAACTGCATCCGCTGAGCGGTGAGTTCCAGGCCGCGGCACTCGCAGCTGGTTTTCCCGACGACGTCGACAAAAATGCGCCTGACTCGTTCGGCGTCGGCCGGGTGCCGCTGAATGTATCGGATCATCGTCGGATCAGTACTGCGGTCGCCTATCTGATGCCGGTGTTGCACCGCCCGAATTTGCGGGTGGAATCCGGCGTGAACGTCATTCGCATCGCGTTCTCGGGAACCCGAGCGATCGGGGTCGACGTACTCGACGGCGGTAACGTCCGGCGCATTCGTGCCGACCGCGTGATCGTGTGTTCGGGTGCGGTGGCGACGCCACACATTCTCTTGAATTCCGGCATCGGTCCGGCGGAACAACTTGCAGGGCAAGGAGTTTCCGTCATCCTCGACCGGCCTGGCGTCGGCCAGAACTTCGTCGACCATCCGGAAGTGCTGCTGCCGTACCATTTTTCGACGCCTCGCACGATTCGATCGCAGACTCCCGTACTGGAGACGGCCCTCAATCTCGCCGAACTCGAAATCCGGCCGTACACCGCATCTTTCACAGACTTGGTTCCTGGTGTGCCTCGCATGGATCACGGCGTCGGGGTGGTCCTCATGGCGCCGCGCAGTCGGGGAAGTATCGAACTGGCATCGGGGGATCCCGCTGGGGCACCGCGTATTCGATACAACTACGTCGCGTCGGCGCACGATCGAGCCGCCATTCGGGAAGGGATGCAGATCGCCGAGAACCTTCTCGAGTCGATCGCGGAGACAGGATTGATCGACCGCCCCGTTGTGGAGTACACCGACGAGTGGATCGAATCCCGACTCGGTACGTCCTTACATATGTCCGGTAGCTGCGTGATGGGGGCCGAGTCGGACCCGTTCGCAGTCGTCGATGGTCGGTGCCGTGTGATCGGTGTGCAAGGGCTCAGTATTGTTGACACGTCAATCCTGCCGACGATCCCGACTCGCGGCCCGCACGCGACCGCGGTGATGGTCGCGGAACGAGCAAGCACCATCCTGCTCGGTGACGAGTGACCACGAGCGGCAACAGGCAGGTGCTGACAGGCAAACCGAATGGTCGTTCTCGCCGATGAGTTGTGATCGGCGTTACAGTGGTCCACGGAGCGGAGGAACGCAAAATATGGCACGTGAACAGGCTGTGTCCGGCAACCCGTGGGTGGCGGTCAGGCCAGGCGATGACGTCGCGTTACTAGCGCGGCGACTTTCGTCTGCCCATCAGTCGTTCATCGATGCCCGGGGCGTGCCCGGCCAAGGACTTACCGACGACTCCCATGTCCGTTCGGTCGTGCTCGAATCCTGGATGCGGAGCCGCAACAAGGGAGTAAATCCCGACGTTGTCGGCAACCCTGAAATGCTCGAAGGGCTGGAGCTCGAAAAGTATCGATCCGCGCATCCCATGTCCCTGATACGTCCAGTGATCCGGAAACTGCTGGTGGAAGATGCTGCCGAGACCGGCTTGCTGATCGCGATCAGTGACGCACACGGTCGACTGCTCTGGGTAGAGGGTGACAATTCGGCCAAGGACAAGGCGTTGTCCATGAACTTCGTCGAAGGCGCCGACTGGAGCGAAGACCGTGTCGGTACCAACGCGCCGGGAACGGCGCTTGCTCTCGATCACTCCGTACAGATCTTCGGATCCGAACATTTCAACCGAACCGTGCACGACTGGAGTTGTTCGGCCGCACCCGTCCACGATCCCACCACTGGGCAGATCCTCGGTGCCATCGACATCACCGGTGGACCCAGGGTCGCGGTTCCCGAAGTGCTGTCGCTGATCCGTGCAACGGTTGCTGCCGCCGAATCGGAATTGCGATTCCACCTCTTGAACTCGCCCATCCCGCTCAGTGCCACGGCTCCACGCCTCGAGACCTTCGGTGCAGGCCGGCCGACGTTGGTTCGCGGCGGCGACCGAATCCCGATTTCGCAGCGTCACGCCGAGATTCTCCTTCTGCTTTCCGAACATCCGGAAGGTCTCAGCTCCGACCACCTTGCAGTCCTGCTCGACGAGGGTGAACTCGACGCAGTGACCATTCGCGCGGAAATGTCGCGGCTTCGTAAGGTTTTCGGCGCCGACCGGCTGGCTTCGCGCCCCTATCGGATCATCACGGAGTTCACGACAGACGTCGGCGACGTGCGGGCAGCGTTGGATCGCGGCGACGCGGCGACAGCGATGAAACTGTATTCGGGCCCCGTGCTGGCCGGCTCGGCCTCTCCCGGTATCGAAGAGGTGCGGGAAGAACTGCGCACCAGGGTGCAGGCGGCTCTGCTGCGTGGAGGTGACGCCAACCTTCTGGCCCGGTGGACCACGTCCGTACACGGCCGCGAAGACTCCGTCGTGTGGGAGGCCTACCTGTCCACGTTGGATCCGCAATCTCCGCTGTATTCGCAGGTCCAAGCAAGAATTGATCTCCTCGACCGCCAATTGGGCATCTGAGACTCAGCTGCGTCTCTCGCACGCAACGTACTTGCAACGTTGCAACTCCTAGTGTTGTGAATCACACCCCACCGGGGGGTGGGATTGCAGTCACCGATTTGGTGGGTGCGCCCAGGAAGAACACGTTTACATAGGAGCTTGCAATGACCGTGTACGCCCGCCCAGGTACCGCCGACGCGATCATGTCCTTCCAGTCTCGATACGACAACTGGATCGGCAACGAATGGGTTGCTCCGGTCAAGGGTCAGTACTTCGAGAACCCGACACCGGTGACCGGACAGAATTTCTGTGATGTGGCTCGTTCCACCGCAGAAGACATCGAGCTCGCTCTCGACGCAGCGCACGCAGCAGCTCCGGCCTGGGGCAAGACCTCGGTCGCCGAGCGCGCGATCATCTTGAACAAGATCGCTGATCGTATGGAGGAGAACCTCGAATCCATCGCACTCGCCGAGTCGTGGGACAACGGCAAGCCGATCCGCGAGACCCTCAACGCCGACATTCCGCTCGCCATCGATCACTTCCGTTACTTCGCGGGAGCTATTCGCGCACAGGAAGGTTCGCTCTCGGAGATCAATTCCGACACCGTGGCCTACCACTTCCACGAGCCGCTCGGTGTAGTCGGTCAGATCATTCCGTGGAACTTCCCGATCCTCATGGCCGTGTGGAAGCTTGCGCCCGCCCTCGCTGCCGGCAATGCCATCGTGCTCAAGCCTGCCGAGCAGACACCCGTCTCGATCCTGCACCTCATCGGCATCATCGGTGACCTGCTGCCTGCCGGTGTTCTCAACATCGTCAACGGCTTCGGCGTCGAGGCCGGAAAGCCGCTGGCGTCGAGCCCGCGAATCAAGAAGATCGCGTTCACCGGCGAAACCACCACCGGTCGCTTGATCATGCAGTACGCATCGCAGAACCTCATCCCCGTCACCCTCGAACTCGGTGGCAAGAGCCCCAACATCTTCTTCTCCGACGTTCTCGCCTCCAACGACGACTACCAGGACAAGGCGCTCGAGGGCTTCACGATGTTCGCCCTCAACCAGGGCGAGGTCTGCACCTGCCCGTCGCGTTCGCTGATCCAGGAAGACATCTTCGACGAGTTCCTCGCGATGGCAGCCATCCGCACCAAGGCTGTGCGCCAAGGAGATCCGCTCGACACCGACACCATGATCGGCGCGCAGGCCAGCAACGACCAGCTCGAGAAGATCCTCTCGTACATCGAGATCGGCAAGGCCGAAGGCGCCAAGGTCATCACCGGTGGTGAGCGGGCCGAACTCGGCGGAGACCTGTCCGGCGGCTACTACGTCCAGCCGACTGTCTTCACCGGCAACAACAAGATGCGCATCTTCCAGGAGGAGATCTTCGGACCCGTCGTTTCGGTCACCTCGTTCAAGGACTACGACGAGGCCATCGAAATCGCCAACGACACCCTCTACGGTTTGGGTGCCGGAGTCTGGTCCCGCGACGGCGGAGTTGCGTACCGCGCAGGCCGTGACATCCAGGCCGGTCGCGTCTGGACCAACACGTACCACCAGTACCCGGCACACGCCGCCTTCGGTGGATACAAGCAGTCCGGCATCGGCCGCGAGAACCACCTGATGATGCTCTCGCACTACCAGCAGACCAAGAACCTGCTGGTCAGTTACGCCCAGAAGGCTCAGGGCTTCTTCTGATCGACCCCCGGCACCCGTGAGCCCCTCGCCGCGGGTGCCGGTCAGCACGACTGCAACATGCAAACTTGCACAACAACACGGAGGTTGGAATGAGCGCCACGGTCACACCCGATACCGGCGCCGTTCCACCCCGGTTGGTGACCACCGCTGGGGCGGCTGACCTCCTGCGCCGCCTCAGCGGGACTCACGGCGAACTGATGATGCATCAATCCGGTGGATGCTGTGACGGCTCCGCCCCGATGTGTTATCCCTCAGGGGAATTCATCGTCGGAGACCGTGACGTACTACTCGGAATTGTCGACCTCCGGCTTGCTGTCGGAGAGATTCCCGAAAACCTTCCCACCGGAACGGACGCTGTACAGGTCTGGATTTCCGGATCACAGTTCGAAGCCTGGAAGCACACCCAGTTGGTTCTGGACGTCGTGCCCGGGCGAGGCGGTGGATTCAGCTTGGAGTCTCCTGAAGGATTCAGATTCCTCAGTCGAGCAAGGGCATTCACACCGGAAGAGAACGAAGCACTCGGCGCGTCGAGCATTCTCGTCGGCGCAGATTGGGAAGCGGGCGTGCGGCCTCTGCCGCCGACGGTTCCCCAGGTGGTCGCCGAGGCCGTCGATGCCTGCCCGGTGCCGGGTGCGGCCCGCCGGGCCTGAAGAAACTCGGGGGCCGACCACATGACAGCCAGTTAACAGCGCGGTCATCTCCAGGCGACCTTCTCCGTACATCGCCCACATACCGTTCATTTCACGCGACGCATCCACCGTGCGTCGTCTCATTCTTGACCGATTCAGAGGATGGACATGTCTCTTTCCGACCACGCAACCGGCAAAAACGCCGGTGCCGCGGGTGCACACCACGACGGCGCCGACTTCCACGCGGAAGACAATTCGTATCTGGAGAAACGAACACTCCGAAAGGGAACAGCAGGGTGGGTGCTGCTTGCGGGGTTGGGCGTCAGCTATGTGATTTCCGGTGACTACGCCGGCTGGAACAACGGACTGGCCGAAGGCGGATTCGGTGGCCTTCTCATCGCGGCCGTCGTCATCGCGGGTATGTACCTGGCGATGGTGCTCGGTATGGCCGAGATGTCTTCGGCGCTTCCTGCTGCGGGCGGCGGGTACACGTTCGCCAGACGGGCCATGGGTCCCTGGGGTGGATTTGCCACCGGCACAGCAATTCTCATCGAGTACTCGATAGCGCCCGCGGCGATCGCGACGTTCATCGGTGCGTACGTCGAGTCCCTGAACCTGTTCGGGATCACCGACGGGTGGTGGGTGTACCTCGCGGTGTATGCGATCTTCATCGGCATTCACCTCACCGGTGCCGGTGAGGCACTCAAGGCGATGTTCATCATCACGGCCATCGCACTCGTCGGCCTGGTCGTGTTCGCGGTTTCGGCTGTCGGCCTTTTCGATTCGTCCAACCTCACCGATATCGCCGTCGACACCAGCGCCGTTGGATCGTCGTCGTTCCTGCCGTTCGGTCTGCTGGGAATTTGGGCCGCCGTGCCCTTCGCGATCTGGTTCTTCCTCGCCGTCGAAGGTGTACCGCTGGCCGCCGAGGAAGCACGCGAGCCGGAGAAGAACGTCCCGCGCGGCATCATCATCAGCATGTTGATCCTGATCGTCACAGGCGCAACGGTCCTCTTTCTCGCCACGGGCGCGCTCGGTGCCGACGCCCTGTCCACCTCCGGAAATCCGCTCGTCGAGGCTCTGGGGGACAGCGGAGCGGCAAAGGCGGTCAACTACATCGGGCTTGCCGGTCTGGTCGCGAGCTTCTTCTCGATCATGTACGCATACTCCCGTCAGACGTTTGCGCTCTCACGTGCCGGCTACTTGCCGAAGAACCTGTCGGTGACCAACAAGCGCAAGGCACCCACTCTTGCTCTCGTGGTTCCCGGAATCATCGGCTTCGCGCTCTCGCTCACCGGTGAAGGTGCCATGTTGCTCAACATGGCCGTGTTCGGCGCGGCAGTCAGCTACGTCCTGATGATGGTGAGTCACATCGTCCTTCGCAAGCGCGAGCCGAACATGCCGCGCCCGTACCGCACTCCCGGCGGTATCGCCACCACCTCGTTTGCACTCGTGATCGCAGCAGTGTCCGTGGTGGCAACCTTCCTGGTGGATCCCGTTGCAGCACTGCTGACGTTGGTCGCCTTCGGTGTTCTCATGGCGTACTTCGGTCTCTACAGTCGCCACCACCTTGTTGCCAACTCGCCGGACGAGGAGTTTGCTGTACTTGCACAGGCGGAAGAAGAATTGGGATGAGTCGCGGGATGGCCAAGTATCACCAGCAGGTATCCGGAACCAACTACTCGTTCGACGGTCTCGTCGATCTGATGGCGAAGGCGACACCGCTGCGCTCGGGCGACGAGCTCGCCGGTTGCGCGGCAAGCTCCGACGCCGAACGTGCTGCTGCCCAATGGGTTCTGGCTGACCTTCCCCTGACTGTATTTCTCGAGGATCTTGTGGTTCCGTACGAGGACGACGAGGTGACTCGGCTCATCATCGACAGCCACGATCGCCTGGCCTTTGCACCGGTGGCGCACCTGACCGTCGGCGGACTGCGGGACTGGTTGCTCGAGACGGCGTCGGCGCCGGAAGCTTCCGCACGCTTGTCTGCCGTCAGTCCCGGGCTCACCCCGGAAATGGTTGCCGCGGTAAGCAAGATCATGCGCAATCAGGACCTGATCGCTGTCGCCAAGGCCATCACCGTCACCGCGGGGTTCCGTACGACCATCGGTCTGCCTGGTCGGTTGAGCACTCGACTGCAACCAAATCATCCGACGGACGATCCACGCGGCATCGCGGCGGCAACACTCGACGGTCTCCTGATGGGATGCGGCGACGCCGTCATCGGTATCAATCCCGCGACGGACTCTCCCCAGGCCACCTCGGATCTGCTCCACCTGCTCGACGACATCCGTCAGCGTTTCGAGATCCCAACTCAGTCGTGTGTGCTCTCGCACGTGACCACCACGATCGGACTGATCGAATCGGGGGTGCCGGTCGATCTGGTTTTCCAATCGATCGCCGGCACCGAAGGCGCCAACTCCGGTTTCGGAGTGAACATTCCGCTGTTGCGCGAGGGCAATGAGGCCGGGCGTTCGTTGAACCGCGGAACGGTCGGCAACAACGTCATGTACCTCGAGACGGGTCAGGGGTCCGCCCTGAGTTCTGGGGCGCACTACGGCACCGGCGGAGCCCCGGTCGATCAGCAGACACTCGAAACCCGGGCGTACGCGGTGGCACGTGATCTCGAACCGCTGCTGGTCAACACGGTGGTCGGCTTCATCGGCCCCGAGTATCTCTACGACGGCAAGCAGATCATTCGTGCGGGCTTGGAAGATCATTTCTGCGGAAAACTGCTCGGGCTGCCGATGGGGGTGGACGTCTGCTACACCAACCACGCCGAAGCCGATCAAGACGACATGGACAACCTCCTCACCTTGCTGGGCGTCGCCGGCGCTGCGTTCGTGATCGCGGTTCCTGGCGCCGACGACGTGATGCTTGGCTATCAAAGTCTGGCGTTCCACGACGCGCTGTACGTACGTAAGGTCCTCGGTTTGCAGCCCGCCCCGGAGTTCGAGACCTGGCTCCATAATTTGGGGATGACCGACGCAAACGGTCGGGTTCTTCCGATCGACGCCGAAATGTCGCCGCTGCGGGCTTTGACGGTGAACTCATGACCGAAGATCAGGCTCCGATCCTCGATTTCTGGGGTCCACTGCGCAAGACCACACAATCGCGTATCGGGTTGGGGCGCGCCGGTGATTCGTTGCCCACGAAGCGGGTTCTCGAATTCAAGGCGGCGCACGCCGCCGCTCGCGACGCAGTCCACGAGCCACTCGATTCGCAGGCGCTTGCCAGTCGAGTCGAAGGGGTGGGTATCGGGGCGCCGGTGGTCGTGGCGAGCAGCGTCTCCTCGCGCAGCGAGTATCTCCGGAGGCCCGACCTGGGGCGCCAGCCTGCCGACCTGAGTGCGATCTCGAGTTCCGACAAGGAGATCGGGTTCATCCTCGCCGACGGACTGTCGCCGCGCGCGCTGATGGACCACGGCGAACAACTCCTGTCCGCGTTGGTCACGGTGCTGGGGGAGCGGTATTCCATAGCGCCGCCCGTGATCGCCACGAACGCGCGTGTGGCACTGGGCGATCACATCGCCGCCGCGATGGGAGTGCAGACGGCGATCGTCCTGATCGGCGAACGTCCAGGGCTCTCGGTGGCGGACAGCGTCGGGATCTATCTGACTCACCTTCCACGCGTCGGTCGCACCGACGCGGATCGAAACTGCATTTCCAACGTCCACCCACCCGAGGGGCTCGGATACGAGCAGGCCGCTCGTGTCGTCCTGGGGTTGGTGGCGGGAGCGCGCCAGTTGGGCCGCTCCGGCGTCGACCTCAAGGACACCTCTCGCGCCGACGCCGTTGCGTCGGGAGAAGTGCTGACGCTCGATTAATTGACAGCTGCACGGCATACCCGGGTCGATCGACACTCGGGTGTGCCGTCGTACCCGAATCACGACGAAAACGAGGGAATCGATGTTCCGTTCGCTGCATGCCCGCGCCCTGTGCGCGTTGGCCGTAGGTAGTGTTCTGTTGAGTGCAACTGCTTGTAGTCCAGCCGAAAGTTCTCCGAAAGAGGATGCGGCGCAAAGTGGTTCATCCTGCGCGCCACTGGATTCAGGTCTTGTCTGGTACGGCGACAACCGAACGAAGCTGGACTCCATGATCGCGGAGTTCGGGACGTGCGGTGCTGCAGGTGACGTCGATGAGGGTGCTCCGTTGGCGCTCTTCGACTGGGACAACACAGTTGTCAAGAACGACATCGGAAGCGCCACTGCATTCTGGATGATCAAGAACAACAAGGTGTTACAGCCTGCCGGAGGGGACTGGGCAACCACCAGTCGCTTCATGACGCCAGCCGGCGCTGCCGCACTTTCCGCCGCCTGTGGTTCGGAGACCGCGCCGGGGCAACCGTTGGCAACCAGCACCGACGTCGACTGCGCCGACGAGATCGTTGCTGTACTCGAAGAGAAGACTCGCGACGGGCAGGCCGCATTCGACGGTTACGATCACCGCCGGATCAAGGCCGCGTACGCGTGGGCCGTGCAGTTGATGGCGGGGCACACCGAGGACGAGATCACCGAGTACGCGCGCGCTGCACGCGCCGAGAATCTATCTGCCGCAGAAGGATCCGATCAGATCGTCGGTACCACGGAAGTCGACGGCTCGGTGCGTTACTACGCGCAAATCGAAGATTTGGTGAAATCCCTCGGCGCTCATGGATTCGACGTGCGGATCATCTCCGCGTCGGCCGAACCGGTAGTTCGAGTCTGGGCGGAACAGCTGGGATTGGACGCCGATCACGTGATGGGTGTGCGGCCGATCGCCGAGGACGGTGTTCTGACCGGCCGCCTTCGTGGATGTGGTGGCGTTGCGGACGGCGACGACTCGGTCATCCCGTACATCGACGGCAAGCGGTGCCAGGTCAACGAGGTTGTCTACGGGGTCGTCGGGCCTACGGCGTTCGAGCAGTTGGCCGCCGATCGCCGCCAGGTATTTGCTGCCGGTGATTCTGTCACCGACGTGACCTTCCTCGGAGATGCGACCGGTGCGCGTCTGGTGATCAACCGCAACAACCCTGAACTGATGTGCAACGCCTACGACAACAGTGATGGAAAATGGCTGGTCAACCCCATGTTCATCGAACCGAAATCCCAGGCGGATGCACCTTATCGTTGCTCGACCGACGCGTACACCGACGAGGCTGGGGCCAAAGGCGCCGTCACTCGCGAGGACGGCAGCGTGATTCCCGATCAGGCCGATTCAGTCGCCTGAAACGATATCGGGCGCTCAGAAGTAGAAGGTGCGATTCCTGGCCGCGCATTTGAGCTTGCCCACCTGTAGACCGGCAAAGGCGATCCATCGACCCCGCGGCATTCCGCTGAGCCTTTGTGGAATCAACGGATTCAGCAAGATGAGGCCGGCAAGCGTCGTGAGCGAAGATTTCATCGTCGGTCGTTGGACCCCGTAGTCCCGAAATGCAAGAAATAGCTCGACTTCAGCCATACCGTACGACACGGTCTGGTGCCATGTTCCGCTAAGGGTTGATCGAAGGCGGTAGGCGACGGTTGCCTTAGGCGCGTGGGCGAAGGACAGGCCTGAGATCTGGGCTCGCCACGAAAATTCGACATCCTCGCCTGCTGTCATCGATTCGTCAAAGCCGCCAATCGAATCGAAGGCGCGCTTCCAGATTCCAATGTTGCACCCCATCGCAGAAGGAAGAAAGCGGCCGAGAACCAACCCGTCCGTCGAGGCAAGTGGCCGCCACGAATGCACTTCCGACGAATTGATCGATTCTGATTCCACGCCGCCGGCAATCAGATCTGCGAATTCGGCCGAAAGAAGTAGTTGAGTCAGCCAGGAACTGTGGACGCGGTCGTCTCCGTCGCAAAATGCAAGAAATTGCCCACGCGCATATGCCGACCCATTGTTCCTGGCAAAGCTGATTCCAGCTCTCTGAGAAGAATCTACATATCGAAGGTTGAGCTCAGCCGTGAGCGGGTGATTTGTAATGTGCTGCTCGAGACCGTCTGTCGATCCATTGTCACTCACGATGACCTCGAAAACTCCGCCGAAGTTCTGCTCGCTCAAGGCAACCAGCTGGACGTCGATGTATTTCATGACGTTCAGGCAGGGGATTATTACAGACACCGTTGGAGCTATCACACTGCAAACATACCGGATCGTCCGAATTGTCAGTGGGGGAGCCCATCGTAAGTTGCTCGGCACATGGCTAAGCGTGTGTGATCTGATTCTGTCGAGCCCTTTGTCGGGCTGCGGAAACCCTTGGGTGTCCGCTGAGATGCTGGAGCCGCACTGGCGGCACGTGAGTAGGAGAAATCGATGGCCTTCGCTGGCAATGTGGACGAGTTGGCGCTGCTCCAGGCGGTACGACTCAAGGAGCGGGTCGGAGCGGTCGTCCTGGCCGAGCACCTGGGCGTCAGCGCGGCCTCCGGTCAAGCTGCGTACGACGCACTTGTCGCGCAGGGCAAAGCGGTCGAAGCGGAAGACGCCATCAGCCTGACCGACAAGGGTTTGGCAGAACTCGAAGATCAGCTGGACGCGGAGCGGGTTTCGATCGACGAGGACTCCATCGGCGAGGTGTACGAGACTTTCCTTCCTCTGGACGAGGAATTCGTCTCGCTGATCGGCAGTGCGGACGCGGATTCTCTTGCGGAGCTGGATCGTCGAGCGGCAAACCTCTTCGACGATCTGTCAGCGTTCGTTCCGCGGTTGTCCCGCTACCAGGACCTCTTCTCGGATGCTCTCGCGAAAGTCCAAGCGGGGGAGTCCAAGTGGATCTCGGAACCGATCATCGACTCCTACGCCACGGTGTGGGGAGAGATCCGTCAGGAACTGTTCGGGGCTGCCGGTAAGGCTTGATCCGTAGCTTTGGATTTTGACTCTGCTCAGCGTGGGCCGCCCGATTCGTGAGAAATGAATCGTGCGGCCCACGTTGTGTTCGAGGTCGTGAAACTCGTTACCATTGCATACAAGTCGTGACCGGGATCACTCTTACCCCCTTTCGGGGGTAGTGCGGGGGTGAGCCACATCACTACCTTTCCTCCTATCGACGGTGATGCCCACAGGGCGACACCATAGGACCACGGAGGAATCGAGTGACCACAGTCTCTCCCACAGGCGGCACCAGTGCCGCCGGCGCCGGGGGCGCGAGTGCCGCAGGTGCGACGCAACCCCCGCAGACCACCAGCGTGCGGCGCGTCGCTATCGCGAGTTGCATCGGCACGACCATCGAGTTCTACGACTTCTTCATCTACGGAACTGCTGCGGCACTTGTCTTTCCGACGGTGTTCTTCCCCGCACTCGGTGCCACCGCGGGAACTGTCGCATCGTTTGCGACCTTCGCAGTCGCCTTCATCGCCCGCCCCGTCGGCGCAATGTTGTTCGGACACTTCGGCGATCGCATCGGTCGCAAGAAGACTCTGATCTCGACGCTCCTGCTCATGGGCATCTCGACGCTGCTGATCGGCTTGCTGCCCGGTGCGGCAACTATCGGTGTCGCCGCTCCGATCATCTTGGTGCTCTTGCGATTCGGCCAAGGCTTCGCGGTCGGTGGTGAATGGGCAGGCGCAACCCTGCTTACCGCGGAATACGCTCCACCAGGCAAACGTGGTCTGTATGCGATGTTCCCGCAGCTCGGCCCCGCAATCGCCTTCGTGCTCTCGAGCAGTACCTTCCTCATCACCGGCGCTGTTCTCGGCGATACCAACCAGGCATTCCTCGATTACGGCTGGCGTATTCCGTTCCTGTTCTCCATCGTGTTGGTCGGCATCGGCCTCTACATGCGACTCGCTATCGAGGAGACCCCGGTCTTCAAGGCGGAGCAGGCAGAGCGCGTCGCAGAACAGAAGAACGAAGCACCTCGCACCCTCCCGTTCCTGGATGCCTGGCGGTTCCAGACCAAGGAGATCCTGCTCTCGGCCGGCGCCTTGGCTTGCCTCTTCGCGTTCTTCTACATGGGCACGGCATTCCTCACGAGCTACGGAACCAAGACTCTCGGCTTCTCCCGCCCGTTCGTTCTGTCGGTCGGTATCGCTTCCGCCTTCGTCTTCGGTGCGGCGATCATCGTCTCCGCTCTGTACTCGGACCGCATCGGGCGTCGCAAGGTCATCATGATCTCGTGTGGTCTGGCCGTCGTCTGGGCTCTCGTGCTGTTCCCGCTCCTCGACACGGGATCGCCGATCGCCTTCGTCATCGGAATGTTCGGCACGCTGATGATCTTCGGAATCGCCTACGGCCCCTGCGGTGCGCTGCTTCCGGAAATGTTCCAGACCCGCTACCGCTACACCGGTGCCGGCCTCGGCTACAACCTCGCCGGAGTGCTCGGTGGCGCAGTGCCGCCGCTGATCGCCGCACCACTGGCCTCGGCCTACGGGAGCATGGCCATCGGAGTCATGCTGGCGATCCTGGGTGTGCTGAGCCTGATCTGCACGTGGGCGCTCGTCGAGACCAAGGATCACGCGCTGTAACCACTGTGCGCCTTTATTAACCGCCGGCGGTTAATAAAGGCGCACAGCAGGCGGATGGGGTGTCCGGACTTCAGACAGTTACGGCCACCCCACACCGGGAAGTATGTCGTGCATCACACCGAATCGAGTAAATTCGTAGATGAGAGGGTCCGCTGCGGCGGCCCCTCTCATAGGTGCCTGAACAGGTAACCGGAGAGGACAGAACACATGAGTACCCCGCTGCCCAGCTATACGTCCGGAGTATGGGACGGTCCGATGCTGGGCGACACCATCGGAGACAACCTGGATCGCACGGTTGCCGCGCACGGTGACCGTGATGCGTTGATCGACCATGCCAGCGGTCGACGATGGACGTACCGGGAGTTCGCCGAGCAGGTGAACGGGCTCGCTGCCGGACTTCTTTCCCGTGGTGTGGGGAAGGGCGATCGGGTGGGGATGTGGGCTCCGAACTGTCCGGAATGGACGTTCACGCAATATGCGACGGCAAAGATCGGGGCGATCCTGGTCAACATCAACCCGGCGTACCGCTCGCACGAGTTGCAGTACGTGCTCGAGCAGGCCGGGATCTCGACGCTGGTGTCTGCGGCGAGCTTCAAGACTTCGGATTACGCGTCGATGATCGAGACGGTGCGGCCGCAGTGCCCCGATCTGACGTCGGTGATCTTGCTCGGTTCACCCGAGTGGGACTCAGTGCTTGCAGACGGGTTGGCGGCGCAGGCAAACGATCCGGCTCCGCTCGCCGCTGCCCAAGCCTCATTGTCAGCCGACGACGCGATCAACATCCAATACACCTCGGGCACTACCGGTTTCCCGAAGGGCGCGACGCTCAGTCACCACAACATCCTCAACAACGGCTACTTCGTCGGCGAGTTGTGCCACTACAGCGAGGTGGATCGGGTGTGCATCCCGGTGCCGTTCTACCACTGTTTCGGCATGGTGATGGGAAACCTTGCGTGCACCACTCACGGTGCCGCCATGGTCATTCCGGGTCCGGCGTTCGATCCGCGTGCTTCGCTCGAAGCTGTTCAGGCCGAAAAGTGCACATCCCTCTACGGCGTTCCGACGATGTTCATCGCAGAGTTGGCCTTGCCGGACTTCGAGAGCTTCGATCTGTCGAGCCTTCGCACCGGCATCATGGCCGGTTCGCCCTGCCCGGTCGAGGTGATGAAGCAGGTCATCGATCGCATGGGGATGGCAGAGGTGTCCATCTGCTACGGAATGACGGAGACGTCACCTGTGTCGCTGCAGACTCGCTCGGACGATTCGATCGAGCAGCGCACCGAAACGGTCGGACGGGTGGGGCCGCACCTCGAGATCAAGATCGTCGATCCGGCAACCGGATTGACGGTACCGCGCGGCGCACCTGGTGAGCTGTGCACACGTGGGTACTCGGTCATGCTCGGCTACTGGGAAAACCCGGAGAAGACCGCCGAGGCGATCGACGCTGCCAGGTGGATGCACACCGGAGACATCGGAGTGATGGACGAGGCCGGGTACGTCGCTATCACCGGACGCATCAAGGACATGGTCATCCGCGGTGGTGAGAACGTCTATCCGCGTGAGATCGAGGAATTCCTCTACACCCACCCCGACATTCTCGATGCTCAGGTCATCGGTGTACCCGATGCAAAGTACGGCGAGGAATTGATGGTGTGGGTCCAGATGCGCGAAGGCGCAGACGATCTGGACGCCGATTCGGTCCGTGCATTCTGCACCGGCAAGCTCGCGCACTACAAGATTCCGCGGTACGTCCACGTCGTGGACGAGTTCCCCATGACAGTCACGGGCAAGGTCCGCAAGATCGCGATGCGAGAACAGGCGATCGAATTGATCGGTCAGGCCTGAGAGTATGTCCGCGAACCCAGGGGAGCGTGAGCCGGTACGCCCCGAGATCGCGCTCTCCTGGAAGCGTTCTCGACTCAGTGGCCTCGACCCGTCGTCGGCCATCGCCGTGGACACCGAGGAACAGGACGGCGAATCTCGTCTGCTTCGGGCCGCCGCACCTGTGCTCGACGAGGTTTCGCAACAGATCGCGGGCACCGGGTTCTGCGTCCTGCTGGCCGATCGGGACTGCCGAGTGGTCGCCTCGGTGTACTCCGACAGTCGAGTCGAGCGGACGATCGAGCGGTTGGGCGTAGTCAACGGTTCACGCTTCGGCGAAGAGCACGCTGGTACCAACGCGCTCGGTACGCCGCTCGAGGTCGGACGCAGTGTGGTGATCCACGGTGACGAGCATTTCCTCGACAGCCTCAAGGGATTGAGCTGCTACGGGCAGCCGATCCTGCATCCCGTCACCCGCCGCGTCGAGGGAATTCTCGACATGACCGGCGTTGTCTCGCAGGCCAACCCACTGTTCGCGCCATTCCTTGCGCGTGCGGCAGCGGACATCGAGAAGCGACTGCTCGAGGGCTCGAAAGCGTCGGAGCAGCGACTGGTCGACGCATTCCAACGAGTTTCGCATCAGCGTCACATTGCCGTTGCGGCTATCGGCGACGACATCCTGCTGAGCAATCGAACCGCCCTCGACCTGCTGGACACTGCTGATCACGTGTCGCTCCGTTCCTTGATCGCCGACCTCAACCCGGATCAATCACGATTGGTGACAGTCGAATTGGCGTCCGGTGCGCTGGCGCGAGTTCAGGCCGACCGGATTTCCGGGGCGGATGGCGGGGCGCTCTTCCTGGTCGAACCACTCCAGCGTGAGCGGGCGCCGATCCGTAGAACTCATGAGCGGGCTCCGTCTCCGGGTGAACGACTGCGCCGAGACTTGATGCGGGCGCGGGCTGGTTCTGCCGCCGTGGCGATCTCGGGTGAGGCGGGTTCGGGCCGAACCTCGGCAGCATCCGACGTGGTCGGCAGCATCGACGCGAGTTGGCTCGATGCCACGCGGATTGCATTCGACGGACGTGAGCAATGGGTTACCGATCTTGTGCGAGCCGCACGTAAGCGTTCGGGCGTCGTCGTGATCGAACAGGTACAGCTTCTTCCCGATTCGGTGTTGCCGCTGGTTGCCGACCTGATCGACGCCAGCGCCGAGGGGCCGCGGATCGTGCTGACCAGCGGCGCGGTAGCGGATTTACCGCCGACCATCGCATCGCTCGTCTCGCGTTGTGCTTCCAGGGTTGTCATAGCCCCACTGCGTGAGCGACAAGCAGAGATCGCCGAGTTGGCGCAGGCGATGTTGGAAGGGATCTCGCCCGAACTGAGGTTGACCGCCAGCGCTACCGAAGCGCTCACGGCGGCCAGTTGGCCGGGCAATCTGGCCGAGTTACGTGTCGTGCTGCATCGTGCCTCAGGCGATCGCTCCAGCAACCGCATCGACGTCGCCGATCTGCCCGAGGACTACCGCACCACCACCAAGGTGTCGCGGTTGGCGGGGCGGGAGAAGGCCGAGCGTCAGGCGATCATCGGAGCGTTGAAAGACTGCGGCGGCAACAAGGTTCACGCGTCGGCGCAGCTCGGCATCAGCCGAAGCACTCTCTACACACGTATGCGGGCGCTGGACATCACTGTGTAGTTCGCTGTCCGATTCCAGTTGTACAAAGTTCGGACAGTTAGCAGCCTCGGAAGCGCGGAAGTATGGCGTGCATCACATTCGCACCTCACTACTTCAGGGGAGTTTCCGATGACGGCAGTAGCCGAACACACCATCAGTTCCGCGGTACAGGGTTTCCTGAACGGACCGAAGAAGCTCTACATCGGCGGCGAATTCGTCGACGCCGCTTCGGGTCAGACGTTCGCGACATACAACCCGGCTGACGGACAGAAGCTCGCAGACGTGGCACACGGACAGGTCGAAGACATCGACCGCGCAGTGCGCGCCGCTCGCACGGCCTTCGAAGACGGCCCCTGGTCGCGCATGAAGGCAAACGAGCGCGAGCGGATGATCTGGCGCGTCGGCGACATTCTCAGTGCCCGCGCCGAAGAGTTCGGTCAGCTCGAAGCTCTCGACAACGGCAAGTCCGTTGCCATCGCCACCGCCGTCGACGTGGCTTGGGCCGCAGACGTATTCCGCTATTACGCAGGCTGGGCCACCAAGATCGAAGGCAGCACTGTCAACGTGTCGATGCCATTCTCTCCGGGCGGCGAGTTTCATGCATACACACTGCGTGAGGCGATCGGCGTCTGTGGACTGATCGTCCCGTGGAACTTCCCGCTGCTCATGTCGTCGTGGAAGCTCGCACCCGCGCTCGCTGCCGGCAATACCGTGATCCTCAAGCCCGCCGAGCAGACCCCGCTCACCGCACTTCTTCTCGCGGAGGTATTCGAAGAAGCCGGCTTCCCTCCTGGCGTCGTGAACATCGTTCCCGGATTCGGCGATGCCGGTGCTGCCCTGTCCGGGCACGACGACGTGGACAAGGTCGCGTTCACCGGTTCTACCGAGGTGGGCAAGAAGATCGTCGACGCTGCAAAGGGCAATCTGAAGAAGGTCACGCTCGAGCTCGGTGGCAAGAGCCCCAACATCGTGTTCGCCGACGCGGATTTCGATTCCGCGGTGGAGGGTTCGCTCAACGCGTGGCTGTTCAACCACGGACAGTGCTGCGTTGCGGGCACTCGCCTGTACGTCGAGGACACCATCTTCGAGAAGTTCACCGAGGCAGTGGCGCACGCTGCGAGCCAGGTCAAGATCGGGCCCGGCCTCGACCCCACCACCCAGCTCGGACCGCTGGTCTCGCAGGAGCAGTTCGACAAGGTCACCGGCTACCTCCGTGAGGGAATCGCCGACGGCGCACGCGCACTGACGGGCGGTAACCGCTGGGGCGATCAAGGCTACTTCGTCGAGCCCACAGTCTTCGTCGACGTCAAGCCTGAATTCTCCATCGTCCAGGAGGAGATTTTCGGACCGGTCGTGGCGGCGTTGCCGTTCAACGCGGACGACGGACCGATCACTGCCGCAAACGATTCCATCTACGGCCTCGCTGCGGGCATCTGGACCCGGGACATCTCCAAGGCCCACCGCACGGCAAAGCGTCTGAAGGCCGGCTCGGTGTGGATCAACCAGTACAACGGCTTCGACACCGCGATGCCCTTCGGCGGATACAAGCAGTCCGGCTGGGGCCGCGAGCTCGGCGCTTCGGCCATCGATCTCTACACCCAGACCAAGGCCGTCAACATCGCCCTCTGACCGACCCCATCGTTCATTCTCTCGTCCGACAATCAAGGAGATCACCAGTGAAGACCAAAGCTGCTGTACTGCTCGAGCCCGGAAAGCCTTTCGAGATCATGGAACTCGACCTCGACGGCCCGGGTGTGGGTGAGGTACTGATCAAGTACACCGCTGCCGGCCTGTGCCATTCGGATCTGCACCTGACCGACGGTGATCTCCCGCCGCGTTATCCAATCGTCGGCGGACACGAAGGCTCGGGCATCATCGAAGAGGTCGGTCCTGGCGTCACGAAGGTCAAGCCGGGCGACCATGTCGTGTGTAGCTTCATTCCCAACTGCGGCACCTGTCGCTACTGCTCGACCGGTCGCCAGAACCTGTGTGACATGGGCGCCACCATCCTCGAAGGTTCCATGCCCGACGGGTCCTTCCGTTTCCATGGCAACGGTCTGGACTTCGGCGGAATGTGCATGCTCGGAACGTTTTCCGAGCGGGCCACCATCTCGCAGCACTCGGTTGTCAAGATCGACGACTGGCTTCCGTTGGAGACCGCAGTGGTCGTCGGTTGCGGTGTGCCGTCGGGCTGGGGAACCGCCGTCAACGCCGGTAACCTTCGCGCCGGTGACACCGCGGTGATCTACGGCATCGGTGGTCTCGGCATCAACGCGGTCCAGGGCGCTGTTTCGGCTGGTTGCAAGTACGTCGTGGTGGTCGATCCGGTTGCTCTCAAGCGTGATACCGCACTGAAATTCGGTGCCACGCATGCCTTTGCAGATGCCGAGAGTGCGGCTGCCAAGGTAAACGAGCTGACCTGGGGACAGGGCGCCGACGCTGCGCTCATCCTTGTCGGCACCGTCGACGAGGACGTCGTCAGTGCAGCGACGGCAGTGATCGGTAAGGGTGGCACCGTGGTGATCACGGGTCTCGCCGATCCGGCCAAGCTGACCGTTCACGTGTCGGGTACCGACCTGACCCTGAATCAGAAGACGATCAAGGGCACGCTGTTCGGTTCGATGAACCCGCAGTACGACATCGTCCGACTGCTGCGTCTCTACGATGCCGGTCAGCTCAAGCTCGACGAACTGATCACCAACACCTACAGCCTCGAAGACGTCAACCAGGGCTACCAGGATCTGCGTGACGGCAAGAACATCCGTGGCGTGATCATTCACGACAAGTAGGACAACTGCTGTGCGCCTTTATTAACCGCGGGCGGTTAATAAAGGCGCACAGCACTATTTCTTGGCTTTCGACAAAATCTGCATCAACTGAAGTAGTGCCGAGAACTTCGCGAACACCGAGCGCGAGACCACCGGACCGAAAGATGCGGTGTCGGTCGCATCGAATGCGTCGAGTAGATCCCGGAAGCTTTCGATCTGCTTGATCATCGCGTCCAGGTCGACGTGCGTGACGGCGTCGGCTTCGCGCAGAGCGAGCAGGTACTGCGGCGCCGTCACCAAGGCGACTGCCGGGATCTTCCGCTCGAACAGTGGTTCGCCCTCACCGAAATGAATGACCGGTCCTGGCGCCACGATTCGGCGATCGCCCGCTCCGATGTCGCGCCACAGCGGTGCAACGATGTCGTGTACTTCCCGACTCGTCGCGTAGAGCAGTTCCGGTTCCGGAGTGGTCTCCAAGGCATAGCTGCCGGTCGAGTTGTCCTCGGTATCACCCAGTGCGCCGAGGTGCTCGATGGCGATCCCCGCTACGGCGCGCGCCTGACCGGCTTCGCCCTTCCACATCTCGGGGTGCGCTTCGAGCCAGGTGGACGTTGCCTGTCCGTGCTTGGACACCGCTGGAATACGAAGGTGGCCAGTCGTCAGGACAAAAACGTACGACCGTCGGTGCGGCTGCGCCACGGCGTGCCGCGCCAACGCCAACATTCCCAGATGGCCGTTCTCCTCGACGCCGTTGGTTCCGTCGCTGTGAGTGATGAGCAGAATCGTCTCTTCGGGTGAGGTTCCGGGGGACACCGCCCACACCGTGTCAGTCCGGGTGTCCGGATGCAGCGTCGCATCCAGTACCAGAGTCGCCAGCTGACCGGAACGAGCTGCAGCGACAACCTTCGCGCCCTCGTCGCCGGCCACCCAGACGGCGGGGATGTCGTGATATGGCTGCGTGAACGGAAGATATTGTCCCAGTGCGTTGTCCGGAGCGATGTCACGCCACACCGCGATCACGCCGAGAACACCGGCCTTGCGGGCCTTGTCGAGCTTCGGGCCCAGAAGTGTTGCTGAAAGAACCGGATTTCGAAGTGTCTCGTCGGTGGCGATCGGGCCCCACTCGCTGACCAGTAGCTTGCGGGGGAGATCGATGTGCGGGACCTCGATCACTGCGATCGCGCCCTTGGCCGCCGACCACTTGGGGCGTCGCGCGCTGACGTAGACCAGGGGAGCGGAGATTCCCTGTGGCCCGGTCAGTCCGGAGTAGGGGAATGCGGAAGAAACTCTGATCGGTCCTGTCGGCAATTCGATGCGAAGTCCGTCAGGTGTCGCCGGCAGATCCCAGCGTTCGAAAGTGTGTGAATCACGCCGGACATCGAGGCCCAGTTCGGTCAGTTCGTTCGCGACTTCTTCCACCACCTCGTGGTGTGCAGGAGATCCCGTCAATCGTGGGCCCAGCGCGTCGAGTCGCTGTTGGCCGGCAAGGAGGAGATCGCGATCGACGGCCTGGCCGTGATTCATTGGATTGCCTTTCGTACTACGTGGCGTCTGCTCTGGTGAGGCGCCTGCCCGTGTCGTGTCCACGGTACCGAGCGGTCTGAAAATGAGACGAAGGCGTGTCGGATATGCCGTTTTCGCAGATATACCGGGTGCCAACAGGCCGATCGGTCCGTACCGTATGTCCCTGGCACCGAAAGACTCCGTGTTCTTCGGACAGACCAGTCCACGGCGAGAGAGGCCTACGTTGGCTACGTATCTTTACAGGTTGGGGAAGTTTGCTTTCCGCCACAAGTATCTTGTGGTGGCCGCGTGGATTATCGTGATCGCGGTGGTGGGGGGCGCAATCAGCGCCACAAATCCGACGTTCTCCAAAGAATTCAATCTTCCGGGCACTGATTCCCAACGTGCGACCGAGTTGATGAACGAGAACTTTGCAGCGGCAGCAGAGCAACAAACTCAGGCGTCGACCAGCATTCTCATCGCGGCAGACGACGGACTTGCCGCACACAGCGATCAGATCGACCAGTTGATCGCGCAGGCGAAGACGTTGCCGGACATCGTCGATCCCGAGAAAATCGTCAATCCGGTGACCCTCGCGGAGGCAAATCCGGCGGTAGCGTCGGCCGTTCTCGGCGACAACGGCAAGGTCGGGCTGATCCAGCTCAATCAGTCGATTCGCATCGAGGATCAGACACAGGCCAACAAGACGGCGTTCCTCGACTTGATGGCAAAATTCCGCACCGGTGGCCTGCAAGTCGAAGGCACCGGTTCGATGATGCAGGTACAGGCCGCAGGTGGTCTGTCGGAGATGCTCGGCTTCGCGGTGGCGTTCATCGTGATGATCGTGGCGTTCGGCGCGCTCATTGCGGCCTTCATTCCGTTGTTCACCGCAATTCTGGGAATTGCGCTGGCCACTCTGACGGTCACACTCGGTTCGGGCTTCTTCGACATCAACGAAGGCGTCACGGGAATCGTCACGATGATCGGCATCGCAGTCTCGATCGACTACGCGTTGTTCATCGTTTCGCGTTACCGCAGTGAGCTCAATTTGGGCGGAACGAGGGAAGCCGCTGCCGGGCGCGCAGTGGGTACTGCCGGTTCGTCCGTCGTCTTCGCCGGCCTGACGGTTGTGGTCGCGCTGGCAGCCCTGGCGGTAGTCGGGGTTCCGATGATCACCCAGATGGGAATCTCTGCAGCGGTTGCCGTCATCATCGCCGTCCTCGGCGCAATCACGTTGATCCCGGCTGTCCTGGGTATCTTCGGCCGATTCGCGTTCTCGCCTCGTATCCCCGGGCTTCGCCACGGTGACGAGCCCGAGACGATGGAATCCAACGGTCATCGCTGGGCCAAGATAGTCACCAAATACCCGTGGCCGATCGCTGGTGCTGCTCTGGTTCTCCTGGTGATCGCGGCTATTCCGATGACCAAGCTCGAACTCGGACTCTCCTTCACTCAGGACGAAGAGCGACCGGCGCTGGCCCTACTGCAACGAGGGTTCGGTGAAGGCGTCAACGGTGAGTTGTTCGTCGTGCTCGATGCACCCGACGGTACCGACATCACCGCGATTGCCGAAGGCACTGTCGCGCACATCAAGGGCCTCGACAATGTCGCAACGCCGGATCAGCTGATGTGGGTCGGAAACGGACCGGACGCGGCAAACCCGATGGCGGGCGCCAACTCTGCCCTGATCGCCGTCACCCCGCAGATGTCACCGAGTGGACCCGAAACCCACGAACTGATGAATCAGATCCGCGACTACGGATCGACGGTGAAGTCGGAGGGAGCTGAACTCGGTGTAGCGGGTCAAACCGCGATCGTTGCCGACATGTCGTCGAAGCTCAGTTCCGCGCTCATCCCTTATCTGATCGTGGTGGTCGGGCTGGCGTTCATCATCATGATGGTCGTCTTCCGCTCGATCCTGGTGCCGCTGACCGCAACTCTCGGATTCCTGTTCTCCGTCTGTGCGACCTTCGGCGCCACCGTGGCCATTTTCCAAGAAGGCGACTTCGGGCTGATCGAGCACACTCAACCGATCATCTCGTTCCTACCGATCTTCATGATCGGCGTGGTGTTCGGGTTGGCGATGGACTATCAAGTGTTCCTCGTGACGAGAATGCGCGAGGAATACGTGCACGGGTTGTCGGCCAAGGACGCCATCATCTCCGGCTACACCCATGGTGCTCGCGTGGTCGCGTCGGCGGCCATCATCATGATCTCCGTGTTCGGCGCATTTATGCTGTCCTCGGAGACGACAAGCAAGATGATGGGCTTCGGTCTGGCGGCGGCAGTCTTCTTCGACGCCTTCATCATTCGCATGATCGTGATCCCTGCGGTCATGTCGATTCTCGGTGATTCGGCGTGGAAGTTGCCCGCGTGGCTCGACAAGATCCTGCCGAACGTCGACATCGAAGGTGAAGCGATTCGGCGGATCCCGATCGAGCAGGATCCGGACTCCGATCCAGACCCGAATCAGGTGCCTGTCCGGGTGTAAGCACTCAGATCGTGAAACGAACGGGGCGCCGGTTGCAGAGCAACTGGCACCCCGTTCTTTTGTGTCTGTATGGCGCTGACACCATAGGAAACCATCCGGTTGGTAACAGAAATTGCTGTGATCGCGACAGGACTTCCAGAGGCGACGCGCACCGGGGGCGAGCCGTGACGATGACTGCGAGGACTCGTGCCGAACGAGCAAACCGATTCGAAGCGTGCGGAGAAGTGGACCTTCGCGTTGACGGTCGTCTCCCTGATCGCCGGCGGCACAGTGGTTGCCGGGTTCGTGGATCGGTGGAGTGGCTCGGAGTCCGACAACATCTCGGTAGCTGCATCGACGTCTGTCAGCATGACGTCTACGCCGGACGGCGGGTTCGCCGAAGACGCACCTGAATTTTCGTATGTCACGCCGACAGCGGTGTACCCGACCACCATTCCGGGATGTGAGAGCGTCGAAGCGCCGGACGACGAACACGGAATCTCGATCTTCACGTCGACAGGCGGCGACGACGCGTACGACGACCCACGTTTTCCGTGGTTCTCCGGCGCTAAGGCTGCATCGATGTCGGCGGCGGTCGCCGACGCGATTCCGGACGGCGTCGAGATCAAGTTTGCAAGCCCGAGTCGATCACTACAGTTCGGTCCGATCTCGGCACCGTCGAGTTCGGACGATCTGCCCGAGGGATGGGCGATCGAGGATCTAGCTTCCACTGATGCGTCGGCGACGCTACTTCGCGGCGAAGTCAGTGGTGGGTTGACGGTTTCGGTCAACAGCAGTACGGCTCCGATTCCTCCCTGCGTTGCAGGCTCTCTCGTCGAACGCCGCTTCCTTCCGGATCGTTCAGTGATAGACGTGCAAGACACATGGAGTGAAACCAACGGACAACGCACTCTTTCTCGTTCGGCGTTCCTTTACGGGATCGATGGCACACGAGTTCACGCCTATACCGACGACACTGCCGACCGGGTCGGCGCCGAGGTTCAGGCAAGTGGCGCGCTTCCACTGACCATCGACGAGCTGGTTTCTCTGGTCAGCCTGCCGCAACTACGAATCACGGCGACTGCTCCGCCGGGCACTGCACCGCTTCAGACTGATTGTGGTGGTTGGACGGACGAGTCATCTGGGCGGGAACTGGATCGAGGAATCGTAGACGCGCTCGGTGACGCGCTCCGATCGGGTTGGCGCGCAGCACCTCCAGGAGCGCCTGACCTCGGCAGCCAGCTGGGTGATCTGGTGCTGGCCGAATACGACAACACCACCACGTGCCAGGATCTTGTTGCACGATCGGGCAGCAACGAGTCGCGTCTGAGTATCTCGATCACCAGCGGACAACCGCTTCCCGCACCTCCGAACAAGTACGACCCTTCGTACGACGGACACCCGCTCTCGATGGAGACCACTGAAGATGGATCCGTAATCGAACGTGATGAGAGTCGGGGGGAGAAGGTCCACAGATCGGTAGTCGTTACCCATCCCGGTGGGACGCGAGTAACGGTGAGCTCGTCGGCGGAGGCACCGAACGTGCCGATGACGTTCGAGCAGTTGGAGTTTCTCGCGACGACCGACGGGCTGGAGATTCGATGACCAACAGGTACTCCCCGAAAGCCCGCCTTCGGATCGCGGCCGCCGCTGCCGTAGTTACCGTCACTGCCGCCGTCGCTACAGTGGTCACGTCGACGAATTCCGAACCGACAGCGGCCTCGTCGCCGTTGTGGAGCGTCGAGGCCTCCGAGATTCTCGGGCGCGAATTCGCGATCTTTCGGAGCCCACTCGTTGGAACCGAATTCAACATGGAGATGGGCGGATTCATCGACGCCGGATCACTTGTGGTCACGATGATCGGTATGCCGGACCGTCAGGCGTATTCGTTGGACGACGCGGAATTGGTCGGACTGGACGCCGAGGACGGCACAGTCCGCTGGCGCACGTCGGCGGTCGATATAGGTGGTTGCTCCGAGACTCTGCTCGGCAACTCGGTGCTCTGTTTCTCCGGGCCGTACGCATCCGGTGGTTCGTACTCACTTTTCGATATCGAGACAGGAGAGCGTCGAGACATCAAGACGCCGTGGTCGCCGATCATCGCGGTTGTCTCGGGCGACACCGTCCTCGCGCTCGAAGGTGATATCGAGAGCAACGACGTTCGCGTGCACAGCGGAACCGTCGACGATCCGGAAGCGAACTGGTCCAAAGCGTTCGACGTCGGTGGATCGTGGGAAGCCGGATACGTCGATCCGGTGATGTCGGTTCACGGCGACCTGGGTGTGATCGCTCTCGACGAGTCCTTGGGATTCGACCTGAAGACCGGCGAACAGCGGTGGGTGCACGGTTACTCCACCTGCTCGACCGCGCACACATCGTCTGACGGCGTGACCTTGGTGTCGGACGGCGGTTGCGAAGGCAACGGCCGTCCGACAAGTGAATACGCACTCGATCAGTACGGGCGCGAGTTCGCCAAGTCGAACGAACTCCCCTCGGAGTCATCGTATTTCGGCGGTCGATACAGCCGAGATGATCCCGCCGGAGGATCGACTCCGATCATTCTGGGAGACAGCGGTTTCGACCGGAAGTCCGGCGAGAAGCTGTGGACCAACAGCGAGGTGTTCGGCACCGCGCAGTCGTTGGCGGTGATCGGCAACGTGGTCGCCGTGACCCGCTCCGGTTCCGAGCCCGAGGTCCAGTTCGTGGACCTGCTCACCGGTGAGGTCCTGTGGCGATCGAATGCCGAGCGCGCCGGAGAGATTATCTGGCACGGGGATATCGTCATCGACGAGGGCAATGTTTACGGAACGGATGTCATGACGGGTCAACGGAGTTGGGAGGTCCACGTCGACCAGGACGGGGACGACGAGTTCACCCCCTGGGCGATGCCGCGCGAGCTATGGGCGGGGGGCAAGGTGCTGTTGCGCTCCAGTGAAGATCGGATCACGGCGTTGAAACTGTCGTGAGATCCGGTGGGTGCATGTCCGTCAACAGATTCTGGATAAGCTCCCGGTACTCGACGGTCAGCTCACGTCCGACTCGACGCCATATGAGCAAACCTGAATAGATTGGCGCATGTACCTCTGATGTGCCGCATTCCGGCAAGAGCGCGAAATGCTGGCGTGAACCACGGCCGCAGCGCGATCTACTTCATCTCAATTGCACGCACCTCCGGCAGATGTAGGCGATACAAAACCGCCAACTGCGGTCGGAACAGTGCTCAGGTATCTGCTGACAATGCCGTACTACAGGTGGTGGACGCGGAGCCGGTCGAACGTGGCCATTGTGGCTGAACGGTCGTCGAGGGCAATGGGTTCGATGTACCTCGTAGAGGACGCGCGGACTATCGTGCGGATCAGTTAAGAGGGCTTCTCCCTGCACTACCACTTCGAAGCCTGTTGTGAGTAGTGAAGTAATATTGGCTACTGGTGAACCGGCATGATTCGACCTTGCGACTTGCTGAACAAGCGTCTGAACTCGAAACGCTCTTGCTCGAAGTTGTACGCACGGTATATCGGCCATGCCAAGGCGTGAACCACCGTGTCCATCCAGATCAGGAGCCGAAAGCGCCAATTCATGATGTTGTGGAGGCGAAGAACCGATTCAGAAGCTCGGTTGTATTTCAAATACTCGAGGGGATGTGTTTCTCCCCGACGCCCCGATGTTTCAACGCGCATGGAGTCACATTGTCCGATTGTCCAACCGATCTTCTGAAGGCATATCGAGAGATCCATGTCTTCGTGAATATCAGTGCGCTCGCTCAGGTTCTTCCGTACCTCTAGCCACGCCGATCGCTTGACAGCCATGTTCGCTCCGGTGGCTGCCAGCACTCGGCGATCACGATTGAACTTTCCGCGTCGAATTTGTCGGTCAAGTACGAACCGATGGATGTGCGAGAAAGGGGATTCGAAGAGGTATGTAACGCCCGCAACCGCGCAGTGGGTGGAGTTGGGGCCGAGGAATTCGGAAATGGCGGGCGCCCATCCGCTCTGGACCCGGGTGTCGGCGTCGATTCGGCCGACAAGTTCACAAGTAGACGCGTCAAAACCCGCATTTCGGGCATGGACAACACCTTGGCGTGACTCGAAGATATATCGAACTTTTTCGTGTGACCCTGCGTATCGTTTTATTATAGAGGCAGTTTGGTCGGTCGAGTTGTTGTCGACTATCAAAATCTCGTCGATACTGTCACCTTGTGCGAGCAGACGCTCGATGCAGTCAGTGATGCCTGCCTCTTCGTTGAAGACGGGCACAACCACCGACAGTCGATTTCGGAATCGGTTCCCAGTCTCTTGCGTTGAGGGCGTCACAAGCATTCCTGAGGTGTGCGTGCTGGGCGAATCTCCACGAAATGACGGTATCAATCAATTTTTCACGTTCAAAATCGTAACGCTCGGAGAGTTGCAATCTCGCCAGCCGCTGCAAAACTGTAGATGTATGATTTGTCCTTTTTGTTGAGATTTGCGCTGTGCAATTGCAGGTAGCCAGAAATCTGTTCAACACATGTGTTTTTCGAACACCTGAAATCATGCCGTATCTCACGCATTCGATACTCTGGTGGATACCCTTATGAGACGGACTGCGCGACTGTATGGCCTCGATGCGGGTTGCCGCGAGATTCAGACCGAACCATGCCGAACGATCTTCCCCCCGCGGATCGACTGCATCGAGCTGTGAAACGTCTTCACTGTCGAGCACTCGGCGCTTTGGTCCATGTCGACTGTCTCTCCCAATTGGCGGCCACCAAGGTTGCGATAAGACGCCCGAGTTGTTCACCGACACCGGCATCGAGTCCATGATTCGATCTGCGCCCAGTGAAAGAGCGACTGAGGCGACCAGAATTGCCTCGTGAACGATTGCGGCCACGGTGGCGGGCAGTACGAGGAACGCAGATCCCGGTATTTCAGCCATCCTCTACCAGGACGGCAGCGATCTGTTCACCGAGTGTCAGGTCGATACAGACCCGAATCTACTTCGGAACTTCTATTCCGCTGCAGTGCCCACACTTCGGTTGTGGCACAAAAACTCAGTCCGTTGCCGAATCCAACACTGCCCACAGTTTCCGCAAGTTGACAATTCGACATCTTCACACTGACAGAGGCTGAGATATTGCTTGCACCTTCCCCTGGCGTTGATCTGTTGCTCTGACACAAGGAGCGCGACATCGACACCGCTGTAACGACTTTGCGGATGTTTCAAGTTGTCAGAGGTTCGCCCCAGTCCGTGGCCGAGACTGCAACCGGCGACTTCGATCTGTTGTGTGCCGACCAATCAGGTCCGAATCTGGAATTCGAAGGTAGAATACCGGTCTCTCAACGACTGGCAGTGGACTTCCAGACTGGACGAACGACGGGTGCTCCAAAGTTGCCGCTCACACGCAGGTGAACGAAGTCTAAGTGGCATGGTCGCTCGCGCAGCGCATAGTATTCGTCAATGCTGTTGTGCTGAGCGGCCTTCCGCTATTCATGTCAACCCGTCCACGTTACCGGTTGGCTCAGCGCCACAGGGGTATCACGATCGTGGATATTGGTCCGCTCGCCTATCGAGACCGATCGGCCGGCCGCAGATCTCTGGCGGATCGTCGAGCATCTCGAAGTGTCGTTGTTCTCCCGCGTTCCCACCATTTCTCGTCCCCGAGGATCCAACCGGAGCCGACATCTCTTCGCTGAAATGCGGGATTGTCGGCGCAGCACCCTTGCCGGAGCGAGTATGTCTGGATTTCAAGTCGAACACCGGCGTCCCGATGATCGAGGGGCGGACTGACCAAAGCCGCGTGCGCGAGTGTGCTGGAAATATTGGGTGGTGGGGTTCCCGGCACCACCGGTCTCCGCCTGCCGTACTTAGAACGTCAAGGCTGTTGACGTGGACGCGGGAGGTGTACCGATTCGTGACTGCCCGGCCGGCAGGAAGGCATTCTCGCGATCAAGGGGCCGTGCGTCTTTCCTGGATACTTATACGCCATTCGCAGAGCGTCGGGCTGGATTCCTCGGGATCGGATTCGACGGCTGGTTCGTGACTGGTGATCGAGGATCTGTCGACGGTCAAGGATTCGTGAGCCTCGTCGGGTGGGCGAAAGACTTCAATCATCCGGGACGGGCACAATATCGACCCGCGAACCGTCGAGGAGGTCCTCGTGCAGCTCCGGGACGGCGAGGCGGTGGCGGTGGGGCTACCCCGCACATTCCGGGAAGGTTCCGGTCGCCTACATCGTGCTGAGAGGTGACACCCCACGAGACACCGACTGCCTGCTCGCCTGGACTCGAGACCCGAGCCTGAACCGGCGGCAGCTCCGGTGTTCATTCATGAAATCGACGAGCTTCCACTCACTGCCGTCGGAAAGGTGTTCAATGTTCCGCTGATTCGTGATGCAACAAGGCGGGTGGTCGACGCAGATTTGGCCGAACTGGCCTTCGCGGCCGGACGGTCATCGATGCCGACCGCGTGTCGGTGCACCTCATTGAAGACACGGCAGACGATCGTGCGGATCAGCTGCGAGACTGTCTGCTGCGCTATCACTTCGAATCTGTGATGAGTGGCGAAAGTTGATGGGCTACTGGTGAACCGGCATGATTCGACCTCGCGGCTTGGCGAACAATCGTCTGAATTCCAAGCGCTCCTGCTCGAAGTTGTAGAGGCGGTAGACGGGCCACGCCAGTGCGTGAAGCATCGAGTCGCCCCAGATATTCAGTTTGAGGCGCCAATTCATGATGTTGTGAAGGTGCAGAACCGATTCGGATGCCTGGTTGTACTTCAAGTACTCCAGCGGAGGGGTTTCGCCGCGTCGGCCGGACGTTTCCGCTCGCATATCCGCGATCTGACCGATTGTCATCCCCTCCTCCCGAAGGCACAGTGAAAGGTCGATATCTTCGTGGATGTCCGACCGGTCACTGACTTGCTCGCGAACGGTCAGCCATGCGTTTTTCCTGATCGCCATGTTTGCTCCGGCGAAAGCAAGTACTTGACGTTCGCAATCGAACTTTCCCTGCTTGACCTGACGGTCCAGTGCGAAACGGTGGATTCGAGCAAACGGCGATTCGAAGAGATAGGTGAGTCCGGCGACCGCTGAATGCGCAGTGCTGCGCTGGAAGAAACCTTTGACCGCACGGGCCCATCCCGGTTGGACCCGCGTGTCTGCGTCGATCCGACCGATGATGTTGCCGGTCGAGGCGTCGAAGCCGGCGTTCCGCGCATGAACGACGCCTTGCCGCGCCTCGAAGACATATCTCACTCGGTCGTGCTTCTCGGCGAACTTGTGAATGATCGATGCGGTGCCGTCCGTCGAGTTGTTGTCGACGACCAGAATCTCATCGATTTCGGACTGGATCAGTAAGCGCTCGATGCAGTTCGAAAGGGAGTTTTCTTCGTTGAATACTGGAACAACCACGGAGAGTCGATTAGTGGACAAGTGTTCAATTTCTTGCATGGACTCGGTCACTTGGCTCCTTTGCTGGGCAATTAGTCCAGTCCTTCGCAAAGGTTACGATAGCAATGGGTGTCCGTTTCGGCAATTTGCAGTGGTGAGATTTCGGTCATTTTTGCAAATGCCCACTCCGTCGAGGCTTGGACATAAGTGCAGCTAGATGCGCATTTCTGTGTTCGGAAGAATGGTTTCCGCAATTTTTGATTCTTTGCTCACTTCAGTTTGTTTGTCGGCTGAACAGTGGACTTTAGTCCTTCTATCTTCGGCAAACATAATGCTGGCAGTTCGCTGATCTCCGTATCTGAACAATGGCAACCGCGTAGCAATATCGAGATAGTGGAGGATGCTTTCCCTGGTGCCGAGTTAGCCCAGCACACGTGGAATATCTGTGAATTCACCAGTCCTTAGTCAGCAAGCTCGCCACCCCCTGCAAATATTTGCGTTCGGGCGTGCTGGTCTCAGTATTCCGGTGAAGTACGTCCCCGCGAACCTTCAGCACCGATTCCGACGTGCAGCCGGTGGTCACCATCTCCTCACCGGGGCACGGCGCCCTCGGTTTCGGGTGCCGGAACAGTTCTCCCGGTGATCGGATCGACTTCCTCGAACGGTGGAACGTCTTCTCCGTCGAGCACTCGGCGCATGCGCTCCTTGTCGAGCTGACCCTCCCAATTGGCGACCACGAAGGTTGCGACACAGTTCCCGAGCAGGTTCACCGACACCCGCATCGAATCCATGATTCGATCGGCGCCCAGTAGGAGGGCGACTGCGGCGACCGGAATTGCGCCGTGACCGATTGCGGCCACAGTGGCGGACAGCGCCAGGAATGACGATCCCGGTACTCCGGCCATTCCCTTGGATGTGAGCATCAGTACCAGGACGGCAGTGATCTGTTCACCGAGCGTCAGGTCCACGCCGAGTGCCTGAGCCAGAAACAGCATGCAGATCGACAGGTACAGCGTTGCGCCGTCGAGATTGAACGAGTACCCGGTTGGTACCACCAATCCTGTTGTCGTTCGCGAGCATCCGGCGTTGGTGAGCTTGACCATGATTCGGGGCAGAACTACTTCGGTCGACGCCGTTCCCAATGCGAGGAAGAGTTCGTCCTTGATGTACTTGACGAACTTCCACAGGTTCACGCCCGCGAAATACCTGACTATCGCGGCCAGGATGAGGATGAACAGGACGGCCGCGAGATAGCATGCGGCGATAAGCTTTCCGTAACTTCCGAGCGAAGCGATCCCGTACTGGCCGACGATGAACGCCATCGCGCCCAAAGCGCCCAACGGCGCCAGTCTCATGATCCAGCCGATGATCGTGAAGAACAGATGGCTCAGACGATCGACGAGTTCGAACACGATCGGTGGGCCGCTCTCGCCTGCCTTGGCCAAGGCGAGTCCGAACAGTACTGCGAAGAAGAGGACTTGGAGGAGTGCGTTCTCGGCGAAGGCTGAAACTATCGACACCGGAATGATATTGAGCAGGAACTCGACCGTGTGGGGGAGTTCGCCACTTCCAGTCTTGGCGGCGACGGCGTCCGCACCGTTCGCCAGTGTCTCCGGATCGATGTTGAATCCCGCACCTGGTTTCATCAGGTTGCCGATGAGCAGCCCGAACAGCAGCGCGAAGGTGGTCACGACCTCGAAGTAGATGAGCGCCTTGACTCCGATGCGCCCCACCGCTTTCAGATCACCGACGTGGGCGATCCCGATCACGACGGTGCAGAAGATGATCGGAGCGATCAGCATTTTGATCAGCTTGATGAACCCGTCGGCAAGGGGCTTGAGATTCGCGCCGAATTCCGGCCACAACCAGCCGATGAGGACACCGATGACGATAGCGGCGATCAGTTGCACGAACAGGGATCGGTACCAGGGTGATTTGTTGGCGAGCCGCGCGAGCTCGCTGTTCGGCAGTTTTACGGAAGTGGCCATGGACGAGAACGCTAAGTCTGCTTGATTGCGAAAGAATAACTCGCGAATGTCCTGCGTGTAACACGTCCAGGTTGCATCTCGGACAACAATTCAGTCAACAAGCGACAGTTGTGTGTGACTGTGGTTATTGTTTCCTGAGCGGTGATCTTCCGTCCGCGTGCATGCACGACGTGTGAGAGGGGCTGTCATGGGGCAAATTATCGGAACCATCATTTTCGGCGCAGTCATCGGAATCCTGGCTCGTCTCGTACTGCCAGGTAAGCAGCAGTACGGCATGATCATCACCGTCGTCCTCGGTGTCGCCGGAGCGCTTATCGGGTACTGGGTCTGGGGAGCGATCTCGGACAAGGGCGATACGGGTGGAATCGACTGGATCCGGTGGATCATCAGCATCGCCGCAGCGGCCGTGCTCTCGATCGGCTACAGCGCGGTCACGGGTAAGAAATAGCAAGCCTACGAAATTCGAAAAGTGGGGGCCGCCCCCACGCCGGGGGGGGCCCGAGAGGTTTTGGGGAGGTGTGGGGCCCCCCCGGGGTCGGACGGCGGGAGCCGGGCCCCCGGGGGCCCCGCGGGCGCGGGGGTGCA
>NZ_JBHUUU010000005.1:424044-444755 GCF_042670865.1 Rhodococcus sp. NPDC057135
CTCCCTGCTACTCCGCGTACTCTTAAAACACAAACACACAACAAAAAATTCACACCGCCCCCCCCCCCCCCGCGCGGCCGCCCCCACTTCTGGTTTGCCCTAGTTGTCCGACCCCAGCGTGAGCGAACGGCACTCTCGTCGCCTCAGATGCGCCGAAAGGCGCGTTCGCTCAGGGGAGGAGGGCGTGCAAATTCAGAGCGCCCGCCGCTGAAGATGCAAGGCCTCGAGGAACTGTGCCGGCAGATCCTGCTCGAGGATTTCGTCGTCAGGATGCGGTAGCGCTTTGATCTTCGCGAACTCGTCGTTGAGGCGTTCCATCTTCACGTCGAGACGGTGTGCCGCGGCCGCAGCCTCGGTGAGTTCGTCGAGGAGTTCGACGGGAACCTCGCGGTTGTACTTGTAGTAGATCTTGTGTTCGAGGCTCGCCCAGAAATCCATCGCGATGGTGCGGATCTGGAGTTCGATCGGAACGTGCCGGACGCGGTCGCTCATGAAAACCGGGACCTCGACGATCAGGTGCAAGCTCTTGTAGCCGTTGGGTTTCGGATCGGCGATGTAGTCCTCGCGCTCGATCACCCGAAGGTCCGTCTGGCTGGTGAGCATCTCGGCTATGCGGTACGTGTCGGAAATGAAACTGCAGGTGATGCGTACTCCGGCGATGTCGAAGATGTTCTTCGAGATGTCGTCGATCGTGAGCGGGACGTTCAGGCGCTGAGCCTTGCGCAGGATGCTGTCCGGCGACTTGACTCGTGACGTGACGTGTTCGATGGGGCTGTACTGATTGATGTGCGTGAACTCGTCCTTGAGGATGTTCACCTTGGTCATCAGTTCGGAGATTCCGAACTGGTACAACATCATGAAGCGGGAGAACTCGGTCCGCAGTTCGGCGAAATCGGCCCTGCTGACCCCACTGCTGTCTTCCACGTTCGGCACCCTCATCTGTTAGCTGGTGTAACCAGTCTGCCACCGATTGTGCCGTGTCCGGTTTCAGTGGGTGCGCAGTGCGGCCAGTGTCATATCCCGCAGGACTCGACGCGCGCGTGCCGGCGAAGCGGGGTTGGCGCTGTGTGGGGTCGAGTTGATCAGACCGAAGGTGGCATGCGCTTTGATGCGTGCATCCGCCTGATCGAGTTGGGGATCGAGTTGCTCGAGCACCCCAACCCAGACCTCGACGTACTTGCGCTGCGTTTGGCGTACTTGTCGACGCGCGTCGGCCGGGAGGCTCTCGAGATCACGGTCCTGAATACGGATCAGGTCCGGCTCGCCGAGCGCGAAGTCGAGGTGGAACTCCACCAGTGCGTCGAGAGCGGCGCTCGGGGAGTCCGCAGCCTCCGCCGCAGCTGATCCGCCTTCGTGCAGTCGTGTGCTGATGCCGACGAGAAGTTCCACGAGGACTGCGTCCTTGTTCGGGAAATGCCGGTACACGGCGGGGCCGCTGATGCCGACGGCCGCTCCGAGGTCTTCGAGTCGCACACTCACGAATCCGCGCTCGGCGATCAACCGGGCGGCGGCGTCCAAGAGTTGACGACGGCGGTCGGCCTTCATCTGATCGCGTCGCGTCGGAGCTGCTACCTGCTCAGAGGTCATTCTCTCGATCTTTCTTCGCTTGTGTTCTGGACAACTCAGTTAATCATAGTTAATCTAGTTTCAGTTATCGAGCATTAACTCATGGCGAAGGCGGCGGGATGACTCCCAGTGGAATCACGCAAGGATCGGGCTACCGGTCCGATCACACCGTTCTGGTGGACGAACTGAAGAAGAAACTGGCGCAAGCAGCGCTGGGTGGCAACGAGCGCTCTCGCGAGCGACACGTGAGCAGAGGGAAGCTGCTGCCGCGAGATCGCGTCGACTCGCTGCTCGATCAGGGCAGCCCGTTCCTCGAGCTGTCGCCGCTGGCGGCCAACGGCCTGTACGACGACGAGTGCCCCGGCGCCGGCGTCATCACCGGTATCGGCCGTGTGTCGGGCCGCGAGTGTGTGATCGTTGCCAACGACGCGACGGTCAAGGGTGGTACCTACTACCCGATGACGGTGAAGAAGCACCTCCGCGCGCAGGAAGTTGCGCTGCAGAACAACCTTCCCTGCATCTACCTCGTAGACTCCGGCGGCGCCTTCTTGCCGCGCCAGGACGAAGTCTTCCCGGACCGTGAGCACTTCGGCCGGATCTTCTACAACCAGGCGACCATGAGCGCCAAGGGGATTCCCCAGATCGCCGCAGTTCTCGGTTCGTGCACCGCGGGCGGCGCCTACGTCCCCGCGATGAGCGACGAAGCAGTGATCGTCCGCAACCAGGGCACCATCTTCCTCGGCGGCCCGCCGCTCGTGAAGGCTGCTACCGGCGAGATCGTGACGGCCGAAGAACTCGGCGGCGGCGACCTGCACTCCAAGGTTTCCGGCGTCACCGACCACCTGGCCGAGGACGACCGCGACGCACTTCGGATCGTGCGCAACATCATTGCCACACTCGGCCCCCGCTCCGAGCGCCCGTGGGACGTCATCTCCACGGTTCCGCCCGTTGCCGACCAGAGCGAGCTCTACGACGTCGTTCCGACCGATCCCCGTACTCCGTACGACGTGCACGAGGTCATCACCAAGCTCGTTGACGGTGGCGCATTCCAGGAGTTCAAGGCTGAATACGGCAAGACACTCGTCACCGGTTTCGCCCACATCGAGGGCCATCCGGTCGGCATCATCGCCAACAACGGCGTTCTCTTCGGCGAATCCGCGATGAAGGGAGCACATTTCATCGAACTGTGCGACAAGCGCAGTGTGCCGCTGCTGTTCCTGCAGAACATCGCGGGCTTCATGGTGGGACGCGACTACGAGGCCGGTGGCATCGCCAAGCACGGCGCCAAGATGGTCACGGCAGTTGCGTGTGCACGGGTTCCGAAGCTGACGGTTGTCATCGGCGGCTCTTACGGCGCCGGCAACTACTCCATGTGTGGACGCGCGTATTCGCCTCGCTTCCTGTGGATGTGGCCGAACGCGCGCATCTCGGTCATGGGCGGCGAGCAGGCCGCGTCGGTGCTCTCGACCGTTCGTAGTGACCAGCTCGACAGCGCGGGTAATCCGTGGTCGGCCGAGGACGAAGAGTCCTTCAAGGCGCCGATCCGCGAGCAGTACGAGGCTCAGGGAAATCCGTACTACTCCACTGCGCGTCTGTGGGATGACGGTGTCATCGACCCCGCAGATACCAGAACTGTTCTCGGCCTGGCTCTCTCGGTGTGTGCAAACGCGCCGATCGAGCCGGTCTCCTACGGCGTCTTCCGGATGTGAGCGAAATGACTGAGTTACGCACTATCGATACTGTTCTCGTGGCAAACCGCGGTGAGATCGCGGTTCGTGTGATCCGCACGTTGCGTGAGTTGGGAATTCGCAGCGTCGCCGTCTACAGCGACGCCGACGCGAATGCTCGCCACGTCCGCGAAGCCGACACTGCCGTCAACATCGGACCGGCTGCGGCGCGTGAAAGCTACCTCGTCATCGACAAGGTCATCGACGCTGCCAAGTCCACCGGCGCTCAGGGTATTCACCCGGGTTACGGCTTCCTGTCGGAGAACTCGGCGTTCTCGGCTGCCTGTGCGGCCGCGGGAATCGCCTTCCTCGGCCCGTCCGAGCGAGCCATCGAAGTGATGGGCGACAAGATCACCGCGAAGAACGCAGTCGCCGCGTTCGACGTCCCGGTGGTCCCGGGCATCGCTCGTCCGAACCTGACCGACGAAGAACTGATCGCGGCAGCCGAGGACATCGGTTACCCGGTACTGGTCAAGCCTTCAGCGGGTGGCGGCGGCAAGGGAATGCGCCTGGTCGAGGACCCGGCCAACCTGGCCGAGGCTCTTCGCAGTGCGCGCCGTGAGGCCGCGTCGTCGTTCGGCGACGACACCCTGTTCCTCGAGCGATTCGTCTTGCGGCCCCGGCACATCGAGGTCCAGGTTCTCGCCGACCAGCACGGCAACGTCGTTCACCTCGGTGAGCGCGAATGCAGCCTGCAGCGGCGTCATCAGAAGGTCATCGAAGAGGCTCCGTCGCCGCTGCTCGATCAGGTGACGCGTGACCGCATCGGTGCGGCAGCGTGCAACACCGCTCGAAGCGTCGATTACACCGGCGCCGGCACCGTCGAGTTCATCGTCTCCGCCGACAAGCCTGACGAGTTCTTCTTCATGGAGATGAACACCCGACTGCAGGTCGAGCATCCCGTCACCGAGATGGTGACCGGGCTGGATCTGGTCGAATGGCAGGTACGTGTGGCAGCGGGGGAGAAGTTGGCCTTCTCCCAGAGCGACATCACGCTGACCGGGCACGCCATCGAAGCTCGTGTGTACGCGGAGGACCCGGGCCGTGGATTCCTGCCGACCGGCGGCCGCGTCGTGGATCTGGTCGAGCCGTCAGGTTCCGGCGTCCGCGTTGATTCGGGGCTGCTCGCCGGCACCGTCGTCGGTAGTGACTACGACCCGATGCTCAGCAAGGTCATCGCCCACGCTCCCGATCGTGCAGGCGCACTGCGCAAGCTGGATCGTGCACTCGGTGATACCGCCGTGCTCGGAGTCGTGACCAACATCGAGTTCGCACGATTCCTCCTCGCCGATCCGGATGTGATCGCGGGCAACCTCGACACCGGTCTCCTCGATCGTCGCGTCGAAGACTTCGTTGCGGCCGACGCGTCCGACGAGGTTCTCATTGCTGCCGCGGCCTATCGCTGGCTCTCGCGGTGGACTACTCCGGAATCCGTTGATCCCTGGGACGTCCCGAGCGGATGGCGCGTCGGAACTCCCGCTCCGACCAGCATCAGGCTCTCCGCCGGCACCCGAACGGCGCACGTTGCGATCGTCGGCGTTCCGGCCGATGCGAAGGTCGAGGTCGAAGGCTCACAGCCGCGCGCATTCAGCGCGACCCTGACGGGATCCGAACTGGCGGTAGTGATCGACGGACGCCGACGCACGTTTGTCGTCGCCGAGACCGACGGTGGGTTGTGGCTGGCAGGCGGCGGAACCTGGCACGTGCGCGAGGTCGCCGAGGTCAGTGTTCGCGGTGAGGACAAGCACGCCGGCGACGCCGAAATCGCCAGCCCCATGCCCGGTGCCGTCATCGCAGTCAACGTCGAGAACGGCGCAGCAGTGAGCGCGGGACAACCGCTCGTCGTGGTCGAGGCCATGAAGATGGAGCATTCCTTGACCTCCCCGATCGACGGAATCGTGGAAGTTCTCGTCCGTCAGGGCGATCAGGTGATGGTGGATCAGGTTCTGGCCCGCGTGGTACCTGCCCAAGACGAAGAGACTGCCGAAGAAAAGACCGAGAACACGACGCAGAAGGAAGACGCCTGATGTCCGATTACCTTGCCACCGGAGCGCTTCCGGACGAATACCAGCAGCTCGCCAAGACCGTTGCCGATTTCGCCAAGACCGTCGTGGCACCGGTCGCTGCCGAGCACGACGCCAACCACACCTTCCCGTACGAGGTAGTTGCCGGGATGGCGGACATGGGACTGTTCGGCCTGCCCTTCCCCGAGGAGTACGGCGGAATGGGTGGCGACTACTTCGCACTCTGCCTGGCGCTCGAAGAGCTGGGCAAGGTCGACCAGAGTGTTGCGATCACTCTCGAAGCCGGTGTGTCCCTTGGTGCCATGCCGATCTACCGTTTCGGTAACGAGGCACAGAAGCAAGAGTGGCTTCCGCAGCTCACCAGTGGCAAGTCCTTGGCTGCCTTCGGCCTGACCGAACCCGGCGCGGGTAGCGACGCCGGCGGAACCAAGACCACCGCGAAGTTCGACAGCGGTGAGTGGATCATCAACGGCAACAAGCAGTTCATCACCAACTCGGGCACCGACATCACCAAGCTCGTGACGGTCACCGCGGTCACGGGTGTCAAGGACGGCGGCAAGAAGGAGATCTCGACGATCCTCGTGCCGACCACGACGCCGGGCTTCACGGCCGAACCGGCATACAACAAGGTCGGCTGGAACGCGTCCGACACCCATCCCCTCACATTCGCCGATGTTCGTGTCCCCGAAGAGAATCTGAACGGTGAGCGCGGCCGCGGCTACGCGAACTTCCTCCGCATCCTTGATGAAGGCCGCATCGCCATTTCCGCGTTGAGCGTCGGTGCCGCCCAGGGCTGCGTCGACGAGTCGATCAAGTACGCGAAGGAGCGCGAGGCGTTCGGTCGGCCCATCGGACACAACCAGGCCATCGCTTTCAAGATCGCGCGTATGGAGGCCCGCGCCCACGTCGCACGTACCGCGTACTATGACGCGGCCGCACTCATGTTGTCGGGCAAGCCGTTCAAGAAGCAGGCATCCATCGCCAAGCTCATCTCCTCCGAAGCTGCCATGGACAACGCTCGCGACGCCACCCAGATCCACGGTGGATACGGCTTCATGAACGAGTACGCCGTCGCGCGTCACTACCGTGACAGCAAGATCCTCGAAATCGGTGAGGGAACCACCGAGGTGCAGTTGATGCTCATCGCTCGTGAGGCAGGGTTGTGACGAACCCCAAGAAGATCACTCAGCGCGGACTCTGGTTCGAGGAGTTCGAGGTTGGCGCGATCTACGAGCACCGGCCAGGTCGAACGGTGACCGAGGCTGACAACGTCCTGTTCACGACTCTGACGATGAACACGCAGGCGCTGCATCTTGATGCCGCGTACAGCGAGGACACTCAATTCGGTGTGCGGCTGGTCAATTCGATGTTCACCCTCTCGACAATCGTCGGCCTCTCGGTCGCGCAGTTGACGCAGGGCACCATCGTCGCCAATCTCGGTTTCTCCGAGATCAGCTTCCCGAAGCCGCTCTTTCACGGCGACACCCTGTACGCCGAGACGCTCATCGCGGACAAGCGTGAGTCGAAGAGCCGTCCGGGCGAAGGCATCGTGACGCTCGTGCACACCGGACGCAACCAGCACGGTGACGTCGTGGCACTCGCCACGCGCAAGACCTTGGTGCAGCTCCGCCCGGCCGAGGTGTCCTCGTGACGTGGACGCCGCCGGGGCCGGCGTGGCTGTTCTGCCCGGCGGATCGACCCGAGCGCTACGCGAAGGCCGCCGCTGTCGCCGACGTCGTGATCCTCGATCTCGAAGACGGTGTGGCTCCGGCCGACAAGGAAGCCGCACGTGCGGCCCTGATCGACACTCCACTCGATCCGGAGCGGACGGTCGTGCGCGTCAATCCGGTCGGTACTCGTGATCACGAACTCGATCTGGTTGCGTTGGACGGCACGCACTATTCGCGTCTCATGCTGTCGAAGTGCGAATCGGCGGAGGACGTCCTCTCTCTCGCACCGGCGGACGTCGTTGCACTCGTCGAGTCGCCGCGAGGAGCCCTCGCCGTGGCCGACATCGCACTTGCTGCGAACGCCATCGGTGTCATGTGGGGAGCCGAGGATCTTGTTGCCGGTCTCGGCGGTAACTCGAGCAGGCACCCGAACGGTTCGTACCGCGACGTTGCCAAGCACGTCCGATCGACGTCTCTCCTGGCAGCGAAGAGCTACGGCCGGTTGGCTGTCGATTCGGTGTACCTCGACATCAAGGACCTCGTCGGCCTGGGCGTCGAGTCCGCTGACGCCGTCGCTGTCGGCTTCGACGTGAAGGTTGCGATCCACCCGAGCCAGGTCGAGGTCATTCGTGGAGCCTTCGCACCTTCGGAAAAAGAGATCGACTGGGCCACACGAGTGCTTGCCGCGGTGTCTACTGAACGTGGCGTGTTCGCGTTCGAGGGCAAGATGGTCGACGCTCCCGTTCTCCGTCACGCCGAGAAGCTTCTTCACCGAGCCGGAATCTTTCAGCAGAAGGAGAACTAACGGATGAGCAAAGTCGTGAATACGGCAGCTGAGGCAGTTGCCGACATCGCGAGCGGATCCAGGCTCGCAGTGGGCGGCTTCGGGCTGTGCGGTATTCCCGACGCGCTGATCGCGGCGATCGCCGAGGGCGACGCCACCGATCTCGAGGTGTTCTCCAACAACTGCGGTGTCGACGACTACGGTCTCGGCATTCTGCTCGGCGCGCACCGGATCGCCAGGGTGACGGCGTCGTACGTGGGGGAGAACAAGGAGTTCGCCCGTCAGTATCTCGCTGGCGAGCTCGAGGTGGAGCTGACGCCGCAGGGGACCCTGGCCGAGCGGCTGCGAGCAGGCGGCACCGGCATTCCGGCGTTCTACACCCCTGCCGGCGTCGGCACACCGATTGCCGAGGGCGGCTTGCCGTGGCGATACAACCCCGACGGTTCGATCGCCGTGGCGTCTCCGCCGAAGGCGACGGCAGTGTTCGGTGGCCGCACGTATGTATTGGAAGAGGCGATCACCGCTGACTTCGCGCTCGTGCACGCCGACTACGGCGACACCGAAGGCAATCTCGTCTTCAACAAGACGGCGATGAACTTCAACCCGCTTGCCGCCATGTCGGGGCGGATCACCATCGCTCAGGTGGAGAACCTCGTCGAGCCGGGCGAGATAGACCCCGCGCACGTTCACCTACCTGGAGTGTTCGTTGCGCGCGTCGTACATACAGGCCCACAGGAGAAGCGGATCGAGAAGCGGACCGTCTCAGGAGGTACTAAGTGAGCAGCGCAGAGGAAACTCGTATCGGTTGGACTCGCCACGAGATGGCCGCTCGCGCTGCTGCCGAGATGCGGCCAGGTGAGTACGTCAATCTCGGTATCGGCCTGCCGACGTTGATCCCCAGCTACCTGCCGGAGGGCGTGAAGGTAGTTCTCCACAGTGAGAACGGCATCCTCGGTACCGGGCCGTACCCCACCGACGATCAGGTCGATCCGGACCTCATCAATGCCGGTAAGGAAACCGTCACCGTCAACCCGGGTGCTGCATACTTCGACTCCGCCCTCTCGTTCGGCATGATCCGAGGCGGTCACATCGACACTGCGGTGCTCGGCGGTATGCAGGTGTCGAAGACCGGCGACCTCGCCAACTGGATGGTGCCAGGCAAGATGGTCAAAGGTATGGGCGGAGCGATGGACCTGGTCCATGGAGCCCGCCGCGTCATCGTCGTGATGGAGCACACCGATCGGGACGGAAACCCCAAGATCGTCGAGGCGTGCACCCTGCCGCTCACCGGTCAGGGCGTCGTCAACCGGATCATCACCGATCTCGCGGTGCTGGACGTCACCGCGGACGGTCTGGAACTTGCGGAGTTGGCTCCAGGTGTCACCAGCGAACACCTGCAGAGTGTGACTGGTGCGGCCTTGTCCTGAAGATATGGACCGTAAATCGAAAGAACGTGCCGACCGCTGGTCGGCGCGTTCTTTCGTCGGTCTGTCGGCGTGTACCGATAGTCTCGACCAGCGACTGTCGAATCTTGTTCGAGCTCGGGCACCAAGCACCTGACGGGCCTGTAAATTGTCCGAGGTGACCGATGTGGATAGGGGTGTAGATCGTCGGTTGTAATTGACCGTCCCAGGGGGTGGAGATGTCGTGCACCGTGTCTGAACCGTGCGTTTCGGCAATGCGATGGGTGGGTAGATGAGCTGGGCGATTTGTAACGAATTGCAGCAAATTCGTCGATACACCGGGGTATGGATTTCTCTTGTCACCTATGTATCGGAGACAATGGGTGGTTCTGGCTCGTCGAGGTTGGATGAGGTCGGTAGCTGCTGCGAATCGGACGTTCGGCTCGCACGGGTGCGCAATGGTGTGGAAGAGAGGCTGTGGGCGTGAATTCGCTGGGTAACGGAGAACTGGGGAGCGGCAAGCCGGAGGTCGGCAGCTCGCCGGAAGACGTTCAGCGATCAGACGCATTCCCACTTTCCGCGGCCCAGCTCGGTATGTGGTTCGCGCAGCATCTTGATCCCGCTGTTCCGGTCAACATCGCTCAGTACGTCGAACTCCGTGGTGCTCTGGAGCTTGACGCCCTTCGTCAGGCCTGCGCCGACGCCGGTCGCGAAATCGGGTCGGCCTTCGTCCGGATCTTCGAGATCGACGCCCAGCCGTACCAGATCATCGACCCCACACTCAATGATTCGGTCGGCTACGTCGACCTTCGTAGTGAGGACGATTCACACGACGCGGCGATGCGGTGGATGCGAGCAGATCGCAGTCGGCCGATCGACATGCTCACGGACCGACTGATCTCTGCCACGATTCTGCGTCTCGGCGAGAACCGCTACTACTGGTACACACGGGTCCACCACACAATTCTCGACGGCTTCGGTGCATCGACGTTCGTCACTCGTGTGGCGGAGTTGTACTCGGCGCGCGTGGAGGGTCGCGAACCCGAGCCGAGCGAGGCCTCCGATCTCTGGAACGTCTACGAGGTGGACAACAAGTACCGCCAGTCGAGTCGTTTCGAAACCGATCGCAAGTACTGGGCCGACAAGATCGAGAATCTCGACGAGATCTCGAGCCTCGCGGGTCGAAGTGCCGCGCCGGCTCCCGTCAGTCGGATCGACAGCGCAGCGCTGTCCAACCACGTCGAGGCGCTGCTCGGGCGGTTCCTCGAACGCGTGGAGAAGACCACGGTCGCCGGAACGGTCGTCGCGGCTTTTGCGGCGTACCTCGCTCAGATGACCGGACGAGAGGACGTGTCGCTGAGTCTGCCCGTTTCCGGTCGAACGACAGCCGTGCTGCGCCGATCCGGTGGCATGGTCTCCAACGTCGTTCCGCTGCGACTGACCGTCACTGCAGAGACCACCGTCCAGGATCTTCTGGACGACGTCAGGAACGAAATGTCCGGCGCGCTGCGCCACCAGCGGTACCGACACGAGGACATGGTTCGCGGCGGTGACGGGCCGGGCCGGGGCGGCTTCTTCGGTCCCTGGATCAACATCATGATGTTTTCCACCGAGTTGGCGTTCGGGCCCCTCGTCGGCGAGCTTCACATCCTGTCCACGGGTTTGATCGAAGACCTCGGTGTCAACCTCTACCAGAGCGTCGGCGATACCCGCACGCACATCGATTTCGAGTCGAATCCCAATCTGTACGCGCCCGCGGACGCCCAGCGAAATCACTCACGGTTCGTGGAGTTCCTCGAGAAGTTCGTCTCGGCCGAAACGAGCCGCAAAGTATGGGATCTCCCCGTCGCAACCGACGAGGAGCGGAACAAGGTCGCTTTGTGGAACCGCACCGGCTTCCACGTTGCCTCGCAGACCATCACCGAAGCATTCGAGCGTCAGGTTGCGCGGACTCCCAACGCCACCGCTGTGGTTTTCGAAGGCGACAGCCTGACGTACGCCGAATTCGACGCCCGCGCAAACGGTTTGGCCCGTCAGCTCATCGCCATGGGGGTTGGACCCGAATCGCTTGTCGGGCTGTCGATCCGCAGGTCTCTGGACCTGATGGTCGGTCTGTACGCGATCGCCAAGGCCGGCGGTGCCTGGGTGCCGGTAGACCCCGATCATCCAGCCGACCGCACCGCATACATCCTCGAGTCGGCGCAGCCCACGTGTGTTGTGACCACCGCGCGGGACGATGTGGATCTGCCCGAGGGGACTCGGGTGATCGAGATCGACACCCTCGACTACGAACAGCTCGACAGCAGGCCGATCGCCAACGCAGATCGCTTGTCTCCCTTGCATTTCTCGAACACTGCGTACGTGATTTACACCTCGGGTTCGACCGGTCGACCCAAGGGTGTCGCGGTCACTCACGCAGCGATCAACAATCAGCTTCAGTGGATGAACGCCGAGTACGGGCTTTCTGCGTCGGATATATACCTGCAGAAGACAGCTACGACATTCGACGTGTCGCTGTGGGGATTCTTCATGCCGTTGCAGGTCGGCGCCACGCTCGTCGTCGCGACTCCGGACGGCCATCGGGACCCGATCTACGTCGCGAACAAGATCGCGGAACTCGGCGTCACGATCACCGACTTCGTGCCATCCATGCTGACGCTGTTCACGGCGAATGCACCTGCCGGATCTTGTGATTCGTTGCGTCACGTCTTCGTAATCGGTGAGGCGCTCCCACCCGAGACGTCTTCGGCCTTCCGCGAACTCTGTGGTGCCGGATTGCACAACCTGTACGGTCCGACCGAAGCTGCGGTGTCGGTCACCTACTACGAGGCCGTGCCCTCGGACACTACTTCTGTGCCGATCGGTATGCCGCAGTGGAACACTCAGGCGCACGTACTGGACGGGCAACTTCGCCCGACGCCTATCGGTCAGCCGGGTGAGCTCTACCTCGCCGGCGTGCAACTTGCGCGCGGATACGTTGGTCGTCCTGATCTGAGTTCGGATCGGTTCGTAGCCAATCCGTACGGCACAGCCGGCGAGCGCATGTACCGTACCGGCGACCTCGTCCGACGCCGTGAGGACGGAAATCTCGACTACATCGGGCGCACCGACTTCCAGGTGAAATTCCGTGGGCAGCGCATCGAGCTCGGTGAGATCGAGACCGTCCTACTGGCACACCCCGACGTTTCCCAGGCTGTCGTCTTGGTGACGGTCACACCGACCGGCGATCAATTGGTCGGTTACGTCGTGCCGGGCCCTGGCCGAAACATCGATGCTGCGGTGCTCAGTGAGTTCGCCGGCCGAAGCCTCCCGTCGTACATGGTTCCCGCCGCGCTGATGGTGTTGGATGCGTTGCCGCTCAACACGAGTGGCAAATTGGATCGTGCCGGACTGCCCGAGCCGGTGTTCGCGAGTGCGAAGCAGTACCGCGAGCCCCGCACCGACATCGAACGCATCGTGGCGGATGTGTTTGCCGACGTTCTCGGTGTCGAGCGTGTCGGTATTGACGACGACTTCTTCGAGCTCGGTGGAAACTCTCTGGTTGCAACACAATTGGTGACCCGAGTGGGTTCGGCATTGGGAGTGCAACTCGGCGTTCGAGAGCTCTTCGAATCCACCACGGTCGCCACCCTGGCGGCCCGCGCAGAGTCGGTGGCGGGCAACGCCAGGCAGCTCACCCCGCTGATCGCCAAGCCTCGTCCCCAGGTTGTCCCGCTCTCACTTGCACAGCAGCGCATGTGGTTCATCAACCGTCTCGATCCGTCGACGCCGGCGTACAACCTTCCGTTCACAGTCCGGCTCACCGGTTCGGTGGACCCGTCCGCCCTGCATGCCGCGGTGATGGATCTTCTCGAGCGACACGAGTCCTTGCGGACGATCTACCCTGATGTCGACGGAACCGCGCAACAGCTGGTTCTGCCGGTCGACCGGGCGGCAGTGGAGTTGAACCCGGTCAAGATTCGGAATTCGCATCTCGACGCGGCCCTGTTCGACGTGGCGTCTCGCGGCTTCGACGTGACGCTCGAAATCCCGGTACGGGTTGCTCTCTTCGAGGTGTCTCCGACGGACTACGTCCTGGTGATGGTTCTCCACCACATCGCTGCAGACGGATTGTCGTTCCGTCCGCTCGCACGTGACCTTCTCGTCGCATACTCGGCGCGATGTGAGAAGTCGGCGCCGGCGTGGACGCCGCTGCCGATTCAGTACGCCGATTACGCGCTGTGGCAGCGCGAAGCACTCGGATCCGATGAAGACCCGAGTTCGGAGTCATCTCGCCAGATCAACTTCTGGCGCCGGGCGCTCGCCGATCTGCCGGATCAGTTGGATCTGCCGACCGACCGACCTCGTCCTGCCGTCGCGTCCAATCACGGTGCCAAGCACCATTTTCAGATCAGCGAACGCACGACGCGCAAGTTGAACGAGTTGGCGCGTTCGAGGAGCGTCTCGCTGTTCATGGTGTTGCAGGCGGCATATGCAACGCTGTTGAGCCGGATCAGTGGTACCTCCGACATCGCGATCGGTGCCCCGATCGGTGGGCGAGGCGATCAAGCGCTCAACGACGTGATCGGCATGTTCGTGAACACCCTGGTGCTTCGTACCGAGGTCGACCCGAACGAACGATTCGAAGAGTTGCTGGCTCGGGTAAGGGAATCGGGGTTGTCTGCCTACGGGCATGCCGATGTGCCATTCGAGCGGCTCGTCGAGGTTCTGAGCCCGGCGCGTTCGCAGGCTCGTCACCCGCTGTTCCAGGTTGCGCTCACTGCGGAGATCAGTGGACGACGCGAACTGGAATTCTCGGGTGTCAAAGCAGTTGCAGCCGAATTGGAAGTACCGGTCGCCAAATTCGATCTCGAACTCATGGTGTCCGAGAATCCCGAAGGCACCGAAGACTCCGACGTCTTGAGCGCTACCTTCACCTACGCCACGGATCTGTTCGATCCGGCCACAGTGAACACTTTCGCCACTCGGTTCGTGCGCATTCTCGATGCAGTGGCTACCCGACCTGAAACGGCCGTCGGTGATATAGACCTGCTCTCACGCTCCGAGCGCACCGATCTGACGGTCGTTGCCTCTGATGACACGATGCCGCGACAGAGTCTCGTCGACATCTTCTTGTCCGGCACGGCTGAGGCGGACTCCGTCGCAGTGCGCTTCGACGGTCGATCGATCACCTACCGCGAGCTCGACGAGCAGTCGTCGAAGCTCGCACGAGTTTTGATCGGACGTGGCGCAGGCCCCGAGACCATCGTCGCTCTCGCATTTCCTCGCTCGTACGACATGGTCTGTGCGGTATGGGCGGTCGCGAAGTCAGGGGCAGCCTACGTGCCTGTCGACCCGAGCTATCCGGAAGATCGTGTCCGGCACATGCTGGCCGATTCATCGGCCGCGATCGGACTCACCTCGTCACAGTTCGTCGGTCAGCTTCCCGCGGTCACCGATTGGTTGGTGCTCGACGACCAGACGCTGACCGGCGAAGTCTCGGCACAATCTTCAGCGCCCGTCACGGATGAGGATCGAATTGTTCCGATTCACAGCTCTCACGTGGCATATGTCATCTACACATCCGGCTCCACGGGAAAACCGAAGGGCGTCAGCGTCACTCACGGTGGTCTCCGTGGGGTCAGGGACGCAGCCCAGCGTCGATACGGGGTAGAACAGTCCTCGCGCTTCCTGCATATCTGTTCACCGAGCTTCGACCCGTCAGTGCTCGAATGGATGGTCGCCTTCTCAGCGGGTGCAACGTTGGTGATCGTTCCGTCGACGATTATCGGTGGACACGAGTTGTCGGATCTTCTTCATGCCGAGAAGGTCACCCACGCCATCATCACACCCGCCGTACTCGGGACCATGGAGCCTGCAGAGCTTCCTGACCTGCGCGTCGTCTCCGTCGGCGGTGACGTGACCACTCCCGAGTTGTTGGCGAAATGGGCCCCAGGACGCGCCTACTTCAATGGGTACGGTCCGACCGAGACCACAATTATCTCGTCGTTCGGCGATCTCGCGATCGCCCGATCGATCGACATCGGGCGTCCCGTCGAGGGCATGTCTGCACTGGTACTCGACGAGCGTCTGCACCCGGTTCCAGTCGGCACCAGGGGAGAGCTCTACTTTGCGGGCGCTGCACTGGCTCGCGGCTATCACGAGCGGCGAGGTCTCTCCGCGGAACGATTTGTCGCCAACCCGTATTCGCCGGACGGCGAGCGGATGTATCGGACTGGCGATGTCGTGCGCTGGACAGGCGGAGACTCGACCGCTGACGCGGAGGTGCTCGAATACGTCGGCCGCAGTGACTTCCAGGTCAAGGTTCGTGGCTTCCGCATCGAGCTCGGTGAGATCGACGCAGTTTTGTCTTCGCACGATTCTGTGCGCTTCGCGGTGACGGTCGGAAGCGAAGGCGCTGCGGGCGTCACAGCTCTCGTGTCTTACGTCGAACTGGCTGATGGTTCGAGCTTCGATCCGAATGTGCTCATCTCGTTCGTAGCCGAGACTCTTCCGAGCTACATGGTTCCTTCCGTCATCATGGAACTCGCCGAAGTTCCGCTGACTCCGGTAGGTAAGTTGGATCGAAGGGCTCTGCCGGAGCCCGTGTTCGAGGTTCGCGAGTTCCGTGCGCCCACCACACCGGTGGAAGAGATTGTCGCGCAGGTGATTGCGGACGTTCTCGGTGTTGAACGAGTCGGGCTCGACGACGACTTCTTTGCACTCGGTGGCAACTCTCTGGTGGCCACCCAGGTCACCTCGAGGTTGGGACGGGCGCTCGACACCACCGTGCCGGTGCGGACGCTTTTCGACGTTTCCACGGTCGAGGCGCTCGCTGCACATATCGAGTCGCACGCGGGTAGCGGCGGGCAAAAGGCGCTCGTCGCGCAGACGCGTCCAGTGGAAATTCCGCTGTCGTTGGCGCAGCAGCGCATGTGGTTCCTGAACCGCTTCGACACCGGCTCCGCTGCTTACAACATCACTTTCGCACTGCACCTGACTGGCCATCTCGACACGGCCGCGATGGAAATGGCGCTCGAGGACGTACTGGCCCGGCATGAAGTTCTCCGAACGGTGTATCCGGATGGAGCTTCCGGACCGAAGCAGTCGATTCTGTCGCTTTCGGAGGCTTTCGTCGGATTGACCGTCGAAGCAGTCTCGGATTCGGACGAGCTCGAGAGCCGAGTCGCTGCAATCGGGTCCTCGGCGATCGACGTCACCGTCGACGTGCCGATCCGTGTCCGCCTGTTGACGGTCAGCGACACCGAGCACACCCTCGCGATCGTTGTTCATCACATTGCCGCTGACGGTTGGTCGATGGCGCCACTGGCACGCGACGTCATGATTGCCTACTCGGCACGCAAGGACGGGATTGCGCCGGCGTGGCAGCCGTTGGCTGTGCAGTACGCCGACTATTCGTTGTGGCAGCGTGAGGTTCTGGGGTCCGAAGACGACCCGGAATCACTGATCTCGCAGCAGATCTCCTATTGGACCGAGACTCTGGCTGACTTACCGGATGTGATCGAGCTTCCGTCGGACCGGCCTCGTCCCGACGTGGCCTCGATGCGCGGCGATCGATTCGCATTCGAGATCTCCGGGGATGTGCATCGTCGATTGGACGCGCTGGCACGCGAGAACAACGCAACGCTCTTCATGGCGCTGCACTCGGCGCTTGCCGTTCTGATGGCTCGACTGAGCGGGACGTCGGACATCGCCGTTGGCACTCCCGTTGCCGGTCGCGGCGACGAGGCGCTCGACGATCTCGTCGGCATGTTCGTCAACACGCTTGTTCTGCGCACCGAGGTCGACCAGGCCCGGGCATTCACGGATCTGCTCGCCGCGGCGAGTGATTCGGCGCTCGGAGCCTTCGCTCACTCGGATGTGCCCTTCGAGCGGTTGGTGGACGTCCTGGCTCCGGCCCGGTCGCAGGCCCGACATCCGCTGTTCCAGGTTGTCCTGTCCTTGCAGAATCTCGCGCAAACGGCATTGGAACTGCCGGGACTGGCGATCAAGGCCGCTGAAATCGACACCACCACTGCAAAGTTCGACCTCGAACTGGCGGTAACCGAGTCGATCGGCGAAGACGGGATCCAGCAAGGGCTCTCGGCCGAATTCACGTTTGCTGCAGATCTGTTCGACGTTGCGACGGTCGAGGGATTTGCTCGCCGTCTGGTTCGTATCCTCGAGACTGTTGTGTCGGTTCCTTCGATTGTCGTCGGTGACATCGATATTCTCGATGCGGCCGAGCGGGGTGTGCTGGTCGATGTTCGTAGAGGCCAGTCGGTCTCGGGAACTCTGGTCGAGATCCTCACCGAAGCGGCTGCTTCGGATCCGTCGGCGGACGCGATCCGATTCGGCGGCGAGTCGATCAGCTACCGCGAACTCGACGAGCGGTCGTCGCGACTCGCTCGTGTTCTGATTGCGAAGGGCGTCGGGCCGGAGGATCGGGTCGCAATCGCGATTCCGCGTTCGGCCGATTCGGTTCTCGCTCTGTGGGCCGTGGCGAAAACCGGTGCGGCATTCGTACCGGTCGACCCGACGTATCCGGTGGACCGTATCGCGCACATGATCACCGATTCCGGTGCGGTGCTGGGTCTTACGCTCAGTGCCGTCGAGGCGGGATTGCCGTCGGCGTTGACATGGGTTGTTCTCGACGACGAGACGACAGTCGCGGCGTGTGCGGCCGAATCTTGCGCGCCGGTGAGCGATTCGGATCGACGCGGCGCGATCGACGAGCGGCAGCCTGCGTACGTCATCTACACCTCCGGCACCACGGGTCTGCCCAAGGGCGTTGTGGTCACCAACGCCGGTGTGGCGAACTTCTGCGCCGAGCAGGTCGAGCGTTATTCGCTGACCACCGATGCTCGGACGCTGCATTTCGCATCGCCGAGTTTCGACGCTTCGGTACTCGAGTTGCTGATGGCATTCGGAGCGGCGTCGACGATGGTGATTGCGCCGACGACGGTGTACGGCGGCGCGGAATTGGCCGAGATCCTGCAGTCGGAGGGCGTGACGCATGCGTTTGTCACGCCTGCTGCTTTGGCATCGGTGGATCCGAGCGGACTTGACGCGTTGCGGGTGGTTGTCGTGGGCGGCGAAGCCAGTTCGCGGTCTCTCGTTGCCAAGTGGGCGGTGCCGCTTCCGGATGGCGCTGTGCGTGGGTTCTTCAATGCTTACGGTCCGACGGAGTCGACGGTCGCGTCGAACATCAGTGATGCGCTGACCGCGTTTGATCGCATGAACATCGGCGGCCCGATTCGGGGTATGGCTGCGCGGATACTGGACGGCCGCTTGCAGCCTGTTCCGGTTGGTGTCGCAGGAGAGTTGTACGTGTCGGGTATTCAGGTCGCTCGTGGATATCTGGGGCAGCCGGCATTGACGGCGGGTCGTTTTGTCGCAGACCCGTTCGGAGCGCCGGGTGAGCGGTTGTACCGCACGGGTGACGTGGTCCGATGGATCGACGGTGGCGCGGTGGAGTACGTGGGCCGCAGTGACTTCCAGGTCAAGATCCGTGGGTTCCGTATCGAACTCGGCGAGATCGAAGCCGCGCTGACCCGTTGCGCGGGAGTTGCCCAAGCCGTTGCTCTCGTTCGCTCCGACGATCACTTCGGAGATCGTCTCGTTGCCTACGTAGTGCCACAGGCCGGCGTCGAGGTCGATCCCGCACAGGTGATCGAGTCGGTGTCGACGTTCCTGACCGGCTACATGGTCCCCGACTCGGTCATGGTGCTCGATTCGATTCCGTTGACCACTGCGGGCAAGACGGACATAAAAGCACTGCCCTCGCCTGTGTTCGAGTCGAAGGTGTACCAGGCGCCGGTGACGACCGTCGAAGAGACTGTCGCGCAGGTGTTCTCCGAAGTCCTCGGAGTGGCGCAGATCGGCCGAGACGACGATTTCTTCGAACTCGGCGGCAACTCGTTGATCGCGACCCGTGTCGCCGCACGACTGGGGGAAGCGCTCGACACAAGCGTTCCGGTTCGTGCGCTCTTCGAAGCGTCGACCGTGCAGTCACTCGCGGTCCGGCTCGAGTTGCACGCCGGATCGGGTGCCACGGCCCCGCTGGTGCCGCAGTCGCGGCCCGCTCGGATCCCACTTTCGTTGGCGCAGCAGCGCATGTGGTTCCTGAACAGGTTCGAACCCGCGTCGGCAGTGAACAACGTCCCGGCGGCGATCAGGATTTCGGGCGCCCTCGATGTGGCAGCTCTCAATGCTGCCGTGATCGATGTCGTGGGCCGACACGAATCACTGCGAACTGTGTATCCAGACGTCGACGGCGTCGGGTATCAGGAAGTCCGCGACGTTCGAGACGTTGTCGTCGATCTCAGTCCCGTGTCGATCACGGAAGATCGCCTGGCTGCAGGCGTGGCCGAGCTGGCCACGGACGGCTTCGACGTGACGTCCGAAGTCCCGTTGCGCGCCAAACTCTTCAAAGTCGGCGACAGCGAATACGTCCTGGTATTCGTGGTGCACCACATCTCGACCGACGGTTTCTCTATGGGGCCGTTGACCCGCGACGTGATGGTTGCCTACGAAGCACGTACACGAGCGTCGGTGCCGGCCTGGACGCCGTTGCCGGTGCAGTACGCGGATTACTCGTTGTGGCAGCGTGAGGTTCTCGGGTCCGAGGAGGATCCGCAGTCCGTCATCGCGCAGCAGATTGCGTTCTGGTCGGGTGCGTTGGCTGATCTTCCGGAGCAGTTGGATCTGCCTGGTGATCGTCCGCGCCCCGAGGTCGCATCGGGACGTGGTGCGGAGGTCGAGTTCGATATCGACGCCGCGCTGCACAAAGCTGTCAATTCGATTGCGCACAGCAGTAACTCGACACCGTTCATGGTTGTTCACGCAGCGCTTGCCGTCGTACTCTCGCGCTTGTCCGCAACAACGGACATCGTGATCGGCACACCGATCGCGGGTCGCGGTGAGGCGCAGCTCGACGATCTGATCGGTATGTTCGTCAACACTTTGGTGTTGCGTACCGAGGTTGATCCGTCGATGTCGTTCACGGAGTTGTTGGCGTCGGCGCGTGAAGTGGATCTACAGGCGTTCGCGCATGCGGATGTTCCGTTCGAGCGTGTGGTGGAGGTTCTCGATCCGGTTCGTTCGCAGGCTCGTCATCCGCTGTTTCAGGTGGCGCTGACGTTCCAGAACCACGAACAGGCAACGCTCGAACTGGGCGACCTCGAAGTGTCGATCGAAAGTGCCGATCTTGCGTTGGCGAAATTCGACCTCCAGTTGACCCTGACCGAACGAACCGACGAGGCCGGCGCACCCGCCGGAATGTCCGCCTCTTTGACGTATGCGACGGATCTGTTCGACGAGTCGTCCGTTGTGCAGTTCGGTGATCGGTTGGTGCGAGTCTTCCGTGCGGTGACGGCTGATCCCACAGTAGCGGTGGGTGACGTTGACATCTTGGTCGATGGTGAACGAAACCTGCTGTCCCGCTTGAGTGCCGGCCAGGTGGATCGTGGTGTGGATTCGACGTTGTCGGCGTGGTTCGATGATGCTGCTGCGCGGTTTGGTGATCGGACCGCGGTGCGGTTTGGTGGCGAGTCGTT
>NZ_JBHUUU010000006.1:0-370517 GCF_042670865.1 Rhodococcus sp. NPDC057135
CACGCGGCCCCCCCCCGCAAGGGTGCGGCCCTCTTCTGCATCAGATTCACCCCTGAATCACTGATCCTGAATGGCGGCCAGCGCTCCCACGATGTTCGACTCCGCAACCGATTTCGAGATTCCGAGGTCAGCCAGAACACCTGATCCGTCTTCGAGTTCGAGCAGTGCGAGCAGGATGTGCTCGGTGCCGATGTAGTTGTGGCCCAGGCGAAGAGCCTCACGGAACGTCAGTTCCAGAACCTTGCGCGCACGAGCGTCGTACGGAATGAGTTCTGGTAGTTCGGAAGTCGGAGCCGGTAGTACACCGGCCACCGCGGCCCGAACGGAGCCAAGCTCCACCCCCTGCGCGACTATCGCCTTTGCAGCCAACCCGGCAGGCTCCTCGACAAGCCCCAGGAGCAGGTGCTCAGGCTGGATCTCTGCGTTGCCGGCAGCGCGGGCTTCGTTCTGCGAGGCCATGACGACGTTCTTCGCCCGGGGAGTGAACCGGTTGAACCCTTCGTTCGGATCCATCGGCTTCTGATCACTCGGCGCCTTGGGAACAAAACGCTTCTGCGCAGCCTGCTTCGAGACACCCATGCTCGCGCCGATCTCCGTCCACGACGCTCCCGACCTGCGCGTCTGGTCGACGAAGTGGCCGATCAGATGGTCTGCAACTTCACCGAGATGATCAGCGGCGATCACGGCGTCGGACAGTTGGTCGAGCGCGTCGGTGTGCACCTTTTTGATCGCGTCGATGAGGTCGTCGAGCCGGACCTTGTTGGTCATTTCCACTGGTTTGCTCATGCGTCAACCTTAGGTTGACGCACTCGAAAACGTCAACCCCGAGTTGACGATGATTTCTTGTTGCCGCCAAACGACTAACCGGAAAAGAATTCGCGCAGAGCCGGAAGAATGGCGCCATCAGCGACGCCGTGACCCTGGCCTGGGATCTCCAAAGTCTTTGTCCCCGAAACTTTTGCGGCGATTCGCATTGCCGAAGCAGGCGCCCATTGACCACTGTCGCCGCCGTACATAACCAACGTGGGGACGGTAATCGAGGCCAGCCAGTCGAGCGACTCGCAGCCGTGATCACACACAGCGACGTCATAGGGCAAGGTGTGCGCGATAGCGCACATGTCGGGCCAATCGGCACTCCGCTTGATCTCGTCGACCATCTCCGGAGACGCGCCGGTCAGGTCCAGAAAACGGGTCACAGCACCCTCCCTGTCGCCGGCCGCGATCAACCGCTCCAGATCACTTTGGACGGTTTCGTCCTGCTGGTCGTCCATGTACGGCGCCTCGTAGACGGCGAGCTTACGCATCGGAACGGCCTGCGCAGCGGCTTCCAATGCCAGCGCCGCACCCGACGACAATCCGTAGACCAGCGGTGTTTCACCGGTGGCCGCGACGACTGCTCGCAAATCCTCCACCTCGTCGTCGATCGAGAACGCGTGGCTGTCACCGCTGTCCCCGCGCCCGCGCCTGTCGTACGAATACACCGTGAAGTCCGCCGCCAACTCCGCAGCGAGAGAATCGAACCATCCTCGATCGCAGAACGCTCCGGCGACCAGGACTACTGCTGGTCCGGCACCGGAGCGTTCGTACGCGATGGTCGTACCGTCGCGGGATTGCACTACCTCTGGGGATTGCTCTGTTTTCACGTCGATCTCCTCAGGTCTGGTCAATGCCTACCTGATTAGACCGCCCGCGCTACCGAAACTCATCGCTCCAGTCGGTAGGGGATTCAGCTGATCTTGTTGTAGAGGGCATCCCACCCCTGCGCCACGTAGGAAATCGTGTAGATCGAACCGTAGAACGTGGAGCCACCCAGACTGGTGACGTTGCCCGCCTGCACTGCCGGGAGTCGCTGCCACAGCTTGCTCGCCACCAATGCCTGGTATGCCGCACTGTCCTCGTTTTCGGTGATCATGAAGCCGTCGACGCCGGCCAGCACGTCGAGGCCCTCGAGGCTGACACCACCCTCGGGATCAAGCCCCTCCGAGGTGGCAGTTTTGCCACCGATGTCGCCGAGCGTCATGTCGCTGGGCTTGTCGCCCTTCTCGGACGTACGGATGCTCGTGACGTACAGCGTGTTGGTATCCGGCATGAAGGAGACACTGGCGACTGTCTTGGACGCGATCTTCTCGGCATGACGACTGCGGATGTCGGCAATCAGATTGTCGTAGTCGAGCGTCAATCGGTCGAGTGTGGCTGTTCGACCGAGCCAGCCCGACAGCCGCGAGAGGTTGGTGCGCCAGTCGTCGGTGAACTCGGTCGTCAGAACCGGTGCAATGGTGGACATCTCGGCCACCGGCCACCACTCGCTCTCGTAATTGAGGCACACGATCAGATCGGGTTCGAGCGCCAAGATCTGCTCGCGATTGGGGATCTCCGACAGGAACGGTACCGACGAATCGATCGGCACCCACGGCGTCGCCTGGGCGTACGTGTAGCCGACGAGCGGAAGTTCCAGCGCTACAGCAGGTTCGAGATCGAGCCTCGAATCGATTGCCACCACGCGCTTCGGATTGACGGGAATGTCGTAGGTTCCGAGAGGTGTCGTCACAGAACGCATTTCGGTTTCGCCCGAACTGCTCCCGCTGTCACCGCACGCAGCCAGGAACGCGCCCAGTCCGGCGATTCCGGCGCCGAAGCCGAATTGCCGACGAGTGAGATCCGAGACGAGGCGGTTGTCGGAGTAACCCTCGGGAAGCAAGAGCGTGGATTGAGCGGGCATGCGTGTCGAACCTCCAGAAGAAATGATTCATCCACTGTTGCGAGCGGATAAGGATGCCCTAACAGCGTACGCAGGGAGGATCGTCGCGATCGGCCCAGAAATAGTCGTATCAGGCCAAATCGAGCCACCCTACTTGTCGAGCTTGCGCATCTCGACGAAGAAGACCGCGCTGAATGCGAGGTAGGTGCCGACGATTCCGAGAACCGAGATGATCAGGACGAGAGCAAGAAACATAGCCATGATGGTCTCCACTGACACGGGTTGTTCACGATGTCGATCGAGAGAAAATGGCTTCGAACTGCGGCGCTGCGACTCGAAGCGGTGCCGAAACTTTGGGTTACACACACCACGGTAGCCCCAGGCGTCTCGAGTTTCGATGAACTCGAGGTGAACTCTCCTACGGCTGCGTCACACTTTTTGTCGGACGGTCAGTTCGGTCCGAGCACCTGCCCCGACCACTCGACCAAAGGCGTCAGTGCGCGCCACGCCGTGCGAACTTCCTTCAATGTCCTGGCGCTGTCCAGCCACGGCGGGCTCGGGTAAGTACGCCCAGCGGTCAGCGACTTGTGACGCAGCAACTCGATTCGCGGGTGGTCCACCGTGTACCCGCGAGGCGCCGTCTTGAGCTTGTCGCCGCCGATCGTGAATCCGGCCTTCTCGACGGAGGCCAGGATCTTCTCGAGCTCCGGTCCCCGAACGTCGTCGTCGACAGCCGCTCGATAACGCGCGATAGTCTCCGAACTGCTGGCGTAGAAACCACCGGCCACCATCAACCCTGCTGCGTCGATCTGCACGTAGTAGCCACAGCTCTCAGCGAGACCGACAAACGCGCCCTGATGCGTCTTGTACGGAATCTTGTCCTTCGAGAATCGAACGTCACGATACGGCCGAAAGAGCTTGGCTGAGCCGAATTCGTCCTCCAACGCCGCGGTCAACGACGCCATCGGACGACGAACCACCTCGTCGTACGTCTCCTTGTGCGCTGCCCACCAGGTCTTGCTGTTGTCGGCCTCTAGGTCTTCGTAGAAATCGAGTGCAGCAACGGGTATGCCAGTGAACGCAGCCATGTCGTAAGCCTAGCTGCCTGTTCGGCTTTGGACCGCCTGCCCTGCAACGATGCCCGAATCAGCCGGAATCCGTAGACTGCATGGGGATGATTTCCGAAATACAAGCATGGGAACTGACCGACACCAACCGAGACTGGCTGATTCACCGACCTGTCGAGATCGCAATCTACGTGGCGCTCGCAGTAGTGCTGCGCTTCGCACTGCACCGCGGGATCGACCGAATGTCGAAGCCCCGCAAGTCTCCGAACGCCAAGGTGAACGAGCGCAGATCGCAGCGGGCGCGGACCATCGGTTCGGTACTCAAATCGACGGTATCCATCGTCATCCTCGTCTGGTGTGTGCTGCAGATCCTCGGCATTCTCGGGATCAACGTCGCGCCGTTCATCGCATCGGCCGGAGTCATCGGCCTTGCCATCGGTTTCGGTGCACAAAATCTGGTGCGTGACTTCCTCTCCGGCATCTTCATGCTGCTCGAGGATCAGTACGGCGTCGGCGACGTCGTCGATCTCGGCGACGCGGTCGGCACCGTCGAAACAGTGAGCCTGCGTGTCACCACGATTCGAGATGTCAACGGCACCTTGTGGTACTGCCGCAACGGCGAGATCCTGCGAGTCGGCAACATGAGTCAGGGTTACGCCACTGCAGTTCTCGATCTCCCGATCGCCCACAACGCGAACGTGCACAAAGCGTGCGAGGTGGCGACGCGAGCTGTCCTCGAGGCGGCGGAGTCCGAACCGATCAGGGCGGACATGATCGACAAGCCTGAGATGCTGGGAGTCAATTCGGTTACTGCCGAGGCGATTACCATCCGAGTGACCGCGCAGGTCAAGCCTGGCCGCCAATGGGCGGTCCAGCGCGCGTTTGCGCGCTCGGCACTGACTGCATTCGAAGAGCAGGGTATCGAGGCACCCTACCTGCCTGTGTTGCGATGATTGTTGGGACGGAGTCAGCAGCCCTTCCCATGAACTACACAAGCCCCCGGCGCGGTCGCCCCCGGCGCGGTCGATACCGCCGGGGGCTCGCTGGTGCCTGAAGCGTGATTCAGACGGTGGAGGTCGAGACCTCCCGGGTTGCCGATGTGTCACCAAAAATCCTGTGCAGGAACATCGTCAGAGCAATGGCTGCCACGATCCCGATCAGCGGCGGGATTCCCACCTCGAACTCACCGGAAAGCCAGGCGAGGAACGCTGCGACGGCATAAACGGCGAGGTTGCGCCAGTGCACCGGCCGCGGGATGTAGTCCTCGGGAATGCCGCGCCGCCACCGGCACAGGAAATCCGCGATGATCACGCCGCCCAACGGTGGGATGAATGTTCCGAGCAGGCTCAGATAGTCGACGAGATGGTTGTGCACACCGGTCAGAGCGAGTGCCGTGCCGATCACACATCCACCGATGACGAACGGAGTCTTGCGGGGCTTTCTGAACAATTCGGCGCCGGCCACCCCGAAGGCGTATGCAGTGTCGGCGTTGCTCTTCCAGAGATTCCCGAACAGCAAGACCAGGCCCCAGCCGACAAGCCCAAGGTTGTAGAGAATCAGCACGAAGTCACCCTCGTGGAACGTGATAGCTCCGATGGCGCCGAACAGGATCATCAACCCGTTTCCGAGGAGGAACCCGATAACGCAGGCCCACACCGCTTGTGATCCGGAACGGGCAAATCTGGTCCAGTTGGGCGCTTGCGTTCCCGCCGATACAAACGTGCCGACCACCGTGGTGATTGCGAGCGCGATCGTCATGGTCGTCGCGGGTTGAACCGATACCAGGCCGGAGAATCCACCGACTTCTTCGAGGGACCGGAATACGACCCAGCAGGCCAACGCGAGGATCAAGGGCGTCGAGACTAGCGAGACCCAATACATTCCGCGGTAGCCATAGCAGGCGGTGATGCACATCAAGATGCTCGCCGCGATCATCACCGCCGCCCTGGCGAGATAGGAATCCCAGCCCAATGCCTGCGCGGTGAGATCGCCGATCGTTCCGATGATCACTCCGTACCAGCCGATCTGGGTACCGCCGAGCAGGATCGAAGCGAGCTTGGACCCGCGAGTGCCGAAACTGTAGCGCGCCATCACAACTGTTGTCAGTCCGGTTCGGGCTCCGACGAACCCCATCATGGCGACGTACACCCCCAAGATGGCAGATCCGGCGGCGATCACCACCATCAGTTTCCAGAACGAAAACGCGGTACCGAGCGCCGCTCCGGCCAACATCGTCGGCGTGAAGATGGTGAACCCCAACAACACCACCGCGAGCGAGAAGAACGGCTTCCGTGCATGAAGTGGAACCGGAGTTACGGGATAGTCCGGATCGACCGGAGGGCCGGCACTCTCCGAATCACCTGCGACCGTGGCAGGTTCGACGGCGCTGCTCATACAACTTCGCCGATGTCTTCGAGCCACAGGCCCGGGCGCTCGGCCAGCATGCGGTCCATCAATGCCACGCACTCTGCGTCGTCGACGACGTCGATCTGAATTCCGCTGCTACGCAACCATTCTTCCGACGACTCGAAGGATCGATTCTCGCCGACTACGATTCGAGGGATCTCGTAGAGACGAGCAGTTCCAGCGCACATGAAGCACGGCGACAAAGTCGTGTAGAGGACGCACTCGCGATATACCGAGGCCGGGAGCCGACCGGCTCGCTCGATGCAGTCGGTCTCGCCGTGACGGATGGCGCTGTTCATCTGGACCCGACGGTTGCGTCCGACTGCAAGCACCTCGCCGCGATGAATCAGTGCCGCGCCGATCGGCACGCCGCCCTCCTCCCAACCGATCTTCGCCTGTTCGATCGCTAGCCCGAGGAAATACTCATCGGTGTCTGCCGGGTGGTTCATGTGCACTCCTGGAGTCTGACCAAAATCATTGAATGTGGCTCGTGTCACAATCCGACCACGGTCGTAATACCCCGACAAGGGACAACCTGTCAGTTCGGCAGAACTAGCTCTATGACGGAGTGCCCCCTCGGCGGACGATGAAGAAATGCTGCCTACTCTGCGACAAGTTCTTGCGATGCCCTCGTTCAAGGCCGCGGCAATCGAAGTGCTCGCGGGCGACGTCGACACCGCGGTGGTCCGCTGGGTCCATTCGTCCGAGGTCTACGAGATGGGCGGGCTGTTGTCCGGAGGCGAGGTCCTTCTGACAACGGGTCTCGGCCTGCACGGACGATCCCCCGAGCAACTCACCGCCTACATCGATCAATTGGCGGACGCGGGATGCGTCGCTCTCGCGATGGAAGTCGGCCGCTCGTTCCTCACCGCCCCTCCCGAGCTCGTCGAGGCTTCGCGCCGACGCGGGCTCGCGTTCCTGGCACTGCACGCTGTGGTGCCCTTCGAGCGGATGGTCGAAGACTTTCACGACCTCATGCTCCGCCGCACGCTCGGTTCGGCACGAGCCGGCGAGCCCGTCTGGCAAGAACTTCTGGGGATCGTGGTGGCCGGCCAAGGCATGACTGCACTGCTCAACAAGGTGTCACGTCTCGCAGGGTGCGGTGTCGATCTCCTCGACGCTGATGGCAGAACCGTCGAGCGCAGCACAACCGATGCAGAACGGTCCGGCACCGAACGGACGATCCACGACGTACGCGGGCCGACGAACTCGCTCGGTCGACTCGTCCTGAGCGGACGAGCAACCACACGCCGAACTGCCGTCGCCAACTGCGCCGCCGTCGCGGTGGCTCTGGAACTCGGTCGCCACGGCGACGTCGGCCCCAGTCAGTCACTTGCCCAGTCGGTGATCACAGACGTGGTGGGCGGAGTGCTCACATCGCACGGCGACCTGTCCGAGCGGCTGACAGCTGCCGGGTGGACGCCGCTTTCGGGGGGCCAACATGTCCTCGTCGCCGCTGTCGACGTCGATCGACAAACGCCGGTTCGAGAGCTCGCAGACCCAGTGCGCAACGCTGTGCGGGCCGTGCTCGGCTCCTGTGTGGTCGGGACTGCGGCGAATCACGTCATCGTGCTCGCCCATGGGTGGTCGGCCGCATCCCCCGCACGAGTTCGGACGGCATTCACCGAAGCCGACGAGCTGCTACGACGCGGACCCGGCGGTTCCGCGGTACGCACGCTCGGAGTCGCGACACCGGTCGAGGATCTGTCCGGCGTCGGGGCCGCCGTCGCGCAAGCTCGCGAGGTCGTTCAGATCGCACGGCGTTTCGGCACCCGAACCGGTGTGATCCTCGCGAGAGACGTCGGAGTCCAACGACTGCTCGCCGCCGGCACGACACCCGCTTCCCTGTCCTCGTTCGTCACGGAGCAACTCGGTTCGCTGATCGCTTACGACACAGCACATTCCGCAGACCTTGTTCGAACCCTCGATGCATACCTCGCACATCGGGGCGGCAAGGCGAGAACCGCGGAGTTGCTCGGGATCAGGCGCCAGTCGCTCTATGCGCGATTGACTCGTATCGAGAAGCTGATGGGGGTTTCCCTCGATGATCCGGCACAGGTGGTGTGTCTCGGGCTTGCACTGACTGCATGGCGCATGCGCACCGGCCTTGATCCGCAGGCCGCGTTCGAGCGTCTCCCCGGGTGAGCAACTACCGTTCTGCGATGATGGACGTATGACCGGAGCAGCGGAGTTGATGATCGAGATCCCTGCCGGCGAGGTGCACCTTCGGGACGACCGCAAGGGCACTGCGTGGACCTCGAGAGTCGAATCCTTCCGCCTCGCGCGCCATCTCACGACCCGGGCACTGCTTCACGGAGATTCGTCGGCCGATTCGAGCAAGCCCGCAGTCGATCTTTCCTGGCAAGACGTCATCGCAACCTGCAACACACTGTCCGTCGAGGACGGTCTGACGCCCGCATATCAAGACGTCGACACCGATTCTCCGCAGTGGGACCGGGCTGCAACCGGCTACCGACTCGCCACCGAGGCGGAGTGGCAGTACGCGTGCAAGGCCGACACCTCCGGCTACCGCTACGGCGAGATCGACGAGATTGCTTGGTACAGCGACAATTCAGAGGGTAGGGCGCATCCCGTCGGAACGAAGGCACCCAACAACTGGGGCCTGTACGACATGATCGGCAATGTCTGGGAATGGTGCTGGGATCTCTACGACCCCGAGGTCTACGGCAGCTACCGGATCTTTCGCGGCGGCAGTTGGGCCGAAAGCGAGCGCGGTTGCGGCGCTACCGTGAGGCGGCGAAGCCATCCGACGTTTGCTATCGACGATCTGGGATTTCGCCTAGCTCAGACGATCTGAGGGCAGACGGCCGAGGACTTCGAGCACAGCTTCGATCTCTTCTCGACTGTGCAGCCGAACTATCGGTAACGACGGCACATCGACAAGGACCGTGGCCATTCGCTCGGCGTTGCGTCCATCGCTTCGCCAGGCCCACCGAACCACGTGTTCCGGATCGAAGAGAATGGTGTGCAGAGGCGGTTCCATGTTGCGGTTCCACAACACCTCTCGCTGCAGACGCCGACGTACGGTTCGTGTGATCACCTGGCGCATCACCGTCCGCCGAGGCAGATCCAACCACAGCATCAGGTCCGCACGCTCGGCCAGAAGTCGACGCACCGCACCGTACTGCCACTCGGTCACCCAGGCCGGCTCACTGGAAAAGCGTCGTACTTCGGTTTCGAAACTCTCGAGCGGAATCCAGTCGGGCCCGTGGAACAGAGAGTCCAGCTCAGTGTGTTCGATCTCGAGAAGCCGCCCGATTCGACCGGCGAGAGTCGTCTTTCCGGCGCCCGAGGTCCCCGCGACAAGGATCTTCTGCGGACGAATCGTCAGCGCGGTGGGGTCTACGAAAGGCACCGATACACACTAGGGGCCTTACACTTCGCAGTCCACCCATTCGATGTAACCGGTGCCGTTGATCGACGCACCGTCGAAGCTTCCCCGGTAGGTGTACGCGCCGACGTATCCCTTGCCGTGACCGTAGCGCCACTCCGAGTCGATCTCGGCCTCGAACTCCACGACCGTCCTGCCGTGATCGCGTACCTGCCAACGCAGTACGCGCGGCACACGCATCTCGCGACCCTGCGGGTCGACCTGCAATGCGTCGGCGTACTCGAGCACATCGAACTCGACCTCGTCGAAAACCTTTGCGCTACCGTCCACAGTTCGAACGTAGGCGAGCTTGCACGCCGTCACCCCTGACGCTCGAACATCGGTGAGCAACAGCTGATGCCGGTCGTCGAGTTGAACGATCTGATAGGTGAAGAAGTCAGCCGGGAGCTTCCACGACTCGGGAAGGGCGCGGCGAGTCAAAGATTGTGGCGTCATGCACCGCGCGTATTCAACGGTGCACGGTGCCGAAATGCTCACCGGTCCACTCGGACTCGAGATCGTCCCCGAACACTGCGCCAGGAGACTGACGTGGTCGTAAACCGGATTGCGCACGAACCACGACGCTTGATCTGTTGCCACTACCTCCAGATCGACATCGAAAGAGTCGTAGCGCCCGGTGACACGGAAATTCGGATAGTTGTTCTCGATGATCAGGTTGTCACCGAAGGCAATTCGCGAACCGTCTTCTTCGAAAGTACAGTCGCTGTCGGCGTCGTACGCCCGATAGAAGTGGTGGCCAGGCGCAGCGGTGGAACTCAGCACGGTTGCGGTATTTCGCGCGTCGGGTGCAGCGAGATAGTCGTTGTCGAAGACCACCGTCCCGGTGGCGCCGATCAACGTCATGGTGTTGAGATAGCGAAACGGCCCTGGCAACTCGGGAACGAAGATCCCGTAGTGCGTCCAGGCAAATTTCCGCGAAGCAAGATGTGGGCGCATCATGTCCGGTCGATCGAACGGGCGTACCGACTCGGTCATCCGCTTGTCGATCAGCGGAAGCGCGCCGTCCAGCAAGGCCCGAACCGCCGGTCGCCACAACCGACGCGAACGGGTGGCGGAGGCAGTGTGGGAACGATCAACAGTTTGTCCGGTCACGCCCCCAAGTTAATGTAACCAGACGTAACAAACAAGTGTCGAAGTTTCCTCGAAGACCTCACCCCTGAACACCCGCGCCCTGCGCAAGGGGCGAATAGCATGTGAGAATCCGCGTACCGGAACCGGTCGCAGAGAGGGCGCAACAATGCAGCACGAAGAGTCGTCGTTCACCGGGGTAGCCGGCACCAAGATCGTCTACGACGTCTGGACTCCGGACCGCGAACCCACCGGGGTTCTTGTCCTCTGCCACGGCCTCGGCGAACATGCGAGGCGCTACGACCACGTAGCCGCGCGACTCGGCGAACTCGGTCTCATCGTGTACGCACCCGACCACCGCGGGCACGGTCGGTCCGGCGGCAAGCGCGTTCACCTGAAGGAATTCTCCGACTTCACCGACGACGTCCACACCTTGTTCTCGATCGTGACCGCAGCACACCCCGGCAAGGACAAGTTCCTGCTCGGACACAGCATGGGCGGCGCGATCGCGCTTTCCTACGCCCTCGATCATCAGGCCGATCTGAAGGCGCTCGCGCTTTCCGGACCTGCTGTGATCATTGCAACCGGCACTCCGAAGATCGTGATGCAGTTGGGCAAGATCGTCGGCAAATATCTCCCCGACGTGCCCGTCGAGAATCTGGAAGCTGCTGCGGTTTCGCGTGATCAGAAGGTTGTCGACAAGTACAACGCCGACCCGCTGGTGCACCACGGCAAGGTTCCCGCCGGAATCGCGCGCGGCATGATCACCGCCGCGGAAGGCTTCCCGGCGCGCCTGCCTTCGCTCACCATTCCAGTACTGCTTCAACACGGTTCGGACGACCGTTTGACGGACCCCGCCGGCAGTAAGCTCGTCGCAGATCTGGCCGGCTCTTCGGACGTCACCTTGAAGGTGTACGACGGTCTGTACCACGAGATCTTCAACGAGCCTGAGCAGGAAGAAGTTCTGAACGATCTGATCGAGTGGCTGCGTCCGCGGGTCAACGGAGCATAGTCGTGGCGACGTGCGGGATCCTGCTGGCTGCCGGGGCCGGATCCCGCATGGGCAAACCCAAAGCGCTCGTCACAAACGCGGACGGTCAGTCTTGGCTTCACCACGGGGTGACGACACTGCAGTCCGCAGGCCTCTCACCGGTCATCGTGGTCCTCGGCGCTCAGGCAGAGGACGCCCTCGAACTACTGCCCACCACCGATGTCGTTGTGGTGATATCGGATTGGCAGCACGGAATGAGCGCCTCGCTGCGCTGCGGACTCGAGGCCGCCATCCGAATCGACGACGCAGATGCGGCAGCGATCTCCCTGGTCGACGTCCCGGATCTCGATTCCGACACCGTGACGCGGATCGTGGGTGTGAGCGCCCCTGCACGAAACATACTGCGAAGAGCCGTGTTTCACGGTAGGCCCGGCCATCCCGTCCTGATCGGACGCGACCACTGGCCGATGCTTGCAGAGTCTCTCACCGGGGACGGGGGCGCCAATACCTACCTACGCGAACACGGGGTCGAGTTGGTGGAGTGCAGCGACCTCAGCAGCGGTGTCGACGTCGACTATCCCGAAGCCTGATCGCACGCCGCAATCCTCCCAGGTGGTGGGTGTCCGTATTCGGTGTAAAGATGATCCGATGAAACGTACCGTCGCCGCCCTGCTCGACATCGAGATCGACGAGGCGACCAACCTGGAGTTCAAGATCGCGGTGACGCGCGCGCCGGGTGTCGAACTGCTGGAAACGATGTCGTTCGTCCATGACGGCAATCCACTCGAACCCCGCGAGATTACCGCCGAACACGGTACCCGCATCCACCTACTCGACTGTGCCCCAGGCAAACTGATCGTCAGCTACGACGCGACCGTGATCGGCCGCGCCGAACCGGCGTCGGTCAGCGACTACGACGTGTCGAAGTATCTGCGCCCCAGTCGGTATGCCGAGGCGGACAAGTTCTTCGGTTTTGTCGCCGGGCAATTCGATCTCGCCACTCCCCCGGCCGAACTCCTTCTCGAAGTCACTCGCTGGGTGAGTACACATTTGAGTTATGTTCCCGGCACCAGTCGCGGTACCGACAGTGCGGTCGACACCTTGCTCGCCGGCGCCGGAGTGTGCCGCGACTACTCGCACCTGACCATCTCACTGCTGCGCGCCGTGGGGATTCCCGCTCGACTGGTGGCTGTCTACGCGCCGGGTTGCGATCCGATGGATTTTCACGCTGTAGTCGAAGCCAACATCGACAACGTGTGGCGCGTGGTCGATGCAACGCAATTGGCGCCGCGCAGCAATCTTGTGCGCATCTCGACCGGCCGAGACGCCGCGGACACAGCGTTCCTCGACAACCACGGCGGTTCGATCACGTTGCATGCCTCGGAAGTTCGCGCAGTCGTCGACGGCATTCTCGACAACGACGACTACGCGACCCTCACGTCGATCGGCTGAGAAAGCGTCAGGCGCTGATCTGGTTCTGCGAAGCCATCGTTCGCTCGAGGAACTTGACTGTGAGATCGACGATCGCCTTGCCCTCCCGAAGAGCTTTGCCGATCACCGGGAAAGCATGGATCTGCCCACTCCAGATGTGCGTTTCGACGGCTTGTCCTGCCTTGATCAGGTTCTCGGTCATGATCTCGACGTCCGGACGCATCAATTCGTATTCGGCGGACACCAGGAACGACGGCGGAATCAGACTGGCATCGGCGTTGATCGGAGACTCTGCACCGGCTATTTCGTCCGGACCTTCGAGCCACCGGTCCTTCAGCTTTTCCACCTGTGACATCGGTAGGTAGGCATCACGTTTCATGAAATCGGGATCGTGGTCCTCAAGGTTCACATTGAGAAGTGGCGAGTAGCCGATCACGGCTGCGGGCCGCGTGATTCCGCGCAGCGCGGCAATTTCGGCGACCTTCATGGCCAGGTATCCACCCGCCGAATCACCGGCAACCACAATCTTGTTCGGGTCTTCCGCTGTCTCGAGCAACGCGGTGTACGCGGCCATTGCGTCCTTGACGGAGGTGCCGATGGAACCTTCCGGCAGCTGGCGGTAGCGCACGGAGATCACCGGTACGCCGGCCTTCGCCGACAGCAGGCCGCACAGTGCCCGGTGCGTTGCCAGACCGCAGAAGACGAAACCACCGCCGTGGAAGTACAGGATCGTGGCACCGGCCAACTCGCCCTGCGCTTTGCGCGGATGCTTCACCTTCTCGCTGGGCACACCGCCGAGCGTGAAAGGCTCGATGTCGAGGTTCTTCGGCTTCGGCAGCTTGTCCGCCATAGCGTCGAGTCGCTCGAGTTGGCGGATACCGCGTTCGGTGGTCGGCCAGAGGGTGAACATCGGCTTCACGAACGTCCTGGTCAGGCAAAAGATAACCCGCGCTCGCGGACTCACGTTCCAATGCCATACCGTCGAATCTCGCGTCCGCATAGCGTCCTCCCAGGTCAAGCCGTTTTGTGCATTTGAGTTACACATACTTGTCGGCTGCTGTTGTGAACGATAACTGACGCTGCGTCAAAATGACACGACGGGTAGGCCTCAATTGCTCGAGCGTGTGCAAGTTCTGCTCGCGATCACGGCCGGGAGAGATACGCGGACAGTCCGCGGTGCCCTCCACGCATCATCGCTTCATGATTCCACTCGAACACCGGCTTCGCGATCTTCGAGGCCAGGCCGAGTGCTCCGGACACCGCTACTTGTTGCCGAAAGTCGGCGACGCAACCAGATCCAGCAGGGCGCACCGCCCAGCTACTCCAGCCGATCATTGCTCCGGTGAGATGCACTTTCAGGTAGCGCGCAATGGGGTCTTCGACCTCGCGTCGCCCGAAAACCAGCAACGTCAGAGGGACGGCGCTGCGGATGGCCATGGAGCCCGAATGCTCATCGGTCGTCCGGACTCGGCGTATCTGAGGCCACCACTGCGAATACCTCTCGGCGTCCGCGAGAACGTCGTAGACACGGTCGGCAGAGGCCGGGAGCGTCCAGACGCTGTGGAAGTCGAAGTCGGTCACGGTTCAGTCCGTCTGCGCGGCAGCAGTCACCCAAGCACCGTAACCCGAACTGCGGGTGCCTACACGCCTGGCCCGGTCAGTACTCGAAGGTCTCCACCCGTCGCAGGATCTCCTCCGCGATCTTGGCGGGACTTCCACCCACGTCGACGACGATGGCCTGCTCATCCGGGTCGACGGCCTCGAGCGTCGAGATCTGGGAGTCGAGGAGCGAGGCGGGCATGTAGTGATCGAGGCGAGCGGTCAACCGCTGACCGATCTGATCCCGCGAACCGGCGAGGTGCACGAACACGACGTGCTCACCGCGAAGGACGTCGCGGTAACTCCGCTTGAGTGCCGAACACGTGACGATGCCCGGCTGACCGGCGTCGGTGTGACTCTTGATCCAGACGGCGATCTTGTCGAGCCAGGGCCAGCGATCGTCGTCGTTCAACGGGTGCCCGGTCGCCATCTTGTCGATGTTCGCCTGCGGGTGGAGATCGTCGCCCTCTTGAAGGTCCCAGCCCATCGCTCCCGCGAGCATGCCACCGACCGTAGACTTTCCCGAACCCGAGACACCCATCAGGACGAGCACGGGATACTGCTTCTGCTGTGCCGCTTCGCTGTTCATGTGCTCGCCTACCTAGATGAATGCGCTCAACACGAGCACTCCGGCCAGGCCCGATACCGAGATGATGCATTCCATCACGGTCCAGGTCTTGAGGTTCTGTACCACGCTGACGCCCAGATACTCCTTCACCAACCAGAATCCGGCGTCGTTGACGTGCGAAAGGAAAAGCGAGCCTGCGCCGATCGCCAACACCATCAGTGAGACGTGTGCGGACGAGAGGTCGGCCGCGACCGGAGCGAGGATGCCCGACGCCGTCACCGTTGCCACCGTTGCCGAACCTGTTGCGACGCGGATCAATACCGCCACCAGCCAGGCCAGGAATAACACGGGAAGGCTGCTGCCCTTGATCGCGTCGGCGATCACTCCGGCGATACCGGTGTCGATGAGGACCTGCTTGAAACCGCCACCGGCGCCGACGATCAGCAAGATGCCTGCGATGGGAGGCAGGGAGCTTTCGAGTGACTTCGAGATGGCCTTGCGGTCCATACCGCCGCCGCGCCCCAGAAGCACCATTCCGACCAGAACCGCGAGACCCAGAGCGACAACGGGTGTTCCGAGGAAGTCGAGGACCGACTTGGGGAGAGCCTCGGAATCGGGAGCGATCACGTCGGCAAATGCCTTGCCCAGCATGAGAACAACCGGGAGGAGGATCGCTGCGAGAGTAGCTGCGAACGAGGGACGTTGTTTCTTCTCTTCCTCACCTCGATCTTCGCCTGTGACAAAAAGATCCGGGACCTTCACGTCGACCCACCGCGCGGCGTACTTACTGAAAACCGGTCCGGCGAGAACAACCGTGGGGATCGCGACAAGAACACCGAGCGCGAGGGTGAGGCCGAGGTTTGCGTTCAAGGCCGAGACGGCAACCAGCGGCCCGGGGTGCGGCGGAACCAACCCGTGCATGGCCGAGAGGCCGGCGAGGGTGGGGATCGCGATGCGCATCAGGGACAAGCCGGAACGCCGCGCGACCAGGATGATGACCGGCATCAACAGGACGAGACCGATTTCGAAGAACATCGGCAGACCGATGACAGCGCCGACCAGAGCCATGGTCCACGGAAGCGCCTTGGTGCTGGAACGGCCCACCAGCGTGTCGACCACTCGGTCGGCACCGCCGGAATCGGCGAGGAGTTTGCCGAACATCGCGCCGAAACCGATCAGGATTCCGACGCTTCCCATGGTCGACCCGAAGCCGGTGGCGAACGCCGCGACCGACTCGGCCGATCCGAGGCCGGCCGCCAGACCGACGCCCACCGCGCCGATGGACAGCGCGAGGAAGGGGTGCAGGTCCAGCCAGGTGATCAGCGCGATGATGACCGCGACGCCGGCGACTGCAGCGATGATCAATCGTGCGTCGCTACCAGCGGGGACGACCTCGGCCGCCAGCAATGCTGTGGTGTTCATAGGGACTCCCAGTCCGATGAGTGATTGAGGTCACTGTTCCTTAATTAACCTACAATTTCAAGAGGAGACACTAATTTGTAGTATTTATCCGGCTTCCACCGGGCTTACTCCATACGCATGGGACGATCTACGTATGCCTTCTGTCCCGTTTCAGCAGTTACACGACTCGATGCTGGAACAGCTCGGCCAAGACATAGTCGGTGGTGTGCTCGCTCCGGGTACGACGATCTCTGCCGACGAGGTGGCAACGCGCTACGACGTGTCGCGAACCGTCATCCGTGAAGTTGTCCGCGTTCTCGAATCCCTCGGACTGGCCTCGGTTCGTCGCCGCGTCGGAATCACCATCCTGGGCTCCGAGCACTGGAACTCGCTCGACCCCAACGTCATCCGCTGGCAACTGGCCGGTCCTGATCGGTTCGAGCAACTTTCGATCCTCAGTGAACTCCGTTCCGGCATCGAACCTCTGGCTGCGAGACTGGCCGCAACTCGCGCCACACCTGAGCAGTGCGGCGCACTCACTGCAGCCGTCATAGGCATGTCAGCTACCTCGCGCGCTGCCGATACCGACGCATATCTCGGCCATGATTCCGACTTTCACCGCACACTGCTCGCCGCTTCCGGCAACCCGATGCTGCGGGCGATGTCGCAGATCGTCGTCGAGATACTCGAAGGCCGCACCCGCCACTCGTTGATGCCCCACGAGGCCGACCCCGAAGCGATTCACCTGCACGGAGTGGTCGCATCAGCTATTCAGGCCGGGGACGCCGACGCCGCGGAAGCCGCCATGCGCTCGATCGTCGCGGAATCCGCAGAAGCGGTCGAAACAATGCGCGAAAGCCCCGAACCGCCGCCTCATCTGTAAGTCGAGCCACAGACTCGGCGGAATTGGCCCGCAACCGCTCCGCAAGTGGAACGCTTGGCGCCATGACAGCACTCGCTATCCAGAACAGCGCACTCTGATGGCCCGCCCGGTACGCGTCGTCGTCCTCGGTGCCGGATCGTGGGGAACCACGGTGGCCGGCCTCGCTGCCCGCAACACCCCAACCCTGTTGTGGGCACGCAATTCCGAAGCGGCCGACGAGATCAATTCGCAACGAACCAACTCCAAATACCTTGGTGAGCGCAAACTTCCCAAGGGCCTCAAGGCAACCTCGGATCTTGTCGAAGCCGCTCGCGAAGCGGACGTACTCGTATGCGGGGTGCCGTCGCACGCCGTTCGCTCCACGCTCGCCGAGATCGCCAACGAAGTTCGGGCGTGGGTCCCGGTGCTGTCACTGTCCAAGGGCCTCGAGCCCGGCACCCGGCAGCGTCCAACCGAAGTGATCGCCGAGTGCCTGCCCGGCCATCCCGTCGGACTGCTTGCCGGCCCCAACATCGCCAAGGAAATCGTCGACGGCATGGCGGCGGCATCGGTCGTGGCGACCCAGGACGACCGCGTCGCCGCCGCGCTGCAACCGCTGTTCGCGTCGTCGGTCTTCCGGGTTTACCGCAACACCGACGTGCTCGGCTGCGAACTCGGCGGCATCCTCAAGAACATCGTTGCCATCGCCTCGGGCATGGCCGACGGTTTGGGAGTCGGTGACAACACCCGCGCGATGGTGCTCGCTCGCGGCCTCGCCGAAATGACCCGACTCGGCGAGGCGATGGGCGCCAACCCGCGCACCTTTGCCGGCCTGACGGGCGTCGGCGATCTGATTGCCACCTGCATGGCTCCGACTTCTCGTAACCGTCGCGTCGGTGAGGCTCTGGCACAGGGCCTGACCGTCGAGGAGGCAGTCGCCAAGCTCGGCCAGGTCGCCGAGGGCGTCAAGACCGCCCCCACCGTCATGGATCTGGCCCGCGAATACGGCGTCGACATGCCGATTGCCGCGGAGGTCGAGGCCGTCATCGGTGGCCGACAAAGTGCCAGCGACGCATATCGCGGACTTCAGAAAGTTGCCCCCGGCGGCGAGCACGAAGTGGCATGAGGAAGATCTACAGGTATCTAGCAATTTAGCTAGATACCTGTAGATGGTCCGAGATCAGAGGGTTGGAGTATCGACGAAGATGTCGATCGCCAACGGGGACTGACCGCCGTACTGCGAGAAATCCGAGATCCCCGCCTCACGCAAGATCTCGACGTCGAGCACTGTACGACCGGTATCCGTGCCGGCGGGACGCCCGAGAATCTCGACAGCCGCATCGGCCATGATCTCGGGTGAACGCGAGTGCTCGATACTGTCGTCTCCCCCGAGCAGATTTCCGACAGCGGCAGTGGCGATCATGGTCTCCGGCCACAAGCAATTGCTCGAAATCGGTGTACCTGAATACTCCGCGGCGATGCCCAAGGCCGCCAATGTCATTCCGTACTTGGCCAGCATGTAGCCCGGATGAGCACCCAGCCAGTGCGGCGAAAAGTTGAGCGGCGGCGACAGCGTCAATACGTGCGCGTTGGCCGAAACCCGAAGGTGCGGAAGGCACGCGCGGGTGAGCGCGAAGGTGCCACGGACGTTGACCTGCTGCATCAGATCGAATCGCTTCATCGTGAGGTCTTCGCTTTTCGAGATGTCGAGGACGCTCGCGTTGTTGACCACGATGTCGATGCCACCGAAGTGCGCTACCGCTGCCGCCACGGCCCGCGCGATATCGTCGTCGTTCCTCACGTCACCGACTACAGGAACGGCATGACCTCCAAGTTCGTTCAACTCGTCGACAGCGGTGTGGATTGTCCCGGGCAACCGGGGATCTGGCGTATCGGTCTTGGCGAGCAACACGATGTTTCCGCCGCGGAGCGCTATCGCACGGGCGATGGCAAGTCCGATACCACGGCTTCCCCCGGACATGATCGCGGTTCGTCCGCGGAAGTTCTTGTCGTCCAAAACGAATCCTTGTCATCGTCGACGGTCTTCGTCGTTGCGGATGTGGCCGCGGGAAGTCCCGACGCGACCACTCGTCGACTTCCACGATATGAGCGCCTTACCGCGATGACTACGTCCGCGGAGCATCAAGAATCATTGATCCGTTGTCCTGACGGAACAACGGATCAAGGCGATCAGCCACCCACCGGACGCAGGATCCACCATCCGCCGAGCACGAGCACCGCGACGTTCACGAGCATAAACAAACCGACCCAGACGATCGCGGGTATCGGTGAGAGCCTGGCCAATTGGTCTGCGTCCGAGTCCGGTGCCCCGCCTCGTCGCATTCGCTGCCGTTGAAGTTCCACGACGGGGCGCGGTCCTGCAAAAAGCAGGAAGAGCGTCAGGAAGTACGCTGCGGCGACTTGCTGCTCCTGGGTCCCCCACCAGACGAGCCCGAACAACACGGCTCCCACGACCGCAAGTGAGAAGATTCCGTAGAGGTTTCGGATCAGGACCATCATGACCGCGATCACGAACACACCGATCCACAGCACCGAGACCGCACGCTGCGCACCCAACAGACCGGCCGCACCGAGGCCGAGAATCGACGGTCCCACGTACCCCGCGAACGTCATCAGGATGACGCCGAAGCCGGTCGGCTTGCCGGACGAAATCGCAACACCCGACGTATCCGAATGCAGGCGAAGACCTTTCAACCGTCGACCGACCAGGACGGCGACGATCAGATGAGCACCCTCGTGTGCGATGGTGACGACGTTGCGTGCGATCCGCCACAGGTGCGGCTCGAGAACGATGATCACGGCAATCAACGCGGCCAGCTGAACTACCCACGCCGGCGGATTGGGGCTGACAGCCGCCACCCGATCCCACGCGGTTTCGAGGGCGTTCACTCCGCTTGTCCGCGCAGGTATCGGCCGAAGTGCGGGACTGTGAATCCGATGGACCCCCGTTCGGCCGAGTAGATGAGGCCCTTCTTGATCAGTCCGTCCCGTGCCGGCGACAGGGAAGCCGGCTTTCGACCGAGCTCGACGGCGATCTTCGCGGTCGCGACAGGTCCGTCGTCACCGGCGAGATCGGCCATGGCCCGCATGTACTCACGCTCCGCAGGTGTTGCTCGCTCGTACCGTGAACCGAAGAAACCGACAGCGAGTTCTTCCTCCGCCGTCGGCGCGCCGACGCGCACGTCTTCTGCCGTGATCGGACTCGACGCCGCCACATCCCACGTGGCTTTCCCGTAGGCCTGGACGAAGTACGGATACCCGTCGGCCGCCTCGTACAGAGCGTCGAGCGCGGATTCGGTGAACTCGACGTCCTCACGCTCGGCAGGTGCAATCAGGGCCTGATCTGCAGCTTCACGCTCGAGGCGGTCGATCCGGTGGTAGCTGAACAGGCGCTCCGAGTAGCTTTTCGACGCCGACAGCACAGCGGGTAGATGCGGAAGCCCCGCACCGACGACGATCAGCGGTGCCGCGTCCTGACTCAACTCGTGGCAGGCCCCGCAGATCGCCGAGACGTCCGCTGCTCCGAGGTCCTGCATCTCGTCGATGAAGATGGCGATTCCGACGCCGACATCCCGGGCCAGCGACGACGCGTCGAGCAGCAACTCGACGAGGTCTATCTCGATGTCGCCGCTGTCCGCGCGACCTTTGATCGCAGGTGCGTCGATGCCCGGTTGCCAGCGCTCGCGCATCCCTTTGTCTGCAGTGGCGCGCAGGGCAAACGATTTGAGGACTCCGAGAAACTGTTCGACCCGCTCCGGATCGCGATGGGAGACCGCGATCTCGCGGACCGCCATGTGGAGTGCTGACGAGAGTGGGCGTCGTAAATCCTGGTCGGGCCGCGCCTCGATCTTCCCCGTCCCCCAGCTTCGGGAGATCGCTGCCGAACGCAACTGATTGAGCAGGACGGTCTTACCGACGCCACGCAATCCGGTGAGGACAACACTTCGTTCCGGGCGGCCACGCGCAATTCGCTCGAGCACGACGTCGAAGGCATCGATCTGCTTGTCGCGCCCGGCGAGTTCCGGCGGTCGCTGACCGGCACCGGGGGCATACGGATTGCGCACGGGGTCCATGCCCACCGACGGTACAAGCCGAGTAGACGAATATCTCGCTCTCTAGCGCGTGTCCTAGAGAGAACTAGGAACCGCAATATCTGGCTCGACCTCGTCGAACCAAGCTCCGTGCATCGTCGTCTAGCAGTCCCGGCTTGACGCTCGGGCGAAGTCCCCGGCCACGTGCGCCCCAATTGCTCCGGCCAATATGATCGCAGGATGCGCCGCGGCCAGATAGAGCCCAGGCACGCCTTCGGCGAAGCCCAGCAGCGGGCGACCACCACGCGGAATGGGACGGTCAGCGATTACCGCCTCGATCAGTTCCACGTGTTCACCGCCCACGAGCTGACTGCGGACCGCCTGCAGCGTCGGCTCGGCAAGCTCACGAGCATCTCCGGAGAACCCGACCGGAACATCTTCAGCCGCAATCAGTGTCGTGTCGTTCAATTGTCTGATCTCGAAGTCCGGAGTGGAGAGTATTCCGTTCACCAGTGGGTGCGGCGTCGAGAATCTGATGAGGCAACACGGGGAGGCATCGACCTCGACGTCGACTCCCGCCGACGCCGCGAGTCCGGGGATTGCAGTACCCGTGGCGAGGATTGTGGTCGATCCGTAAACGGGGCCGTCAGTGGTCAATACACCGCGAACCCTCCGACCTTCCGTGAGCATAGAGAGCACCGAAACCTTGGAATACACTGTGGCGCCGTACTCTTCGGCACCTCGCAAAAGAGAACCGCCTAACGCAACCGGGTCAATTCCACCGTCGTCAGGCGCATATGCCGCTACGGCGGGTGCTGTGCGCAATCCCGGCTCACGAGCAAGGACCTCATCTTCACCGATGAGTTCGACGGGATGACCGAGTGCTCGATGTGCGTCGACGAATTTTCGAGTCTCCGCTTCCGTCTTCTCCCACGTGATCGCGCCTCTGCGGCGCAGACCGAATGGCTCGACGAGTTCGCGCTCCAGGCGGTCGAACTCGACTGCGGCGCCATGTCGGAACGGATCGGAGTAGGTTTCTGCGGCACTCTTCGAGAGGCCGACCCAAGCAAACGACTTGCCGGTCACCCCGCCTGCCACCGAGCCCCGCTCGAGCACGGTGACTCGGAGACCAACGCGCGCCAGGTGATACGCAATCGCCGCACCGACGACACCGGCACCAATCACCAGGATCGGACTGTCGTTTCGACCATTCGGATGCGTCACCAGTGGACCATATCTGCGAGTCGCAACCTGGATCCACTCAATTTTGAAGCGAGGACTTCGGCGGTTAACGGAGGACTAGGCCTCGGCGCACATCGGGACCGATACGGTGTGCTCATGCTCTGGCGTTGGTTCGCAGTCGTGATCGTCATCCTCGCTGTCGCCGGCATTTGGCGGGTGACCACCCCCGAACGTCCAGTTGCCGCAATAGTCGACGCCGAAACGCTGACGTGCGCGCCCCCGTATCCGATCGGCCCACTCCAGACGACACCAACAGCGACGGTTCCAGACGATTTCGTACCCGTCGCCGCCGTCACGTGCGACCCGCACATCAGCGACAACGTGGCAGCCGACCGAACCGTCAGCTTCTATGCTCACCGTTGGGAGGGCGATTTCAGTCGGGCAGTGAAAATGCTGAACCGCTCGTCCGCGCACAAGACTTGGTTCCCCGGAAGCTGCGGTGACAACTACAGCCTGGCTGTGCTGGACCAATTCTGGTTGGTCGACGATCGAGGCCGAGCAACACGGCCGGGGCACCCCTCCGACTCGTGTGGACTACCGAAATCCGGTGGGCTGGCTGCCATCAAGGAACTGACACCGGCCGGCAGTACCGAACACCGAATAGCATTGTCCGACGACCAGATCTACGAGTTCTCGCATTGCCGGCCGACTTACCGACCAGCCACAACAGGTACCACGGCGCTGACATCGCTGTCGGCGGGCAGCGTTTTCTGCCGATTCTCCTCCACCGAATTCGTAGGCACGTCGTCTACGACGGAAACCTTCGACGGACTTCCACCCGCTCCCGACTGTGACGCGGTGGCCACCGAGGTGGCGTCGACGATCAACGTGGACAACCTTACGAACGAGGAACGATTGCTCACCGTCGAACTCGACGGCTGCCGGCGTGTCATCGCCGACGGATACGCACCGCTGCAAGCGTCGGACGATCTGGTGGCGTCTCTCCGGTAGCGCTGCGCCACAACGCGGTTGACCGCCCGAATGCGCACGTCCCGATGTGACCAGTGACAGCACTCAAAACCTGTCAGACGCCCGGGAACTGAAGGTGCGCTTGGGTCTTTCCCAGAACCGTCTGGCCCTTGTGCGTGACTGTGACATCGATCCGCGCTGTCCGCATTGTGGCGTCGATCCGCGCGATCTTCGCAGTGATGGAGAGATCAGCACCATCGACGGCATCGACTACGACGGGCCGAGTAAAGCGAGTTTCATACGAGGTCACACCACTCGGATCGCCAACCCAGTCGACGATAGCCTGCAAAGCAATTCCGGCAGTGAGCATTCCGTGCGCCAGAACTCCCGGTAGCCCAGCCGCAGTAGCGATTGCGTCGTTGAAATGGATCGGGTTCAAGTCGCCGGAGGCGCCGGCGTAGCGAACAAGGTCATCACGAGTGAGAACCAGATCAACCTTCGCGACTATGTCACCGAAGACGAGGTTTTCGAAGACCGGCACGGCGGGCATGGTCATGCCTCTTCTCCTCGGGCCAGTAGGGTCGAGGTGACCGTCGCGACCAAAGCGTCGGTCGCGTCGTGGATCTCGGAAACTGTCGAGAGGATCGCACTGCCTGCTCGCACTGTCACCCCTGTAATCGTCAGTGTCGTAGACAGGTCATCGCCGGCGACTATCGGACGCTGATGCTCGATCTTCTCGGAAGTATGCACCACACGAGTCGGATCGAGCCCGGTATCCGGCGTGCGCAGCAGCGCCATGATCGCTCGTTGCTGGACAACGGTTGTGAATGTTGTCGGCGCGATGACATCGACGAACCCGGCCTCCCTGGCGACACCGACATCATGGTGCAAGGGATTGCTCGAACGCACAGCCAGAGCGAACTCGCGAATCTTCTCGCGCCCGACAAGGTACGAGGACGAGGGAAATACCCGGCCGGCGAGCGCTGGGTTCACAGGAGACATCCCGGAATCCTAACGGCGGCCGACTTCGGGTTGATTCGTGGCCTGAGGTTTCGTGGGCCCAAGAATGCGATCGAGGAGGCGCTCAACCAATCGGACCGCCAATTCCGCTGTGCCGTAACCAGGAAGCATCCCTTGGGCGAGTCCCGCGACAGCCACCAGAATGAGCTCCGCGTCGAGGTCGGGGTCCATTGACGGCACGACTGCGTCCTGATTGGTCACCCGTTGAAGCTGGCTGGAAATGAGCGCTGCCAACTCACGTGGGGCAGTTAGAGTCTCCTCGGCGGCGATTCCCTGTCCGGTAAGTGCGGCAGCGTGAAAGGCGCCGAGAACGATTGCTTCCTCTCGACGTTGCTGATCGAGCGGGAGCATGCCGACAAGGAACGCTGAAATAACCTCGCGGGGTGTCGCTTCCGCACCCAGAACAGACAACTCCTGCATGAGGCGAGCACCCGCATCCTGACGAACGGCTTGATGCGTCGCTAGGAGGAACTCCCGCTTCGTACCGAAGTAGTACTGCACGAGACGCACCGAAATCCCAGCCTCGGCAGCAACGGACTGAAAGGTCACCGCCGCGAGCCCACCGTCGACAATCACTCGCCGCACCGCATCAGTGATCTCCCGTTGCCTCACTTCGTGGTCGACCCGTCGCGGCACGAGGCAATCCCTTCCTTTCGCATGGATGACCTTGAGCCATTGATGATACGCACGTACCGCATTAGTGATACGTTCATACCATCAAATCGAAACGCAGTGAGAGGGGCACTCATGCCGAAGATCGGACGATTCAAAAACGAGGCATCGAAGCAGGCGTACGACCGCATCTACCGAGACCTGGAGGGCACCTGGCCGGTTCCGTCGACACAACTCGAAGTGCCGACATCATTCGGAACCACCCATGTTCGTAGGTCGGGGACCGGCACGGAGACACCGATCGTCCTGCTGCACGCGGTCGGCGCCAACTGTCTGCAATGGCACATCGTCATCGAAGATCTGTGCCGAGACCGAGTCGTGTACGCATTGGACACGATCGGAACCGCAGGCCGCAGCGTCCAGACCACACCATTGACCGGGGAATCCGACTTCGCAACCTGGGTCGGCGAGGTCTTGAACGAACTTGGGGTAGACCGAGTCCACCTGGTCGGCTACTCGCATGGTGCGTGGCACGCCGTTCTCGTCGCACTCCATTCTCCTGAACGACTGGCGAGTGTGACGCTCATCGAACCGGGCGGAGTCTTCGACAAGCCCTCGTGGCGTGTGCTGCTCAAGATGATCCGCGCCGGTATGCGCCGCACCGACGAAAATATCCGCAAGCTCAACGACTGGCTGTCCCCCGGCTATGTCCTCGGCGATCGCGAGTTCGCCCTGGTTACAGAGGCATTGAACTACCGGCCCGGTATCGGGTGGGCACGAATGCTCAAGGATGCAGAAGTCCAGTCGATTTCGGTTCCCATGCTCGTAATCTCCGGCGCTGAGACGGTGGTCTCCAACCCCGAGCAGGTGGCCGCGAGGCTGGCTGATCTTCTACCTGAAACCGAGGTGGATATTTTTGCCGGAACGGGCCACGGAATCCTGGGACACATACCTGATCGGGTAATTCCCCGACTCATGAAGTTCGTCCGCAATCACGACGACGCGAAGCGAACGTGATCTCGCCGATCAGGCGCCGGTAGGGCGGTAGCCTCGCCATCATCTTTTGGACGTTCGATCAGGACGGGTCGACATCGGAGCGAATGAACTCCGAAGTGCCCAAGCATGTTCGACGCTTGGGCGCTGTCGGACTTGTTACCCGTCAGTCGGGGTGAGCTCAGGGTTTTCCTGGATGAATCGCGGCTTGCAAACCCGTACGCTATCGCAATGGACTTGATGGTCTGGATCGTCACGACGCCATTTCTTGCGGCAGCGCTTGCGGGCGTGATGCGACGAACGCTGGGGACGAGGGTCGGTTGGCCGCGAACACTTGTGGTCGCGGTGATAGCGCTCTCGGTGGGTGTCCCCCTGTCGGGCTACGCCGCGACCTTCGCAGGAATTGCCAGCCAGGACAATCAACTTCTGGTGAGCGTGGGAGTCGCGCTCACGTTCTTCGGAGTTGTCGCACTCTGGGTATTCGCGGCGTGCCTGGCAGTACTGGTCCTCCTCGAAGTTGTCGTTCCTACGGGGTCCATACCCGGCCCGCCAGAAGCATTGCAGCGCAGCCGCAAATCCTGGCGACGAACCAAGCGATACGTCCAAATCACGGGCATCGTCGTGCGAGCGGGAGGCGGGCCGGCTCTCCGTGCCGGGCCGTCAGCGCCTCAGTTCGGGGACGCGCTGGTGGAAGTAATCAACCGGTGCGGCGTCACTTTCGTCAAGCTGGGACAGATCCTCGGCACGCGAGACGACCTCATACCACCTGAGCTGGCTCGCACCCTCTCGTCTCTGCAAAGTTCGGCACGCCCGGCCGATCCAGGCCGCATTGCGGAGCTACTGGCATCGGAACTCGGCGACACCCCCGAGTCGGTGTTCGCACGGTTCGATGTAGAGCCGTTTGCCGCCGCCTCTGTCGCACAAGTACATTCCGCGCGCACCACCGACGGCGTCGATGTGGTGGTGAAGGTTCAACGACCCGAGGCGAGCGCACAGGTGAGCGTGGATTGCGATATCTTCCTCCGCGTTTCGGCCCTTGCGGAAACCCGTTTTCCCTGGGCACGCGATATCGGCGTTCATCGACTCGCCGGCGGGCTCGTCACATCGCTGCTCGAAGAACTCGACTACCGTACCGAGGCTGCGAACACCGCCACGATCGCCGCCACCATGGCGAGCCGACCAGATATTGTCGTTCCGCACATCTACCCCGAACTCAGCAGCGGGCGAGTGGTTGTGATGGAACGTCTTCACGGAACACCGCTTTCCGACGGCGAGGCAGCGCTCACCGAGGTCGACGTCGACTCTCGCAGCAGAATTGCGAACGAGCTTCTTGCATCGCTGCTCGACGGGATCTTCGTCCACGGGGTGTTCCACGCCGATCTGCACCCTGGCAACATCATGATCCTTGACGACGGACGCGTCGGCCTACTCGACTTCGGCGCAGTAGGTGTTCTGGACGGGGAGACACGGATCCTGTTCGCCGTACTCCTGAATGCCGCACTGTCGGGTGACCCGGTGGCAACAGTCGACGCGATGCTGATGGCATTCGACGTGCCTGACGACGTGGATCGTGGAGCGCTACGTCACCAAGTAGGCCGCGAGATCACCCTTCTCGGTCTTGCGCCCAATGTTTCCATGGGATCGTTCGCTCGAATGTTCACTGTGCTTCGAGAGCACCGAATAGGTGTGCCGGGAGACGTCGCAGCAGCTTTCCGTTCACTCGCGTCGGTGGAACGCGCCCTCCGGCTTCTGGATCCGAACATCGACCTCGTCTCCGCGGTGCGCGCCGAAGTACCCCGACTGTTGACCCAGGTCGCCAGCCCCACCGCAGCGGCGCAGGCGATGCTGTCGACGATTGCGGTCACAACGGCCGTGGTCAGGCGGCTGCCTGGTCAGCTCGACCAGATCACGACCTCACTGGCGTCGGGAAGCTTCACACTCCGTACCCGCTCCATCGCGCACCCCGACGACAGGCGATGGCTCCGACGGTCGGCGAACAATGCCCTGGGAATGGCGGCTGGAGTTGCCGCGCTGATAGTCGCGGCGATCCTGCTGTTCGTTCCCGGTGGACCACAGCTCACACCTCAGTTGTCCAGCTATGCGCTCGTGAGTGCGGTACTGGGCTTCGTAGGGGTCGTCCTGTGCATGCGGACCGTGTTCCGCTTGTTCACCCTCGACAACAGGTAACGAATAGCTCAGAAGTGTTCATCGCTTGATCTCGATATCGTCGAAGTCGAGGGCCAGGAGCGTCGGCCGCGGGAGAACGCGGCCACCTGGGCCCCGCGGAAACACACGTCGTCTAGTGGGAAACGTGAGGCCGTCGAACTGGCGATGATGGTCGCAGTAAAGGGCGGCTTTGGCCCAATTTCCTACGGGTTCAGCGACGAAGTCGTGGCGGCGGATGAGGCCATCGGTGTCGACGTAGAAGCTCTGTTGCCGGCAATGGGTGTCGATCCCTGGCGCGAATGTCGCTTGTAGTCGTCGCCATTTGCGCCCGGCTTCCTGCCAAGGTTCGCCTTCGGTGACAGTGATGTCGTCGCGGGCGAGCAGCAACGGTGCGTTCAGATAGTTCCAGAAGGCGTATCCGGCGAAGTAAGCGGTGTCGAGCGCGTCCCAGTGAAGATTGCGCCGGATTCCACTCAACCCGAAGAACTCTGGACGCGGGTCGGTTCGGCTCTCGAGTTGTTCCCCGTCACGAGTCTCGATCCACACGGCCCCTTTGTCGAACACAGCGCGCTCGCCGACACGTGGAAAGTCCTGGAGGACAGTGCGTTGCTCGGCAACTTGTACCTCGACCGTGAACGTCGCGAGCTTGTTGCCGGGGAAGCGCCCCGGCAACAGACCGCCCAGGCGTCCCCGTGCCGTGATCGCTGAAACTGACTGCCAACGTTCGACTCCGCCATGCGCGGTGAGAACTTCATCGAGCAGTTCGTTCATGTCTCGTCGCTTTCCGTCCCCTGACGGAACTGAGGAATCAGTGATCAGACGGACGGGTAGCTGTAGTTGCGTTCTTCCGGCGGTACCACTGCCAGCCCGCGGTGATGATGACGGCGCCGGCGAGGGACCCCAGGATGCCGCTCGGGCGCAGTGATATTCCGTCGCCTGCAATCAAACTCACGAGCAGTCCGCCCACCAGCGAACCACCGATTCCCGCGACGAACGCGAAGGTCCAATCCACCCGTGCGGCCCTTTGTCCCAGAATCAACTGGGCTCCCGCTCCGATGACGATTCCGAACAGAAGTATTCCGATGATGAGCATGTGAAAAGACCCTTTCGTGGAGTGACGACGCAAGGCGCGAACGACTTACTCTGCGCCATCTTTCCGGTACGTCCCTTATGTCGTGGTGAAATCCATGTGAAAGGTCGTCACCGATCACTCCACACTGTTAGGACGACGCCAGTGTCGTCGCCCAGCGATAGTCCGCCTTACCGGCCGGGGTCCTCTTGACTTCGTCGACCAGCACGATCGTGCGCGGCACCTTGTAGCCGGCCAACGTCTTACGGCAATGTTCCTGAACCGCTTCGAGAGTCAGCTCGTCAGACTCGGGATAGGTCGCGATCACCGCGGCAACCTGCTGCCCCATGCGCGCGTCGGGTGCGGGGACAACAAGCGCGTCGGAGATCGCCGGATGCGCGTGAAGGGCGGCCTCGACCTCTTCGGCGAATACCTTCTCGCCGCCGGTGTTGATGCACTGTGAGCCGCGGCCGAGGAAGACAATGGTGCCGTCCGCTTCCACCTTGCCCATGTCTCCGAGCACCGAAAGACGGGTGCCATCGGCGCGGGTCGGGAACGTCCGGGCGGTCTTCTCCTCGTCCTTGTAGTACCCGAGCGGGACGTTTCCGATGCGCGCGATGTATCCCACATCGTCGGAGCCGGCTGGGATCTCTTCGAGACGCTCGTCGACCAGAATCATGTTCGGCGATGGCGGCATTCGCAGATTTCCTGCCTCGTCGATGGCGAAGGCGCCGTCGTTTCCTGACTCCGAGGCTCCGAAGTTGTCCCGCAACAGCAGGTCCGGCTTCACCGCCAGCATGCGGTCCCGGACGCTGGTGGACCAGATCGCGCCACCCGAGGTGATCGAGAACAGGGTGCTGAAATCAACCTCGTCTTTGCGTCGTTCCATCTCGTCGACCAACGGCAGTCCCATACCGTCGCCGACGATCAAGATCACCTGTACCGAGTCCTTCTCGATCGCTTCGACGACCTTCGCCGGGTCGAACTCTCGTCGTAGAACAACCCGCGCACCGAGGGTGAGGAAGGTGAACAGCGAGTACAACGCGGCGCCATGCATCAGAGGGGCGGCAATGAGGAACGAGAGCTCCGGAAATTCCTTTGCAGCACTGGCGATCTCGGCGAGATCCTGCCGCGCTCCCTCTCCGTACGGATTTCCGCCGGAGAGCGGCTTACGGAAGAAGTCGTCGTGACGCCACATGACGCCCTTCGGGTATCCGGTCGTCCCGCCGGTGTAGAGCAGGTACACGTCGTCGCCCGAACGAGAGTCGAACTCCCCCACTGGCGACTGTTCACGAGCGTCGTCGAAGGAAACCACCGAAACTCCGTGCTCATTCGCGGCGGCGACCAGTTCGGCCTCGATCTCGCCGATCACGATCACCGTCTTCACCTTCGGGCATGCACCGAAAAGGGAAGCAAGGACGCGCTGATGTTCGGGAAGTTCCACGACCACCGCGACCGAATCGGAGTTGGTGAAGATGTACTCCAGTTCGGCGGGCGTGTACCGGTAGTTCACGTTGATCGGGACCGCGCGGATCTTGATCAACCCGAGGATCGACGTGACATGTTCGACGCTGTTCTTCAGGAACAGAGCCACGTGGTCACCACGCGAGATACCGGCTTGCGCGAGCAGGTTGGCGGTTCGATTGGCCTCCGCGTCCAACTCAGCGTAGGAGAAGTTCTCTCCCTCGTAAGTCAAGGCGACGCGATCAGGTACCGAGCTGGCGACGGTTTCGAATACATCAGCGAGGTTGAACTGCATCGTCTTCCCTTTCAGAGTCTGCGCCGCGATATCGAGGCATACAACCCTGAATCTAGAACACGTTCCACGCCGCCCGAGGCAAAACGGAACGATTAGCTGACCATTACCTGGACCTGACCTTGATCGGCGCGGCGACGGCCGAGCCCGCACCGCCCGACACCCATTCGGCGAGCAGGGTCTGCCACGACCCGCAATGGCAGCGCAGGTAGGTGACCGTCCCCTCGCTGGTCCGATGCCGAGATTCGATCTCCCAGCGGTGGATGCAACTTATCGGCGCGAAATCTGTTTTCTTCATACGACGAGCATGATGTAATGGCATTGTGCATCTCAACCCTTACGGTGAATATGCGGTGACGTTGGCAGCCGACCTGGCCAATCGAAATCCCACATCCTTGGCCGAGTTGGTCGAACGCTGCGTCGACGCGGGCATCATTCTCGATTTCCCCATCGCCGAGAAAGATCTCGACGAGACCCTCGATCTTCTGATCGAGTGGTCGAAGATCGTCGACGTCACGGACGAGGCTGCCCGCGCCGAGTTGGTGAACGTCATGCTCGAGCAAGCGTCGGCATATCCGCGCATGACCAACCACGCCAACGACGGATGGCATCTGCACTATCGCGATCCGCAACAGTCGCTCGCCGAGGTCCTCAAGGCCCTCTTCTCGGTAGGCACGGCGCTGCACCTCGTCGGCCGCGGAATGCACCGATTAGGTCGGTGCACCCTGGACGAGTGCACCAACATCTACGCGGACACCTCACGCAACGGCAATCAGCGGTACTGCTCCCCCACGTGCGCGAATCGCGACGCGGTGCGACGCCACCGCGCGCGCAAGTGAGCTGTACCGACTACGACGTCGGACCGACCACCTCGAAGTCCGAGCCACCTTGGTAGTCGAACTGGAAGCTGCCGCTGCTGCTCCCCGAGCTGATTCGATTCCACGCGTCGATCAAGTCCTGGACCGTGTTGTATCCCAGGTCCTCCAAAGAACCTGAGAGACTTCCGGTTCCGGCGCCCTCGAACCAGCCGCCGACCACGACGGCCTGCGGAATGGCAATAGTCGGATTGGTGGGATCGAGGAGTCGAACGCACGCTCCCGCGACGGCGTAGACCCCAGCGGGCAGATTACCGACGGTCCGAGTGATCGTCTGGCCAGGCGAGACGGCAAACAGATCGAGGATGTTGCTGACAGTCGGGTACACCAGCACGCCAGGCTGGAGCAGCTTTGCCGGATCACGAATCACGTCGGGGACATCCCTGGCGTTGAGGATCGCCACCGTGCAGTTGATGAAGCTGAACCGCGGATTCGGATTGGTGATGGTGAAGGTGATCGCATTGTCCGCTGCGCTCACCGACACCGGCGGCGGGAGAATCGCCGGCGCTGCCGACGCCGTCGCCGGAGACATCACAACCAGTCCCACGACGGCGGCCGACGCCGCAGCGATGCTTCCGCAAGCTCGTATGAATCCACGACTGCGCATTTCCGAACCTCCAGGCAAGTCGGTCAGATCACCAGATGCCTGAAGAATAGACCGCTCAGTCGGAAATTTGGGGAGACAGACGCTGAGCTACCCGAAAAGTCCTTCGAGGCTGCCGCTGCCGAACAGGTCGCTCAGGCTTCCGGTATTGATGCCGCTGAACGGTCCACCGATGACAACGAGGCTCGGCACGCCAGGAACGGGCTTACCCAACGTCTCGAGATCGAGAAGATCGGAGCAGGCACCGAGCACCGCGTAAGTCCCGTCTGGAACATCGGTCACGGTATTGGTGACCGTCTGCCCCTTGCCCACGGCGAACAGTGAGGACGGATCGGTGATCTTGGGGTACACGACAAGGTCCGGGTCGAGCAGCTTCAACGGATCGTCAAGCACAGCAGCAGAATCCGCGGCATTGACGACAAATGCCTGGCACAACGGGGCAATGCCCGTGTTGTTGTTCGTGATCGTCAGTGCCAGATCGTTTCCGGTCACCTTGTACGAGACGACCGGCGGGACCACCTCGGCCGACGCAGTCGCAGGATTGACCATCGCGACGCCTGCCGCGGTTGCAGCGGCAACGGCCACGGTTCCCACTACACGACGTACTCCACTCGTGCCCAGCTTCATCGAGGATCCTTTCGTACTGCGTCTTGAGTTCGGCAACAGTGCGCAGCCTAGATCGGATCTAGCGCCCGAAATGGCCCAATGGTCCCGCCGGGAGGTCATGCCCGAAAAATCGGGACAAACGTCCCCTTCTCGAAGAGCTCGCTCTTCGACTCAATTCCCGCTGGAGACGAAGGGCGTACGCACCGGTCCGCCTACCGAACCGTGCGGTGCGACCAATCCACGCTTTTCGAGGATCGGACGCACGCCCTCACCGAACTGATACGCCTCTTCGAGATGCGGATAACCCGACAGTACGAAGTGATCCAGGCCGATCGCCGCGTACTCGGCAATCCGATCGGCCACTTCTTGGTGCGAACCGACCAATGCGGTACCCGCTCCCCCTCGGACCAATCCGACGCCGGTCCACAGGTTCGGCGCAATTTCCAGCGACCTCGCTCCGACACCCTCCTTGTAAGCCGAACCGCCGCCGTGCAATTCGAGCATCCGACGCTGACCTTCGGAGCCGGATCGCGCAAGACTCGCCTGAGCCTGCTCGACGGTCGCCGGGTCGAGCGCACTGAGCAGCCGATCCGCTTCTGCCCACGCCTGTTCCGAGGTGTCCCGGCTGATGACGTGCAAACGGATTCCGTAATCGAGATGGCGTCCTTGAACTTCCGCGAGGTCGCGGATCCAGGCGATCTTGGCGGCGACGGCGGACGGCGTCTCACCCCAGGTGAGGTAGGTGTCCGCGTAGCGCGATGCGACGGTTCCGGCTGCCGGCGAGGATCCGCCGAAGAAGATGGGCGGTACCGGATCCGGAATACGCTGCAGCGTAGCTTTTTCCACGTTGACGTACTCGCCGGAAAAATCAACCGGACCGTTACCGGACCACAGCTGGCGGATCACGTCGAGGAACTCGCCGCAACGTGCGTACCGCTGGTTCTTGTCGAGGAAGTCACCGAACGTGCGCTGCTCGTGGTCCTCTCCACCGGTCACGACGTTGAGCAGTAGGCGACCGCCCGACTGCCACTGGAAGGTCGCGGCCATCTGGGCAGCCAACGTGGGGCTGAGCAATCCCGGGCGCAGAGCAACCAGAAACTTGAGCGTCTCGGTGGTCTCGACCATCATCGCCGTCGTCAGCCATGCGTCTTCGCACCACGCGCCCGTGGGCGTGAGGACTGCTTCGAAGCCGTTCGTCTCTGCGGCCGCACCGATCTGATTGAGGTACTTCAGCGTCGCCGGACGATCACCGGACATCGAGCTGCCGTGCCCACCCGCCATCAGATTCCGAGAATCACCATAAGTAGGCAAGAACCAGTGGAAGCGCAGTGACACGGGGATTCCTTTCGTCGACGAACAGGCAGAACTCTTCTGTCATTACATCCACACTCCACCTCGAAGAACAGGGTTGAAATCACCCTGATCCCTAGGGGTGCCCACTTTCAGTCCCGGCGATACGTTCGTGAATTTGCACCGCTACCCGGGGGCTCCGATGACTACGTTTGCCGAAGTCGAGCACAATTCACCGTTCTCGAACGAGACCGACGACGAGCGGCGATCCAGATTGAGAACCGTCGTCGCCGCCAGCCTGCTCGGCACGACGGTCGAGTGGTACGACTTCTTCCTCTACGCGACGGCCGCCAGCCTCGTCTTCAACCAACTCTTCTTCCCGAACCAGAGTTCCTTTGTCGGGACCATGCTTTCTTTTGCGACCTTCGCGGTCGGCTTTCTCGTTCGCCCGATCGGCGGAGTGGTGTTCGGTCACATCGGCGATCGCATCGGGCGCAAGAAAACGCTTGCGCTCACGATGTTCATCATGGGTATCGCGACGGCGCTCATGGGTGTTCTACCGACGGCCGCTCAAATCGGCGTCGTGGCACCGATTCTGCTTCTGCTACTTCGAATCCTGCAGGGATTTGCACTCGGTGGTGAGTGGGCCGGAGCTGTTCTTCTGGCAGTGGAACACAGCCCGGAGAAGAAGCGCGGCTTGTTCGGCAGCATCCCGCAGATCGGGCTGGCTCTCGGGTTGGCCTTGGGCACAGGAATGTTCGCGCTACTTCAAACGGTCTTCGACGACGAACAGTTTCTCCGTTTCGGCTGGCGCATAGCCTTCGTTCTGAGCTTGGTGCTCGTGATCGTGGGGTTGGTGGTCCGATTGAAGGTCGACGAGACGCCGGCATTTCAGGCAGTTCGCGACCTCGAACAACGCTCGTCCGCACCGCTCAAGGAAGTCTTCCAAGGAAGGGTTGCACGAAACACCGTACTGGGCATGCTGTCTCGCTGGGGCGAGGGCGCTGCCTTCAACACCTGGGGCGTCTTTGCAATCACCTATGCAACCAAGACTCTGCATTTCGAGAAGGTGCCCGTACTCCTCGTGGTCACTGTCGCCGCAGTTGTCATGGCGATCTTGCTGCCGTTCTCCGGCCGGCTCACTGATCGGTTCGGTCCGCAACGGGTCTACATCGTGGGCATCGCCGCGTACGGACTCGCGATCTTCCCCGCTTTCGCACTGTTCGGGACCGAAAACCTTCCGCTCTTCGGACTCGCGATGATCGTGGTCTTCGGAGTGATTCACGCCTTGTTCTACGGAGCCCAGGGAACGCTCTACGCGAGCCTGTACCCCACCGAAATCCGGTACACCGGATTGTCGGTCGTCTACCAGTTCTCGGGTATCTACGCCTCCGGCGTCACTCCCCTGATCCTTACTGCACTGATCGGCGCCACCGGCGGTTCACCGTGGCTGGCCTGTGGATATCTGGTGGCCACCTCGGCGATCAGCGTCGTCGCCACTGCGGCGATCAGGAAGCGTGATCTGTACCTGTAGTGGATGACATCTAAATATCTCCATCTCTTGCATATTTGCTAGATATTCATAGAAATACCGGACAAGTAGATTCCGATCCAGATACGCCCACGCATCGGATACATCGGTGTATCGTTTGGGTTCCATCCCGACGGAGGCGCCGATGACGACTGGAACGGACAACTCGCCGGCCAAGCGTGTCACCAAACGCCGTGGTCAGACCCGGCAGCGCCTCCTTGACGCGGCCGCGGACGTCTTCTCCGAATCCGGGTTCGGACACGCCACCGTCGAGCAGATCTGCGAACGCGGCGGATACTCACGAGGCGCGTTCTACTCCAACTTCGATTCACTCGACGAATTGTTCTTCGCGATGTGGGAGCAGCGATCTGCAGCAATGCTCGCCGATCTACGGCTGGCGACGGAGTCGATCACCGCCGGTAACACCGTCGACATCCATGCCGCTGTCGCCCGGATCGTGGCGGTGGTTCCGGTCGACCCGCAGTGGTACCGAATCAACGCCGAGTTCACCGCCCATGCTCTCCGCAACCCGGCACTTCGCAAAGCCCTCGCCGATCGCGAAGACGCAATCCTTCGAACGCTGCTTCCCATCGTGGAGGCCGCACTCAGCGATGTCGGGCGAAAAATCGTCGGTGACCCGACGTCGTTGGGACGGGCGCTGGTCGCCGTGCACGACGGCACCAGCGTGCAGTGCCTCGTCGATACCGACACCAACGCGGCCTTCGCGTTGCGCCGCGATATCTTCACTCGAATTCTGCTGTCCTACAGCGAAATAATCCAGAACAACCAATCGGAAGAGGAGCTGTCGTGAGCGAACAAGCTGACGTCATCGTTGTCGGGGCGGGGCTGGCGGGACTGGTCGCCACCTACGAACTGACGCGCGCCGGCCGCAAAGTCCTTGTGGTGGAACAGGAGAACGCTGCCAACCTCGGCGCGCAGGCATTCTGGTCTCTCGGCGGACTCTTCCTCGTGAACAGCCCCGAACAACGCCGACTCGGCATCAAGGACTCCCTCGAGTTGGCCATGCAGGACTGGATGGGCACTGCCGCATTCGACCGCGACCGCGAAGATCACTGGCCGCGTCAGTGGGCCAAGGCATACGTCGAGTTCGCAGCCGGAGACAAGCGTCAATACCTGCACGATCTGGGCCTTCGCCTGATGCCCAACGTCGGCTGGGCCGAACGCGGGCGCGGAATGGCTCTCGGACACGGCAATTCGGTGCCGCGCTTCCACCTCACCTGGGGAACGGGACCTGGCGTCGTCGACGTTTTTCTGACCAAGGTCATCGCTGCCCAGAAACGCGGACTTGTCACGTTCAAGCACCGCCACCAGGTGGATCAGTTGGTGGTCACCGACGGCGCGGTCACCGGTGTACGAGGAACCGTCCTCGAACCTTCCAGTGATCTGCGCGGGGTGAAGAGCTCACGCACTCCCGTCGGCGAGTTCGAGTTCGCCGCACAGGCCGTCGTGGTGACCTCCGGCGGTATCGGCGGAAACTACGAACTGGTGAAGAAGAATTGGCCGGAGCGACTCGGCACGGCTCCGAAGCACATGCTGACGGGAGTGCCGGCGCACGTCGACGGGCGCATGCTCGAAATCACCGAATCCGCGGGCGGAAACATCGTCAACCGCGACCGCATGTGGCACTACACCGAAGGCATCCAGAACTGGAATCCGATCTGGCCGAACCACGGAATCCGCATCATCCCAGGGCCGTCCTCGATGTGGTTCGACGCCACCGGCAAGCGTCTGCCGGTCCCCAACTTCCCGGGCTTCGACACGATGGGGACCTTCAAGTACATCCTGGACAGCGGCCACGAGTACACGTGGTTCATCCTCGATCAGAAGATCATCGAGAAGGAGTTCGCACTCTCGGGATCGGAACAGAACCCTGACTTCACCAATCGCGACTTCAAGCTCCTCCTCGAACGAATCAAGAAGGGCGCGCCGGGACCGGTCGAAGCATTCAAGCAGAAGGGCGCCGACTTCGTTGTGCGTAACAACCTTCGCGATCTGGTCGACGGCATGAACGCCCTCACCGACGAACCGCTCCTGGACTACGAGGACATCGAGCGCGAGATGATCGCCCGCGACCGCGAAGTCGACAACAAGTACAGCAAGGACTTCCAAGTCACCGCCATCCACGGTGCACGTAATCTGTTGGCAGACAAAATCGTGCGCGTCGTTGCGCCGCACAAGATCCTGGATCCCAAGAACGGACCACTGATCGCGGTCCGGTTGCACCTGCTCACTCGCAAGACACTCGGCGGCTTGGAGACCAACCTGGATTCGCAGGTCATCAAAGCCGACGGCAGTGTCTTCGACGGCCTGTACGCAGCCGGCGAGGTCGCAGGCTTTGGCGGCGGCGGAGTCCATGGTTACAGTGCGCTCGAAGGGACCTTCCTCGGTGGCTGCATCTTCTCGGGCCGCGCGGCCGGACGAGCATTGGCGCGCGACCTGTAGCCCCGAAATCAGGCGAGCGAATGCGTGACCAGAATGTGGTGGGCACGCATTCGCCGCGCCTCGTGCACGGATTGATGGTGGTGATGGTGCGTCGGTCCGCGCGCGTGGCGAACCAGATCGTGAACAGTGCGGATGACGGTCGGCATTGCGATCCTCCCTCAGGAGATGGCGACTGCTGTTGTCGGTGAAATCACTGTCTGGACACCGCCACGCGGGCCACCTCCTCCGGATCGATCAGGTGGGTATGGTCGTCGTCACCGACATCGATCTGCACGACGTCGATACGGCCGTTGAATGTGGTTGCGCCACTGTAATCAACACTGACAGGCATGCCGTAGTCGTCACCGATATCGGTAGTCTCGTCGGCGGAGAAGACCATCGGTTGTGTCTGCTCGACGCGCCCTGAGCCCACTTCGCGACCGTCGTGATAGATCGTGACCCCGCCACCTCTCGCGAGACCACCTCCGTCGTAGGCGAACTCAGCCCTGATCTGGTGTGATCCTGCCGGAATGTCAATGTCGGAGCCGATGACGAACTCGGTCATGCCCAGTAAGTTGTAGACGAATTTGGCGCGACCTTCCCGCGCGTAGAGTGCCCAGCCCCCGAACCTGCCTCCCTGCGCGATCATCACACCGTTTGCTGTGATGCCATCCGCGACGTCGACAGCTGCTGTCACACTGAACGATCGGTTCTTGATGCTCAGCACGCTGTGCTCACTCAGTCGCTTCATTCCGGGAAACAGAACCTGTCTGTTCCCCGACACCAACTGCGGGCGCCCCGCGATGTGAGGGTTGAACCGCTCGAATCTTCGGTCGTCGATGGGGAGCACGTTGTACTTGACCGCTTCGATCAACCACAAACGTTGCAGTGCAGCGAGTTTCTCCGGCATCTGGGCCGCCAAATCTTTGGACTGCGTCCAATCCTGTGACCCGTCGTAGAGTTCCCAGACGTCGTCGTCGAGAGCGGGGAGTACCTCCGCGAACAGCCACGGAGTGCTGTGCCTGGTGACCGCACTCCAACCCTTGTAATAGATACCGCGATTGCCGGCCATCTCGAAGTACTGCAGATCGTGGCGTTCCGGGGCTTCGGCGTCGTCGAAGGTGTAGACCATGCTGGTCCCCTCGACGGGCGATTGTTGGACGCCGTTGACAAAAGTCGGTTCCGGTAGTTTCGCGGCTTCGAGGATCGTCGGTGCGACGTCGATGACGTGGGTGAACTGCGACCGCGTCTCACCCTTGGTCCGAATCCCTTCCGGCCAGTGCACGATCGTCCCGTTGCGAGTGCCACCCCAATGCGACGCAACCTGTTTCGTCCACTGATACGGCGTGCACATTGCCCACGCCCACCCCACGGAGTAGTGGTTGTACGCGTCCTTGGTGCCGAACTTGTCTTTCACTTCCGCCATGAACTCCGGCGTCTCGATGGCGGCGAGTCCGTTGAAGTTGGCCATCTCGTTGAAGGCCCCGTTGATAGTCCCCTCTGCGGATGCTCCGTTGTCGCCGATGATGTAGTACACGAGGGTGTTGTCGAGAGCCCCGAGTTCTTCGATCGCATCGACAAGCCGGCCGACATGAAAGTCGGTGTGTTCGAGAAATCCTGCATAGACTTCCATTTGGCGTTCGAGGACAGGCTTCAATTCCTCACTCATGTCCTCCCACGCCGGAATGGCCTCAGGGCGCGGGGTGAGAACCGCATCCGCGGGAACGACTCCCCGCTGCTTCTGCTGCTCGAGAATCGACTCGCGTTGAGCATCCCAACCTCCTGCGAACCGCCCCTCGTACTTGTCGGCCCACTCCTTCGGAACATGGTGCGGCGCATGGGTAGCGCCGGGAGCGAAATAGACGAAGAACGGCTTGTCCGGAGCCAAGGACTTCTGCATGCGAACCCAGTCGATCGCGTGATCTGCAAGGTCTTCGGTGAGGTGATAACCCTCCTCCGGTGTCTTGTCCGGCTCGACAGGCGCGACGCCCTCGTACAGAGCCGGGTAATACTGGTTGTTCTCCCCGCCGATGAATCCGTAGAAGTGCTCGAACCCGCCTTCTCCCGTCGGCCACGACGTGAACGGTCCCACCGGGGATGTTTGCCACGGCGGAACCTCGTGACACTTGCCGAACTGCGCCGTCGAGTATCCGTTGAGTTTCAACGTCATCGGCAGTGCTGCTTTGGTATTCGGACGCAGACCGGACAGGCCGGGAGCCGAGGTCGCAGTTTCGGTGATCGATCCCATGCCGACCGAATGATGGTTGCGCCCGCTCAGAAGAGCGGCGCGGGTCGGTGCGCACAGTGCCGTGGTGTGAAACCGCGTGTACGTCAGCCCGCCACCTTGTAGTCGCTCAGCAGTCGGAGTATCCGCTGGTCCGCCGAAAGCACTACTCGCCCCGTACCCCACGTCGTCCAACAGGACCACCAGAACATTGGGTGCCCCGGCTGGTGGCAGTAGCGGAGTGATCGGCGGAAACTCGGTGTCCGGATCCTTCGCGTCGTACGTCACCAGACCAAGATGTTGTCGATCCGGGATCGGTAGTACAGCGCGACTCTGGCCTGTCGGATCCGTCATGACGTCTCGCCTTCTGTCTCTCGCATGGCTCCTTCAAGCGTTTCAGGATCACGACGGCGTCGACATCATCCGTTTCGGGTGAAGGCGCACCATCGCCGCAGCGTGGAGGCTTGAAGCGTGGATCAGCCCGGACGTTTCGCTCCCACCCCGATCGGGCATGCCTTCCTCGTCCCCCGGCGCCGTGTGCGTGCGGGCCTGACCCAGATCCTGTGCGTCGTCATAGGACTGGCTGCCGGACTGACGATGCCGTCCATCCGCAGCGGCCCAACGATCCCCGCCCGTCAGGTCAGCGAGATGCTCGTTGCCCTCGGTCTGGGGTTATTGGGTGTAGTGGCAGTGATCTTCTCGCTGCTGTTCCTCGTCGTCCAATGGGCCGCGACCACCTTCACGCCTCGCTTGTTATTGTTCCGCGACGACCCCATCGTGTGGCGGACGTTTGCCTTCGCGATAGGCCAGTCGGTTTTCGACATCACGGCGGCGCTCGCCATCAGCAACGAAACGGACGTGTCGGTGATCGTGCCCAGCCTCGCAGTGCTGGCACTCTTGGCCACGCTGACGCTGATCAGACTGCTCCAACTGCGCGCCTTCTCGGCCATTCAATTGGCTCCTGTACTGGCCTCGATCTCGAGTCGTGGGCGAGCAGTCATCAACGCGGTGTATCCCGACGCCGATCGGGAGTCGCCCCCACTACCACCCCTTCCGATGATCACGACGGTCAACTGGCGCCGGCCGCCGGCCGTTCTGCAACAGATCCTCGTCGAAGATCTGCTGCAGAACGCTCGGAACTGCCGATCCATGGTGGTCCTCCGAGTGTCGCCGGGTAGCACGCTGCGAGACGGATTGCCGCTCGCCGACGTCTACGGCGGACCCATGCCCGCCAACACGATCCTTGACGCCTTGGTCAGTGGGAGTGAGCGAACTTTCACCCAGGACCCTCTTCTCGCGCTTCGGTTGTTGGCTGACATCGCACTCAGAGCGCTCTCACCCGCGATCAACGATCCTGCGACGGCAGTCCAAGCTCTCGACGAAATCGAGGACCTCCTCTCTCGGATGTCCTCCGCACGCGCAGATTCGATCCGGACCCTCGATGAGCGTGGAGATCTGCGTGTGGTGATCCCGCTGCCCGACTTCGCGACCGTCGTACGAATCGGACTCGACGACGTCATCGCCTCTGCATCGAACTCACCGCTCGTTCTTGCGCGACTTCACGAGCTACTTTCGTACGTCGCCGCCCAATCGGAGTCTCGGAACCGCGACGTTCTCGCCACGCGCGCCCGTTGGGTAAGCCAGATGTCCGACGGGTTCCGTCGGCTCGAGCGGCCGTTGTGAATCCGTGCAGATTTGTTGGTGGTCGCGTCAAGGCATCGTCAAGATCGGTCTCAGCTCAACGGGGAGTATCGATACTGACTCGGTGAGACATGCAGTGATACTCGGACACCGTGGAGTCATATCATCGACGACCCGCCCGGCCCGTGGGCCAGAGAATCAGAAGCTCTCCGTCGCAACCGGGCTGGCGGGGCTTTCGCTCGACGCGATGGCCTCGGTGTCGTACGGGCCAGAAGCCATCGTGTTGGTGTTGGCCCTCGCCGGCGGCGCAGGGATCGGGTTCACCGTGCCGGTGACGATCGCCATCGCCGTGCTGCTTGTGGTCCTGGTGGCGTCGTATCGCCAGGTGATCGCCGCATTTCCCGAAGGCGGCGGCGCCTACGCCGTCGCAAAGAAGCATCTGAGCCCGCGCGCCAGTTTGACCGCTGCCGCATCGTTGATCGTCGACTACACCCTCAACGTCGCGGTGTCGATCGCAGCCGGTGTCGCAGCTCTGACATCGGCCTTCCCCGCACTTCTTCCCTACACGGTCTGGATTGCGCTGGCGATTCTGGGCGGAATCACGGCATTGAATCTGCGGGGCATCGCAGATTCCGCGCGAGTGTTCATGCTGCCCACCGTGATCTTTGTCGTCAGTATCTTCACTGTGATCGGCGCCGGACTGCTACGGGAGAACCCTGCCGCCGCCCCGGCTCCCTTCCTCGCCGACAACGCACACACGATCGGCATCCTCCTTCTGCTCAAAGCATTTTCGAGTGGTTGCGCCGCATTGACCGGGGTCGAAGCCATCGCCAATGCGGTACCCAGTTTCAAGAAGCCTCGCGTGCGTAGCGCTCAGCGTGCCGAAGTTGCTTTGGGAATTCTGTTGGGCACCATGCTGATCGGACTCGCTGTGTTGATCGAGAAGTTCTCGCTGGCCCCGGTCCCTGGAACAACAGTCCTGTCGCAGCTCACTTCTGCTGCCCTCGGAAACGGTGTGGGCTACTACGTCGTCCAATTCGCCACAGTGATTCTGCTGGCGTTGGCCGCCAACACCTCGTACGGCGGACTCCCCAATCTGATGCGAATCCTCGCCGACGACAACGTGCTCCCACACCGCTTCAGCCGAAAGTCGACGCGCGACGTCTTCACGTACGGCGTCTTGTCGCTCGGCGGCGTCGGCGCTCTCCTGCTAGTCGGATCGGGCGGAAACATGAACACCTTGGTGCCGCTGTTCGCCATCGGTGTGTTCATCGGATTCACGCTCGCGCAGTTCGGCATGGTGCAGCACTGGCTCGCCGAACGGACACCGGGCTGGGAATGGCGATTGGCGCTCAACGGTTTCGGCGCAGTATTGACCTCGATCGCAGCAGTGGTGACCACCGCCATGAAGTTCACCGAGGGAGCCTGGCTGATCGCTCTCGCCCTCCCTGCGCTCGTCTTCGGTATGGAACGCATCCGGGGCGCATACACGCATATCGGTACACGGCTGACCGTTCAGAGTGAGAGCGATTCTCCGTCAATCGGATACAAACCAGCGGTGCTCGTGCCCGTGTCCGAAGTTACGTCACTCTCCACCCGCGCGATGGCCGCAGCAACAGCGATGTCTTCGCAGCCCATCGCAATTCGAGTCTGCCTGGCCCACGAATCGACGACGGACTTCACACGCCGATGGCAAGCCCGACACCCGAATTCGCGTTTGATCGTCATCGAGGACACCGAGAATTCGGTGGGGAACACTCTCGCTCGATACGTCCGTGCGCACTTCCCCCACCGAGAAACCTTTGTTGTCGTCGCCACCATCGACCCGGCGACCAGATGGCACCGATTCCTCCCGAGCCAACGGACCGATGAGATCGCTCATGCACTGCGCAAACACACCGAGGCCGTGGTGTGCCAAATTCCGGTCCGGATCGATCCCGCTCACCGCGATCCCGCCCTACGTGCGTAAGCCGACGCTTAGAGCGAGGTCCCGAACAACATGCCGAGCAGATACGTCGCGCCGGCAGCGCCGTAGCCGATCGCAAGTTGGCGTAGGGCCCGCTTGAACGGCGGCCCGCCCGACAGCAACCCGACCACAACGCCCGTCGTCAGCAACGCGATCCCCACGAGCACGGACGCGACGATCAGGGCTGTCATGCCTTCCAGGCCGAACAGATACGGCAACACCGGAATGATTGCGCCCGAGGCGAAGAAGCAGAAACTTGCCGCCGCTGCGCCCAACCCGGTTCCGACGGCTTCATGGTCGTCGACAACGTCCGCGGAGCCGAAGGTGCTGTTCGCGAGGACCTCGGCGGCGCGCTGGTCCGCTTCCTCGGCGGACATGCCGCGGGCCCGGTAGACCAGGGCCAATTCGTTCGCGTCGACGTCGAGCAGGCCGACAGCTTCGCTGGCCGCGGGACCAGGATTGGACGCTTCTAACAACTCTCGCTGAGAGCGGACTGAAACGTACTCGCCGGCTCCCATCGACAGGGCGCCGGCCAGAAGCCCGGCCATGCCGGTGATCAGAACGATCTGGTTGGAGACGCCGCTACCGCTGATGCCGAGTACAAGAGCGAGATTGCTGACGAGGCCGTCGTTGGCTCCGAAGACGGCGGCACGAAACGTCCCCGAAAGTCTGTTGCGGCCCCGGGTGGCCAAGGCCCGCACCACTTCTTCGTGGATCTTCTCGTCCGCGCCCATCGATGCGGTCGCGTCGGCGTCGTTCGGATAGGGGGATCGTGTCTCCGCGCGCTGGGCAAGAGCGAGCACGAAGACGGAGCCGAAGCGTCTGGCGAGAAAGCCCAGTATCCGAGTGCGGATATCGCCGCGCAGTGGTTTGCCGACGTGATCGCCGAGAAGCGCTCGCCAGTGCGCCTCGTGTCGACCCTCTGCGTCGGCCAGTGCGAGAAGGATTTCGCGCTCCTCGCCGCTGCGCCTACCCGCGAGGTCGCGGTAGACGGCGGCCTCGGCTTGTTCGTCGGCGAGGTATCGTCTCCAGCGCTTGACATCTCGCGGGTCTGGATCGGGTCGTGCGGCCGGAACTGTGGACATCGTGTTCCCCTTCCGGTGAAGCGGTCACGCTTCGAGTACGCGGTCCATCCACGTCGTCAGGTCATTGATGACGTCGTCGCGGTTGGTCTCGTTGAAGATCTCGTGCCTGGCGCCCGGATAGGTGTAATAGGTGACGTCTTCGATCCCCGCCGAGTTGTACCGTTCGACTGCGACGTCGGTACGGCTCAGCGCGGCGTTGAGAGGATCCGAGGTGCCGACGAAGACCAGGATCGGAAGGTCTTGTCGCACGCCCTCGACGTCGACGAACCTCGGCCCAGCTGCGATAAGTCCGCCCATGCCGGCGTCGTCCAGGCTGAAACCGCACAGTGGATCGTTGATGTACAAATCCACCTGCGCTTCGTCACGGCTGAGCCAGTCGTGCGGAGTACGGGCCGGTTCGAATTCCGCGTTGAACTGGGCGAGGACGTCCGGGCCGTCGTTGACGAGGCTCTCGATCAGTTGATCGACCGCGGTGGTCCCCGACAGTGCGACGGCGTCGATGAGGTGCGAATGATCGAGGATGTACTGCTGCGAAGCGAACGACCCGAGGCTGTGACTGAGCAGTACGACGGGCAGGCCGGGGTGTTTGTCGCGGATGATGCCCGTGAGGGTCACCATGTCTGCCACCAAGCGGTTCCAGCCGTCGTCGCCGATGTTGCCTGGGCCGGCGTGCATGCTCTCACCGTGGCCGCGGTGGTCAGCCGCGTAGACGTGAAAACCGCGAGCATTCAGGGCTTCGGCAACGTGTGCGTAGCGTTTTGCGTGCTCACCCATACCGTGCGCGAGTTGAACAACCCCTCGAGGTTCCTGATCGGTGGGCCATTCGTGGACATGAATGACCACTCCGTCGTCGCTGGTGAAGGTGAACATTCGCTACTCCCGGTGGTCGCGATCCGGACAGGTCATTTCTCATGCTAGATCCGCAGCGGCAATCCATCCGGGAAGTAGGTCCTGATCACCGGCGAGCCTGATTCGTTTCTGCACATCCGGCTTCAAACTCGGATATACCGGACACGGATGTTCCGGAGCCAGTTGTCGACCAGCCTGAGGAGTACAGAGCGATGAATTCGAACCGCATGCGCAACGTCGGCTTGTTGGCTGCTCCACTCGCTGCTCTCGCCCTTCTCAGCGGTTGCGGCTCGGATGAAACGGGAACGGCCGAGAGTTCACCGGCGCCCGCCTCAACGACGACCGCCTCTGCGCCGACGACCCAGACCGGTACTGCCGCACCTTCGACCACCCATACCGATCACACCCAAACCACAACCTCGACGGCACCCAATCCCGAGGGTTGCGCGATCGGCGAACTGAACGTCACCCTCGGCCAACCGAGCGGCGCCGCTGGTTCGGTGGAGCTTCCGGTGGTCTTCACCAACACCGGCGGCCGCACGTGCACGCTCGACGGTTTCCCCGGCGTCTCGTATGTCACGGAAGCATCTGGAAACGAAGTGGGTGCTGCCGCCGGCCGCTCCGGATCCGGTTCACTCGTCTCCCTTGCCCCTGGCTCTGCCGCAACGTCTTTGGTGCGAGCTACGAACGTCGAGAACTACCCGGCAGATCAGTGCGGCGTGACCGACGTTGCGGGACTGAGGGTTTACCCACCCAACAGCTACGACTCGGTCTTCCTCGCCTACCCCACCAAGGGTTGCTCGATGACCGGCGCAAACATCAACCAGCTGACGGTCGCACCGGTCGCCCGCTGAGTCACGGCTTGAGGCGTCGTAGACCCCAGAGCGCCGGAAGGAGGAACAGGCCCGAAAGGATCAGGACGAGTGCAGCTTCCGTGAACTGGAAACGCCAGAACCGATCAGCTGAGTGGTAGCGAACTTCGTAGTGATCCACGCCGTGTTCCCGCAAACAGATCTCCATCTCTCTGTTCTGTTGCGCTGAGAGCACATCCATGCGGAGGCTGTACTCGGCACCGGTCTCCTCCGGGCGCTGGTCGTACGGGTTCTCGCCGCCTGATTCACCCCACGTGCACTCGTCGTATTTGATGTCGACCCAGTTACCTCGGAGGTCGACATATCCCTGCGCGAGTTCCCAATTGACCGCGGGGATACTGGTATCGCTCGAATAGTAGGAACTGAATCCGGCGACGGGTGACGTTCGGACACTCGGCTCGGCGTAATCGGGTCGTGCAACCACCTGAAATGCTGCCAGAATCGCAACAACACCGACCATCGTGATCGCCATTGCGCCGATCGAACTACGCACCAGCAAAGCCAGTGCTGCTCCGAGCATGAGTGCCATGAATGTGTATGCACCCAAGACCAGTCCGCTGGATTGAAAGAGCGGATACGACAGGTTCGATATCTCGACGAAAGTCGAACGCCCGGCAACAAATGCATACCGGGAGTTGTCCGGGAGAGATCGAGCCCATTGCAGTGCAAATCCGAGCAATGCCGAAGCCACAGAAATCGGCAGGAAGACGATCAACACCCGGGTCCAGAACCAACGAGTCCGACTGACCGATTGAGTAAGCCCCAATACGTGTGTTCCTTGTTCGACATCCCGCGAAAACACGGTGACACCGATCAACACGCCGAGGAACACCGGCAGAGCCGTCGCAACCACTGTCGTCAGGGTGAGAGCAGTCTCTGCCGTGCAGATCGCGGTGATGTCGTCGAAGCAACTGAGTGGCGATCCGAAGAGTTGGGCTTGTCCGCCGCTCTTGATGATCGCACCACTCGACAAGACAATGACTGCTAATGCCGCGAGGAATCCCAACGACACAATGAGCGACGTCCGGTGATGCCGCCACGTAACCCAGATCATGCCGCCACCATCGTTTCTGCGCTCAGGTGCCCGAGCACCACGTCGTCGAGAGTTGCGTCGTCGATCACCCAGCCGGCCCGAGGGCTCGGACGGATTCCCTCCACCACATGAGAATTCGACCGCATCCCCTTGTCGGTATGAATGACCGCACCGGCGCCGACCACGTCCGAAGGATCGCCGTCGCCGATCAATACGTAATGGGCAGCGATCAATTCATCCAACGGTCCGGACAATCTCGCGTTTCCACCGCCCAGCAGGAGAAGTCGATCCGAGACATCCGCCAGTTCGGAGACGATGTGTGAAGACAACAGAACCGTGGTGCCGTACTCGGCAACGTCTTCGAGCAGGGTGGTCGCAACGGACCGCCGTGCCACCGGATCAAGATCCGCCAAGGGCTCGTCGAGAAGGAGCAGTTGCGGCCTGCGCCCGAGCGCCAAAGCCAGTGCAACCCTGGTTCGTTGACCTGGTGACAGAGTCTTCGCCTTTGCATCGAGAGAAATTCCAGCGCGCTCCACCAGATCCAGAGCGTACTTCGCATCCCAATTGTCGTTGGTATACGCACCGAATCGAAGGAGTTCTGCAACAGTGAATTTGGGGTACAGCGGCTTGTGCTGAGCGAGGTAGGACAGGCCTGGGCAGATGCCGTCCTGATCCGGCGTGCTACCCAGGACCGAGATCGAACCATGGTCCGGCATCGTCAACCCGACGGCCAAGGACATCAGCGTGGACTTACCGGCGCCGTTCACCCCGACCAGGGCAGTGATACTTCCTGTTGCGACCTCGAAAGTGCAGGCGTCGAGCACCTTCTTCTTGCCGAAGCGCTTGTCCACGTCCTGCATCGTGAGCGCCGATTCTTGCTCAGTCATGATGTCTCCCCCTGCTTTCCGGACGGATCCGTTTCGATGAACGTCTTCTCGAGTTCCAAACTCACCAGTGCTTCGATGTCCGTGCGCTCGAGTCCAGCGGCCACGGCATCTGCCACCCAACGCGCCAACTCTCGCCGTAGCGCAGAGCTTTCCGCCATACCGGGCTTGGCCAGGGACTTGACGACGAACGTGCCCAACCCAGGCCGCGGAGCAACAAGTCCGTCGCGCTCGAGTTCCTTGTAGGCCTTCAGGACTGTGTTCGGGTTGATCGCGAGCGCTCCCACGACGTCCTTGGCTGTGGGCAGCCGATCCCCGACTTGGAGATCACCGAGCCTGAGCGCCTGCTTCACCTGAAGGACCAATTGCACGTATGTGGGAATGCCGGATCGGCGGTCGATACGGAAGTCGATCATCCGAACCCTTTCACTAGTTCATTAGTGGAATAGATATTTACCCTGCCTTGACCTCTCGGGTCAAGCCCGACGACCCCTGTAAAGTGCAGATGCCCCGGTTCACCGGGGTGCCACGCTGCTCGTGTGAAGTTCGGTGAAACCCCGGCACTGTCGACGCAACTGTGAATTCGCCCGTCACTACTCGAGGCGAACGAGTCAGGTCACCGGCCTCGTGGCGACACGATGGTTCTCGGACGAAGGACCGCTCGTGGCGCTTCCCCTCGCGGCCGCGCTGCTCGCGACCCTCGTCCACTAGCGGAGGGGTGGCTGTGAGTAGTCGGCCGACACGTAGATTCAGATCCGTACTTGCAGCGTTGACGGTGAGTACCGCACTGCTTGCCGGGGCCTGCAGTAGCTCGACATCCGACGCACCCACAACGACAGCCACCTCGGACGGTTCGTTCCCGGTTACTGTTGTTTCCGGTCCCACGGATTCCGGCACGGACATCACCATCGAGTCACGTCCGCAGTCGATCGTGTCACTCAGTCCCAGCGCCACCGAGACCCTGTGGGCCGTCGGCGCGGGCGATCAGGTGAAGGCCGTCGACAATCAGTCCGACTACCCAGCCGGCATCCCGGTCACCGATCTCTCGGGCTTTCAGCCGAACGTCGAAGCCATCCTCGGTTACGCACCGGATCTGGTGATCGCGTCGGACGACATGAACGATCTTGTCTCCGGACTGCAGAAGGCGAAGGTGCCGACTCTCCTGTTACCGGCAGCGACGAGCATCGACGACGTCTACGCCCAGATCGAGCGCGTCGCGAAGGCCACCGGCCACGAGGACAAGGGCACCGAAGTTGTCGACACCATGCGCTCGGACATCGACGCCGCTGTCGCCAGTGTTCCTGCGCGCCAACAGCCGCTGACGTACTTCCACGAACTCGACTCCTCGCTCTACACCGTCACGAGTTCGAGCTTCGTCGGGCAGATCTACTCGCTGTTCGGAATGAAGAGCATCGCCGACGCCGCCGGGCAGGGTGACTACCCGCAGTTGTCCGCCGAATTCGTGGTACAGGCCAATCCCGATCTCATCTTTCTCGCAGACTCCCAATGCTGCGGAGTGACAGCAGAATCCGTCGCCGCTCGACCCGGTTGGAGCGGCATGAAAGCTGTCACCGGTAACCAGATTCATGTACTCGACGAGGACCTCTCGAGCCGGTGGGGACCCCGTGTCGCCGATCAGGTGAAGGCTGTCGCGGCCATCGTTGCCCAAGTTCCCACGGCCTGAGCACTCGATGATCAAAGCCGGCATCTCCCAACATCGGACCGTCGTTCTGCTCGGCGCCGCGCTGATTCTGTGCGCTGCCTTGCTGATCGGCGTTCTGGTGGGGCCGGCCGGTTTGACGCCTGATCGGACCATTCTCGAACTTCTGGACGGAATACCCGGCATCAACATCGATTCCGGTCTCACCGCGACACAGCAGGCGATTCTCTGGCAGATTCGGCTTCCGCGAGTAGTCCTGGGCGCGTTGGTCGGAGCAATGTTGGCCGCGGCCGGCGCCGCCTACCAGGGCGTGTTCCGAAATCCCTTGGCGGATCCGTATCTCCTCGGCGTTTCCAGCGGAGCCGGACTGGGCGCAACCCTCGCCATCGTTTCGGGTGGAGCGCTGGGCATGTTCGGAATCCCCATGGCCGCCTTCGTCGGTGGCGTGCTGGCAGTGTTCGCCACCTATACGCTCGGCCGAAGCATTGGCGGGCCGCAGAACGCGGTAGTCATCATCCTCGCCGGTGTCGCTGTCGCAGCGTTCACGAATGCAGCGCAGACTTTTGTTCAGCAGCGGTTCGACGATTCGCTGCGCGAGGTCTACTCCTGGCTACTCGGCGGACTGTCCACCGACGGTTGGTCGGAAGTTCTGGTTGTCCTGCCGTACGTCGCGCTGGCATCAGCCGTCATCCTGGTACACCGACGCGTACTCGACGTGATGGCAGTCGGTGACGTCGAAGCCGCCAGCCTCGGCGTCGATCCCGCCAGATCACGCCTGGTGCTGGTGCTCGCCGCAACACTGGGAACAGCCGCAGTAGTGAGCGCAAGTGGGCTCATCGGCTTTGTCGGAATCGTTGTTCCCCATGCGGTTCGACTAGTCGTCGGCCCGTCGCATCGGCTGCTGCTCCCTCTGTCACTCATGCTGGGTGCGGCGTTTCTCGTCCTCACCGACGTCGCCGCCCGCACGGTCATGGCGCCGGCCGAACTCCCCATCGGGGTTGTGACCGCGATGATCGGCGCTCCGTTCTTCCTTCTGGTTCTGCGCCGCAGTCGGGTTTCGGCATGACCGACAGCGCAGTCCGGTGCCGCGGCCTCCGAGTCAACCTCGGCGGCAAGGACGTCGTCGACGGCATCGATCTCGATGTGACACCCGGCGATTGGGTTGCCGTGGTCGGGCCGAACGGCGCAGGCAAAACGACCTTGATGCACGCCCTCGCGGGATTGATTCCGTCCACCGGTGAACTCTCGGTCGGGGGACTCAGTCCTCGCAATTCCAGCCGCAAGGCCATGTCAGCCGTAGTCGCGCTGATGCCGCAACGCCCAGTCGTACCTGAGGGCGCGACGGTTGCCGAACTGGTGGCGCTCGGTCGTACTCCGTATCTACGACGCTTCGGAACCGAAACCGCCACAGACCGTTCGGTGATTTCCTCGGTGATCGAAAGGCTCGACCTCACCGAGTTCGCAGATCGACGAGCCACCGAACTTTCCGGTGGCGAATTGCAACGCGTGGTCCTGGCTCGGGCACTGGCTCAAGAACCGAAGGTATTGCTCTTGGACGAACCCACCAGTGCCCTCGACATCGGTCACCAGCAGCAGGTTCTCGACTTGGTGGAGGAACTGCGAGAAACCGACAACATCACAGTCATCGCAGCGATGCACGACCTCACTCTCGCAGGGCAATACGGGCGACGAATCGTGTTGCTGGACAAAGGCAGCGTCGTCGCCGACGGCACACCCTCAGCGGTGCTGCAAGCAGACCTCCTCGGCCGTGTGTACGGCGCTCGGGTCGAAATCCTGGACCGGCCCAGTGGTCCCATAGTTGTTCCGATTCGGCAGGAAGGCACCCGCTGATGGAACTGGTGATGCTCGGCACCGGTGCTGCTGACGGTTGGCCGAACCCGTTCTGTACTTGCCCTTCCTGCCTGGCGGCATTGTCGAATGGCACCGTTCGCGGACACACCGCCGCCTTGCTGGACAACCGCATCCTGTTGGACTGTGGGCCGGAAGTACCGCGTGCCGCGTCGCGATTCGGTCGCACATTGGCACACGTCGAACACATCCTGCTGACGCATTCTCATCCCGATCACCTCGGCCCGATGGCATTGCTGTTCCGATCCTGGGCCTCTCGCGCCGAACCGCTCCAGGTTCTCGGACCACCCGACGCGCTCGATCTCTGCCGAGACTGGGTGGGTCCAGGCGATCCGGTGACCTTCACGCCGCTCGAGGCCGGTCAGTCGATCATGTTGGGCACCTATCGGGTTCGCACCCTCGAAGCCGCGCACGAAGTACCCACCCTTCTCTACGACATCACCGACGCATCCGGATCTCGAATCTTCTGGGCCACCGACACCGGGCCTCTGCCCGAATCAGCTTTCGACGCCCTTGCCGACGCACGTTTCGACGCCGTCTTCCTCGAAGAGACCTTCGGCTACAAGACCGACCACGGCACCGGGCACCACGATCTGCCGAGTTTCGCGGAGACGGTGTCGCGACTACGCACCTGCGACGCGATCACCGATCGAACCGATGTGGTCGCCGTACACCTCGGGCACCACAACCCGGTCGAAAACGAACTCGCGGAGGCACTTCGCGTGTCCGGGGCGCGAGCGGTTCCGGATGGAACTGCGCTCGAGATCGGGGTAGGACAGAGCCATCGAACTCTCGTGACCGGTGGCGCCCGCTCGAGCAAGTCCACCTACGCAGAGGGCTTGCTTGCCGGCTACCGGCACGTCACGTACATCGCCACCGGGGATCCGCAGGACGACGATCCCGACTGGATCGAACGAATTGCGTCGCATCGCGCGCGGAGGCCGTCGACGTGGACGACGGTAGAGACCTCCGATTTGGCCGAGATTCTTTCAGGCGCAACAACACCGATCCTGATCGACTGCCTCGGCACGTGGTTGACCGCGCGCCTGGACCGACATCAGGCATGGACCACAGAAGATCTCAGCGGCGTCCACGCAGATATCGACGTCTTGGCCGACGCCTGGGCCGCCTGTCCGGTACCGATTGTCGCCGTCACCAACGAGGTCGGAAGCGGTGTGGTCCCGGACACGAAGTCCGGAAGGTTGTTCCGTGATCTGCTCGGTCTGCTGAACAGCCGCGTCGCCGCTGCATCCGAGTCGGTGGTTCTGATGACCGCCGGACTCCCCCAGCACCTGCGCGGGTGACGTCAGAGCAATCCGGTGAGCTGGCGCGCACAATCGAATAGAAAGCCGACCAACTCTCGATCGCCTTCAGTCACTCGTCCGCTCGCTCCCTGGACGCACAACCCGCCGGCCACCTGGTCCGCATGATCCCGAACGGGCACCGCCAAGGCGGATCTACCCAGACGACACTCCTGGTTCTCGAACGCAAATCCTTGCCGTCGAACAGACCTCAGCTGTTCAGACAAAACATCGAAGTCACCGATCGTGAACTCCGTGACCCGGCGTAGGTCCAAGCCCGGCAGCAACCGCTCGTCATGCGCCAACAACACCTTCCCCAGCGCATTCGCGTGAAGGTTCTTCGGCAGTGCGGCGATTCCGATGATCTCGTGGTCGGGATCCTTGTCGACAAAACGCAAGCGCCCACCGGTAAACGAGGCTACGTGCAGACCGAACCTCGTGTGTGTCCGCATGTCCTCGACGCGCTCGTGCAGCGTCGGCGCCGGACCACTCGACGACGCCGCATGCGAGAGCTCGGCAGTTCGACGCCCCAGCGCAAACCCGGACAGGTCTGGCACCCGCACCAGAAAGCCCTCGGCTACCAGCAGATTGAGCATTCGATACGCCGTAGCCGAAGGGACGCCTGCAAACGTGGCGATCTCCTTCGCAGTCGTTCCCGGCCCCAAGTGAGCTACAGCCTCGAGCATCCCGAGTGCCTTCTGAACCGCCCGCGGTTGTTGCCCGCTGAAGTGAGTCTCTTCGCCGATCCTTTTGCCTGATCGCGGACCAGCGGTTGCACGGTCCGCGGTCACCACCCATGCTCCGGCGAGTTACCTTCAGCGGTATCGCGATCCGGGACAAGTCGTCTTCGCCCGTCACCGTCGATCAGCAGTGTGCCGGCACCGGGCAACAGGTCTGCCGTTTCGACGCTGTCGAAGGCGCCCACCATCAGAAGGCTTTCAGGTCTGGCTCTACGGAGCAAGGCGCTCCACACGGTCCCCGACGCAGCGACGACAAGAGCTGCGATCGGCAGGGCCCACATCCCGTGTACCGCACCGTCGAGCACGATGTAGACCAGCAGACCAGCGCCGGTAGCGCTCACGGACACGGTGCATATCCGGGTCAGTGACGTGTGTTCGCCGATTCGGCGCAAGAACTTCCACGAAGCAAAGGCCACCAGGGTGTAAGCGCAGACCAACGCTGTCTCGACTACCCCGTCGAAGGATCCGGAATCGTCGCGAACCGTATCGGAGTAGACGAATACTCCCACCGCGCTTGCCGCGACGAACGCAAGTACCGCGACGTACGGGGTACGAAATCGTCGGTGCACACGGGCAAGCGGCGACGGCAGTACCCGTTCGATCCCCATCGAGTACAGCAACCGCGAGCCCGCCTGCGCACAACCGAGGGTCGACGCGAACCAGGAACACGTCATTCCGATCTTGACCGCCAGAACCACTTCCGCGCTGGCTCCGGATGCCGTTCCTTCGAAGTACGCTCCGACGATCGTTGCGCCGTGACCGGTCATCGCCGCCCAGGCCGCAAAAACGAAGAGAACCCCGCAAATGATCGGCGAAATGAGGACCGTGCGCGTGACGCTGATGAGTGGTCGTTTTGCTTCCGGACCGAAGAAGGCCGAACTCTCGAAGCCTGCCATGCTCAGTACGGTCAGCATGGCGAGAAACGGCACAGCGCTCAGCGACGGGTTCGGCAGGGCAACAGCAGTTGTCGCGCTGGTGTGCGTCGCCAGCATGACCACGACTATCAGAATCAGCGAGCAAGCCTCGACAACGAGGATCGCTCGGGTGGCGAACCGAACGCCTCGCACTGCAATCCACGCGACTGCAAGGGCAATCGCCACCGTCGTGATGACCGTCGCGGCAGTCCCTCGCACGTCGAGTCCGATAAGGGCGACGGTATCCAGCAGACTCGGAACCGCCTGGGAGAACACAGATACCGAGATTCCGAGGTAGCCGAGCACCAAGGCGGCACCCGCCGTCAGTGTCGCCCGGATACCGGAGCCCTGAAAGACGAAGCTGTACAACGATCCTGCAGCGGCCAGTCTCCGCGTGAACTGAGTGATGCAGAACGCAACGAGAAACACGGCCGAAGTGGTCGCTGCGATCGCAGCCAACCCGACGTAGCCGGGACTGTAAGTGATCATCCACAGGGCGATGAACACCATCCCGGTTGCCGGCGCGATCGTGGAGAGCGATTGTCCCAACAGGTCGATCGGGGTCAGACGTCCCCGTCCGAGACCGCGGAGCGGGGAGAACACGGGCTCACTGTGTTGATCCGCATTCTGCGCTCGCGCGATCGCTGCACGCAGTGCCGCACTCACGGCCATGTCTCACCGTCCGTCGCGTCCGGGCCCGAACCTACGAGCGAATTGTCAGAATTCGGTCAAGTTAGTCCGCTTATGTTTCGGCGCAGTTTCCACGATGGCGCGCGCAGAACTTTCAAGTGAGAATCCGACTTTGTTTGCCACCCAGCATCGTGCGGGATCAATAGTGGCCCGTGGTGTCCCAAGCCTACGAGCGGCGCTTCCACCTGCTAGTTCTCCACTTCTCACACGAAAACTGCTCTCTCAGTTGCACCTCGTCCAGGCGTATCGCGGTCGACGCGGGTTCGCAGCACTGCCCGTACAGGATGTGTCCCACACACCACCGGCCCTGCCGAACAGAACGGAGGAAGCATGGACTTCGTCAGCGCCACCACTGCGGCGATCATCGGATTTGTACTACTGCTCGCCGGCATTCCCAAGCTGAACGACCACGAGGGGGTACTCAGTTCCGTGCGCGGTTACAAAGTGCTGCCGGCGCGACTCGAAGTTCCGATCGCTCGCGCCCTCCCCGTCGCCGAGTCCGTCGTGGGTGCCCTGCTGGTTCTCGGCGTTGTCCATCGACTCGCAGCCGTGGCCGCTGCCGTGATGTTCGCGTCGTTCTTCACGGGTCTCACGATCAACCTCCTACGCGGTCGACGCGATCTGGACTGCGGTTGTTTTGCATTCGGTGTCGGCAAGATTCCGCATATCGGGTGGTTCCACGCCGTTCGCGCCGGGACACTCGCGGTGATATCCGTGGCCGTGTCGGTCGCCCCCAATCAAGCCGAGATCGGCGTCCAGATCGTGGCGGCAACCTTCGGATTCCTCCTCGTTCTGGCTGGAGTTGCTCTCGCACAGATTCGTTCGGTCGTCCATCTAGGGCGACGCCCGGTCGACGACTACCTGTCGAGTGCCTCCATCCGACTCCGCACTGCCGAGACCGCATCCCGGTACGGCTCGTGAACCACACCCACAGCCCCGAAAACTCGAAGGCAGGACTACTACGATGACCACTTTCCTACTCGTCGCGACCGTGATCCTGGTGATCGCCGTAGCCGTACTCTTCTTGATGGTTCTTGCCCTGGCTCGTGAAATCGGTCGCGTACAAGTACGTCTCGGACCGCTCGGCGCCCGCATGATGGATACCGGGCCCAAGGTCGAACAAGTCGGCCCGTCGTTTGCCGGTCTGATCGACCAGGAGGGACGAACCGTCGGAGTCGGCGGTCACCGCGACAAGCCGCAACTCCTGCTGTTCACCGCACCGAGCTGCTCGACGTGCAAGAGTCTTCTTCCCGGAGTAAGGGCAATGGCCCGAGCTGAATCCGATCTCGATGTGGTGATCATCTCCGACGGAACACCCGAAGAGCACCGTGAGTTCCTGGCCGGCAGCGGAATCGGTTCCGAGCTCAGCTACATCGACGCCCGAGACGTCGGCATCGCGTACCAGGTGGGTACAACTCCCTACGGAGTGATTCTCGACGAGCACGGCAAGATCCGAGGAAAGGGCCTGTGCAATCACACGGCTCAAGTGGAGAGCCTGCTCAATGCGCTCGAATCCGGTACCCCCTCACTCCAGCACCTTCATGCCCAGGCGAAATCCGGCAGCGCGGCCTGATCTTCCTGCACAGTTCGATCCTCTTCACGAATCAGGAGAAAATCGTTGGACGACAATGAATTCCCACAGCACAACATGACGGAGAATCGATATCCCGTCGACGAGGCGACAGTTCAGGCCCAGGCCGAATGGATGGCGGGCCAGGGCGGCTCGCTCACCAGCCGAACGGGGCGCAAACTCTCCGAACGAGTTTCGCGGCGCTCGATGATCAGTCGGATCGGCAAGTGGACCATGGGTGTGTCAGGGGTGGCACTGATCAGCACGCTTCCCGTGACTCGCAGCGCCTTCGCCCAGGAGCCCGAAGTTCCTGCGCCGGCGCCCGGTCCGGAGCCTCTTGTCCCCGTCTACGACGGCAAGGATCCAGCCGAGTGCGAGTACTGGCGCTGGTGCAACATGGACGGAACATCCTGTGCCGCATGCAACGGCGGCGGTGTCACCACCTGTGCGCCCGGCAGCAAGCCCGGCGCAGAGTTCTGGGTTGGATGCTGCACCAACCCTGATACCGGCAAGACCTATCTGATCGCCTATTACGACTGCTGCGGCGCGCCTTCGTGTTCCAACGCCTTCTGCGGCGAACCGGACATGCAGGCCGTGATGTACAACCCGGTCTCCGGAAGCTACGACCAGGAAATCATCTGGTGTGTCTCCGACGAGTCTCAGGCATACACCTGCACGATGGCGCCCATCATCGGTGAGGACTGCCAGACTCGACCCGCCGAGCGCCCCAAGGTCGGTGCCGGATCATGAGCAGTTCACTAACCCGAAAACTGGCGCGCCCAGCCGTTGCCGTCATTCCACTCACCGTCGTACTCGCGCTGGCCGGATGCAGTTCGTCCGACAACGAAGAAACTTCCAGCGCAGGCGATGTCACCTATCCGACAGTTCCGTTCACCGCCCCGGGCGAGGGGATCTCACTCGGGCACGACGACCAGGAAATCGGCGATACCATTCCCGAACCACTGCACGTCGGTTCGATCACGCCGATCGCAGCTGACCGCCTGCTGGGCGTCGAGGGCGGATTCGGCCAGCTCGAGCTCAGTGTCAATGTGATCGATCCGAAAACCGGTGTGGCCGAGAGTCGAATTACCGTCGGTCCGGGAATCTGGGATCCGGTCATTCACGGATTTGTCGGGGATTCTGCCGAAGACCCTGCGGTTCTCGCGGCGGAGGTGTGGCGTCCCAGAGGTTCACGCGGCGCAGCAGATTTCACAGTCAGCACCTACTCGGGAAATCTGCTGGAACCCGCCGAGGTCATGCTTCCGGACGTCGCACGCGTGCATTCCCGTTCCGGCTCCAATGCCGTGACCTCCGACGGCAAGTTCTTTGTCACCTGGGATGACGGGTTGTACGGCATCCGGGTGGTCGACCTCGAGAAGAAGGAAGCGACCGGTGCGCTCCAGATAGTCGGTTGTGGCCCGTTCACGTGGATGGTCGGGCACGAGTTGTACAGCGTATGTGAGGACACCCGAGAACTGCTGCACGTCACGATCGGTGACGACGGTGTTCCGAAGGAAACCGCCCGAAGCAAGGTCCTACCCGAAGATTTTGTCTCCACACGCAAGGTCACCTGGGCATCGGAAGCACAAAAAGCGTTGCTGGTCAGTGAGAACGGCGATGTCTACGTTTTCGACTTCTCCAACGGACTGCCTCAGGAAGTTGTCAAGCCGATCGGGAACGCCGGGCAGGATTCGGGTCGATTCTCGGAGAACGTCATCAACGCCGACGCAACCCGGCTCGCAATCGCGTACACGGATACGGCCATTCATCCGGACTCCGCTCGCGGAGGCTCACTGGTCAAGATCGACTTGTCCGACGCCGCGAACTACGCCCCGGTGAAAAGTCTGACGCTCGCAGACCTCGGCCTGACGGACATCAAGAGCATGACCTTCTCCGTCGACGGCGCTACGTTCTACGTGCTGGGTACGGGGCCGGAAGTCGAAGGTTCTGCACCGCAGAAGATCGTGGGCTACAAGGCGACCACCGGTGAGCAGGTCAGTTCTGTCGATGTCTCGGGCAACGTCGGCGATGTCAGTGGGTTGATCACACCAGAAGTACTCCGATGAGTCGTCCCGGATCCGATGTGGTGATGGGCCGGCGCCGTTTCCTGAGTTTGGGAGCACTCGGCGCCGGAGCACTCGGGCTCGGTGCTGTTGGAACGATCGCCGGATGCAGTTCCACTGCAGCAACTCCGACGTCCACGACCGATCTCGACTACATCCTGCCCACCGACGCCGAAGTTGCTGCAGCCGAATCGGCCCGGACCTGGAACGGAACCACCGCTGCGTTTGCCCTGACCGCCGGATTCTCGACGGTCGATCTCGGCGGTCGTCTGGTGGACACGTGGACGTACGGAGGCGCTGCGGTGGCTCCGGAGCTTCGCCTGAAGTCCGGAGACCGTGTCAATGCTTCCGTCCAGAACGGTCTCGAGGCCGAAACGACGCTGCACTGGCACGGAATTCGAATCCGCAACGACATGGACGGCGCTGCACCCACCACGCAGGCTCCCATCGGCGTCGGCTCGAGTTTCTCCTACAACTTCATCGCACCGGATCCGGGAACGTACTGGTACCACTCGCACAGCGGATTACAAGCCGATCGGGGACTCTTCGGTGCCATGATCGTCGAGGACCCGAACGACTCCAGCGGAGCCGACGCCGATGCCGTTCTGGTCCTCGACGACTGGCTCGACGGATTGGGTACCACCCCGGATTCCGTCCTGATGGCCCTGAACCCGGCAATTTCGGGCGGGCATGGCGGACACGGCGGTGGGGCAACAACTCCGGCAGAACACTCTGAAGCCGACATGTCCGTCGCGCAACAGTTGGTGAGCGGCGGACACGGTTCTTCCGCGGCTCTCGGCGGAATGACTCAACACATCGCGTATCCACTGCACTTGATCAACGGGCGACCACCCAATGATCCTGCTGTCATCAGTGCAGCGCCTGGTTCGACCCTTCGACTACGAATCATCAACGCGGCAGCCGAAACTCCGTACCGGTTTGCCGTGGCCGGACACGAGATGACGATTGTCGCCACCGACGGCTACGACGTGGTGCCAACTCCTGCGGACACCATCATCGTCGGCATGGCCCAACGCTACGACGTACTGGTGACGGTGAAATCGGGAACGTGGCCGGTGGTCGCGAAGGTCGAGGGTCGAGATGGTTACGCATCGACCGTCCTGCGGAGCACTGACGCCTTGGCTCTCGCGAATCCGGATGTGGGCGGCAACCTCTCGGAACTGGCCGGCAGGCTGGTACCCGAAAGTGCGCTACGACCAGCGGAATCCGTACGTCTCCAGACGAGGTCACCCGACCGCGACTACCACATCGAATTGATCCAAGCCGGAGATCGTTACGTCTGGGGCATGGCGGGTGCCGATGCGGGCAAGCTCGTCATGAAACAGGGCGAACGGGTTCGCATCACGATGAAGAACACCTCCACGATGTGGCACCCCATGCATACCCACGGCCACACGTTTGCGGTACCGGACTACGGCGGACTTCGCCGCGACACCGTCAACGTCCTACCAGGTGCCGAGCTTGCCATCGAGTTCGACGCTGACAATCCCGGCGAGTGGATGTTCCACTGCCACAACGCCTACCACTTCGAAGCCGGCATGACGGCAAATCTGCGTTACGTCCGCTGACAAGTTGAAGAATGGAGAGAACCCCTCATGAAGAAACTCGTTCCCGCTTTCCTCGCCGCGTGCGCTGCCTTGAGCCTCACCGCCTGCAGTAGTGATGCAGGTGCGTCGTCGGACGAACCTGCCGTCGTGATCGAGGTGAAGAACATGGCGTACACACCGGCATCGGTCACCATCGAGAAGGGACAGACCGTCGAATGGAAGTTCGACGACAGCGGACTCCCCCACGATGTGGTCGGCAACGGTGAACTCGACGGGAAACTGAAGAGCGAGTTGCTCACCGAGGGGACCTTCTCCTACACGTTCGACGACGCCGGAACTTTCACCTACCACTGCACGCCCCACCCGATGATGGTGGGCACCGTGATCGTTCAATAGTGAGGAGGTGGATCGCCGGCTTCGGCCTCGCCGTCGCCGCAACGTGTGTTCCAGCATGCGGCACAAAAGATCCCGTCCCCGACGTGGTGGTCGAGATCAGCAATGTTCAGTTCAGTCCGATGGACGTCACAGTAGAGCGTGGCGGCACCGTCGAGTGGCGCTTCGACGACGGTGGACTCCTGCATCACGTCGAGTCGCCCGGCCTGTTCGACAGCGGCATCACCGGGGACGGCGCATACCGGCACACGTTCGAGAGCGCCGGCGTCTACGAATACTCGTGCTCCGTACACCCGTACATGATCGGAGCCATCACAGTGCTGTGACTCTGGCTCAACCTTTTTCGCTGTGAGATTGGCTCACTACTTTCATTGAACCACACACATTTTGGAGGATCTGATGACTACCGTTCTCTCACACGGCCCGCTCCAGACCGATGTCCCCGACATCCGGCCAACCCTTCACGGCTCGGTCGGGACCGCAACTCGTGCCAGCCTCATCGCGGCGGGTGCGGCCGCGGGTGCCGGCATTGCACTCGTGGCTGCACCCTCTGCAACAACAGCTTTGACCACTGCCGTTGTCGGAGCCGGGCTGGTCACCTCGCTGGCCGCCAACTGGTCGACGTGCGGCATGTCCGTTGCCGGAGTTGTTGCCGCTCCGAAGCAAGCTCACCGAAAGGGATCCTCGACTCCGGTACGCCGACTCGGCTGGCACGCACTGGGTTCCGTCACGACAGGAGCCGTCACCGGCGCACTGATCGGCGCGATCGGAGCGGCGGTGTCCGGCTACGTCCCGGTCGGCTGGGCGCTAGGCGTCTGGGCCGTCGTCGCGGTTGCGTACGGGCTGCACGAGTTGGGCGCAGCCAATATGCCGACTCCGATGCGGCGCCAACAGCTTCCGCGTCACCTGCGCCGCAGCATGGCGCCATGGAAGGTCTCGCTGCTCTTCGGTGCGATCATCGGCCCGGGATTTCTGATCTTCATCCGGTCGAGTGCGTACTACCTCCTGGCGCTCGGCGTCATTGCCTCGGGTTCGCCGGCACTCGGTGCGGCGCTGTTCACGGTCGTTTCCCTTGGCCGCTGTATGCCCAGCCTCGCGGCAATCGTGCACACCAAGCGCGGTGGCTCGATGCCGGGATTCCTCTCGATCATGTGCGTCGTGGACCGTCGAGTGCAGAGCGTCACCGGCGCTGCGCTGATAGCACTTGGAGCATTTGCCGCAGCAGCACTGATCTGACTGTCGACCTAGCACCCTGTGCGTCGAGTGAACACACGCTCCCACTCCCCGGAGCGTGTGTTCGCTCGACACAAACTGTGCGCACTCTCAGCGCGTCAGGACACCGACAGCGCCGTCTGGACCGAATCCTCCGACGGCGACGTCACCTTTGCGTCCCGACTCCACAGCATGTCCAGCGCTGCCTTGGGCTTGGCAAGGACCCACTCCCGCGCGGCGTTCTTGATCAGCGTCGGAGTTGCGCACCCACAATCGCTGTTCACACCGTCTGCGTCGATGCCGACGTCTCGGCACAGCGCTACAGCGCGGGGCACGTGATACCCCTGAGTGACGATCAACGCCCTGGTGACACCATACGTATGTATGGCTCGAAAGCAGGTGTCATAAGTATCGAGGCCGTACGGATCCCCCACGATGCGACGCTCATCGATTCCCTGCTCCACCAGGTAGTTCGTCATCGCCGCGATCTCGTCACCCGAGCCGCCGTTCGCGTCGCCGGAGACCAGGACCGCTCTTGCCTTCCCCGCCTCCACCAGCTCGACGGCTGCGTCCAGCCGTCCCTTCAGGAACGCCATCGGCTTGCCGTCCTTGATCTGCGCGCCCAGCACGATCACCACCGGAGCCTCGGGAGCTTCCGCTGCGTCCGACGTATGGCCGGCCGACGCGACGGAAATCCAGACGATCGAGCCCGCGTAGACAACCGCTCCGAGCACGGCGATACCCGCGACCCAACGAGGCCACCTGCGCTTCCGCGGCGGTTTCACTGGATCTGCAGCGGCTTCGTCCATTCGTCGATCAAACCACACGGTTTCTTCACCGCTCAGGTGCTCGGTCGATCCTCCATCCCTCCGCGCCACTGCGCTCGGCCCACAGATCCGAGTACTTTCCACCTCGCGCGATCAGGTCTTCGTGGGTACCGACCTCCTCGACCCCACCGTCTTCGAGGTAGACGATGTGATCTGCTCCCTGAATAGTCGACAGGCGATGAGCGATCACCACGACGGTCCGACCACGAGCCAAGCGGTGAATCGCCTCGGTGATCGCGACTTCGTTCTCTCCGTCGAGGGCAGAAGTTGCTTCGTCGAGGAGAACGATCGGAGTGTCTTTGAGGAATGCCCGCGCAATCGAGACCCGCTGACGTTCACCACCGGACAGCAGTGATCCACCTTCACCCACCCTTGTCTCTTCACCGCTCGGCAGACGATCGATCACTTCGCCGAGTCGGGAATCGCTCACTGCTTGGCGGACCTCCGACTCCGTGGCATCCGGTCTCGCCAACCGAACGTTTTCCAGAATGGTTCCGTCGAACAGGTAAACCTGCTGCGAGACAGTCGATATCCGCGTCATCAGCGCACGCGTTCCGATCTCGCGAACATCCGCTCCCCCGATCGATACCGTTCCTTCGTCGACATCCCAGAATCTCGAGATCAGCCGAACCAGCGTGGTCTTTCCGGAACCGGAAGGGCCGACCAAAGCGGTGACCGAACTTTCCGGGAACTCGAGACTGAGGTCGCGGATCACGGAGACGGACCCGTAGCCGAAGGAGACCGAATCGAACCGAATATCGTACGACGTGGGCTCTTTCGATACCTCGGGCTCCGCCAGCACCGGTACGCCGATCATCTCTCGGACGGATCCGAGCGACACCCGAGCCAGTGAGATCCCTTCGCCAAACCCTGCGAGCATCTGCATCGGCTCCACGAACCTCACGGCCAACACGAGAACAACTATCACGCTTGCGGTGTCGATGGACCCGGTGGTGACCAGCAGTGCCGCCAGCGCCAGCACGGTGAGAAAGGCAACCTGAACGACGATCATGAATCGCAGCAGATACTTGTCGACCGAACCGATTTCCTGCAGGTGCGCATCCCGATTGGACACAAGAGCATCGTCCAGCCGATTCCAGCCTTCGTCGCTCTTTCCGGCCGAGCGTAGAACTTGCTGTGCCTGTGCATATTCGACGACGCGCGACGCCAACTCGGATTCGCTCTTGCCAATCGTCTCGTATTCGGGCACAACCGCCCGCTGCACATTGCGGTAAGCCCGAATTCCCAGTGGAACAAACACGACCATCGCGAGGGACAGTCGCCAGTCCACGAACAGGACAGCGATCGCCACGGTCGCGGGAGTCACGGTGACAGTGACGAGTTGCGCGATGATCATCCCCGGGATGCTCATCAAGATCGCCGTGCCCTCGGTGACCAGGCGAGTGAACGCTCCACGGTTTGCCTTACTGAACCACCCGAGCGGAATCTGCACCAGATGTTCGCCCAGTCGGTGCATGATTCCACCGGCAAAACGCTCGATTCCGATGCGGTACGCACGATTCTCGGCGATCCACCGGACAGCGCCACAGACCGCCGCCACGAAAGCCGCCGTGACAACCCACGGAACTGCAGCGTCGTAGTCGCCGCCAACAACTGCTTTCAGTATCGGAATCATCAGAGCGAAGACGATGCCTTCGAGTATCCCCGCCAGCGTGAAACCTGCTATCTGACCTCGCATCCCATTGTCGCGCCCGAGGATCTCGTCCAGGTCTCGAATCATTGCAGCACCTCTCGCGGAGATATGTCCTCGCTGAGGGGGTTCTGGAGCGCCCACATCCGCGCGTAGGTTCCCCCGAGCTCCGACAACTGGTCGTGCGTACCCTTTTCCACGATTTGTCCGTCGTCGAGAACGAGTATCTGGTCTGCGTATCGGATGGTGTGCAGGCGATGAGCAATCACCATCATGGTGCCGCCGTCTGCACTGATCTCACCCAATGCTCGTTGAACGGCCGATTCGCTGTGGGGATCGGCCTGCGAGGTCGCCTCGTCCAGGATGACGATCGGCGGGTTCTGAAGGATGGCGCGGGCGATGGTCAGGCGTTGCTTCTCCCCACCTGAGAGCTCCCCACCCGAACTCCCACCGATCTCGGTGTCGTACCCGTCTGGCAGTCGCATGATCACGTCATGAATTTGCGCCCGCTTCGCCGCTGTCTCCACTTCCAAATCCGTTGCATCTGGTCTGCCGAGCCGAATGTTCTCGCGCACAGTGTCCCGCAAGAGCACAACATCCTGGAAGACGATAGCCATCGATTTCAAGACTTCACGACTGGACTGATCTCGTAGATCGCTTCCACCGAGGCGAATAGATCCATCCGTCACGTCCCAGAACCGCGGAAGTAGACGCGCCAACGTGGTCTTTCCGGAGCCGGACGGTCCGACTATCGCGGTGACGGTGCCCGGTTGCATCTCGAAGGAGATGTTCTCGAGGACGCGCTGTCCAGTGGTGTACTCGAATCCGACGCAGTCGAATTCAACCAAGGTACCGCGAGCCGAGACCGGCTCCCGGGGTTCAGCCAGCTCTTCTTCGCCGAGAATGCTCTCGACGTGGGTCGCTCCGAGTTGGCCTTCGCGGTAGAGGTTGGCCATCGTTCCCAGGTGGAGAACCGAAGATGGAACGCCTATTCCGACGACGAGAAAAGCCACCAGAGCTACCGGGGTAACCCAACCCCCGGAGAGCAGTGCGATCCCCGACCCCGTGATAACCACGATGAGTACCGCCGGCGAGAGAAGGATCGACATCGCGACCACCGGTCTTCCCATCCCCGACATCCATCGCACGCACACCGCGACCATCGAATCGACTGCGCTCGAGTAGCGCGCGAACGCTCGACTCCCATTCCCGTAGGTCTTGACGACCTCGATACCGTCACCCAGTTCGACTGTTGCAGAGGTCAATGTCGACATGGCGCGATTCCACGAGTCGACGTTCGTTCGATACGCTCTGCGCATCGACGGCGCGGCAAGAGCGAGACACACTCCGATGTAGCCCACCAGGACCAGGCTGAACTTCCAGTCGATCGCCACCAGATAGACCAGAGCCACTAGCGGCGACAGGATGGCAGGCACCACGTCGGCGGGAAGATGGGCGACGAGGAGATGCATCCGTTTGACGTCGTCGGTCATCGCTTGTTTCACTTCGCCGGTTCCGCCGTTTGCGAACCAGCCCAGAGGAACTCGAGACAGATGCCGAGCGATACGCGAGCGGATCGAGTACTTGAAATGCGCGTCGGCAGTGTGACACACCGTCAGGGCCGCGTTGTAGACGACAAAACCGAGAGTTGTGCCCGCTGCGCCGATCGCGGCCCACCACCAGACCAGATTCAACGACGCGTCGGTCAGAAGCACTCGCGCGATCTCGACCACCGCTACGTAGGGCAGGAAACGCAGCGGCACCGACAGCGCCGACAAACCAGCCCCCAGCAGGAGTCGATTTCTCACGGGCGCGATCATCCTGCCCAAAGCGTCTCGGTCGACGAGACCAGTCGAATCTTTCGAGGCTGCAGCCTCATTCACTTTCATTGCGCCACTCACTCTTCGACGATGATCGTGCCGGTCATGTTCGGATGTGGTGTGCACGTGTACGTGAAGGTTCCCACTTTGTCGAAGGTCTGACTGTAGGTTCCACTTCCTTGCAGTTCACTCTTGGTCCCCAGTTCCGCGAACACGACATCGTGTGGCATACCCTGGTCCTCGAAAATCCACGTGACGGTCTGTCCTTTGTGTACCGTGACGGAGCCCGGTGTGTACGCAAGGTTCTTCACCGAGATCTCGACCGGTGCTTGCTCGGTAGATCCCGTCGAATCGTCACCGCACGACGTCAGTGTGAACACCGCTGCAACAGCGATCAATGTGGTCAACCCGGTGCGAACTGACATTGCACTCTCCTCATCGAACATAGTGGAGGTCGGCAGTCATCCCGGCCTCGAAGTGGTACGCGTTGTGACAGTGGAACATCCACCGTCCTGGATTGTCGGCGTCGAAGTCGATCGCCAATTGTGTACGCGGAAGCGAGATCACGGTGTCTCGGCGAAGCCCACCGTACGAGGGAACCGAGAAGGTGTGGCCGTGGGTGTGCATCGGGTGCCACATATCGGTGTTGTTGTTCATGACGATTCGTATCCGCTCGCCCTGCTTCATGATCAACCGACCTGCATCGGCGCCCGCCATTCCCCAGACATATCGATCGCCGGCCTGAATGAGATCCACCGAATACTCACGATCCGGCACCCTCTGTTCCCGTGCGCCTGACGAGCGAAGCTCCGATTCCAGAACGAGTCGACCGCCGGAACCTGACAGCACTGCAGGAGAAGTCAGATCGACGCTCGCTACCGAATCCGGTGTCCGGAGCAGGCACGCGGCTCCACCTGGCTTCCCTTCCACCTTCGCGGCAATAGGCCACGAATCGGACTGCACCGTCACCAATACGTCGTATCGCTGCGCGGGTGCGATCAGAATCTCCTCTCCGACTGCGTGAGCGACGTCCTGCCCGTCAGCGCTGACAACGGTCAACTCGTGCCCGGCAACCGAGAAACGGTACGGAGTCTCCGCCCCGGCATTGATCACCCGTAGTCGGAGCCGCGTTCCGGCCGGCGCACTGACGACAAACGGATCTTCCGCCGGTCGTCCGTTGATCAGATGCAAGGGGTAGGTGATGTGCGTTGCCATTCCGCCGAGCGCCGTCGAACTTCCGTGCCCGCCCGCAAGAAGTACTGCAGCAGAGTCGATCTCTGCATCGTCGACTTCCGGCGGGGTTCCACCGTGCCCGTGGTGTCCTCCCTGCACTTCCGGAGACAATGCACGAAGAACTGCATCCGGGGTTGTTCCCAGCCCGTCGAGCCAGTCGTCGATCACGATGACAACGTCCTCGTCTGCGCCGGTCAGATCGTTCGGGTCCTCGACCACGAGCGCACCGAAGAGCCCTCGATCAGCCTGCAACCCTGAATGAGAGTGGTACCAGTAGGTTCCGTGGTCCGGGGCCACGAAGTCATAGGTGAATTCCGCGCCTGGTTGGATTCGTTCCTGGGTGATCGGCGGGACACCGTCCATGTCGTTGCGGATCGCAATGCCGTGCCAGTGAACCGAGGTCTCCGCCGGAAGATTGTTCTGCAACCGAACTTTGAGCCGGTCTCCCTTGGAGATTCGGATCTCCGGGCCCACCGCTTCTGCGCCGTACGACCACGTGTCGACCTCTCTACCGCCCAGGCTCACCCGAGCCGGCGTAGATGTCAGGTTTCGTTCGACTGTATGTCCGCTACGAAAACGCAATTGCTCGGCAGCACGAACCTCGTCGTCGAACGGCGAAATTTCGGAACTGGTTTCGTTCGCCGAACCACGGCTGCACGCACTCAATGCCGCCGAACTCAGAGCCGCAGAGCCGAGCGTCAACGCTCCCCATTTCAGAGCCAGACGCCGACTCAACGCACTCGAACTCATGCCGTCAGCGCCGTGAAATCCTGATAGCGCTTCGCGGCAACGGATTCGGTACCCGCACCAGCCAGATTGCCCGCAGCCATGGCATCCATGTCCTCGATCATCCAGAAGGTGGCGAAAGGATGAGTAGCGAGCCACATGTCTCCGTTGACTTTGGCCACTCGGTTCTCCTGCACCGCTGGAAGACTCGAGAATCCGGGAACACCGGCAACCTTGCCGAACTCGTACACGCCCTCGTCGAACACGGCCACGATCCGAGCGTCCTGCGCCGGGATTGCTTCGTCGGACAGGGGTGCATACGGCAGACCTCCAGCGGCGTTGGCTCGCTGGGATTCCGGACGCCCGAAGCCGCTCTCCGCCAACAACAACGACGGCGGTGCCTGTTCGGTGGTGGTGGCGAGAATTCCTGAACTGCTCATCAACACCGATACTGTGTTCGCTTCACCACCGGAGTGAGCAGAGACGTCAGCGATCTTGCTCTCCAAAGCGCCAGTCAACTTGTCGGCGACCGCCTGACGATCGAAAGCGCGACCGAAGAAGGCAAGATTCTCACGCCACGCAGTGGTGACGGCCGGGACCGGCACTGTGGGGACGGTCGATGCGAGGGAGTCGTAGTAGCTCCGATCACCCATCGACGTGAAGATGACCAGTCCCGGATCCTGGGCGAGGACCTGCTCGATCGGGGGTGCACCGAGCGGCGGCACTGTGACCACCTCGGTACCAGCTGACGCCAGGATATCCTGGCCGATCTCCGATCCCCACGACGTGAAGACCACGTCGGGCGTAATGCCGACGGCAAGGAGACCGAGTGCGGCGTACTCGTCCAGGGAAACAACCCGCCGTAGGTCGTCCGGAACCGACGTCTCACCGAATTCGTGGGACACAGCATGCGTTCCCTCTACCGGTTCCGTCGTCGGCCCTGCCTCACTGGAGCTACAGGCGGCCGCAGTCAGGGCAACGACACTGACCAGCAGCGAAGCACCCAGCCTTGATAGATAGCCGGGTCGCGTTTTCAACTTCATGGTGTCCTTCAGCTTCGAAAAATCGGGAGGTTCGCACAAATCCGAGCACTGCTCGGATTTGGCAAGTAAACCTCACCTAAGTTCATCCGTCAATCGCTTGCGCCGACTACGCGACCCGATCCGACGCCGCTATGCTCGGTCGGACCATGACTGCGCCATCACCTGACAAGAAGCCCGCCGCGAAATCACAGCGCCGCCGGAGTTACAACACCGGGATCACTGCGGACGCAGTGCTGACCGTTGCGTTCGGGCTCAGTCGCGAGCACGGAGTCGATGGCTGGTCGCTGCGGCAGCTGCTCGGCGAACTCGATACGTCGTTCTCCGTCGTCTATCGACTCGTCGGAGATCGCGAAGCACTCTCGGCGGCGGTGGTCGACAGTGCGATGTCGGCCGTGAACGTGCCATCCGCAGAAGAAGATTGGCGTCAATGGTTGACACATCTGCTCTTGCAGATGCGAGAAGCGTTGATCGAGTGTCCAGGCGCGGCGCAGTGGCTGCTGATGAACGGAGTTGCCACCGAGCGCAGCCGCGTACTCATGGAGGCCGGATTGGCATCGCTGACAGACGCCGGGTTCGGAGCGGAAGCCGCCCAGGCCTACACCGTCGCCTTCACCTCGACAACCACGCTGATCGCCATGAACGACGCCAGGCGCATTCCCAGCGGTCAGCCTTCACCCGATCACAGCGCGATGCTGGAACGACTGAGCAACGACGGGCCCGCCGATCCCCGTTCATCGATGGAGACACTGATCGGGAAGTTCGCGGGACCACCGGATACTGCGGAAGCGACACGGGCAGAACACTATCGCTACACACTCGACCGCGTCCTCGACGGTCTCGAAGCGCGACTGGACGCAATCAAGGAGTCACAGAAATGACCGAGGGGTCGCTGTCGCACTTACGCGACAGCGACCCCTCGGATGGTCCGGATTCTCGGTAGGCCTAACGGAACAGGTTCGCGACAAACGGAATCGTGTCGGCCTGCGATTCGACCAAAGCACCGCTGTGATCGGTGTTGTAGGTCTTGAAGGTGACCGGTTCACCGTTGGCGACCAACGCTGCCACCAACGAAAGTGCCGATGGTGCAGGAACATCCACGTCAAATAGACCCTGGCCGATGAAGATGGGGCGGTCGTATCCGCTCGTCGGCACACCCATGTAATCGTTCAACAGACCCTGGAAGTTCGGGATCTGACTGAGCGGGCGGGAGAAGATGTCACCGAGCACCAGATCCTTGGACGCCTCGTCCAAGTCTGCGGCGCAGAGCTTTTCGGCCGAGTCGACCTTTTCCCTGCCCAGTTCGTTGAGGTACGAGTTCAGGTCGATCTCGGGGTGCGCTTCGCGCAGGCCTGCGAGGATGTAGAGCGCGTACGAGGTCAAGCCGCCGCCGAGGGCGATGGGCGGGAAGCCCGGACCTGCAGGCAGGAGCGTCAACTCGATGTTGGCCGGCACGCCGGTACCCACACCTCCGCGATAGTCGAGAGAATCCCCACCGTATTCGGTGGCGTAGCGGGCCGTCGTGATGGCCGCACCGCCGCCCTGCGACTGCCCGACCACTGCCCACCGATTCGAGATGGTGGGGTCGATCACCCGAGCCGCCTTGACCGAGTCGACGACGCTGTGCGCCTCCACCTTTCCGTCGAGATACGGCATCAGTCCCGGTGTTCCCAGACCGACGTAATCGGTGGCGACTACGGCGTAGCCCTCGGAGAGCCAACGCCCCAGGTAGGGGTAGTCACGCTCGGGCAGGCCGGGACCGACCAGCGAAGGGGCACAGGAATCGTCGAGTCCCGTGGTGCCGTGCGCCCACGCGATGACGGGCCACCCACCTTCCGGTGCCGGACCGGCCGGGACGTAGTAGGCGCCACTGCTCAGCGCGGGCCCGCCATTGGAACCGATGGTCCAGTAGGTGAATCGCTTGGCGTCGGCGGTGCCCGGAATCCACAGATCTTTCGGTAGCGGCTCACTCGACACCAGAGTGCCCGTGGCTTGCGACGCGCTCGGTGCCTGTGCGGACGCGATGGGCGCAGCAACGGCGGAGCCGATCGTTGCAGCACAGAGGGCTGCGATGGATATGCGTGCGAACGACTTCGACTGGAATTTCACGTCTGACGACTCCGGTTCGTGCGATGGGCGACCTCGTTGGACGCTATCGTAGATTTTGTTTAACCGATCGGTCAAGCAAAATTTTGCAGTTTGACAATAAAGACATGTCGAAATCCCGGCCGTGACTCCGACCTAGCATCGAACCGGCACGAAGAAACAGTAGGAGGATGGATCCATGGCACACGTACAGCGTTTCGACCACATCGGCATCACCGTCGCGGACCTCGAATCAGCGACGGCGTTCTTCGTCGGACTTGGCCTCGAACTGGAGGGCACCGGATCCGTGGAGGGTGAGTTCGTCGAAACCGTCTGCGGTATCCCTGGAGCCAAGTGTGAAATCGCAATGCTGCGCCCGCCGGGCGAAGGGTCACGGCTGGAGCTCTCGTCGTTCGTCACGCCCGACCACATACCCGGATCGCCTGCTCCGATGGCCAACGAGATCGGGCTGCGCAACGTCTCTTTCGAGGTGGGCGATCTCCAAGGGGCGGTCGACGCAGTGGCTGCGGACGGGTACGGGCTCATCGGCGGGATCGGTGAGTACGAGAACAGCGTGCGAATGGCCTACGTCCGGGGGCCTGAAGGGATCATCGTGTCCCTGTTCGAGCAGATCGCCTGAAGAGTCACGGCCACTGGGCCGTCAGATCGCCTTCCACGAGCTGGCCAGAGCGCCCATCGCAGCCGCGAATTCGGCGAACGCCGCGTCGATTCTGACGCGGTCACCGGTGGTCACCAGATCGAGCGTCAGCCCGCGAATCTGCGCCAACACGATCGTCGCGTAGCGATCAGCGCGATCGGGCGGACATCCATGTGCGAGCGCAGCATCTGCCAAACCACCCAACCAGTCCCCCACCACATGATCGAGAAACTCGCGATACCGCTCCGGATGCAACAACGCCTGTCCGTAGATCTCGAACATCAATCGAAAGTTCGGCAACGATTCCGCTGATGTGCGCCCATTCCAGTAACTCGTCAACATCTCGACGATGTCGGTCCCGGAAGAGATGTCGAGAGAAGAGCTGTCTCGCAGGGTGGCGACTACTTCAGTGAGCAGTTGTTCCTTCGAACCGAAATGATGGATGAGTGTCGCATGACTGATCCCCAGATCCTTGGCCAACGGCCGCATGGACAGTTCACCGACGCCGTTCGCCGTGACATACGCGGTTACCTGCTCGAGCAATTCGGCACGGCGATGCTGGTAACGCAGTTTCCGGCCGTCGATCGGCGTGCTGTCCTCCACCTGCAGGAGCCTACGCAGTACCGGAAACACAGCAGTACCGGAAACACAGCAGTACCGGAAACACAGCAGTACCGGTTACACGGTGACGTGCTGGCGATCCGATCGACTGATCGTCACTGCGGCGACGACAACGCCGATCACCACGCCGATGAGGGTGTCCGCGACGCGAGCCACTGCCGCTTCGGTCCCGATCGGAGCGCTGAAACCGATGAGGAGCAGTGCCATCGGGGTGACGGCCAGTGATGTCAGTGCATAGTTCTTGATCACGAGCAGCTCCGCAGCGGTTTGCAGAATCACGACCACGGCAACCGCTTGCCAGTAGCCGAGCGTCAATGCGATGAGAGCAGCAGCGACGACGGCGCCACCGACATTTCCCACCAACCGCTGAATCCCACGCTGGACGGTCTGCTTGTAGTTCAGCCCCTGCATCGCTGCGATGGCACCCATCGACGCCCAGAGTGGATGCTCCAACCCGGCTCCCGCCGCGAGCCAACCGGCCAGAGCCGACGCTGCCACGATGCGCAGAGCATTCATCCGCACCGGGCGCGAATACAGCCGATTCAATCCTTCGAGGAAATAGCCTTCGGGTGCGGCCAGGGTCTGTGCCGGCGCGAGGTCGTGTTCGATCATGCTGGAACGCTTGAGCTTCCGAAGCTCCTTCTCGTGCCGAGCGATGCTGCGAATCAGGGTGGCGTCGGCGTGCAACTGCCACTCCTGAACTGCCGCTTCTGCTTCGTCGAGCACTGCGACCAGTTCGCGTCCGTGATCGACGGTCGACTTGATCCGGCCACTCGACGCAATGACCAAGCGCGCGTTGGCAATCGATGCGAGTGCCGGCTCCACTCCGTCTTTGCCGGACTGTTCGAGGCGCCCGACGGCAGAGACGGCACGAGCCACTGCCAGGCGAGCAGGTCCCATCGGCAACACGAGTGCCGGAAGCATCGCGGCTATCCACCCGACCAGAACTCCGAGCGCACCGACAGTCACCAACCTCGCCAAATCATCGACGCTGGAGGCATATCCGGCTGCACCGGTCGCTGCGAAGACGAGGATGACGGGCCCCGGCCCGGTGATCCGGAAGCCCGACATGAAGCAATACGACGCACCGGCAAGCAACGACAGGATGCCGATCTGCACCCATATCGGAACGCCCGCGACACCCATGGCGCCGCCGAAGGCAATCGAAACCACCAGTGCAGCGCCCACCATTGCCAGCTTGCCGGCCAACCGTGGATACGGCTCGTACCTGCCGAAAGCGGCACACAGCGCACCCAAGGCCGCGAAGCCGGCCAATTCCCGATGCCCGAGCAGTCCGCCGACCACGAGGACTACGGCGGTGGCGAGTCCGACCCTGATCGCCGGGGCGATGGTCGCGTCCGCGGATCCGATACGAAAAGCCGCTCGCCACGTCGCCCGGGAGACGGTATGTGCAATGGCCTCACTCGAATGAGTGAGACGGCTGGGCGTCCTGGCTGCGGTTTCGGTTCGGGTCACCCACCCAGCATACATTTATTTCACTAGTAAATTACTTGTGAAGTAATGTGAAATCTGTCGCTAAGATGGGGCCATGGGCGCGGCGAACAGATCCGAAGACGACTTCATCGACAAAGTCCGTCGCGAATGGAAGCGCGCCTACCCCGAGTTCGACACTGCTCCCGTCGAGGTGATGGGCCGGATCGCCCGCATCAACGCGCAGTCTCTCCACCAGCTCGACCGGGCGCTGGCATCGAGCGGAGTCTCTCGAGCCGAATTCGACGTGATGAGCGCACTCGCTCGCAGCGACCGTCCCCTGCGAGCGAGCGAGGTCACCGCCGTCACGATGGTCAGCGGCGCCGCCACCACAAAACACGCCGACCGCCTGGCCAAACTGGGCTTTGTCGAGCGCCAGCGTTTCGAACACGACGGGCGGGTGGTTCTGCTTCAACTCACCGATGCCGGTCGCGAATTAGTCGAGGCAGAGTTTCCCCGACGAGTCGAGCGAGACCGTCAGGTTCTGACCGGACTCGACGAGAGCGAACGAGCCCAACTGACGGCACTGCTCAAACGAATCTCACTCAACATCGACTCGGGGATCTGGGACTGACCTACTTCGGCAGCGGTACGTTCTGCAAACGCACCTGACCGCGTGCCACCTCTTTGCCCGATTCCGGATCGGTGATGACCACCGACCACAACTGCTGAACCCGTCCTTGTTGAATCGGGAGAGCTACGACGTCCACGCGCCCACCCGTGCGGGCGCGCAGGAAATCCGTTCCGTTGTGCACTCCGACGGCAAATTCGCCACGGTCCGCCACTGCGGTACTCGCCCCGATGCTCGCGGCCGACTCGACGGCAGTCGTGTAAACGCCGCCGTGGACAACGCCCCACGGAGTGTGGTGTGCCTCGGACAGATCGATGTGCCCGACAACCTTGGTGCCGGAGACCTCGTCCAGTTGCAATCCGGCGGCACTGACAAATCCGCTTGCTGCCTCGAGATTCAATTCCGTCATGTCGACCCCTCATCTGCTCGGTTGGATTTCTCGACTCACCTTCCGCCCCGAAATACGTGCCGTCAAGTGCTAAGTTGGATTTCCCAACTAACGTCTTCAACCAATAAGGACACCGACACGATGGCAGCAAAAGGACGTAACTGCTCCATCGCCAACGCCTTGGAGGTCGTCGGCGAGAAGTGGTCACTTCTGGTGCTCAGAGAAATCGTTCTCGGGCAACGACGGTTCGACGAGATCGCCGCGGGCACGGGAGCCAGCCGCGACATCCTCGCCGCGCGTCTGCGCACCCTTGTCGACGCCGACGTCCTCGCAAAGCGTCGGTACGAAGAACATCCGCCGCGCTACGAATACGTCGCCACCGAATCAGGGAAGGCGCTCTACCCGATCCTGATGGCACTCATGGAATGGGGAGACACCTTTGCGACGACGGGTCCGCCGCCAACTGTCGTCGAGCATCGTTGCGGTGAAATCATGCACGCCCAAGTTGTGTGCGCACACTGCAAAGAGCCGCTGGTCGCCAGAGACGCGCACGTAGTCGAACTCTCGCCACCTGCTCGATAGCGTCAACGTCCGGGTGGAAACCCGCCGGTTGCGATCGGACCCCACGAGTCGACGGTGACACGGATCAGGCTCTTGCCCTGCTTGCGCATGGCTTCGCGGTACTCGTCCCAGTCAGGATGATCACCGGCGATGGATCGGTAGTAGTCGACCAACGGTTCCACCGAATCCGGGAGATCGATCAACTCCGCGGTTCCGTTCACCTGGACGTACGGACCATTCCACTCGTCAGAGTGGATACATAGAGACACCGCCGGCGTCCGTCGAACATTCGCCGCTTTGGCCCGTTCCGGGTACGTGGAGATGACGATCCGACCCTCGTCGTCGACACCACACGTCACCGGCGAGATCTGCAGCTCGCCCGATTTCTTCATCGTCACGAAGGTGGCCCGATGGCGCGGCCTGACGAATTCGAGGAGTTCTGCAAACGACACACGATCTGCGCTGGCGATCTTGGACATGGCCTCAGCCTAATTCGATTTACGAGCTGACGCCTAGGGCATCTCGATGGTCTGAGCGCGTGCGATCTCGCCGATTGCACGAATGATGTAGGCGCTCTGAGCTTTCTTCACTCCTGTGGACAAGCTCCCGATGACCAGGACCGCCGAACGCAGGTACGCGCCGTGCCCGATGCGGAACGAATCGTCTTCCAGATCCGAGATCCCGAGCGCCCCGGTGTAGACCGCGGCCAGTGCCTGCACGTCCAGATCCGGCAGCCACACGATCGTGGACTTGGCGCAAGTAGTCAGCGCATCCTGCACGTCCTCACTGGACAAGCCGTCCGGATGCGTGTCCTCGAGCAATTCGCGCACGATCGCCGCGTGAACGGAGCTGACCTGCTCGAAGGAGAGCCCGCGCAGTTCTTCGACGGCGGCGAGCAATCCGTCACGATTTGCCGCCCGGACCGCGACGAGTGCGTCGGCCGTGGCATCGGCGATGTCACGGGCCACGTTCGGCCAAGCCGTCGGCCAGCTCTGTTCGGGCATCATCGTGGTGTCTCCTCGGTCTTCGCGTTCACGCGGAAGCCTGCCACAGCCCACCGACAGGCCAGACGATCCGTCAATGCAGCCGCCCCAACAAGGACATTGCGTTATGCGGCGCAAAGCCTTTCATGTCGTTGTCGAAGTAGACGTACACGTCGAGGCCCTCGTCCGCCCAGGCCTGAAATCGCTTGGACCACTTGTCCAGAGCTTCGTCGGTGTACCCACTCGCATACAACTCCTTGTCTCCGTGCATCCGCACGTAGACGAAGTCGGTAGTCGGAGTGGTGATGCGGGGGTACCTACCGGCGGTGTCTGCAACGACAAAACCGATGGAGTGCTCGCGCATCAGGTCCACGGCTTCGTCGGTCTCGAAGCTGGCGTGCCGCGCCTCCACCGCGTAACGGATCGGTACATCCTTCTCCGTCTGCGCGAATACTCTCTCGTCGGTCAGCTTGTCGTCGTGCTGCGCTGCCAGATCAGCAGCAGCCTGCGTGGTACGGGGAAGACCGTCGAAGAAATCCGCCAACCGCCGCGGTTCGAACTGCAGCGTCGGAGGTAGTTGCCACAGAATCGGCCCGAGCTTGGGACCGAGAGCGAGTGTCCCGGCGGCGAAGAAGTTCGCGAGTCCGTCGCGGGCGTCGAGCAGCCGTTTCATGTGCGTGATGTACCGGCCGCCCTTGATGGCAAACACAAAATCTTCGGGAATTTCACGGCGCCATTTGGTGTAGCTTTCCGGCTTCTGCAGCGCATAGAACGAGCCGTTGATCTCGATCGACGTCAATCTCTCTGCGGCGTAAGACAATTCTTTGCGGTGAGCCAGACCTTTCGGATAGAAATCTCCGCGCCACGCGGGATACGTCCACCCGGAGATACCTACCCGAATATCTGCCATCGCTTCAGACTAAGCGGCACTCCAGTGTTTTACACTCCGTGTTTTCAAACTCCGGCACTGAGCGCGACGGATACCGGTACGACGGTCAGGCACACCACCGCGGCGACGAACAATGCGATCACGAGGCGACGGTCCCATTTTCCGCGTGCACCGCTGGCAGCCAGCATGAAGATCACAAAACCTACACACACGGACACGATAGTCACGATCACCGGAGTTCCAACCATGCCGTGATTGTCCCCTACCCATTGCCACCGAGCGCCCTACGGGTACACGATCGAAGTACCCATCCCGAGCAAGGAGTGGAAATGCCGAAATACCTCTGGCAAGTGACCTACTCGCCCTCCGGCGCCGCCGGCCTACAACAGGAGGGAGGCACTGCGCGACGCGACGCGATAACCCGAATGGTCGAAAGCATCGGCGGCACAGTCGAATCCTGCCACTTCGCACTGGGCGGTCACGACATGTTCGTGATCGGCAACCTGCCGGACGACGTCGCGGCCGCCGCATTGAGCATTCGTACAGCTGCGGCAGGTGCAGCCCGCTCGGAGTCGATCACACTGCTCACGCCGGAGCAGATCGACGAGGCAGTCAAGCGACCGACCGACTACCGCGCGCCGGGCAAATGATTGCGGAAGGAATAGATCCCGGCAGCGCCCGAGTTGCACCCGCTGTGACGGAGACTACGCAAACACCCGACCTTGGCACCTACGGAATCTGGCGAGGAGCGGCTGGTTTGCCGCCCGAACTGGGAACAGCGATCGAGAAACTCGGTTTCGGCACCATCTGGATCGGCGGCTCACCGCGGGCCGATCTACGGATCGCCGAGAAACTCCTCGATGCGACCGAGCGCATCACCGTGGCAACCGGAATCGTCAACATCTGGTCCTCACCTGCGGCTGAGGTGGCGGAGTCCTATCACCGACTCGAAGCCGCGCATCCGGGGCGATTCCTCCTCGGTGTAGGCGTCGGACATCCGGAGGCGACCGGTGACTACACCAAGCCGTACGCCTCGCTGGTGTCTTACCTCGACGAACTCGATGCAGCCCAGGTCCCGGAATCTCGCCGTGTCCTCGCCGCGCTGGGACCGAAGGTGTTGAAACTGTCCGCCGATCGCGCCGCCGGCGCGCATCCCTACCTGACCACCCCCGAACACACGGCCGAAGCTCGTGAAATCCTCGGACCCTCGAAGATTCTTGCTCCTGAGCACAAGGTTGTTCTGGAAACCGATCCGGAGAAGGCCAGAGCAATCGGACGTCCCGCCGTCGCCAACCCCTATCTGTATTTGCGCAACTACACGAGCAATCTCGAGCGCCTCGGTTTTGCACCCGAAGAGTTGGCCAACGAGGGAAACGATCGCGTGATCGATGCCCTCGTTGCACGCGGTACCGCGAAGTCCATCGCCGATCGACTTCGCGAGCATGTCGCGGCGGGCGCCGATCACGTTGCGATCCAAGCACTTCCTGCCGAGGGTGATCCGCTCGCGACCTACGAAGCACTGGCCGCCGAACTCTTCGGCTGACCGGACAACCCTTGACTTGGATAAGTTATGTCCGAGTATACTTGGACATGACTTATCCGAGTAAAGGAGAAAATCATGAAGATCGTCATTTTCGGGAGCGGGCTCATCGGAAGCCAGGTCGCCGCCAAGCTCACTGACGCCGGGCACGACGTGAAGGCACTCGGTCGTGCCGACGGGATCGACATCACCACCGGCACAGGTATCGCCGAAGCCGTCGAGGGCGCCGACGTCGTGGTGGACCTGACCAATTCCCCGTCCTGGTCGGACGAAGACGTCTTGGCCTTCTTCCGTGACGGAACCGGCCACATCCTCGCCGCCGAAGCGAAGGCCGGCGTCGGGCACCACGTCATTCTGTCCATCGTGGGTGCCGATCGACTGCCCGATTCGGGGTACATGCGAGCCAAGGTCGCCCAGGAAGACCTGGTCAAAGCGGGCCCGATCCCCTACACGATCGTCCGCTCGACCCAGTTCTTCGAGTTCGTCGCCGGAATCGCCGACGCGGGAACCACCGACGGCGCTGTCCACGCAACGCCGGGACATCTGCAACCCATCGCGTCTCGAGACGTCGTTTCTCACGTCGCCGAGGTAGTGACCGCCGCGCCGCAAAACGGCACGGTCGAGATTGCCGGGCCCGAACCGCTGGGCATCGACGAACTGGTCCGGCGCCTGTTCCTCGTCACCGGCGACAAGCGTTCGGTGATCTCCGATCCCGAGGCCGGCTACTTCGGCGCGAAACTCGACAACTCGGCACTCACCCCGACACCCGGTGCAGATGCATGGATTGCGCCGACAACATACGACGCGTGGCTTGCCGAGAAGGCCTGACGGACACCCTCGACCGATGTCCGACCCGCACCACTTTCCGCGGCGTCGATAGAGTCCAATCATGAAGCTTTCCGGAGGCGTGGAGTGGTCACTCCACTGCTGTGTGGTTCTCAGCCAGGCCGAGGGGCCGGTACCCACAGCCAGACTCGCCGAACTTCACGGGGTGTCGAAGACATACCTGGCGAAGCATCTGCGAGCGCTCGCGCACGCCGGTCTGGTCAATCCGACCGAGGGCCGAGACGGTGGGTACGTTCTCACCCGGGCTCCCGAGAGCATCACGGTTCTCGACGTCGTACAGGCGGTTGACGGCACCGAACCTGCTTTCCGGTGCACGGAGATTCGGCAGCAAGGAATCCTCGCCGCTCCGCCCGAGCAGTGCCGTTCCGCCTGCGGAATAGCCAAAGTCATGGCTGACGCCGAAAAAGCCTGGCGCGCATCACTGTCGGGGGTCACGATTGCCGATCTAGCTGCAACCCTGGACCTTCCGGCCCTCAGAAAGATCCTGACGGAACCGATCTCGCCCTAGAGTCGTCTACGCCTCACGATGCATTAATGCGTCTTTCAACTATCGGGTACCTTGTTCGGGGATCAAATCTTGACGAAGAAACCTCCGGGAATTTTCGCAAGATCTCGGAGGGGGTTTCATGGGAGTCAGTGGCGCTGCGGGGTTGGGGCAGAATATCCGTCAGACAACGGGACTGTTGCGTCGCTGGTGGTCCCTTGCGTACGACGGCGAGTGGTTCCCCAGGTTTCTGGCTGCTCGATCGATGTTGGGGACAGCCAGGGTCGTCGTCACCTTCTGGTGTGCGGTGTTCGTCGCACTCGCCGTTCTGGCTCAATTCGTGAAGGGCGGCGCGACCGAAGTCCCTGAACGGCTCGCTGCTGGGACAGCATGTGTGATCGCGCTGTACTGCATGATTCGTTGGTCGTTCGGACGATCCTGGCCGAGCCACCGACAATCCGTTCGATTCATTGCGCTCACCAACATCTGTTTGTCGTTGATCCTGCTCGCCGGAATCCATGCGAGCTTCCTGGCACTGACCGGTGCTGTGCTCTTCGTGGTCGTCGCGAACTATTCGTCGGTGTTTCACAGCCCCCGGATAGTGACTGCGCAGATCGCCGGCGCACTGCTGGTCGTAGCCCTACTGACAATTCGAGCGGTAACCGATCCGGATACCGATTCCTCACTGTCGGTGTCCACTGGATTGGTCATCGGGTGTGTTATCGCCTCAGCCGCGATGACAGTGCATTTCCTCGTCCTGTATTTGACCGACGATGCACGACACGCTTGGCGAGATCCACTCACCGCTGCCCTGAATCGGCGTGGGCTGCACAATGTCTGGCACCAGCTGTTCGATGTCGAAGAACTCCGGGGACACGTAGTCCTTGCGATAGTGATCGACGTCGATTCGTTCAAGAGCGTCAACGACAAACTGGGTCATGCAGAAGGCGATCGGATGCTGGTGACCGTGGGTCGACGATTGAACTCGGCCGTCGGAGAGATCGGGCTGGTGGCGCGGACTGGCGGCGACGAGTTCGTGATTCTCATGCCGGTCGAGCCACGTCGTATCGAAAAAACCGTGGTCGACATCCACAACTCGATATCGCGGCCCGCCGGCCGACAGTCGATCTCGGTGAGCGTCGGCGCCAGCGTGTGGCTGTCCTCGACAATCCCGGACGCTTCGGGAACCATCGATCGGATTCTTGCCGATGCCGACAACGCGATGTATCGGGCGAAGCGACGAGGTGGAGACCAGGTAGCCTGGGCGGTAACGCATCTGAGCTGAATCAGCACGTCACATACCGATCAGCTTCTAGAGCGACGCTTCGCTGTCGTTCGCCGGATCCAACTGATCCTGGGTAGCCGCCCAACTCGCCAAGAGTTTGAGTGCATCAGCCGTCGGCGTCCCAGGCGCTGCGGTGTAGACCAGCAGTGTCAGCCCGGGATTGGACGGCAGTTCCATCGCCTCGAAGTTCAGTTCCAGGTCGCCGACGACGGGGTGGCGAACCTTCTTGAAACCCGTCCGATGAAAGCGCACATTATGTTTCGCCCAACGGGTGCGGAATACCTCACTGCGGGTGGCAAGTTCACCGATGAGCTCGGTCAGGGCCTTGTCGTGGGGATTGCGCCCCGCTTCCGAGCGGAGCATCGCGGCGATGTCGTCTGCCGCGCGCTCCCAATCCACGAAGAAGTCTTGCGACGCCGGGTCCAGGTACACGAAGCGGGCGTTGTTCGCCGGCCTACGCGGATCAGCCAGGACCGGCGAATACAGCGCGCGCGCCATGCGATTGGCCGCCAGCATGTCGTGCCTGGCATTACGTACCCACGCCGGGGCGTCGGTGATGGCGTCGAGTATCTGCTGAATCGCCGGGCTCACGCCCTTGGGTGCCGGCCGCTTTCTACTCGGTGCGCCGGCACTGGCAGCCTTCGCCAGGTCGTACAAATGGGCAGTTTCGGCCTCGTCGAGTTGTAGTGCTCGGGAGAGGCTTTCGAGTACCGAGTCCGACGCTCCAGCCAGATTTCCGCGCTCCATGCGTACGTAGTAGTCGATGCTCACACCGGCGAGCAGAGCGACTTCCTCACGGCGCAATCCCTTGACTCTACGGTTTCCGCCGTAGGCCGGCAGTCCTGCCTGCTCGGGAGTGATGCGAGCACGACGGGAGCTGAGGAATTCGCGAATCTCGGCTCGGTTGTCCATGCAGTTCACGTTACTCGAGCGGCGATGACAGAGGGAGGTACTGCCGTTACCTGGAACAACAGACACTCCCGCGCCCGCGATGCGCGGCGTTGACTCATTGCAGTCGACCGGTTCACGCAGAAACGTCGACCCAGAAGCACGCAACACCACAAGCGAGAGGGGACATCATGCGCGCAACCATCATGTACGGCGCCGGAGACGTTCGAGTCGAGACCGTGCCGGATCCAGTACTTCAGCAGCCGACGGACGCGATCGTACGGGTCGTCAGGGCCTGCGTCTGCGGCTCTGACCTGCACCCTTACCACAACATGCCGGCCACGCCAGGCGGTTCCCCGATGGGCCACGAGTTCGTCGGAGTGGTCGAAGAGACAGGTCGGGAGGTGTCCACGTTGAAGAAGGGCGACTTCGTCATCGCCCCCTTCGCCTGGTCGGACGGGACGTGCGACTTCTGCCGCGAAGGCTTGCAAACTTCCTGCCGACACGGCGGATTCTGGGCCGGAAACGGGATCGGAGGCGGGCAGGCGGAGGCCATCCGCGTGCCATTGGCAGACGGCACGCTGGTCAAGGCGCCGGTGGGCGAGGATTCCGAACTCCTGCCATCACTGCTGACGCTTTCCGACGTCTTCGGTACCGGCTATCACGCGGCGGTCAAGGGCGGCGTCAACCAACGCACGACGGTCACGGTCATCGGAGACGGAGCAGTGGGCCTGATGGCAGTGCTCTCCGCCAAACGCCTCGGTGCCGAGCGCATCATCCTCATGGGGCGCCACAAGATCCGCACAGACCTCGGCCTCGAGTTCGGAGCAACCGATGTGGTTGCCGAACGTGGCAACGAAGGCATCGAGAAAGTCCGTGAACTGACCGGCGGGGACGGCACTCACGTCGTTCTCGAAGCGGTAGGTCACATGCCTGCCTACGAGCAGTCACTCGGAGTTGTCCGACCGGGCGGCGTCATCAGCCGAGTCGGAGTACCCCAATACGAAGAAGCTCCAATCGGATTCGGGACACTCTTCGGGCCCAACGTCACTCTTACCGGCGGACCGGCTCCCGTTCGCGCGTACATCGAAGAACTGATGCCCGATGTTCTCGACGGAAAGATCCAGCCGGGCAAGGTCTTCGACCGCACCGTCGGACTGGACGACGTTGCGGAAGGCTACCGAGCCATGGATTCCCGTGAATCGCTGAAGGTCCTCGTCCGCCCGTAATCCACCACCTGTGAAGAAGAAGCGCGTGACTCACACTGCCGACAACCCGGCCGCCGGTCGAATCAACTCCACCGCGATCCTGGCGATCATTCTGATCAGCTATTTCATGATCCTGCTCGACAATTCGATCATCTTCACCGGTCTACCCAGCATCCAGATCAGCATGGGTTACTCAGCGACCGGTCTTTCCTGGGTCCAGGACGCCTACACCCTGGTGTTCGGCGGCCTTCTCCTGCTGGGCGCTCGTCTCGGGGACATCTTCGGTCGTCGTCGCGTATTCGTCACCGGGCTCGCGATTTTCGCGATTGCGTCGTTTCTCGTCGGCGTCGCACCGAACGGGTGGTGGCTCATCGCGGCGCGCGCTCTCCAAGGCGTCGGAGCTGCGGTGGTGGCCCCGGCGTCGCTGTCACTGTTGACCGCCAGTTTCCCACCTGGTCGGGAGCGAACGCGCGCTGTTGCCTGGTACGGCGCTGCAGCAGGGATAGGCGCCAGCCTCGGACTCGTGATCGGTGGTGCCCTGGCCGACTGGGTGTCTTGGCGCGCAGGCTTTTTCATCAACGTTCCGATCGGTATCGCGATGATCGTGCTCGCTCCCCGGTTCATTCCGGAAACCGAGCCGAACACCGGACGTTTCGATGTGACCGGCGCCGTTCTCGCCACACTGGGCATGACCGCACTCGTCTTCGGCACCGTCAACTCGGCCGAAGCGGGGTGGACCTCACCGATCACTGTTTCGACCCTGGCGACTGGGGCGACCCTTCTGATCCTGCTCTTCCTCAACGAAGCGCGTGCGGAACAGCCGATCATGCCCCTGAGATTGTTCCGTAGCCGAGAGCGATCCGGTGCCTACGCCGCCCGAATGCTCTATCTGGGTGCCATGATCGGATTTTTCTACTTCACTACTCAGCTACTCCAAGGTGTTTTTGGCTTCAGCGCGTTCCAAGCCGGCGTCGCCTTCTTCCCGATGACGATCGTCAATTTTGCTGTGGCGATGCTTATTCCGCGACTGACGCCGCGATTCGGCAACTCCGCGCTTCTTTCGGTTGGCGTTGCCGTTACTCTCGCCGGCATGGGCTGGCTCAGCCTGGTCCATCCCAACAGCTCGTATCTCACTGCGATTGCGCTTCCGATGATCTTGATCGGCGCCGGGCAGGGGCTGGCATTCGCGCCACTGACCTCCGCCGGTATCTCCGGAGTACATGCCGAGGATGCAGGTGCCGCATCAGGATTGGTCAACACTGCCCACCAACTGGGCAGCGCTCTCGGGCTCGGCATCCTCGTCGCGGTCTCGGCAGGAGCCGGATCCACTGCCGACGACGCTGCAACCGCACTCACCGATCACGTATCAACGGCTCTCACCACAGGAACCGTCCTGCTCGCCGCTTGTCTCGTCATAGTTCTCACACTGATCGTCCCGGCTACGAGAACGCGAAGTACCACACAGCAATTCGAACCGGAGAAGGGAACCAGAGATGTCGCACTCGTGGACCGAGGCTGAACTGACCAAGATCGGCAGTGCCGAGGAATTGCAGATCTCCTCGTTCCGCCGCGACGGCACCGCGAGGCCGTACGTCACCATATGGGTTGTTCGGGCTGACAACGAGTTGTACGTGCGCTCGGCATACGGAACCGACAACCCTTGGTTCGTCCGAGCAACGGCAAGCGGAACGGGCCGAATCCGAGCAGGAGGAATTGAACGGGACGTCTCTTTCGAGGCCGCCACAGCGGATGCCCACTCCGTGATCGACTCCGCCTATCACACCAAATACGACCGCTACGGCCCACAGATTGTCGGCTCCGTGACCGGGCCGGAGGCCGCGCCCAACACAATTCGACTTGTTCCGCTGACGCAGAACTGAACTCACCCTTTCGATCCCGAGGAGAACTCATGGAAATCTTGACGCCCCAGCCCACCAGCAAGGCACCCGGCGACTGGTTCACCGGCGACGTCTGGTGGGACGTCATCTACGCCGGCCAGGAGCCGTCGAGGATGCGCGCCAACATGGTTCGCTTTTCACCGTGTGCGCGAACCGACTGGCATTCACATGCCCTCGGGCAGACCCTCCACATTGTCTCCGGCACCGCGCTGATTCAAGCTCGCGGCGGCGAGATCATCGAAGCACACCCGGGCGAGACCATCTATACCCCGGCGGGAGAAGAACACTGGCACGGCGCGGCACCAGATCGTTTCATGAGCCACCTCGCACTGTGGGAAGGACCCGGCGACGGTAGCGCCGAAACTACGTGGGGCGACAAAGTCACCGACGAGGAATACAACGGCCTCCGCGCCAACCGTCGCTGAGACCGGATAAGTCTCAGATACGTCGCATCACGGAAACAACCTTGCCCAAGATGGCCGCTCGGTCGCCGTCGATGACGCTGTACGCGGGATTGCGAGGCTCGAGATACACGTGACCGTCGCGGCGTCGGAGCACCTTCACGGTGGCCTCACCGTCGATCATCGCGGCAACGATCTCACCGGAATGGGCCTCGTCCTGGCGCCGCACCACGACGACGTCACCGTCGCAGATTGCTGCGTCGACCATCGACTCACCACGCACCCGAAGACCGAACACCGTGCCGGAACCGACGAGCTCGCGAGGAAGCGCCAACACCTCGTCGGTGTGCTCCTCCGCGAGGATCGGCGCGCCGGCGGCAATGTCGCCGACCACTGGAACCGTGACGGTATTCGACGACGACTGTTCCTTCGCGCCCACGAGGAAAGGCCGCACGTCCAACTGCCGAGCCATGGCCGCTCCCCGGCGGAGGAAGCCCTTCTCCTCGAGGCTCTTGAGGTGCTTGGACACCGTCGATGTCGAGCGCAAGCCAACCGCGTCTCCGATCTGCCGCGTGCTCGGCGTGCACCCGTTGGCAGCAACGAGATCCCGGATGGTCATCAGAATCTGCTGCTGGCGGAGCGGCAGGGAGGAGGCGTCGAGGCCACCGAACATGTCGAGATCGTCGTAATCGGTCACGACGAGAATCGTAGTGAGAGGTCCCGACATCTCGGCCAGGCAGGGAGGCCGGAAAAGAAACAGCGGTCACAGTTTGTTTCCCGAGCAGCACATGGCACGCTGAGCTGATGGAGCCTCTCGAACCGATGCGCTCGGTGAGTGTTCCCGCCGACACCCATACGTCGACCCCGATCTGGAAGTCGGCGCCGGTCACTTTGGGAACGATGGGCGTATTTGCCTACGCATTGATGTCCACGAGAACTGGCGTGGTCGAAGCTGCGCTCGGCGCGATGATCGCGATCGCCGGCGCCGCCCTCTACTTCATTTCAGTAATGCGCACGATCAGAGAAAACTCGGGCATCCGCGTACCCCTGCTCGGAACCCCACCCGTGTCGCCCCGTGACGTCGACCTGCTCGCCGGGGCCGGGATGCCGCTGATCATGGGTGGATCGTTGTTGGCCATACGAGCAGCGGGATGGACCTGGCCCTACCTCTACCTCGGACTGCTTGCCGTGACCATGGTCGCTGCCTATGTTCTTCCCGTCGTGGTGCACAACCGACGATTGCGGAAGCGAACTCACCGATCACAAACCCCGTGACGCGATCGGGTACGTCGACGCAACATCTCCAGCACATTCGCCGACGTCCCCAAGGTGGAGTCGACTATGCGCTGGCGACCTTGCTATCAGGCACGACAGCAATATCGACCTTGCTGAACTGCAGCACACCGTCTTCGATCTCGGCGTCGTGCATCAGCTTGCGGTCGCGGTAGTAATTGTTGACCACTTTCCATGCGCCACGGGCACCTTGGCGCGGCATTTCTCCGTCGCCACGCTGAATGTAGCCCGAGGTCAGAGCTCCGCCCATGAGAGATTCTTCCGCGAAGTCCTCGGGTTCGGCGTGAACCTCGAAAGTCGTGTAGCTGCGCTTGCGCATGATCTTGAGCACTCGACACAGATAGGACGCGGCCAGGTCTGCCTTGAGCGTCCAGGATGCGTTGGTGTAGCCGAGAATCATCAGGAAGTTCGGAATGTCGGAGTAGAGAACACTCTTGTAGGCGACTGTCTCGTTGAGCTTGACCGGCTCGCCGTCGACGCTCATGGCCGCCCCGCCCAGGATCTGCACGTTCAAGCCGGTCGCCGTGACGATGATGTCGGCCTCGAGTTCGAGACCCGACTCGGTCACGATGCCATTCTCGGTGAACTTGGCGATACGGTCTGTGACGATGTCGGCCTTGCCGCTCTTGAGCACCTTGAACAGGTCTCCGTTGGGAACCACGCACAGACGCTGATCCCACGGGTTGTAGCTGGGGGTGAAGTGACGCAGGTCCACGTTCTTGCCGAGTTGCAAGCGGATCTGGGTGAGGAACAGCTTCTTCGCCAGCTTCGGGTTGGTACGTGAGAGCTGAAAGCTGGCGCGTTGCAGTGCGATATTGCGGGCTCGACCGATCTTGTACGCGATCTGGTCGGGAACGCGTGCGAGCTTGAGACCTTTGGCAACAGGGTCCTCGGACGGTAGCGCCTGGATCCACGTGGGCGAGCGCTGCAGCATGGTGACGTGGCCGGCAGTGGGGGCCATCGACGGGATCAGCGTGATCGCGGTGGCACCGGACCCGATGACCACGACCTTCTTTCCGGTGTAATCGAGATCCTCGGGCCAGTGCTGTGGGTGCACGATCTGACCGCGGAAGTCGTCCTCACCTGGGAAGGCGGGGCGGTAGCCCTTGTCGTAGTTGTAGTAACCGCAGGCGCCGACGAGGACATTCGCGGTCCACGTCTCGGTCTCTCCGGTGGCCTCGATCAGGACGGTCACGGTCCACTGAGCAGTCGCGCGATCGAAGTCCATTGCCACGACCTTGCGGCCGAAGTTGATGTGGTCGGTGACGCCGTATTCCTTGGCAGTTTCCTCGACGTAGTCCCGGATGCTGGAGCCGTCGGCGAGCACTTTGGTGCCGATCCACGGACGGAACCCGAATCCGAAGGTGAGCATGTCGGAGTCCGAACGGATGCCCGGGTACTTGAACAGGTCCCAGGTGCCACCGATATTTTCCCGGCGCTCGAGGATCGCGTAAGTGCTTCCCGTCTGCTCCCGAATGAGGTGACAAGCCGCGCCGATTCCGGACAAGCCAGCGCCGATGATCAGTACGTCGACATGCTGTGGCATGGAGGAAACTCGTTTCGTAGGTCGTCGCGAAGCTACATCTGGCGTCGGCGGTGGCCGAGAACGATCGGTCGTTTCAGGCCGGGTTCCCTACGGTCAGCGCCAGTAACCAGAGTATGTGCGACTTACGGTAACAGTCAATATCTCGACCCGACTCGATATCGACGTCGGACACGAGGCCTAGCAGAATGTCCACCCACAAATAGCCGACGGAGTGAAGTAGGAAGTCGATAATGAGGGCATGAACGAGATACAACCCCACAACCTCGAACGAGAGCGCTGGCGCACTCTGCCAACTCCGCCGTCGACCGAGTTGGTCGAGATGGTCGGGGACGGACCTTCCAGCGCGGACTTCGACCCTGCTGAACCAGTGGCACAACAGGGGTGAGACTGTCAGGACATTCCGGTATCTCGCAACGTGATGTTCAGCCTCCCCGATGGCAGACCGATGCCCGGAAGAGAACTTCCTGCAATAACTTTCGGCACACCGTGATACGCGAACCTCGACTCTCCGCCGAACACGAAGAGATCACCCGAGTGCAATTCGATATCGGTGTACGGCTTGTTCCGGTTCTCGGAATTCCCGAACCGAAAGACACAACTCTGCCCGACGCTCAGTGAGACGACGGGAGCGTCGCAGCGCTCGTCCTTGTCCTGGTGCATGCCCATGCGAGCGCCCTCGTCGTAGAAGTTGATCAGCGCGGTGTCGGGCGTGTACCTCTCCCCCGCACGCGGGTCACCGTAGGCAGCGGCAACTGCGCTACGGCCGAGGTCGACGAGCCAGTCGGGCACCGCTGCGACAGGCGCACCGTTCACGTCGTCGGCGGTGCGGGTGTACTTGTACGGCTGCCAATGCCAACCCAGACAGACTGTCTGCACCGACATCTTGTGCCCACCAGGGACAACAGCGGAGCGCATCGGCACGGGTGCGGTTGCCCACCGTCGGCACTCGGCCACCAAGGTGCGTTGCTGTTCGACGCTGAGCCAATCCGGAACGAGGATCGCCCCCGGCGCCACTTCCAATCGTGGCCGAGGAATCAGAGCGTTCATGGTTTCCACGCTAATCGGCCCCGAGGCATTGACACCCTCCCCATCGGCTCGTATCGTAATCAACAGATTGGTTGATAAAGGAGATGGTTGACAAGTGATCGTGGATCCAGAGGCAGACGAGCGTCTCGACAAAGCGTTCATGGCGCTCGCCGACCCGGTACGACGGCGGATCATCGCCCGCCTGAGTAGCGGCCCCCAAACGGTCAACGAGTTGGCCGAGCCGTTCGAGATCACCAAACAGGCTGTCTCCAAACATATTCAGGTACTCGAAGCCGCGGGTTTGGTCACTCGCAGCCGCGACGCCCAGAGGCGGCCGGTACATCTCAACGCCGCAACTCTCGAGGCTTTGACCGCCTGGATCGACCGCTATCGACTGATCCACGAACAACAGTTCCGCAAGCTCGATCACCTACTCAGCACCACACAGAAGGAGACTTAGCCATGGCTACCACCAATCCCGTCACCATCACGGCTCCTGAGGGCGTGCCGTTCATCGACATCACCCGCGAGTTCGACGCGCCCGTCAGTGCCGTCTTCGCAGCTCATTCGAATCCCGAAGTGGTCAAGCAGTGGCTCGGCCCCAACGGATACGAGATGGAGATCGACGAATACGAGTTCGTCAGCGGCGGCCGGTACAAGTACGTTCATCGCAACCCCGAGGGAGAAGAGTTCCGGTTCAACGGCGTGTTTCACGTCGTTCGCGAGAACGACTTTGTCATCCAGACGTTCGAATACGAGGGATTCGCCGACGTGGTCAGCATCGAATCGATCACGTTCGAGGACCTGGGCAACGGGCGCACCCGACTCTCCGGCCATTCCGTGTATCCGAGCCTCGAAGCGCGGGACGGAATGATCGAGAGCAATATGGAACTCGGCGTCACCGAAGGTTACGAACGCCTGGACAAGATCGTCGCGCAACTCTGACCACCTGTTTGCCCGAACCTCCGCAGTGAAAGGCAGTTTCATGGACTGGACCCTCGAAGTAGTCATCGTTCCCGTCAGCGATCTCGACCGTTCCATCGAGTTCTACCGCGACAAGGTCGGTTTCGACCTCGACCACCACACCGTGAACGAACACATGACGGTTGCCCAGCTCACGCCGCGAGGTTCGGGCTGCTCCATCGTCATCGGCAACCTGCCGTCGCAAACCGAGATGGCCCCTGGTTCGTTGAAGGGATTGCAGTTGGTAGTTGCCGACGCGGCAGCGGCTCGGCAGGAGCTCATCGACCGCGGCGTCGATGCCAGTGAGGTCACCGTCTTCGACGAGCGTGACGGTGGCACCTTCTTCGGATTCGCCGACCCGGACGGTAATACCTGGGCTGTCCAGCAACTGAAGGTCCGCGGCGAGAAACCGCTCATTCCGAAGGAGTACCGCGACCGCTTCGGCGCGTAGAAGCCGCCTTCCACGCTGCGTAGTCTTCGGGCATGCAGACGGCGCAGGGGCGATAGCCGGCCGCAATCGCGGTCGGCTCGTCCGCGAAGAACACCCGACTGGCGACATACCCACCACGCGCGATTGCCTGCGCCGCCCCTCGACAGTCGAGTCGGCCGTATATCTTCGTTTTCCGGTGCCCGCCAAGCGCACCGGGCATCGAACTCTCGTAGGGTTTGTTGCGAGCGTCGCGGAGAATGTACGTCCTATTCGGCATCATGAAGCACCAATCCCAATGTTCGACGGGTACCCGCGTGCACCACGCTGACACCATGTCGCACAGGGGCTCTGGACCACCCACGCGAACTCTGGACCGGCCGATCCCGCGTGGTGAAGATCAACGCCTGACCTTGTTCGAGCACCGTGACAGTCCCTTTCGACTGGGCGCGCGGCCGCTGTTCGACGAGCAAGAACTCTCCCCCGTCGTGATCGATTCGAGGTCTGTCGAGCCCGATCACCACCTGTAAGGGAAACACCAACTCTCCGTACAGGTCCCGATGCAGTGCATTCCAGTCGCCAGGGCCGTAGGACAGGAGAATCGGGGTAGGCCGATTCTGGCCGGCGTTGTGACATTGGTCGATCCATTCTTCGAAAGTGTCCGGCCACGGTGCGCTGTCCCCCAGCTTGAACGCCCACTCTCGCGCGATCGGGAGAAGCTGCCGGTAGAAAGCCGCTCGCATAGCGGTGATCGGCTCGGGTACCGGATCGCCGAAGTATCGATACTCCCCTTGACCGAAGCGGTACCGAGCCATGTCGATCGTGCTTCGAAATCGGTCGACGTCCGAGTACCAGGAAGCGATCTCGCGACACTCCGATTCGTCGAGTAGCGGGGTCGTCTGAGCACACCCACTGGAGTTGATTCCCTCGATCAGCGCAGGCCAATCGAGGGAATCAGCTCGAGCAGACAGATCGGTGAACAGGTCCATACGTCGTAGACGACGCGGCGGTCAGGAATGTGAGAATGCCAGCAGCTGGTCAGCCAAAGTATTGTACGTACGGGCGATCCCGGCATAGCTGAGTACGGGTTCCGGATTCCAGGTGCCGACCTTCCCCGCCTTCACCGCGGGCAAGTTGGACCACGCAGGATTGGTGTCGAGCGTATCGAGTTGCAAACTGGACGGACGATCGTCGAGGAAGATCATGTCGGCCGGATAGTGGTCCGCCATCTCCCATGCCAGCTTCTCGACGTAGACCGACGATCCCTCTGCTGGATCGACGACGGTAAGACCCAAACCCACCAGATCTGCGAGGATCGGAAATCCGGAACGACTGACTCGAATCGTGTCCGGATCTGCGGACGCGAATAGTACGGGTGAATAGTTCAGTGAAGAAGCAACTTCGGAGATCCGCTGGCGCGCAGCGTCGTAGTCCTTTCGCTGCGCGTCCATATCCGGGTCTGCTCCGAGTTCCACGGCCAGTTCCACGATCTCTTGCACGTTTCGGTCGATAGTTCCTGCTGCCGTTTCCACGAACAATACTGTCGACAAGCCCTTCACCGCATCCAAGTTCGCCTCGTCGAGTAGAGCCGAACCACGCAACTGAGGGACTATGACGACGTCCGGCTCCAGCGCAGCGATCTTTTCGAGTTCCACTTGCCCCCAGAGTTGCCCGACCATGTCGGTCTTCGAGAAATCCAAGTTGCCGGAGATGCTGGTGTCCGTCGATCCCGGCGATCGTGTGAGCGCCCCGAAAACACCGACAGGCACCAGTCCGTAATCCCACAGAGCACCCGCGATTCCGGTGTAGGTGACAAATGTTCTCGGCGGTGAATCCAACTCGATCAGGGTTCCGCGATCGTCGGTGAAGGACCAACCGGCATCGCGTGTGCCGCCGGCATCTGCGTCGGAGTGTGAGCACCCGGCCGCTGCCAGCGCAGCAGCCAATCCTGCTGCTGCGCCGAGGAACCTGCGACGGTTCCAGTCCATCTCGAGGCGCCGGTGCGGTCGTGGAGTGAGCAGCGTGGTCATGTGTGTGCCCTTTCGGCGATTGGTTGAACTGTTGCAGGAGTTGACGAACGAGAAAAGAGAAGGATCGATCCACAACCCGTGAGCATTCCGACGCATCCGCAGAAGACCAACGGCCACAACAAGGCAAACTCGTCCGAACCCGTGAATAGCGAGCCGCACAACGCAATTCCGACTGCGAGCCCGAACTGCCGCGACGAGTTGGCTGTTGCCGAAGCCGTCCCGGCGCGCTCTGCCGGGGCGTCCGACATCGCGGCACCCGGCAACACCGGTGACACCATGGCCGAACCGACACCGGTCAGAATCAGTCCGGCGATCAGCGCCGGCCAGATCGGCGTGACGAGAACGTACAACATTGCCAGGCAACCGATTCCGCAGAGGACCGTCCCGAATCCGAGCGACAATCGAAGATCGGCTCGCTGAAGCCGTGATCCACACAGTGCCGATACGAGGACAAAGGCGAGCGGTTGAATCGAGAGCACAAGTGCGGCCGTCGACGCCGACAGTTCCAGCCCGTTCTGCAGCCACAGTGAAAGAACGACGAGTGGGCCGTAAGCCGCAAGGTAGTAACCGAAAGCCGCGACGAGAACTCCGTCGAATTTCAGGGATCGGAACAATGCCGGATCGAGCATCGGACTGCTGCTTCGACGCTGCCAGGACACAAATGCCGTCAGCGCAACGATTGCGATGAGGAAGGCGAGAGCTGTCGAAGGCGAAGTCCACCCGGCGTCGCCGCCCCACGTCACGCCGAGAACCGCGGCAACGGCAGCGAGAGTGAACAAAACCATTCCAGCCCAGTCGATATTGTCGTCGCCGCGCCTACTTTCGGCGAAACAGAACACAGCCAGTGCGAGCGCCACTGCGGCCACGGGGATTCCGAAATAGAAGACCGCACGCCAGTCGAAGAACTGCGTCAGCAGCCCTCCTGCAACATTCCCGATTCCTGCCGCCAATCCGGCGACGGCGCCCCACGCGGCAAAGGCGACGTGACGATCACGTCCCGAATATGCGTCGCCGAGCAGAGGCAGGAGCGTCGCGAACATCGCTGCACCGGCAATTCCTTGCGCGCCGCGAGTTGCGACCAGAACCGTGACGTCCGGAGCAACGGCGCACACGGCCGTCGCAACCAGGAACACGACCAGGCCGCAGATGTAGAGGCGTTTGCGTCCCCAAGCATCGCCGAGCGCGCCCATGCCAACCAGAAGCGCAGCGAGAGCCAGTGTGTAGGCGTCGACGACCCAGGACATCGCGCCCGTACTGCCGTTCAAACCGTCTGCGATGGCCGGCACCGCGATCGTCGTGATCGTGGCGTACGTCAGCAACAGGAAAGTTCCGATGCATGCGGCGATGAGCGGCAGCCATCGTCGTGTCGACATGGTCAACCTCCGAATAGGGCGGTAAGTGCGCCCTAACTATGGAGGTTCAAGTCAACTTGAAGTCAAGCGCCGCTTCTACGCGAACGTCGAGTTGCTCGAGCAACCACGGACACTGCATCGGACGCTCTTGCCGACACGTCAGGTGATGCTCGAGAATCAGTTTCGCTCGCGTAGCGGCGGCAATCTGTGCCTCGAGCGCCGACACTTGATCCGCGAGAACCGCGGAGAACTGCTCGGACGTGGTGTCGGTTTCGATGAAGGAGCGCACCTGTTCCAAGGACATTCCCGTCTCGGTGTACATCCGGATCAACGCCAGCCGGCGCAGCTCACGCTGCCCGTACCAGCGTTTGCCGCCGGTTCGCGAACGCGCGGACAGCAGGCCTTCGTCCTCGTAGTACCGCAAGGTCGACGCCGCGATTCCGAACGATTTTGCAACCTCGCCGATCGGGATCAAGTGCTCACGCATTCACCGATCGTAGGCTGAGTGCGTAGGCGGTTCTGGTAGTTATGTGTGACTTGGCATACTGACTAACGGAAGGGGTCACGCAAGTGATCTCACGGCAAAATGCTGTATGCGCTCGTTGAACGAGGGAGAGCTGTGCTGGATCCAACGCGACGACCTGTCGGGCCGTACTCGTCAGGAGTGCCCGCCGCTGCCCTCGAGGTCCGCATGCCGGACCTGGAACGCTTCGGCCTCGCCCAGTTGTGGCGCTCCGCGATCATCGCCGTCGTGCTGTCCACGTCGATCATGCTGGCGCTGATCGTGTGGCCTTTCCGCAAGCGTGGACGCACCTGGGCGGACGCTGCCTCCGACGGAATGGTCGACGGCTTCATCGCTCTGGGGCCCACCTTCGTCAAGCTCGGCCAACTCGTCGCGTCGTCGTCCGGCCTCTTCCCGGCCCCGGTCGCCAATGCGTGCCTGCGTTGCCTCGACGACGTTCCGTCCTTCCCTGCCGAGCAGGCCCGAAGAGTCGTGCAGGAGGACCTCGGTTACTCCGTGGACGAACTGTTCGCGAAGTTCGACGACGCGCCTCTCGCGGCCGCATCGGTTGCACAGGTACACGCGTGCGTTCTGCACGACGGCCGAGAGGCAGTCATCAAGATCCAGCGCCCGGACATCTATGCGCGCATGCTGATCGACCTGCGGGCGGCATATTGGGGTGCGAACATCCTCGAGAAGTTTGTCGAGTTCCTTCGAATTGCCAATGCCACCGCCATCATTCGCGATCTGCACAATGCCACGATGACGGAATTGAACAGCGCGGTCGAGGCCGATCGGCAAACCACTTTCCGGAACAACATCAGTGCGTTCGGCGACAACAAAGGAGTCACGACGCCGGAGGTCTACTGGGATTACTGCGGCCCCCGAGTCATCTGCATGGAACGCATGCGGGGCGTTCCGCTCGATCGATTCGTCGCCGGCCCGGACGGAATCGACGAAGCCCGCATGTTGATCCGGCGCGGTGTAAAGGTCTGGCTCGAATCAGTCATCGTTCACGGTCCTTTCCACGGCGACGTACACGCCGGGAATCTGTGGGTCCTCGACGACGGTCGGATTGCAATGCTCGACTTCGGCATTGTCGGTGTTCTCCCGGAAACGTGGCGATCGATCCTCTCCGACATGTTCCGCGCAACGCTTGTCGACGGAGATTTCGCCCGCGTTGCCCGGGGAATTCGATCCTTGGGTTATGCAACCGACTACGAGGTCGACGACGCCCAACTCGGTATGCAGGTCGCCACTGCTCTAGCTCCGATCCTCGGCCGCGATCTGGGTGAACTCAAGCTCAGCGAGCTGATCATGGCGCTGATTCAATTGGGTAAACAGTGGGGTGTTGCGAGTCCCGAGGAATTGGTTCTTTTCGGAAAGCAACTCGGATATTTCGAGCGATATGCGACGGCGTTGGCACCTGGTTGGGTGATCGGACAAGACCTCTATCTGTTCAAGAACGTATTTCCCGAGGCAGTCGCCGAAAAGGCCCAAGAACTCGGCATCACCATGCCTGACGAATAAATTTGTCCCCTATTTCCTTATTCTGCATTTCGTCTGTCGGGGTTAGCCTGTAATGAACCACCGGCCGAGGAGCAAATGTGCAGCCACTTTCTGTAGCCCTCCCGCAAGCGTCGACAGGTCCGAGGAGTAACGGGCCGCGTGTCGGCACCACGCTTGGCGCCCTCATGCATTCCACGGACAAGTCCGTGATCGAGCTTCTGGAAAGCCCGGACGGGCTTGATGTCGAAATACGGTCGATCGCCCTCGTCGAGTCCTCCGACATCGACGGCACCGACAGCCGAGGTGCGATCTCCGACATCTACCTTCCCGTCGGGGTTCCCGAATCAACGCTCGCGCAGTGGCTGCGAAAGTTCGAGGGCAGGCCGCCACGGCGGCGGCCGAAGCTCTTGCTCGTCAAAAATGCACGCAAGGCGACGGCGGTACTCACCGCCGCACGTAACATCGGGATCGCCGTGGCAGCGGTCCATCCGCAGGCCAGTTCCGGCCACGTCTATTCGCTTGTACAACGTCTTCTGACACAGAGCTTGTATCGTTCGCGAGCCGCCGCCGGTGCTGTACCAGGCGGTGATTACGATTTGTTCGCACTCTCGGAAACGATCGCCGAATTGACCGGCGGACTCGTGACGATCGACGACACCGCACTGCACGTCATTGCATATTCTGCTGCTCACGAAGGCGAAGACGAGCTCCGCCAGCTCTCCATACTCGGCCGGGAATGGCCGATCGAATACACCGAATGGATCGAGAAGAGGGGCGTGTTCGAGCATCTCAGACGCTCGAACGAGGTCATCAGTCTGCCATCCGAGTTGAGCATCGGCGCCGCACACCGGCTGGCTGTGAGCATCACCCGGCCAGGCCAGCCAGGGCCGACGGGTTCCGTTGCGCAACAACACAATATCGGGAGCATCTGGATACAGCAGGCATCCGGACCTCTTTCCGACGACGCCCGAGCGGTATTGCGGGGTGCCGCCGCCGTCGCCGCACGCATTCTCATGCGGACGTTGGACGCCTCCAGCCGCGAGAACGCCCAAGTGGAAAGACTGTTCGGCATTCGCTCCGGCGGGGTCGACATGCACTCACTCGCCGGCTCGTTCGGCATCAGTACCGACGGACCGGCTGCGGTCATCGGATTTGCGACATCACTTGCACCCGGATCGAATCTCGATCGAATCACCAACGCCTTGCGCCTGCGTGCCAGCGCATTTCGCCACGACGCCGTCACGACGATCATCGACAACCGGATCTACGTGCTGTTCCCGCAGGCCGAGCACGAGGTCGCGATCAGCGACTGGGCTTACGACACCGTGCGAGCGCTCGAAAAACGTGCGGGTATCAGCGTCCGCGCCGCCGTCGCAGTGCCGATCGCGCGGTTGCACGGCGTACCCGAGGCGCGTCGAGAGGTGGACCGCGTGCTCGATACCACCGATGATCACGGAACCTCGAAGGTCACCACCCTCGCGGCGTCGCGCACCGCGGTATTGCTGGGCGAGATACTCGACCTCGTCGCTGATCACGAGCGATTGCGCGACCCTCGTATCGACAGACTCATCTCCTACGACGACAAGAACACCTCTGACATGCAGTTCACGCTCACTGCCTACCTGACAGCTTTCGGGGACGTGAAGAAGGCCGCATCCTCTTTGAAAGTGCATCCGAACACGCTGCGCTACCGCATCCGGCGCGCTGAACAGATCATGGGCATTTCGTTGGACGAGCCGGACACGCGCCTGCTCACCGAACTGCAACTCGCCATTTTGGGACGCACCCCGGACGAGTCTGAACGGTACGAAACGTCCGATCAGTGAGACGGATCTCGGACCCGTCTCGAACTCTCGAGTAGACAACTGAGGAAGCCGAAGAACAACTCTCACCTCAGGAGATACCTTGCGCACTCGTGGAGCCGTCATTCGCCAAGCACCAGGCACATACGAGGTGGTCGATCTCGAACTCGACTCACCCCGTAGCGGCGAACTCACCGTCAAGATGGTCGCCTCCGGCCTGTGCCACTCGGACGACCACATCGCCAGCGGCGACCACGGCGTAGGCCGCTACCCCATCTGCGGCGGGCACGAAGGCGCCGGAATCGTCGTCGAGGTCGGGCCGAACACCGAAGGGTGGTCCGAGGGCGATCATGTCGTGTTCTCTTTCCTCGCCGCCTGCGGCCGTTGTCGTTGGTGTGCAAGCGGAATCCAGAACCTCTGCGACAACGGCGCCGCCATCATGACCGGCAGCAGGCCAGGCGAAACCTCGAGCTACAGAATGTCTCTCGACGGTCAACCCGTCGCACAAACCTGCGGCCTGTCCACCTTCAGCGAATACACCACGGTCAGCACTCTTTCGGCGGTGAAGGTCGACAAGCATCTGCCACTCGACGCTCTGTGCCTGCTCGGCTGCGGCGTCGGAACCGGTTGGGGCGCCGCCGTCAACTCCGCTCAGGTGTATCCCGGGCAGACCGTCATCGTCATGGGCGTCGGCGGAATCGGAATCAACGCGGTACAGGGCGCCTCGCACGCCGGCGCCGCCCACGTGATCGCGGTGGACCCGGTCGCTTTCAAGCGCGACAGTGCATTGAAGTTGGGCGCCACCCATGCCGTCGCCACCATGGAGGAAGCCACCGACATAGCGCGCTCGTTCACCAACGGCCAGGGCGCCGATTCCGCCATCGTCACCGTCGGCGTCACCACCGGAGAACATGTCGCGCAAGCATTCTCGTCGATCCGCAAGGCCGGAACATGCGTCGTCACCGGCCTCGGGAAGATGACGGACGTCGGAATTCCCGTGAGCCTGATGGAACTCACGCTGTACCAGAAGAGAATTCAAGGATCCCTGTTCGGCGCGTCGAATCCCACCGCCGACATTCCCTGGATGATCGATCTCTACACCAGCGGCAAACTCGAACTCGACGGACTGATCACCAACCGGTACACCCTCGACCAGATCAACGACGGTTTCGCCGACATGCATGCCGGTCGCAATCTTCGCGGGATCATCACCTTCTGAGCGAGTTCTCTCCGGACTTTCGATCGAGAGCAAGTCCGGAGAGATCCTCACTACGGCTTCACCAAGCGTTCATGGTGTCGAGGATTTGTCCTCTGGCCATCCACAATTCAGCAGACCAGTACGGCCACGAGTGAATTCCGGCGGGCGGAAAGCTGTACGTCGCTGGGATTCCCAAGGATTTCAGACGAATCTCGAATGCACGCGCATGAACCCACGAGAGCGCCTCGAGTCCCATACCCGTCGCCGTGTGGAAGTACTCGATCGGTGCAGACGGATGGTCATACGGTCCCGGGATGCCGTTGGACGACGAAATGTACATCGACAGTCCGCGAAGCGATTCCGCGTTGACAAACGGGTCGTTGCGAAGCCAACCGGACGACCACGGCGGGCCCCACATCGAGTCGACGTTGTACCGCCCGGCATCGAACATCGCCACCCTGATCGCTTCACGCATGCCCGGCCCCGAGATGTTGATGTACCCGGACAGTGAGCCTGCGAACTTGAACTGATCACGATGGTGCCCAGCCAGGTTCAATGCCGCGCTACCACCCATCGACAACCCGATGATCGCGTTGTTGGTAGGTGAAACACCGTACCCCGCAAGAAAGTCTGGAAGCTCACGAGTGAGAAATGTTTCCCACCTGTACGTTATCGGCTGGGCATTGAAGTTCGACGGCGCGTACCAGTCCGTGTAGAAACTCGACTCGCCGCCCACAGGCATCACCAAAGTGATGTTGTCGTTGCGGTACTGATCGAGTGCGTTCGTTTCGAAACTCCAGGCATTCCTGTCGTTTTGCGCGCGAAGACCGTCGAGCAGGTACAGCGCGGCGTTGCCACCGCGCGCGGCCCACTGCACCTGAACCTTGATGTTTCCCATCGAAGACGGGACCCACAACTCGTCGTAACCACCCCATGGCGCCGAGCGCGCCGGAGTAGCACTCGCGGCGGTCGGACCGAACATACCGCCGAGCAGGAATATCGACAACAACACCGCTACGAGCACCCGCACCCGCCGTGTATTGCGTTCGGGCAACGTGAATCTGATTCTCTGCAAGGTTGTGTCTTTCCCCGAAACTGCGCATGAAGAAACTGCTTCGGTAAGTGCATCGTCGGTTCCACTGTCGACGTGTTTGTCCCTTTGTGGGGGCTTCCGTGTTACAAAGTCGAGGTCATCGCAGCAAACGGACAACTGTCATGCCGAGTGAATCCGGGTGGCGAAAAGCACAATTCACGAAGCGCTCTGAATGCGCCCACTCAGCCGAGGGACGAAGCGATCGCGTCTCGCCCCGCAGCAGCACAAGCTTGGTCCTGCATTCCGTCTGGAGCGCCACCGACACCGATACCGGCGATCGACCCAGCTCCCGCCTTCAATGTGACTCCACCTGCAAGGAAGAGAGTGCCGGGAAGGTCGGCGATGGTCGATCCTTCGCCTTTGGTACGCTGCGAGAGGTCACTGGTGTCGGCTCCGAAAGCTGCAGAGGTGTATGCCTTCTCGCGTGAGGACTCCACCGTGTGCTGGGCCGCGTTGTCGCCGCGCACCATGGCGATGACATTTCCCGCACGGTCGACGACGGAGACGGTGACGAAGCCGAGACCGTCGGCGCGGCATTTCGCCAGCGCTGCACCGGCAGCCGCCACTGCCGCGTCGGCGCTGAGTCGATTCTGAGTGACAACTGCCGAATCTCCGCTCGCAGCAGGCTGCTGCGTGGCAGAAGTCGACGTCGTGCTCGACAGGTTCTGCACGGGTGTGTCGGGGTCGGTGCTCGAGCATGCGGCGCTCGCAAGGATTGCGACAACCGGAATGGTGACAGCAAGCGTCCGGGGCAGTCGTGTGTAAACGCGGTGGTTCATGATGGGCACACTTTCAGTCGGGTGGTTCGAAACCGTCCACTACAGCGTCGCGTTCCGGTGAGGGTCCGCACATCGGGCGCTCGGGTGGCGAACAGTGCCCACAACGGGTACCTAGATGTCATCCGAATGGTTGATACGAGGGCCAGGCGCACTCCGTAACATTCGAGGGATGAGCAGTGGAGCCACGCCGGATGTCGACGCCGACCTCGGCCTACGCGGTCCGTTGGCGTATGCGATCCACGCGTCGTTCTTCGTGCTGCTGTCCACGTCCGGCGTTCGGTACGTCGCAGTCCACGGCACCAGCGGTCGGTTCGGGGTGGTGCTCGTCCTGGCCGTGGTCCTCGCCCTGCTCTACGCCGTCATGGCAACGGTGTCCTCGCGAGAGGTGGTTCGTCAACGGCTCTGGATGTGGCCGGTACTGAGTACGTGGGCAGCGTTGGTCTGGCTTGCACCGAGTTTCGCGTGGTGCGCCTTCCCGGTTCTCTTCCTCTGCATTCGTCTGTATCCGAGCAAGATCGCCTACCCCCTCGTCGGGATCCTGGGCGTCCTCGCCGGTATCGCGTTTTACCGGGTCACCGGTCGCGCCGAATTGGTGACCCTGCTCGGGCCTCTGTGCACCGCTGCACTGGTGGCGGCAGCGTACGGTCAGATGGAACGCGATGCCCGAGAACGCCTTCGGCTTCTGCGCCAGGTGGCGGAAGCGCAGTCGGCACTGGCAGATACCGAACGGGCTGCCGGCGTTGCCGCTGAACGAGAGCGCCTCGCTCGCGAGATCCACGACACCGTTACCCAGGGACTGGCGAGCGCCCTACTTCGGCTCGAGGCAGCCGAACAAACCTGGAATACAACGGGTTCGCCGTCTCGAACCGATGTCGATGCCGCGACAGAGAACATCCGCACGAGCCTGATGCAGAGCCGCGACCTCGTCCATGATCTCGCACCGGCCAAGGGTGGCCCCGCTGATTTCGACGCCCTGGTCGTTGCCGCCGCCCGCCAGTTCACCCCTGATGTTCGGGTTCGCACTGTGGGCGAACCGGTCGCCGTGCCGCCGGACGTGGCTCACGCCATCGTGCGAGTGATCTCGAGCGCGTCGTCCAACATCGCCCGCCACGCTCGCGCCGAAACAGCGGGCGTGACGATCACGTATCTCGACGACTCCATCTCCGTAGACATCTTCGACGACGGCGTCGGCTTCGATCCGGGAAAACTCACCGACCATTCTCGGTACGGTGGATACGGCCTACGTGCGATGCGGAGCCGCGTGGCTCAGCTCGGCGGATCGTTCACCGTGGAAAGCGCACCGGGAGACGGCACCGCCGTCGCAGCCCAGTTCCCGCTCGAACGGAGGATCCGATGACCACCTCCATTCGAGTGTTCCTCGTCGACGACCATCTGGTCGTGCGCGCCGGGCTGAGAGCGCTGCTGGACACTCAACCGGACGTCGAGGTGGTCGGCGAAGCATCGTCCGGCGAGGAAGCGGCCACGGCGATACCTTCCGCCTCGCCTGATCTGGTGATGATGGATCTGGACATGGGCACCGGCATGCATGGTGCAGAAGCGATCAAACGGCTTCGAAACGACGGGGTCGATGTTCCCGTACTCGTTTTCACGACCTATGACACCGACGCCGACGTCGTACGGGCCGTCGACGCCGGTGCCATCGGGTACCTACTCAAGGACTCCACTCCTGACGAGATCTTCGGCGCGGTACGGGGCGCGGTCGCCGGGCGCAGCGTCCTATCCCCCGCCGTGGCCTCCCGTCTTGTCCAGCAGATGCAGCGCCCGCAGGAAGCGCTCACCGCGCGTGAGTCCGAACTGCTCAGTCTGCTCGCCGAGGGGATGACCAACCGCGAGCTGAGCAAGGCGCTTTTCATCAGCGAGGCGACGGTGAAGACACATCTCGGGCACATCTACGCCAAGCTCGGCGTCGATACCCGCTCTGCCGCAGTGTCCGTCGCACTACGTCGTGACGGAATACGCTGACCTTGTTATCCTTTCGACTTCAGAACGGGAAGGCCTGGGCGGCGGGCCGGCTGGTTCGCCACTGCCAGGTGGTGAATTCGTCCCAGCTGCTTTGAGTTCCGAATCTCGCGCCGTTTCCGGAGGCACCCGCACCGCCGAATGGTGCATAGGCATCGTTGTTCAACGTCTGATCGTTGATGTGCACTATGCCGGTCCGCAGACGGTCCGCAATCCGCTCGCCGCGTTCCACCGATCCTGTTTGAATGGCCGCTACCAGACCGTATTCGCTGTCATTGGCAAGTCTGACGGCCTCGTCTTCGTCCTTGACGACCACGACGGGCGCCACGGGTCCGAAAATCTCTTCGCGGAACGCGGGCATGTCCGAGGTGACACCGGCCAGGACGGTCGGCTGATAGAACAGCCCTTCGTAGGTTCCACCGGCGCGGATTTCGGCGCCGGCCGCCTTGGTGCCCTGGACGATTCGATCGACGTTGGCAATCTGCCTCGCGTTGATGAGCGGACCGAGAGCGACGTTACCTGTGTTGGGGTCCCCGACAGGCAGGACCGAGGCGCGCTTGGCCAGCAGGTCCAGGTACTGATCGGCGACCGACTCCAGCACGATGTGTCGGCCCGCGGTCATGCAGACCTGGCCCTGATGCAGGAACGATCCCCACGCACCCGCCGAACTCGCGGCTTCCAGGTCTGCGTCGTCGAGGACGATCAGAGCATTGTTCCCACCCAGCTCGAGCGAGACGCGCTTGAGCGTGCGGCCTGCTGTTGCTCCGACCTGACGGCCGACGGCGGTCGAACCCGTGAAGGACACCATCGCGATGTTCGGGCTCTCGCACAATGCCTGACCAGGCTCCGCATCACCGGCGAGCACATGCAGGAGACCTTCCGGAAGACCTGCTGCCGTGAACAATTCCGCGATGACTGCGCCGCCGCTGATCGCGGTTTGAACGTCCGGCTTGAGAACGACGCCATTTCCGAGTGCCAAGGCGGGGGCGACAGCGCGCATGGCGAGGAGAAGCGGGAAATTCCACGGGCTGATCACGCCGACCACACCCAGGGGCACCCGGCGACCGATGCTCGTGCGCCCCTCCTGGCTGGCAGCCAGGAGGTGTCCGAACGGCTGTGTCGGCAGTGCCGACGCCTCCCACAGTTCGGAGATGACAAGATCAACTTCGAACGCGGCTTTCCCTGGTACGGAACCACCTTCACGAATCAACCAGCGCTCCACCTCGGCTCGCTCGGCTTCCAATATCTGCGCCGCCTTACGGATCACCGAAGCGCGGGCCTGCCCGATCGTGGCCGCCCACGACGGCTGCGCGACCGACGCGATGTGCGCCGCTCGATCGATATCCGCAACAGTCGCCGTCCCGATCACACCGAGCACCTCGCCGGTAGCCGGTTCGACGGACTCGACGGTGTCACCGCCCCCATCGATCCATTGGCCGTCGAAAATCCTTCCGTGCCATTGCTGATGAGCGAGCAGATTCGTCATGAGTTCCTCGATTCGTAGCTTTCGCTGCGGCCCTCGCTGTTCGCGGGCCTGAGCTCTTCGCGAGCTTGAAAAGCGATCTGGAACACACTCTGCCCCGGTATTCGGGCTCCGAGTTGTCGTGATCGGACACGTTTGTTGTTCGGATGCGACAGATCAGTGACGTACTTCCGACGGCGCCGTACCGAATTCCGCTTTGAACGCACGCGAAAACGCCGGTGCGTCATGGAAACACCATCGCGCGGCCAGGACGGAGATCGAGTGATCGCGCAGTGAGACGTCGGTGAGATCGCGGCGCACACGGATCAACCGTTCTCGACGGATCAGCGCGTTGAGGGTCAGACCCCCGTCGCCGAAATGACGCTGAATTGTTCTCGGTGACATGTGCAGCGCACCGGCGATCGACGCGACCGAGAGGTCCGGTGCATCGAGATTCCGAAGCACATATCGCAAGATCGCCTCACGCGAGGAACTTCCGGGTGTCGCGGGCGCAAAGTCTTGCACCAGAACTGCCGCAGCGAGATTGACTCCGGCATCTCCGAGAAGCCCTGCGGCGCTGCCGTCTACCTGCGATGCAACAGCGCCCACGATGAAGTTCTGCAGCAATGCACCGGATCCGCGCCGGCCGTCGTGGATGCGCGCGAGCGCGCAATTCAGTTCTCGTTCGGTCAGACTCATTGCGCCGCGGGGTACGGTCATGACGGTGCACGACCAGTGGCCGTCGAAACGCAACGCGTACGGACGCTCTACGTCGTAGAGAATCATCGCGCCGGGCGGGGCCGTCAACTCGCGGTCGGATTGGCGCAGGGTCGCTCGCCCGGTTCGGACCGTGCAGATCTTGAGCAGTTCGCTACCGTGCCGCTTTGCTGCGCGCGTACTCCGCCGCAGTATCTGAGGTGAACCGGAGATGTCGAAAGCGCCTACGTCCCCGAGACTTACGCCGCTGACCGTGCCCACAGGCGCGGTATCGACGGAGCTCTCGGGGGACAGGCCACCGAACGTCTCCGACATCTCGCAGTGCCACTGCTGCACAGATTCCAGCAGGCCCGGAGGTGTGGCAGACATGGCGGGCTACTTGATCGAAGATCCGTGCTGCGTCAATGGCATGACCTCGATGCTCATGTACGGGAACAAGGGGAGATTCCAGAGAATCTCGTGCAGTTCGTCAGCCGACTCGACGTCGAAAATGCTGATGTTGCTGAACTGCCCCACAATTCGCCACAAATGAACCCACTTGCCCTGGCGCTGAAGGTCTTGTGAGTACGCCTTCTCCGTCGCGACGGTATCGGCGCGAACTTCCGGATCCAGGTCGCGCGGAATATCGACGTCCATCCGAACGTGAAAGAGTGCCATGTTCCTTTTTCCTCTAGTTCCTGGTCCAGGTCTTGACGGCGTCCATGTTCAGTTCGACTCCCAAGCCAGGCCCGGCGGGGAGGTGCAACTGACCCTCGGAATACTTCAGGGGTTCCTGGAGCAATTCCTCACTGAAGAGCAGAGGGCCGAAAAGTTCTGTTCCGAAGTTGATTCCCGGCTCGGCGCACGCGAAGTGCAACGAAGCTGCTGTGCCGATCGGACCTTCGATCGACGTCGCACCGTGGCACGCGATACCCGCGGCCTTGGCAATCGCGACGATTTCGCGGCTGCGCTGCAGGCCACCGCACTTGGTGGTCTTGAGGGCGATGACATCGGCGGCGCTCCGGCGAGCGATTTCCAGAGCGTCGTGTGGGGTCTGCACACTCTCGTCGGCCATGATCGGAATTGGTAGAAGCCTGCTGAGTTCGGCGAGGACCTCGATTTGGTCTGCCGGAGTGGGCTGTTCGATCAGTTCGACTCCGCCCTCGGCGAGTTGCGGCAGGTATCGCAGAGCGGTGAAACGATCCCACCGCGCGTTGACGTCGACGCGGACACCGGCATGACCGTCGAGCGCCTGAGCGATCTCGACGATGCGCGCAACATCGACGGCAGGATCGAGTGCGCCCATCTTCAGTTTGAAGCTGAAATTGAGTCGGGCTTCGAGCTTTTCGTGAGCTTCCTCGATGATCTCCGCCGCCGGCGCCGCGCCCAGTGCCCACGTGACGTCGACGCTCTCACGGAAGGCCCCGCCGAGCAGCGTGTGTACGGGAACTCCCAGGCTACGAGCCCAGGCGTCGTGCAACGCCACGTCGACGGCGGCCTTCGCGAATCGTGCATTGGCGACAACTTTTTCGATGTCGGCCATGATCGCGGTAATCTGATCCACGCGCCTGCCGACCATCACGGGCGCGATGTACTTCTCGATGATGACCTGCATCGTCTCCACCGATTCGCCGCCCCACCACGGCCCGCCCGGAACGACACCTTCGCCGTATCCGATCACTCCGTCGGAGGTGCGAATCGCGACCAGCAACAACGGCTGCGCCGTCATCGACGTGGTGGCGAATTTGTGGGGGCGAACCAGAGGAACGTCGAGGATGGTCGTCTCGATGGAGACGATCGACAGGTCTGTCATCAAATCACTTTCTATTGAGCAGTTGTGGATCAGGCCGGATCGAGCACGAAGTCGTATGTGACCCGGTTGGTTCCGTCAGCACCCGGCTTCGGATCGAGAATCAGTTCGGGCTTCGTCGCCGTTGCCACGTCGTTCTCGATCCACTCTCCATCCTTGAAATAGAGCTGGGTGGTGATCGTTCGCTTACCGGGAGCCTTCACCATGAGGTGCAGGTGAGCCGGACGCCACGGGTGCCAGCCGGCCTTCTCGATGAACCAGCCAGTGGGGCCGTCGGTCGGGATCTGGTACGGCGCAGGCTGAATCGTGGTGATCTCGAAGCGTCCCTCGTCGTCGGCAACAATCGTTCCGCGGAGGTTGCCGTCGGGGATGTGCGGAGCGAAATGGGAGTAGTAGCCTTCGTCGTCCGCGTGCCAGAGTTCGACGGTTGCACCGCCCAACCCCTTGCCGTCGAGATCGCGAACCTGTCCCTCGAAGACCAGCTTCGATCCAACCTCGTTGTCACGCATCGGAAGTTCACACTTGGCAGGCAACGTCTTGGCGTCGGCGACGTAGTACGGGCCCTCGATGCTTCCCTTGGTGCCGTGCTGGCCGCGGTACGCAACCTCCTCGACGTTGTGCTCGAGGAAGACGTCCAGCCACAGGGGCCACTCGCCGAACTGACCGATGTCGATGAGCCACTGCTTGAGGACGCGGTACTCGGGGTAGGTGATGCCGTGCTTGTCGATGACGCCGGCGAGTGCCTCGAGAACGTCCTTGGCGATGGCCGAGACGCGCTCGGGCGGGGTGTCCGCACTGACTCGTTCCTGGAGGAACTTGTCGGTGGCGGCAGTGCCCGAACCTACTGCGGTGGGGCTCTCGGAAGTGGTCATGTGGTCCTCCTCGGGGCCTTATGTGGCTGTTACCGGGTGGGTGCCGTACTGCTGGGCTGAGTCGGCTCCCCAAGTTTGGGTTGTACGCTGTGCGTACATCTGTTACGCTCTGCGTACGCTTGTACTGTGCGCCCAGTCACAAGGTTTGTCAACCTTCGAAGGCGTCGATCGGGCATACCCGCAGATGAAAGGCCATTCCGTGAGCGAGAACGATCGCGATTACATCCAGAGCATCGAGCGTGGATTTGCTGTGCTGACGGCCTTCGACGAGAAGAACCCCAACCCGTCGCTCGCCGATCTTGCCGCCGAAACAGGTCTCTCCCGCCCCGCGGTCCGGCGCATCCTCCTCACGCTGCAGAAGCTCGGATACGTCACCGGCAACAACAGTCGGTGGTCGCTCACCCCGCGCGTTCTGAGCATCGGGCAGCACTTCTCGGCATCACATGCCTTGACGGAGGCGGCGCTCCCTCGCCTGCTGGAGATCGCAGAACACACCCACGAGTCGGCGTCGCTCGGGGTGCTCGACGGCGTCGACGTGGTCTACGCCGCGCGTGTACCCGTCCGGCGGATCATGAGCATCAACGTCAGCGTCGGCACCAGAGTGCCTGCATATGCCACCTCCATGGGTCGGGCCCTGCTAGCTTGGGCGCCAACGGAAATCGTCGACAACGTCATCGCGAATTCCACGTTCGACGCCCTCACCCCCACCACGATCACCGACGAAGGCGCATTCCATACCGCCCTTCGGGTGGTACGCGAGCAGGGATACGCGCTCACGTCCGAGGAACTGGAAGATGGCTTGATTTCCCTCGCCGCCCCCGTCCGCGACGCCGGCGGAAGCGTCGTCGGAGTAACAGCGTGCTCGACCTCGGCCGGACGAACAACCCCGGAAGCCTTCCGCGCCGACGTCGCGCCTTTCCTCGTCGAGAAGGCGAACCAACTCAGCGCGGACATGGGTTACCGAAGCTAGCGCCTCAACACCTCGGAAGGCAGCAATCCGTACTTACGCCGAAAGGACGACGCGAACCGTCCGGTGTGCGTAAAACCCCATCTCACAGCGACATCGGTGACCGTCGTCGAGTCGTCGGCATCCACCAGATCTGCATGGACCCGCTCGAGACGGATGTCGAGCAGGCATTCCGACGGACTCCGGCCCACGTACTGCCGAAATCCCTCCTGCAATCTCCGTACGCTGACGCCCGCCACCTCGGCCATCTCCGCTGCGGTCCACACGCGGGCCGGGTCGTCGTGCATCTCGTCCAGCACACGCTTGACGATGCGTGGCCTGGCGTGTCGCACCGCGTCCTCGCTTTCAGGCATTGCAGCAAGGACGAATGCCGTGACCACGGCGCCGGAGAGCTGACCTGCCACCAGTTCGTTGTGCAGCACGCCGACCGGGCCGAGTATCTGATCCGACAGTGAGCGAACAAATTTCAGCCATCTGGCCCCGTCGTCTCCCCGAAGATCCACCTGATCAGGCAAGTGCATTCCGGGTCGACCGAGGACCTTTTCCATCTCACGGTCGAGGTACTGACGGTCCATCCGGACTCCGACGATCTCGCAGTCCGCACTCCACCGCGTGATTCTTGTGGTGATGTCGGGCGGACATACCGTCGCAACCCCCTGCGTCGAGAGCACGTGCGAGCCCGCGAAGACCGACTCGAGCTCGCCCGAGAGCGGGATGTTCACGCCATAGGCGCCGGGATGATCGGATTCGACGGCGACGTCTGCTCCCCACCGAATATGAGCGATCCTCAGCGGTCCCAACTCGGTGGTGCACACCCCGACTCCACTGGCCGCATGCCGCGACAACGGCGTCAGCGTGTGCGGAAAATAGGCGTCCGAAACCGCATGACACGCCTCGTCCCAGTCGCGGGGAGCTGCACTGATCATGGAGTCGACCATTGTCCTTCTTCACCTTCCAAACCCGTGACCAGCCACATTGCCGAGCAAGGGCGCTGAACATCATTGAACACTGTGTCCCCGGTCACTTCCAAGAGAAAACGGGTACGGGCCGCGATCGGGTGCGCAATCCGGATAGACACCGCGCTGCACGGATCGACCGAAGCCTGCGCCCGCCGTACGTTCGTCTTCACTCCCGGCGCTAGTCGCCCACTACTTCCCTCCCGCACTTCGCGGCACTTTCACTCAACCGCCATCCGACAAGGAGGTCCGGTCATGGAACAAAATCAGCTTCGAGGAATCTTCGGTCAATTCGCGAGCGGCGTCACCGTCATCACCTGTACCAATGCCGACGGTCAACCGCACGGAGCCACCGTCACCGCATTCACGGCCATTTCCCTGGAACCACGGCTGTGCCAGATCACGATGACTCGCAAGTCCAAGGCGTGCGGCTACCTCGGCAACGCGCCGTTTGCCGTCAACATCCTTGCCTCCGACCAAGTGGACACGGCCATGCATTTTGCCGGCCGACCGCAGCGCACCGAGCCGAGGTGGATCGACGGACCGACCGCTCCTCTGCTCGACGGCGCCGCAGCAACCATCTCGTGCATCCCGTGGAAGGAGTACGACGGCGGCGACCACATCATCTTCATCGGCGAGATCGTCGACGCACAGTCGAGTGGCAAGGATCCGCTTCTGTTCTACCGAAGCACTTTTCACGATCTAGGCGCTACCTCGTCGACCACAGTCTGGAACGGAAGTCAGGACGACCCCCACAGCGGCTGGTTCGATGCCACCACTTCGTTCACCCCGATTCATCTTCAGCCCGCACCCCAAACGATCTGAAAGGCTTTGCCATGACGACCACCGAAATCCCTCCCACCGGCGTCGACCCCACAGATTCCGGAGCGCCACAGGTCAATCCGGCCGCCGACTGCGAAGCCAACCGCACGAAGAACTTCGCCACCCGGCCCATGACCGGTGACGAGTACATCTCGAGCCTGCAGGACGGTCGCGAGATCTGGCTTCACGGTGATCGCGTCAAGGACGTCACGACGCACCCCGCGTTCCGGAATCCGATCCGCATGACCGCAAGGCTGTACGACGCTCTACATACGGGCGAGCACGTAGACGCCTTGACCGTTCCGACGGACACGGGCAACGGCGGTGTCACCATGCCGTTCTTCCGCACTCCGACGTCCTCGGCCGATCTGCTCAAGGAACGCGATGCCATCGCGACGTGGGCACGTATGACCTACGGCTGGATGGGCCGCTCCCCCGACTACAAGGCAAGTTTCCTGGGAACCCTGCACGCCAACAAGGAGTTGTACGCACCGTTCCAGGACAACGCCGAACGCTGGTACCGCGAATCGCAGGAGAAGGTTCTGTACTGGAACCACGCGATCATCAATCCCCCGGTGGATCGCCAACTTCCACCGGACGAGGTCGGCGACGTCTTCATGAAGGTGGAGAAAGAAACCGACGCAGGTTTGATCGTCAGCGGCGCCAAGGTGGTCGCCACCGGATCGGCGATCACGAACTACAACTTCATCGCGCACTACGGTCTGCCGATCAAGAAGAAGCAGTTCGCCCTGATCTGCACGGTACCGATGGACGCACCGGGTGTGAAGCTGATCTGCCGCACCTCGTACACCGAACATGCTGCGGTGATGGGCAGTCCATTCGACTACCCGCTGTCGAGCCGCATGGACGAGAACGACACCATCTTCGTCTTCGACAAGGTGCTGGTTCCGTGGGAGAACGTCTTCATGTACGGCGACGTCGACCGGATCAACGCCTTCTTCCCTCAATCGGGGTTCTTGCCACGCTTCACCTTTCAGGGCTGCACTCGCCTGGCCGTCAAGCTCGACTTCATCGCCGGACTGTTGATGAAGGCACTCGAAGCCACCGGCGCGGGCGGCTTCCGCGGAGTCCAGACCCGTGTCGGTGAAGTGATCGGGTGGCGAAACCTCTTCTGGTCGTTAACCGAATCGATGGCACGTGATCCCGAACAGTGGGTCGGCGATTCGGTGATCCCGAAGCTCGAATACGGCCTCACCTATCGAATGTTCATGATCCAGGGGTACCCGCGGATCAAGGAAATCATCGAACAGGACGTCGCGTCGGGCCTGATCTACCTGCCTTCGAGTTCACTCGACTTCAAGAGCCCGGACGTGCGTCCCTACCTCGACAAGTACGTTCGCGGTTCCGACGGCATCACCGCCGTGGACCGCGTGAAAGTCATGAAAGCGCTGTGGGATTCGATCGGTACCGAGTTCGGCGGCCGACACGAACTCTACGAGCGCAACTACTCCGGCAATCACGAGAACGTCAAAGCGGAACTGCTGTTCGCAGCCCAGAATCGTGGACACGCAAGTTCCATGAAGGGACTGGCCGAGCAGTGCCTGAGTGAATACGACCTCGACGGCTGGACGGTCCCTGACCTCATCGGCAACGACGACGTCTCGTTCTTCAAGAACCGGTAGCCCACTCGGCGGGTAGGGCGGACTCGCGATGTCGAGTCCGCCCTGGTCGTCGTCTTCAGCAGGCATGGCCATCAGCAGAATTCGACGAACACTGCACCCTTGGTCAGGACTAGGCAATTGCCTAGTGTGACCCGAGACACACGATGTCAAGGTGAATTCAGTACCGGACGCAGCCCCGTCCGGAAAGCGGGTCCCACCGATTTTGTCCGACAGCCCTCGGATTTCTCGGTCGGCGCCCACTCTTATCTGGAGGACACCCATGACGGATATGTTGGACGCTGCCCGCGGCACCGACCAGTTCGCGAACATCCGCGCTGCCCTCGACGACGCGCTCGTCGAGGACCCGGAGACCGGCCGCTACCAGGTGCGGCGCAGCGTCTTCACGGACGAGCAACTGTTCGAGCTCGAGATGACGCACATCTTCGAGGGCAATTGGATCTACCTCGCGCACGAGAGCCAGATCCCGAACGTCGGCGACTACTTCACCACGTACATGGGCCGTCAGCCCATCGTGATCACCCGCAACAAGGACGGCGAATTGGGTGCGCTGATCAACGCATGCAGCCACCGCGGTGCGATGCTGTGTCGCCGTAAGACCGATAACCGAACCACCTTCACCTGCCCGTTCCACGGCTGGACCTTCAACAACAGCGGAAAGCTCCTCAAGGCCAAGGACGCTCGCACCGGTGGCTATCCGGAGCAGTTCAACAAGGACGGCTCACACGACCTGACCAAGGTGGCGCGGTTCGAGAACTACCGCGGCTTCCTCTTCGGCAGCCTCAACCCCGACGTCCTGCCGCTCGAAGAGCACCTCGGTGACACCACGAAGGTCATCGACATGATCGTCGATCAATCACCCGACGGACTCGAAGTCCTGCGCGGCGCATCCACGTACACCTACGACGGCAACTGGAAGCTGCAGACCGAGAACGGTGCTGACGGCTACCACGTGTCCTCGACACACTGGAACTACGCCGCTACCACCGCTCGCCGCACCGCCGGTGAATCGTCCAACGAGACCAAAGCCATGGATGCCGGCACCTGGGGCAAGCAGGGCGGTGGATACTTCTCCTACGACTACGGCCACCTCCTGCTCTGGATGTGGTGGGGCAATCCCGAGGACCGTCCCCTGTTCGAACGCAAAGCGGAGCTGGAGGCTCAGTTCGGTTCCAAGAAGGCCGAATTCATGGTCGGTGCGTCGAGGAACCTCTGCCTGTACCCGAACGTCTACCTCATGGATCAGTTCAGCAGCCAGATCCGGCACTTCCGTCCGATCTCCGTAGACCAGACCGAAGTCACCATCTACTGCATCGCCCCCAAGGGAGAGAGCGCCGAAGCGCGCAGCAACCGCATCCGTCAGTACGAGGACTTCTTCAATGCCAGCGGTATGGCCACCCCGGACGATCTCGAAGAGTTCCGTTCCTGCCAGAAGACCTACCAGGCAGCCGGTGCCCCGTGGAACGACCTCAGCCGTGGTGTCACACACCAGATTCCCGGTCCGAACGACGTCGCGAAGGATCTCGGCATGAATCGTGTGCTCTCGAGCGGAGCCAAGACCGAGGACGAGGGCTTGTATCCCATTCAGCACGGATACTGGCGCGACGCCATGCTTGCGGCCGTAGATGCCGAGCAAGCCGCTTCCAACCGGACCATCTGAGGACGATCACCATGACTGTCACCACCACCAATGCCGTCGCCCTCGAAACAGTGCAGCAGTTTCTCTACCGTGAGGCTCGCTATCTGGACGATCGCGAGTTCGAGAAGTGGATCGAGTGCTACCACCCCGATTCCGAGTACTGGATGCCCGCATGGGCGGACGACGGCGAGCTGACCACGGACCCGGCCGCAGAGATCTCCCTGATCTACTACCCGAATCGCGGCGGTATCGAGGATCGCGTGTTCCGAATCAGGACTGACCGTTCCAGCGCGACAAGCCTTCCCGAGCCCCGCACCGGTCACAACATCACCAACGTGGAAGTGATCGAAGAACGCGGCTTCGTCGTCGACGTCCGCTTCAATTGGTTCACGCTGTACTTCCGCTACAACACGGTCGACACCTACTTCGGCACCTCGCACTACACGATCGACTTCTCGGGCGAGCAGCCGTTGATCATGAAGAAGAAAGTAGTTCTCAAGAACGACTACATCCATCACGTGGTCGACATCTACCACTTCTGACACGACTCCCCTTCGAATCGAGCTGTTTCCCATGAGTATTCAAGCTGCGCCGACCTTTCAAGTAGCCCTGAGTTTCGAAGACGGCATCACCCGCTTCGTCGAATGCAACACCGCCGAGACCGTTGCGGACGCGTCGTACCGCGCACGAATCAACATTCCACTCGACTGCCGCGACGGAGCTTGCGGCACCTGCAAGTCACTCTGTGAGTCAGGCACTTTCGATGCCGGCGACTACATCGAGGAGGCCCTCACGGACGACGAGGCCGAGCAGGGCTACTGCCTTCCGTGCCAGATGGTGCCGGAATCAGATCTCGTGCTGCAGATTCCCACCACGTCGGCAGTCGCCAAGACCACTGCCGGTTCGTACACGTCCACGATCACCGAGATCATTCGCCATTCGGATTCGACTGTGGGTTTCACCGTCGAAGTCGACAATCGCGCAGATCTGGTCTTCCTCCCCGGTCAGTACGTGAACATCCTCGTTCCCGGAACCGAAGCGACGCGGTCGTACTCGTTCAGCTCCGGCCCCGAGATCGAGTCGGCGTCGTTCCTGGTCAAGATCACCCCGGGTGGTCTGATGTCCGAGTATCTCAGTCAGCGTGCGCAGATAGGTGACACTCTCGAACTGACCGGACCGATGGGTAGCTTCTTCCTCCGGTCAGGTCAACGGAGAGCCCTACTGCTTGCCGGCGGAAGCGGCTTGGCCCCGCTGCTCTCCATACTGGAGAAGATGCGTACCGAAAGCTCCACTCGGCCCGTTCATCTGGTCTACGGCGTCAGCTCCGACACCGATCTCGTCGAGCTCGACACACTGCATGACTACGCGGAGTCTTTACCTCAGTTCACCTTCGACTACTGCGTATCCGATCCCGACAGCACAGCACCGAACAAGGGCTATGTCACGGGCTTGATCGAGCCCGATCACCTCGACGACGGCAACGTAGACGTCTACCTGTGCGGCCCGCCGCCGATGGTCGAAGCCGTACGTCTGCACTTCAAGGACGTCTCGATCACACCCACGAACTTCTACTTCGAAAAGTTCAACAACGCGGCAGCACCGGCTGATTCACCGGCAGCCTCGGCCGAAGAATCAGCAGCCGACACGTACGAGATCGGTGAAGAACATCTGCCGGTCGCGGAGTCGGACGCACAGTTCGACGCTCGTATGGCACTCGAACTCGGAGCAATGGAACTCACGATCGGCCGCCTCACTCCGGCACAGTTGACGGAGTACCGCATTCTGGCGGAGAACTCGGCTGCTTCCATCGACCGCGATCACTTCACTGACGCAGCGGCATTCACCGAAACCAATGCCCTGTTCCACGACTTCCTCTTCCGCTGCACCGGAAACGAAGTGCTGCTGCAGGCATACCACCGTCTCGAGGTCACACAACTGATGAACCGAGTGCTCCACACCGCCGATTGGGTGGACGAACATGTCGCGGAGGATCACTCACGTATCGTGCGTGCATTCGAGCAGAATGATCGCGCCGCGGCCCGTGATCTGATCGTCCAGCACAGCGAACACGCCAAGTCGACGATGCACCGCGCCATCACTGACGCTCGGGAAAGTGTGGCGTCGTGAGCACGAGATTCTTCGCCGGCCGGTTCGACGACCGGGTCGTGGTCGTCACCGGAGCGGCTCAGGGGATCGGGCGCAGCGTTGCCGAAAGAGTTTCCGCAGAAGGTGGTTCCGTCGCGCTTGTGGATCGAGCCGAACTGGTTCACGACATCGCGACACCGCTGGAGCGTTCCCATTCGGTGACCGCGGACCTCGAGACGTTCGAAGGTGCCCAGAATGCAATAGATTCCGCATTGGAGCGCTTCGGACGCATCGACGTCCTGGTCAACAACGTCGGCGGCACCATCTGGGCCAAACCCTACGAGCACTACACACCGCAGCAGATACAATCCGAGGTCACACGATCGCTGTTCCCCACCCTCTGGACGTGCCGTGCGGTACTGCCCCATCTGATCGAGCAGGCGGGCGGCACCATCGTCAACGTCTCCTCGGTCGCCACCCGCGGCGTCAACCGTGTTCCCTACGCGGCGGCCAAGGGCGGAGTCAGCGCGATCACCGCTGCACTGGCGATGGAAGTCGCGCAGTACGGAATACGTGTCGTGGCAACCGCTCCCGGCGGAACCGAGGCGCCACCACGGGTCGTGGCACGCGGACCGGGCGCCGAGACCGACGAGGAGAAGGCCTGGTACCAGCAGATCGTCGACCAGACCGTCGACTCGTCGCTGCTCAAGCGTTACGGCACCCTGGACGAACAGGCTGCTGCTATCACTTTCCTTGCCTCCGAAGAGGCTTCGTATGTCACCGGAACGGTTCTGCCCGTCGCCGGTGGCGACCTCGGCTGAATCCAGCCTCCCCCGATTCCTGATCTCTCGAACGGAGATTCGCCATGTCCTCGATCGAACGTGGTTCCTGGGCCAGTGCCCGCCATCGCTCGTCAGTGTTGTGGGTGGTCACCATCGCCGCCATTGCCATTCTGTTCGACGGATACGACCTGGTCGTGTACGGCACGATCCTGCCCGTACTCATGGACGACCCCAGCCATATCGGCACCTTGACCGCATCTCAGGCCGGTGCGTTGGGTTCGTATGCACTCGTCGGAGTGATGGTCGGCGCACTGACATGTGGAGCGATCGGCGATCACTTCGGTCGCCGAAAGATGATGCTGATCAACATCATCTGGTTCTCGGTCGGAATGGCACTCGCAGCGTTCGCCACCAGCATCACCACCTTCGGTCTGCTGCGGTTCTTCACCGGCATCGGCGTCGGTGGGCTCGTCGCCACCGCCGGAGCCATGATTGCCGAGTTCGCGCCGCCGGGACGCCGCAATCTGTTCAACGCCATCGTCTACAGCGGTGTCCCGGCCGGTGGCGTCATGGCTTCCGTCCTGGCGATCGTTCTCCGCGATTCCATCGGATGGCGCGGACTGTTTCTCATCGGCGCGCTGCCGTTGGTGTTCCTGTTCCCACTCGCCTGGTTCAAACTGCCGGAGTCTCCCGCGTGGCTCATTGCTCGCGGACGTGTCGAGGAAGCTCGCGCCATTTCCTCGAAGACTGGAATTCCGTTGCCTGTCGGTGCAGATCGACCCAACGATGCCGTAGCCGAGAAGGTCGGCTTCCGAGCGTTGGCGAGCAGACAATACGTCTGGGGCACCGCGCTTCTCGGCCTCATGAGCTTCGCCGGCCTCCTCCTGACCTACGGACTCAACACCTGGCTGCCCAAGATCATGGAAAACGCGGGATACAACGCGAAGGGTTCGCTCTCGTTCCTGTTGGTACTCAACGGCGGTGCCATCATCGGTGGACTTCTCGCCTCCAAGATCGCGGACGTCACCGGTCCGCAACGGGTTGTCGCCACCACCTTCGGCCTGGCTGCACTCGCCCTGCTCCTGTTCACATTCGGGTTCCCGCTTCCTGTACTCCTCACCTCCGTTGCCATCGCGGGTGTCGGCACCATCGGTACTCAGGTCCTGATCTACGGATTCGTGTCCAACTACTATTCGACGGCCGCTCGGGCCGCAGGTGTTGCGTGGTGCGCCGGATTCGGACGTCTGGGCGGGATATTCGGGCCACTGATCGGAGGCAGTCTGATCAGCGCCGGAATCAGTTCCGAAACGGCGTTCTACGTCTTCGCCGGCATCGCGGTGCTTGGCGCGATCGTCACCTTCTTCGTGCCGAAGCAAGCACCCGACCTGGGCGCCACTGAACTTCGATCCGATGAAGACCGTGCCGAAAAGGAAACCCGTGGTGAGCCCGGCGTTACGGTAGTCGGGTGACACTTCGCGACCTGCTGCTCGGCCGAGAACGCGAACTTGCCGTTCTCGGCCGAGCCTTGGCCGCGGCGGAGTCAGGAGTGCCGACTCTCGTGCTGGTCGAGGGCGATGCCGGTAGCGGTAAGTCCACTCTCGTCGACCGGTTCGCCGAAATCTCCTCCGCTCATACGCTCCGTCGTGCCCGTGGGCTGGAGTGGGAATCGAACACTGCCTTCGGAGTGATCGGACAACTACTCGAACGTCCGGTATCCATCTCGGACCCAGTAGCCGTTGCACACGAGATCGTCGACGCAGCGAAGCAACTGACCATCATCGTCGTCGACGATGCCCATCACAGTGATGTCAGCTCGCTTCAAGCAATCACCTCCGCCCTCCATCGAGGCCGAACAGCCCCACTGCTGTTCGTCCTCGTCGCCGAGGAAACACCGTTCCTGCGCGGAGATGTCAGGCAGATTCTCGACCTGCACTGGTCGACGCGTTTGCACATCAGCCCGCTCGACGCACCCGTCATCATCGACATCGCGCGGATGCGAAGCGGAATCGACCTCAGTTCCGGCGTCGCGCTTCAACTTCAGGACTTCACAGCAGGCAACACACTCGACATCGTCTCGCTCCTCGACGAGCTGCCACCGGCCTATTGGTCCCAGTGGCACCGAACCTTGCCCGTCCCTCGCCATCGTGCGGTGGCGATCGCCGCCGCCCTCGCGGCGTGTTCGGCGGGAGCTCGAACGTTGATCGAAGCCGCAGCAGTTCTCGGACGCAGCACGACGTTGTCCCACCTTGCGCAGTTGGCCGACGTCGACGACGTGGTCGGCGCCTTGGACAGCGCCTTCGCCAGCGGCCTCCTCTCCGTCCACGAGCAGCGCGGCAGCACCGAGGTGTCACTGAGCGGTCCGATGGTGACAGCCGCCGTGCACGCGGCGTTGGGACCCGCACACTTGCATCTGCTGCACACTCGAGCAGCCGAGATCGCTTGGGGAGAAGGTGAACGGCTTTTCCACCTTGCCGCTGCCAGCACCACCCACGACGAGGACCTCGCCGCCGAACTCGTTGCGTACGCATCACTACGAGCATCCGACGGCGCGTGGTCGGAAGTCGCCGACGCCATGGTCACGGCAAGTCGTCTCACCACAGCCCGAACCGAACACGAGGACCGACTGCTCCGCGGAGTCGACGCGCTGACCGGATCGGGTGACATCCCCCGGGCCATGGTCTTCGTGCCGGAGATCGAGAGTATTTCGCGCGGGCCTCTCCGCGACGCCGTCCTCGGCTACCTCGCCATTCATCGAGGGCGACCGACCGAGGCTGCCGATCTGCTGACCAGAGCGTGGGACAGCTGCAGCGCGAATCGTGAGCCAAGCACCGCTGCGATGATCGCCCAACGAATGGTCCTGCATTCTCTGGCTCGACTCGATGGCACGGCCCTCGTCGAGTGGGTCGACCGCGCAGTCGAATTGGTAGGTCCTTCTGACCCCGCAGCAGTGGAGTCCGAAGCGATCAAGGGTCTCGGGCTCGGCGCTACTGGAAGAACCGAGAATGCGCTCGCGGCATACGACGAACTGTCCGATCGCGTCCGCCCCGGAGCCCAAGCACAGCGCTTCCAGATGGGACGCGGATGGCTCGAGCTTGCGTTGGACCACCCGGAGTCCGCCAGACGCGACCTCGAAAGCGCGGTGTCCACAGAGTTTTCCAGTGGTTCGGCAAGAATCTCGCTGTGGGCACAGGCCTGGCTCGCCCGCACTCAATTCGCCCTCGGTGCCTGGGACGAAGCGCTCTCAACCGTCGAGGGTGCCGGGGCCGAGGTAGATCGGTTCGAGATCGAGATCATCCGGCCGTTGGTCCACTGGTCGGGAGCACAGATTCACGCTCTGCGCGGCAACTGGGAACTGGCTCGTGACCACGTACGACGCGCTTACGCCGGCGTTCACGCCTACGAAATCATGTACGTTCCTGCACTTCTCGCCAGAGCGCAGGTTGCCGAGGCCGCCGCCGACTACGCCGAAGTCCTGGTGGCGCTGGCTCCGCTCACCTCGAGCAAGGCGCAACAATGGCTCGACGAGCCGGGCTTCTGGCCGTGGGTCGATCTCTACGCCAATGCATTGGTCATGGTCGGGCGAGTCGATGATGCCGACGCCTTTCTACAACCACACGAGCAGACCGCACGACGTCGTGAGCACCGCTCAGCTGCGGCACGTCTCGGCTACGTTCGCGGCCGGATCCACGGCGCACGGGGCGAACTCGACTCGGCAAGAGAAAGTTTCGATGCTGCACTACTCGGCATCGAGACGCTGCCGCTCCCCTACGATCGAGCCCGAATCAATTTTGCCTACGGCCAAACTCTCCGCCGGGCGGGAAAACGCGCAGAGGCCGACGTCGTCCTCCGGGCCGCCCGCGAGCTGTACCACTCGTTGGGCGCCGCTACTTACGTCGAGCGCTGCGAGCGCGAACTCCGCGCGGGCGGGTTGAACCTCACGCGAACGGAGAAGGGAATCACCGACCTGACCCCACAAGAGCGAGCAGTCGCCGACCTTGTCGCAGCGGGCAAGTCCAACAAGGAAGCTGCCGGCGAATTGTTCCTCTCCGTCAAGACCATTCAATATCACCTCACGCGCGCGTACGCGAAGCTCGGACTGCGATCACGGAGCGAACTCGCGGCCTTGTTCCGCGACCGGGGGCTTTCGGATCCGCATCAGGAGAACTGAGAACATGTCGGACACTGCGACGACCACGCCCGTTCGCGTCGTCACCGAGCCACTCCCCCAACCGCTCTACGGCCCGAAGCGGGTCCTACGCGACTTCGGCGGAACGTCCATTGCCAACGGAATCATCGGCATCGTCTTCTCGGCCACCGGACCGGTAGCGGTCATTCTCGCTGCAGGGTTGGCGGGTGGACTGAGTCAAGCTCAATTGGCCTCTTGGCTTTTCGGTGCCTTCTTCGTCAACGGCATTCTGACCATCACGGCGTCCTGGCTGTACCGGCAGCCGCTGGCCTTCTTCTGGACGATTCCCGGAACCGTTGTCGTCGGAGCGTCGTTGGAGCATCTGCCGTGGGAGCAAGTGCTCGGAGCGTTCTTCGCGACCGGCGCCCTGATCTTGCTGTTGGGATTGACAGGGTGGGTCACACCGATCATGGCCGCATTACCCATGCCCATCGTAATGGCAATGGTGGCAGGTGTTTTCCTTCATTTCGGAACCGATTTGGTCGAAGCGCCCGCCCACGACGCGGTGATCGCACTGCCGATGATCGCCACCTTTGTCGCCCTGAGCGTGTTCGCCAAGTTAGGAAGATTCGTTCCGCCCGTTCTCGGCGCGTTGATCGTCGGTGTAGTCGTGATACTCGCGACCGGAAGATTCAACTCCGCCGGCGACGCTCATGAGTGGCTGGCGCATCCGATGCTGACCACGCCAACCTGGTCTTGGCAGGCGATGATCGAACTGGTTGTACCGCTGACGATCACAGTCGTCGTCGTGCAGAACGGCCAAGGAATCGCAGTCCTCCGAGCAGCGGGTCATCAACCGCCGATCGGGACAGCAACGGTTGCCTGCGGTGTGTTCTCTCTCGTGAACGCGGCGGTGGGTTGTGTGTCGACGTGCCTGACCGGGCCGACGAACGCATTGCTCACGGCGTCGGGAGAGCGGACACGCCAGTACACCGCCGGAATCGTCTGCGGCTTACTCGCCGTCGTCTTCGGACTGTTCGCCCCGACCTTCGTCGCGATGATGTTGGGAACTCCGATGGCGTTCATCGTCACTCTTGGTGGTCTGGCCATGCTCAAGGCCTTGCAGGGAGCCTTCGTCACCGCATTCGGCGGGAAATTCACCTTCGGCGCTCTGATCGCGTTCCTCGTGACGATCTCCGACATCGAACTACTCAATATCGGCGCCGCTTTCTGGGGACTCGTGTTCGGGGTCATCGCCTCGCGCATGCTCGAGCGTGGTGACTACCCTGACCGGGTCGCGATCTCACGAACGCGTTGAACTCGGCAGACTTTGGGCGATTTCGTCGAGAATATCGGCAACGTCCTCGGGTGCCGCGAGCATGGGGGAATGCCCCGTCGTCAGGGTGAAGACCCTCTCGCAAAAGCGCCTGGCGACCATCGCCCGTTGATGCGCAGGAGTGATGACAAGATCGCGGAGTGTTTCAATGTAGTAGCGGGGTACCGTCCCTTCCCTCTCCGGCGTCAGCGATACCGAACCACTGAAAACACTCATCGGTTGAGGGCGAAGTTTTGACATCGATTCTCGCACCACCTCTTCGGTACAGTCCCCGAACAAGAGCATCGGGTACAACTTCAAGGCAACCTCAGGGTCGACCCCGAGTTCATCGCAAGCGAAGAACAATCGCGCAGTACTTCGGTCCTCTCGCGAACTACTCAGGCAGGATTCCCCGTCTCCGGGCAGCGTCGCGGCCAGATAAACGGCCGCAGCAACACTCGTCGGGTGCATTTCCGTCAGTTGTGCCGTCAGCGTTCCACCCATCGAGTGACCGACAAGTACCACTTCGCCAGGCAATTGAACCAACTCAGCCGACAGCTTGGAAAGCGTTGATTCCCAGGTAATGTCCTCCGCTTTCGTCATGTCTCGACCCAAGCCCGGTTGATCAGTAGCCAGAACGGTGTGCCCACGTCTCTCCAGCGCCTCGATCACATAGTCCCAGCACCAGGCTCCGTGTCCTGCGCCGTGAATCAACATGAACTGCGTCATTGCTGCCCAGCTTTCGATCGACCGATGTGATCTACAGCATGTCCCTGCCGGCATCCATGCACTAATACCTAGTTGAACTGGTGCCATACCCAAAGTGAACGCATCGACACCGGACATTCAGGGACCACACCCCAGGCGATCTCCATCTCTTCTCCAGCTCCTCGACGACCGTCCTGACATGCGAACATTCGCATACACGACTTTGACAACCATTTACATTAAGCAGTAGATCTATACCCATGCACCTCAACACCCGCATGTCGCGGCGCCTCACCCTTGCCACATCAGTAGGCCTCTCGCTCGCCCTCGTTACGGGCTGCTCGTCCGACAACAAGGACTCCGCCCAGTCCGAAACCACGACCACGACGTCGGCCGCACCCACCGAACAGGCCTCGGCAACACCACGTCTCGCCGTGTCGTACGACGGCGGCGTCCTGGTGCTGGATGCAACTTCCCTCGACGTGGTCGGCGAGACCGAGATCGACGGCTTCACCCGACTCAACCCGGCCGGCGACGGTCGCCATGTCATGATCTCTGCCGGCGAAGCGTTCAAGGTGCTCGACACCGGCACGTGGTCTTCGGCCCACGGTGACCATTCTCATTACTACACAGCCGATCCCGCGATGTCCGAGGTCGAGTTCGCAGCCAACGAGCCCGGACACGTCGTGCGCCATGCAGGAAAGACCGTCCTCTTCAACGACGGCTCGGGACTGGTCGAGATCTTCGACCCGATTCAGCTGGCAAAACGTCAACCTCGCGTCGAGACGTACACCACCCCGGAACCCCATCACGGTGTAGCCGTCGCACTTGCCGACGGAAGCCTGTTGACGACAATCGGAAATTCGGAGTCCCGCAACGGCATTGCCGTCCTGGATGCCGACCGCAAGGAAATCCTGCGAAACGAACAGTGCCCGGGTGTCCACGGCGAAGCAGTGGCCGCAGGCGAAGCCATCGTGCTGGGCTGCCAGGACGGTTTGCTCGTGTACAAGAACGGAGCGATCACCAAGGTGCAGAGCCCCGATGCTTACGGCCGCATCGGCAACCAGGCAGGCTCCGAGGAGTCGGACATCGTGCTGGGTGACTACAAGACTGACAAGGACGCCGAACTCGAACGTCCGCAACGGGTCTCGCTGACCAACACGACGACGTCCGAACTCAAGCTCGTCGACCTCGGCACCAGCTACACCTTCCGCTCACTCGGACGCGGACCGCATGGCGAGGCCCTGGTACTCGGCACCGACGGCGCCATCCATGTCATCGACCCCAACACCGGCGTCGTCACCAAGAAGATCGCCGTTATCGACGCATGGACCGAGCCCACCAAGTGGCAAGAGCCCAGGCCCGCGCTCTTCGTAGAAGATCACACCGCCTACGTCACCGACCCCGCGTCGAAGAAGCTCATCGCAGTCGACCTCGAGGACGGCAGCATCCTGACCGAGACCACCCTCGATCACGCCCCGAACGAATTGACCGGCGTCACCGGCTGATTTCACCCCTCACGTCGGCCCCCATCTCACACCGAGATGGGGGCCTGAGCCGTTCTCGTGTCTCTCACCAGGCAATCTCGATGAGCAGGCGGGCCGTACGGTTCGTTAGTCCTGCTACAGTCGCTTCAATGCATTCTTGCCGCACGTCCTGACCACCATCCGCAGCAGTAGCTTGTTACTCCGCCCTGGGATGGCGATTCTGTGTGCCTTCATGGGGATTCGCGATAGCCGAGTCCTTATCTGACCACTCACCAGAATCCACCTTTGGAGTACGTACATGAGAAACTTTCTCGTCACCGGAGCCACCGGAAACCTGGGCGGCGCGGCGCTGCGCATCCTGCAGGCACATACCGGATCGAACACCTACGCATTGGTCCGAAGTACTACCCAAGCCGATGCCCTCGGCCATCAGGGGATCGATACGCGAGTTGGCGACTACACGGATCGCGCGAGTTTGCGGACCGCGTTCAGTGGCATCGACGGACTGCTGTTCGTATCGAGCCCGGCGCTCGATCCGAATGTCAGAATCGACCAACACAAAGGTGTTGTGCAGGAGGCAGTCTCGGCAGGCGTCGAGCACATCGTGTACACGAGCGCGATGGGAGCGCAGCACGATCCCGGTCATCGCACTACGGAAGTCGAGCTGCAGGAGATCGGCGTGAGCCACACTGTCCTCCGCAATGCACTCTACTCGGATGCATTTGCTGCCAAGGTAATTCAGGACATGGAGACCGGCCCCATCGTTTCCGCCGGCGCGGGAAGGACTCTGGTCACCTCCTCCATTGCCGATCTCGCCGAAGCGGCTGTCATCGCACTGACAACCCCGCCTGCCAAACGGTTGTGGGAGCTTCGAGGCCCGGCCTGGACTTTCCATCAACTCACCGAATCGGTCTCGGCCGAACTCGGTAGGACGATCGAGCACCGCGAGGTAAACGATCTCGAAACCGGGCCCTTTGCTGTGCTCTTTCCACTGATTCGCAAAGGGATCTTCAGCGAAGAGTCCGATGACCTGGCAACACTGCTACGACGCGCCCCGCAGACAATCGAAGCCGTTGTCGCCCAGCTCTGCCGGAGCTGAACGATGAGCAGGACTGCGACTGACAGCGGCACAGGTCAGCGTGGAATAACTCTCCGCAGAGCTTCGTTGTAGAGGGTGTCGGTGTTCGGTTCTTTGCCCCGGGTACCACCCCAGAATTGCCGCTTCGAGCGGCCACTTGCCGAGAGGCGCAAGACGGGCACCGACGCGCTGGAGCCGCTGGACACCTTTCGGTGCCGGCGGCTTCGTCGCGTGAATGATCAGGCCGGGTTCTCGCCGGCGGCGACGTCGAGGATCCAGGTCACCCCGAACGCATCGGTGAGCATGCCGAAACCGGGGCTCCACGCCGCGGCGGCAAGACCCTCGATGATCGATGCACCAGCAGAGAGTTTGGCCCAGTAACTCTGCACCTCTTCGAGCGATTCACCGCGAACGGAGACGAAGAACGGTCGATCGGTGATCGTCGTGCCGTTCTCGCGGTGCGTCTCGCCTGCGTTTCCGGCCGAGCCGCCCGACTGTCCGGGGATGTCGTACGCCATCACGCGGAAGCCGTCCGCGGTTTCGACCTGGCCGAACACAATGTTCTCAGCGCCAGGCACATCCTTGGGCATTCCGAAGTCGCCGTAAGTTGCGATCGTGACCTGGCCACCGAAGACGGACTGGTAGAACTCCAGAGCCGCGCGGGCGTCTCCGCGGAAGTTGAGATGGGTCGTTGTCGTGATGCTCATGTCTGCTCCTAGTACGAACGTCGCCCGGGTTTTCCGTGACTACGTCCACTCTCACAGCCGTATAGGACTGTTTTCGTCCTAGACTCGTCGTAGTCTCACGACATGGCGACCACCACGCGGCTCTTGAATCTGCTGTCCCTCTTGCAGACCAGACGCGACTGGCCGGGCGCCGTACTCGCCGAGCGGCTCGACATCAGCCACCGCACGGTCCGCCGCGACATCGACCGACTCCGGGAGATGGGTTACAGCATTGCGGCGACCATGGGCCCGGACGGTGGGTACCGACTCGACGCCGGCAGCGAGCTGCCGCCCCTACTGTTCGACGACGATCAAGTCATCGCACTGGCAGTTGCGCTGCAGGCCGCGATGCTGACCGGCGTCGGTATCGAAGAGGACGCAGTGCGAGCGTTGACCACTGTGCGGCAAGTGATGCCGTCGCGCCTGCGCCATCGCCTCGACGCACTCACGTTCACCACGGTCCCGACCGATTCTGGCGGCATAGACCCCGTGTCGCCAGTGGTGCTCGTCGCGATTTCCGCAGCAGTCCGCGCTCGCGAGGTGCTCCGCTTCGATTACTCGAACGACCACTCAACCGACACCAGCGAAATAGCACCCCCACGCCGAGTGGAGCCACATCATCTGGTGACCTCCAAGCGTCGCTGGTACCTCGTCGCGTGGGATCTCGAGCGAGACGACTGGCGAATCTTCCGCGCCGATCGCATCACCCCACGCACCCCGAACGGCCCCCGGTTCGCACCGAAGGAGATCCCCGGCGGAGACGTGAGCGAATACGTGTCCGCGCGCTTCAAGGGATCGGAACATATCAACAAATGGCCGTGCAACGGCAAGGTCGTTCTCCATCGACCAGCCAGTTATGTTCTTCCCTTTGTCGGCGACGGCATCGTCGAAGATCTTGGCCCTGAGCAGTGCAGCCTCGAAGCCGGATCATGGTCGTGGACGGCGCTGGCAGCCTCTTTCAACCGATTCGACACCGACATCGATGTCGTCGGCCCGGCAGAACTGACCCACGCTTTCGCGCAGCTCGCCGCCCGCAATGCTGCGACTGCTGCGAGTTAGTCAGTCGGCTCGAATGAGATCCAGGTCTCCAACACAACCGTGCGTCCGCGGGTTCGTGATAACTTTCAAGTCCTCAGAGGACCTGAGGACTTGAAGACCTGAACGAAGGGATGCCCAAGGAGATGAAGAAGGGGCAAGTTGCATTTCTCACCGGCACACACGTCGTGAACGATCTGTACCAGGGGGCTGTGCCTGCACTTTTGCCGTTCATGATGCTCGAACGCGGATATTCCTACTCCGCAGTCGCCGGAATCACGCTCGCCGCGACCGGCCTATCCAGTGTCGTGCAACCCGCATTCGGCATGCTGGTCGATCGAAAGAGCCGAAATTGGCTGGTACCCACGGGTTTTGTGACGGCCGCAGCAGGAATTGTCGTGGCAGCGATGAGCACCACCTACATCGTCACTTGGCTGGCAATTGCCGTGGCAGGCATCGGCATCGCCGCATACCACCCGCCCGCCACAAATTTGGCACGCACGGCTGGAGGTCATTCGCAGAAAGCCATGAGCGTGTTCTCCGTGGGCGGCACGTTGGGCGCCTCGCTGGCGCCACCGTTTGTCACGCTCGTCGTTGGCTCACTCGGATTGTCCGGCGGCTATCTACTTGCAGTTCCTGCAGTGGTGGCGGCGATTTGGTGGATGGTCGCCCAGTCGCGATCGGTCAACACGGGTGAGGCCGAGTCAGCCCAGTCGCTGAGTGCGCAACTGGCAGCGAACGGTCCCGTGTCAGACGATTGGCGCTCGTTCACCCGACTCGTGCTGGTAACGGTCTGTTGGTCGATTCCGTACGTGACCACACTGTCGTTGGTCTCACCGTACGTGCTCAACGGACTGAACGGCTCGTCCTCGAGTGCAGCAATCGTGTTGTCCTCCTTCACATTGGCAGGAGCGGCCGGAACGCTACTGGGTGGAGTCCTCGCGGACCGTCGTGGTCGACGCGCATCCATCCGACTCGGCTACCTGCTTGCGGTACCTTCACTGGCACTGCTCGCTGCCGCCCCGCACGTTGCGATTGCCGAACTGGGAATCGCCTGCCTCGGATTCTCGATGTTCCTGCCCTTCGCGCCACAGGTGACGTTGGCTCAGGACTACCTACCGAATCGCCCCGGCACAGCAAGTGGGGTGACGCTCGGACTCGCGATGTCCGTGGGAGGCATCGCATCTCCGCTGTTCGGCTACCTGGCAGATCACTTCGGACCGCGCATGGCAATCGGGGCGACAACTGCAGTGCTGTTCGTCGGCGCCGTCATCGCATTCACCTTGCGCGATCGACGCCTCGACCCGGAAGACGAGACGGAGCGCGAACTGGACGTCATCGCGCTTCGATAAACCAAAAGACGGCACCGTAGTCTGAAGATTCATCGGAGGACATGAAGTATTACTCGGTGAGCCGCTCCACTGCGGTTCACCGAGTCAGTCAGGAGCAGATACATGGCAGTGCGCCAGGTCAAGCAGCAGTCGCTGGTACAGAAAGCCGCGGACGAACTTGCGCGCCTCATCGGCGACGGCGAGTGGCCGGTCGGGACGAAAATCCCGAACGAGCAGGATCTGAGCACACTCCTCGGCGTCGGGCGTTCGACCGGCCGGGAAGCCGTGCGTGCACTGATTGCGTCGGGACAGCTCTACTCTCATCAAGGATCCGGCACCTACGTCATGTCCTCGACTCCGGTCACAGAGCTCGAGCGAGAGCTCAAACGCTCGGACCGCCGCGAAGTCTACGAAGTGCGCAGACTGCTGGAGGTGGAAGCGGGCCGCCTGGCTGCCATGCGTCGGACCTCTGCCGACGTCGACCTGTTAATGGCAGCACTCGAAGCCCGTGAAAATGCTTCGACACCAACAGAATTTGTCGACGCTGACATGGAACTACATCGCGCCGTGGTGAATGCAGCACACAACAGCGTGTTGTCGATGGTGTTCGATTCATTCATCGAAACGCTCCGCAACTCAGCCCTGGACGTGATCACCGACGTCACGGCCCGAAACCCCGACTCCATCGACGACGAAGCCGCTGCCCACCGAGATCTGGTGGAAGCCATCGTCGCGGGTGATGCCGACGCTGCCAGCGCGGCTACGCGCAGGAACATGGACGGGCTCGACTGAGCCTCTCTATCGTTGGCAGTCATGACGTCCACATCGCTCCCGCCACGGGGTTTCCGGATCGGTCTGTCCGCCATCGCGTGGCTCAACCTGATCTCCGCGCTCATCGGGATGGCGGGCCTGACGATCGGCGGTGGGATGGGTCTGCCTCCGGAGTGGATCGAAGGAACCGTCTTTCCTTCCTACTTCTGGCCCGGCATCATCCTCGGCGTAGTCGTGGGCGGCATCCAGGCCGCCGCGCTCTTCGCTCAGCACAACAGGTTCCGCCTGGCATGGGGCCTGCACGCCGCCGCCGGCCTGACGATGATGATCTGGATCTTCGTCGAGATAGCCATGATCCTCGCCTGGTCGCCGCTGCAAGGCATCTTCTTCACCACCGGACTCGTCCAGACGATCCTCGCCGTCCTTGCACTCGGCGCCTGGCCTCGCCCCTTCCTCCAACGAACCGACAGCCATCACGGTCAGTGACGAACTATATTGGGGCAGAGGGCACTACGACCGACCTCGATACTCACCTTCACACCAATCCAACTAGACCCCCGACCGTCAACTGAAGTCTGTTCAGCCGATGAGGTCTTTCGAGAAGTTCAGCGAGTCGAAAGACCTGTTCGCTACGAGTTCCAATTGCCTCTGTGTTGCACCGTCTCGGGCGCGCTGAGACATGCCTTGCATGACTACACCGATGAACTCGGCAAGGTCCTCGGGATCGGAATCAGCGGGCAAGAGTCCGTTGGCGATATCGCCTGCGATCCTCTGCGACAGCAATGCCACGTTGGCATTTCGCATGTCGCGCAATCGGTTTGCTATGTGACTGTTGGCATCGGTCACGCTGACCGCCGCACTGATGATCAGACAGCCACCCGGACAAGACTCGTCGGTGTAATGGGACGCCGCGTCGTTCAAGAGGCGGCGAATCAATTCGGATGCCTCGCGCTCTTCGGCGAACGCCCGGTCCATGAAGTCGCCGCGAGTCGCGTTGTAGTGATCGACGGCGGCAAAGAACACTCCTTCCTTGCCGCCGAAAGCGCTGTAGAGACTCGGTGGATTGATCTGCATCGCAGCAGTCAACATGGCAACGGATGTCCCCTCGTAGCCGTGCTCCCAGAAGGCATACATCGCCTTGTCCAAGGCCGCGTCTACGTCGAACTTCCGTCCTTGTCCCGGCACCCCGGCCATGCAACCTCCCAATTCCACAGCATCTACCGATCCAAATGTGATCTATTCTACTCTTGTAGCGATCACTATGCGAATGTCCTACTGTTCTCCTCGAAAGTCATTTTGTTCACTGAAGTAACGCCGTACTGCTGACATAGCTCGCGAACGCTCTTTCACACCGTCTAGGGGGATCGACATGCGTAGTGCCGCTTCATTCAAACTGAGTCTCAGCCACAGCGGTCGAAGCGGTCAAACAGGTCGAGTATCACGTGATCGCCGCACGAAATCTGTTCGCCAAGGACAGCACTCGACTACTCAACGGGTGCAGCCCAGCGTCGCTACACCGCGGAGACCGACGGTTGATCGTCATCGACGCGAACGTCGACCGAATCACGGGGATCGAATTCGAGGCTGAGACACAGTCCCCATCACCGGCAGTGCAATCTGCTTCTCCAGCAAGGCCGCATTGGCGGCGCCGAGTCGTATCCCCGCCCTCTACTTCGCACTCCACGGAGTGTGCGTCAATCTCGTCGCGCCGGGGGAAACCGCCACCGCGATGAACGGCATCGATGACGAATCCTCGTATGCAGACATCGATCGCCCCGCTATCCCGTTGGGGCGTCCGGCCGGTGTGCACGAGGTCGCAGCAGCCGCGGTGTTCCTCGCCGGATCCGGTTTGAGCTATCTCACGGGGACCACCGTCACCGTCGACGGCGGGTTGGGTCTGACTGCAGCCGAAGAGAATGCCCGCTACGCCGTCGATCACTCTCCAGCGCAAGGTCTCACGAAAGGAATCGCATGAAAGTCATCGCAATCGAAGCCACCGGCGACCCGAGCGTTCTCACTCTCACCGAGGTCGACGAGCCGACACCCGGTCCCGGAGACGTCACTGTTTCCGTTGCGGCCGCTGCCGTCAACCCTGTCGATCTGAAGACCCGTTCGGGGTTCTTGCCGATCGAGTTGTGCTTCCCAGCAGTTTTGGGATGGGACGTCTCCGGCACCGTCATCGCAGTCGGATCCGCGGTAACACGCTTCGCGCCAGGAGACCGAGTCATCGGAATGATCGCGCAACCGGCACACCGCTACGGAACCTATGCCGAACGCGTCACCGCCGACCAGTCCCTATTCGCACCCGCTCCGTCGAACGTCACCCTTGAGCACGCTGCTGCGATCCCACTCGCGGCGCTCACCGCTGTGCAATGCCTCGACAAACTCGACCTTGCACCAGAATCCGCGGTGTTGGTGACCGGTGCTGCCGGCGCGGTGGGCCGAATAGCGTCGGCGCTGCTGCTCTCGCGAGGGCACCGCGTCGACGCCCTCGCTCGCGAGAGCGACGCTGACGAACTCTTGGCCCTCGGCCTCAGTCGGGTCATCGCGAGTCCCGTTGACCTGGCGCACAAGGAATACGACGCCGTCGTCGACACGGCGGGTGTTTCCGAATCCGTCGACAGCGTGCGAGACGACGGCGCCTTCATCTCCATCGACGACAACGAGCAACCCGCACCGCAACGTGGAATCACACCGGCGAAAAGCTATGTCGACGAGGACGGCTCGGGCCTCGAATCATTCGCCGAACTGGTATCGACCGGTTCGGTCACCGTCCCTGTCGCCCGAACATTCCGGTTCGACGAAGCACCCCAAGCCCACGCTCTGCTGGCCGCGGGTGGAACCCGAGGAAAGGTACTGCTGATCCCATGACCGTGACCGTGAATGTCGAAAATGCCTTGTCCACAGTCGGTGTCACCGTTCCCGATGCGGACGTGAAAGGAACGTCCCGGATGGCGATGGTATCCGTCGGCGACTTGAACATCGAGCTGTTCGAGCACCACATCAGCCGACCGGACGCCCCTCTCCCTTTTACCGCCAACGGGGGAAACGTCCTGACGTTCCGCCGCGGTGGCGCCGCCCGACTGATTCCGAGTTCGTCGTGAAGTACGGAATCAATCTCCCCAATTTCGGGCCGCAGATCGACCCCGACGGGATTCTCGCGTGGGCCCGGACAGCGGAAACTGCCGGATTCGACAATGTCCTACTCTCGGATCACGTGGTGTTGACCGACGACGCGAATCGCCGCTCTCCTGCTCCGTTTTACGAGTGCCTGGCCACGCTGTCCTGGCTCGCAGCGGGAACCGAGTCGATTCGTCTGGGCAGCGGCGTGTTGATCGGCAGTCATCGACACCCGGCCCACCTCGCCCACGCGACCGCGACGATCGATCGTCTCAGCGGCGGACGGTTAATCGTGGGCATCGGGGTCGGCTGGACTGCACAGGCTTTCGACGTTCTCGGCGTTCCGTTCACACGTCGAGGTCGACTGACGGATACCACTCTCGAAACCTTGATCGCAGCATGGACGTCGGAGACGTACGACGCCCCGGGCTCGGCCGGAACACATCGCGTGCACAACGGACCCCTTCCCTTGCAACAACCGCATCCTCCGTTGTGGATCGGCGGCAACGGACCCGCTGCGATCGACCGAACCAACAGATTGGGCACCGCATGGCACCCATTGCACCCCTCCCGGGACCTATGCATCGCTGGAGTCGCTTCACTCGCCCCCGGGCGTGAGTTCGTCCCCCGCATCTACTTTCTCCCCGCCGGAGAATCTGTCGAATCGCCGGACCGTCCACTCGGGTACGGAACCATCAACCAGATACGTACCGACATCGAGTTTCTGACCGAGGTGGGTGCACAGACGATTGTTCTCGATACCGATCCTGGCGACCAGCGACTGCGCCGCTCAACCGACCACGATCTCGATCTGATTCGCATTGCCGGCGAAAATCTGGGAATGCGTCGAACAGCCGTTTTATGACTTAGCGGCCCATTGCCGCCGGTCGCCTCCGTGTAACCAAGCTGTGAAAGAGCATTCATGACAACACAACTCACCCATCGCGGCATCGTGAGACGGGGTAAGGTGTCGAGCGTCCAAGTATTTCACGAACTCGCATTGCTAGTGTTGATGACGTGTTTGCCACGGGACCCAACGCGCTGACGGTAGAAGGCCAGTCGACGCTTCAACACATAGATTTCACTGTTTTGGATTCTTTTCGATTTCCCGACCGGCAGGGCTTCCCCGATTCTTATCGCGCATTCATCCGGCACGCAGGTTGGGCGCGGACCTTCGGACTCTGGCTCATCTATCCGCCCGTCCTTCCCGGATTCGCCGACGGCTGGCAAGGGCGCGCCCGCAACCTCACCGCTCATCTTCGGTCCGTCTACCGAGAAGGACGGGATGACGAGTTCGATTGGATGATCGAACCCGACGGCGATTGGTCACTCCCTGACTCGCTGCAGGTTTTCGGATGGAGCGAAAACGGTGACGCTCTGCTGTGGGACACAGCATCCCGCGGCGCTGACGGAGAGTTTCCGGTTTGGGAATCGCGCTCGTTCAACTCTCTCCACCGTCTCGGCGGGAGCTTCCACGAAGTACTACCGTCCATTCGCACCCAGACTCTGGGCCTGTTCGGACCTCGCGACCACGACATCGAACCCCTCTCACCGATCCCGCTCTGATGCGCGACCCAAATTACCGATACGCCGCGGACACAGCTACTAATACGAAACCTACGATGACGATCAGCGACAGATAACCGAGAACGAGGCCGGCCACTGCCAACCCACGCCCACTTTCGCCGGATTGGCGAATTTGATTCAGCGCCACGTGACCCACTGGAATGGCAAGAACCCCACCGAAGATTCCAAGTACGAGTGCAACGATGGCCAAGGCATTCGTACCGACCGCTGGTCGCGCTGGGTAGCGCACTTCAAGTTGATCTGCGAGTACCGGAATCCCGTCCGCTGTGAAGCCCACTTGCGCAAAAACGGGTCGGCCATCGGCGGTGTAGCCGACCACCCCCGGGAGCGGCGGCGCCGCCTGCCTGACAGGCCCGAATGTCGAACGAAGGCTCCTCCCCAACAGCAGCGCCCCGACCATATACAGCAACAGTCCCGCCACTGATCCGGCTACCCAGGCTCCACGAAACGCCGGCCCGTCGACGTCGAGGATCCTCCCCGCCGCCCTTACCCCGGATCCTGCTGCACCGACCGCGATACTCAAATTCACTGCGCCGGGAATAACGGCAAGCACGGCAATGGCACCGACACCAAGCGACAATGCCGGGCCACCGCGGCGCCGCCACGCCAACGAAGTCATCAGCGCTCCAAACAAAGTCACAGCGGTGCCTAGAAGCCCAGTCAGGAATCCGACAACGACTCCCGTCTCGAAGTCCCCACCTACATGACGAGCAACCCACTGTGCCCAGGCCCGCGCGAATGGCGGCCCGAGCGTCAGCGAGAAAACGACCGTTGCAACCGCAACGCACGCCGCGACACTGATGACCCGCAGAATCCAACCCAGATAACCGGAATGCAAATTATTGGGCGCGACAGTAGTTTCCGAGTCGATCACCAGAATTCCTTCGTTCAGAGTGTGAGAACAGAACGGCTTTAGCCGTCACTCCACACAGAACCGTGGCCGGACCGGCTCACTCATCTGATCAAGCCCTGGTCTCTGTGTCTGTAGTTCGTTCGCACGACCCGAACCATTGATAGCGATGATTTCATATTTATGTTAGCGTTGTTTACATGAGCTCGAAAGCAAAGATTCTGGCCGCAGCGACCGAGCTGCTCAACACCTCCCCCAACGGCGACATATCCACCCGCGCCGTGTGCGAGATGGCCGGCGTCGGCGCCCCCGCGCTCTACCGTCAGTTCGGCGACAAGGACGGACTGCTCGCAGCCGTCGTCGAGGCAGGTTTCTTCGAATACCTCGAAGGCAAACGCGCTGCGACACCTTCCGATGACCCCGTTGCCGATCTACGGGCCGGCTGGGATGCACATACAGCCTTCGCGCTCGCACATCCCGCTCACTACCGGCTGATGCACTCACCCTCTGCCCAGAGCGCAGACACTGCCTTGCAGGCTCAGGCGCTACTTCGATCGGTTCTCGAACGATGTGCTGCCGCAGGCGTTCTGACCGTATCGGTCGACGTGGCTACGCAGATGGTGATGTCCGCCAATGCGGGCGTCGCTCTGATGCTCGTCGTAAGGCCGGAACAGTACCCCGATCCGACGCTGTCACAGCGAGTTCGCGACGGAATCTTCGCGTCCATCATCGACGAATCCGGCGCCCACCCGGAAACCTCACTCAACAGAGTTGCATCCACTCTCGACGCCCAACTGGCTGCCACAGATTCAACTTCCCTCTCCACCAACGAAGTCGGCCTACTGCGAGAGTGGCTCCGCAAGCTGTCCGATGCAACCGAAACCAGTTCAGGAGTTACATCATGACTGACACCACTACCCGCGTCGCCATCGTCACCGGAGCTTCCGGCGGCATCGGGCGAGCGACTGCAGAGAAGCTCGCCGCCGACGGAATGGCTGTCGCCGTGCACTATTCAGGAAACCTTCAACGCGCCCAGGAAACAGTTGACGCCATCGTCGCTGCGGGCGGGCGCGCTATAGCGGTGCATGCCGACGTCGCCGACGAAGGTGAAGTCGCTGCACTGTTCGATACGGTCGAGGAGGAGTTCGGAGGCATCGACGTAGTCGTTCACGCAGCCGGAATCATGATCCTCTCCACCGTTGCCGAAATGAACTTCGACGACTTCGATCGGATGCATCGGACCAACGTCCGAGGAACCTTCGTCGTCGACCAGCAGGCGGCCAGGCGCGTCCGGCGCGGCGGTGCGATCGTCAATTTCTCTACTTCGGTGAAAAAGCTGGCCTTCCCGACCTATGCCGCGTACGCCGCCACCAAAGGTGCTGTCGACGCAATCACCCTGGTTCTCGCGAAAGAGCTACGCGGACGTGACATCACAGTCAACGCGGTAGCCCCTGGTCCCACAGCCACCGATCTGTTCTTGGACGGGAAAGACGAAGCTACAGTGGAGAATCTGTCCAAGCTGGCACCCCTGGAGCGGCTCGGCACCCCGGTGGATATCGCGGAGGCTGTCGCGTTCCTCGCCGGCCCAGCTCGCTGGGTCAACGGCCAGGTCATCTACGTCAACGGCGGCGTGATCTAACGACACTGTCCTCTAAGGACCACACCTTGCCAATTCCGACAAAACAGTCAAACCAGTCGACTTTGGTTGTAATGTGCAAACAATGGAAAACCAGGATCGAGGGTCCGCCCGGACGTCACGGCGACAGTTCATCAGCGTTGCGGGGCTGGCGGCAACCGCCGTCATAACCTTCGCGACCTCGTCGACCGCCGGCGCCGCCGGCCCCGTCGCGCCCAATCCAGGTTCACGGGTCGGCGATCCTGCAGAAGCCCAAGCGGTACAGCGCGTCGCAGAGACACTGCTGAACGGTGGAGTTCCCGGTCTTGCCTTGGCCATCGTCAAACCGGATGAGAAGAACCGCAAGGCGAGTGTCACCACTACGTACCACTACGGTCATGCCGACGTCGAAAACGGCGTGAGAGTCACTCCGCGAACGCAATTCGAGATCGCCTCGGAGACCAAGACCTTCACCGCTGCACTACTGGCGAAACTGATCGCTCGGGGAGAAGTCGGATTGGACGACCTGGCGAGCAAGTATTCGGATGGCAACCCACTGCCGAAAGGCAGCGGTGGCGAGGAGATCACGCTTCGCCAACTGGTCACCCACCGTTCGGGTCTCAGCGACGACCCGCCCAATCTTTCGGCAGGATGTGCCGATCCCAAGAAATCATGCAACGACGAGAAGGCGAAGTACACCAAAGACATGCTGTGGGAAGGCCTCGAGGACCCCCGCGCCTTGGCGTTCTCCCCCGGTAGCCACTGGCTGTACTCGGACTTCGGGTTCGGACTGCTCGGCACACTCATGGCAGACAAGATCATTCCGGGACAGGAGAAGCCGCCTTTCGCGGCAGCAGTCGCCCGCGAAATCACCGACCCGCTCGGGATGATGGGTACCGTGATCGAGTCCAAAGCAACCGATCTGGCCGTTCCGTACTACCTCGACGGCGCAAGAGCGCCTCTGTGGAACAACACGGGCGCGATCGCAGGCGGGGGTGGCCTGGTCAGCACCGCTGAGGACATGTCGATCTGGGCCGCAACAACTCTCGGCTACGGCAATAACCCGCTCAAACCGGTACTGACCTCGATGCTCGATCAGATCGCCACCCAGGCTCCGGAGAATCCGGCCTTCGGAATGGGAATGGCGTGGCAGCTCCAACCCCCGACGCCGAACTTCCCACAACGGTTCGCCAAAAAGAACGGTGGCAGCACGGGTTCCAACTGCATCACCCTGTTGGTCCCCGACAGTGGCTGGTCGATCACGATTCTGGCGAACGGTGGAAACGCGGCGATGATCGACCCTGCAGCAGAGAACCTGATGCATGATCTGGTTCCGAGACGACCGCTATTCGGTAGCTCGACCGGAAGTTCGTCGGGTAGCGACGTCGGCTTCCAGACCGGGTCATTCGGATAGACCCACTTACCTACGGGCGCTACATCTTCGTCGAGCGCGCCATCACGAAGCAGTAAAGCCCGTAGGTGATGATGCCCAATCCGGCAAGGATCAGCAGGGCGACTCCGTACGGTTGCGCACCCAGCGTCTTGAACGCTCCGTCGAGGCCGGAGGCCTTGCCTGGTTCGGAGTTGTTGACCGCGAGAAGAACCAGAATGCCGACCGCGGCGATGGCCAAACCCTTGGCGACGTACCCGACGGTTCCGAGTCGGCGCACGAAGGTGCTGGGTGTGCCTTTCAGATCGTCCAGGAAGTTCTGACTCGCGCCCTTGTACACGTGGTAAAGACCAACAGCGATGATTACGATCCCGCCGAGCACCAATGCGATAGCCCCAAGCGTGTTCTCCATCAGACGTGCCGTGAATCCCGCACTCTGACCACTGCTCGACTTACCGCTACCGCGGGCGAATCCGAATGCAGTGAACGCAAAACCGAAATAGACGAGCGAGATGCCCAAAGCTTTGGCGCGATCGAAGAACTCCTTCTTCTTGTCGTCCGAGGACGGCGACGACGAGCTTCCCAACGCAGCCTCGGCCAATCTCCACAACGCCATGGCAAGGAAGGCGACGACGCCGAACCACAGAGCGAAGACGCCCCCTGGCTTTCCTGCCAACTCGGCCATCGCACCCGATTGGTCCGCAGACCCGGATCCACCGAGAGCAACGCGGATCGCGATATACCCGATCAGCAGGTGAACGACACCGCTGACGATGAATCCGGCACGGGCAAAGCGCTCGAAGACGTTGTTCTGTGCGACGTCAGCGGCCGTCGACGCGACGCTTTTCTGGTTCTGCGGTGACGATTCTTTGTTCATCATGATCGACGAACCATATACGGACCGACGCTTCCTTCGAACGCGTGCATGAAGGGTTTCGAGGTCAAGGGTTGCGAGGGTTCTGATCGGGCGCCGATCGCGGTTCTTCGGGGTTGGGGACCTTCGGGTTGGGCACCTTGGGGTCGATGGTGTCTGCGTGATCTCTTTGCTGGTTCAGTTCCTCGCGAGAACTCGTCGCCTCTTTCCGGTGTTGCGCTGCATGGTGTTGCAGCGCAGACGCTTCCGCCGCTTTGGCATCCGCCTCTGCTTTCACCATGCGCGCCTTGGCTGCTGTCTCTTCTGCCCGCGCCTCGCGCTCGCCGACTTGCAGCGACTTGTCTGCGACGTCTTCGCGGATCTGTTCTGCCTCGATGTGTCGACGCTCGTCACGTCTGTTTCGCGCCACCCACAGGAGTGCGGCCACGATCGCTATCACCACGACCACGGCAACAATTATCCAGATAATGCTGCTGGTACTCATACTGCGAGAGGTACCCACCTGCGACTTTCTCACACGCAGGCAAACAAATACGCCAAAATTACAGGTCGGTCGGATGTGTGTTGGCTCCGCATAAAACCACGCACAGTTCACCGCCGGACGGCTGCGTAACCGTTCCGTTCAGAACCGGAACCAATGCTGCTGCGGTTCCCAACTCCACCAGAATCCGGAACTCCCGCCACAGGAATGCCCGAGCCTGCCGGATCGAATCATCGTCGACCACAACACTGCCTACCGAACTCTCATGCAGTGTCTCCCAGGCGATGGCGCCAATGCGTGTGGCCCCCAATGAGTCCCCGGCGATGCTGTTCACTTCGATGTCGACCGGGCGACCCGCATCGAGCGAGGTGTGCAAGGTAGCAGCTCCGGTCGGCTCGACTGCTACTACTTGATCTTCGGGACGTGCCGCCGCGGCGATTCCAGAGACCAAACCACCGCCGCCGACTGCAATGCAATACGTGATCGGTCCGGACGCCTCGTCTTCGATCTCGAGAGCGATGGTGCCGGCCCCACTGACGATGTCGGGCAGGTCGTAGGCGTGCAGTTCGAGCGCGCCGCTCGCGCGTGCGATCTCCGCCGCGGCGGCAGCAGCGAGCGCGTAGCGATCGCCTACCTTGTGAACGGCGGCGCCCAACTCCCCGAGCGCCTTCACCTTTGCGTCGGGCGCGGTCTCCGGCACCACCACTGTGCATGTGAGTCCTCGTCGCCGCGCCGCCCACGCGGCCCCGATCGCTGCATTGCCGCCGGACGCGATCACCACGCCGGCATCGGGCATGGTGCCGTTGGCTACAGCTCGTTCCACTGCATTGAGACTGCCGCGCACTTTGAAGGAACCGCCGTGCTGGAGGTACTCGAGCTTGAACAGAACCGGTACCTCACCGTGTGGCGTCGGTAGCGCAGTTCGAAAGATCGGGGTATGCCGCGCCAACCCTGCGATACGAGTCCGTGCGGCTTCGACGTCCGAGCGCTCGATTGCCAGCGGACCTGCGTTGTTGTCGGCGGTGAGAGTCATGCACCAACCCTACGGTTCGCAATGTAGACACGAAGCAGTCGGTCCACCGTCATCAAGATGTCTGTTTTTCACCAATTACTGCCCGCATCTGACCGAGACATCGGCATTCCAGGTGAATAAATTTACTACTACAAGCACAACGACGACATCAAGGAAAGGCACACGCCATGTCGAAGATCGCAGTATTCGGTGGAAACGGTTTTGCAGGAAGCGCAATCGCGAAGGAAGCCACTTCACGCGGCCACGAGGTGACCGTCGTCGCCCGCAGTGCGCAGTCCGGAACCGAGGCGAATGTCGTGCAGGGTTCCGTTCACGACAACACGATCGTGGAGCAGGTCACGGCGGACAACGACGTCGTTGTCGTTGCCATCCCCGCCCGCGAGATCGACGGCAAGCGCCTGCTCGACGCCGTCACTCCCCTCGCAGATGCCGCCGCACGCAACGGTGCTCGCATTGCCGTAGTCGGTGGCGCCGGCAGCTTGTTGGTCGCCGAGGGTGGGCCACGCGTCGTCGACACCCCCGACTTCCCGGACGCATACAAGGGTGAGGCGCTCGCTCACGCCGAGGTCCTCGATGCGCTCCGCGCGACTGACAGCAATGTCGACTGGTTCTACGTGAGCCCGGCCGCAGCATTCGGCGCCCACGCCGGCGTCGCTCCGAAGGGATCCTTCCAGGTGGGTGGCGACGTTCTCCTGACAGACGCCGAGGGCAATTCCGCTATCGCAGGCGAAGATTACGCACACGCTTTTGTCGACGAGATCGAGACTCCGGCTCACCGTCGCCAGCGTTTCACCGTCGCACACTGAGCATGGGCAACCTTCGTAGGCGCGCAGCCTGGATGACTGTTCCCGCTGCCGCCGCCCTCCTGCTCACCTCTTGCTCCAACGACTCGGAAACCGCAACACCCAGGAGTTCTACGACGTCCACAAATGTTGTTGCCGGACAGAGCGATCAACTCGAATCCAACAAGACCATCGTCACGGATTTCTACGAACTGGCGTTCAACGGCCGCCAGGTTCAGCAAGCCGCCGACCGGTACATCGGCGACGTCTACATCCAACACAACCCCACCGCCGCCGATGGGGCAGCCGGATTTGTCAGCGGCATAGGCGGTTACGTCGAGGCCACACCCGGGTTGCACGCCGAGATCACTCGCGTCTTCGCCGAGGGTGATCTTGTTGTCCTCCAGTCGCACACCACTTCTGCACCCGGCGACCGCGGCCAGGCCGTGTTCGACATCTTCCGTGTCGACAACGGCAAGATCGTCGAACACTGGGATGCCATTCAAGACGTGCCGGAAACGTCCGCGAATCCGAACACGATGTTCGACGGACCCACCTCTTCGCCGTCCAAGACGTCAGAAGTATTGGAGCGCAACACGGCCAACGCCCTGACCTTCCTACAGCTCGCCTTCAACGAGGGCAAAGCCGCCGAGGCTGCCGACCAGCTGGTCGGCCCGAGCTACACGCAGCACAACCCCTCGTTCGCAGACGGCAAGGATGCGTTTGTCACGGCACTGGCCGGGGTCGAACCTGTTACCGGAGACAAGGCCACCAAGTTTCCGCGAACGGTAGCCGAGGGCGACTTCGTCTTCGTCCAGACCTTCGCTTCGTCCGGTGAAGGAACCGCTGGCAGCGGCTCGATGGACATCTTCCGCTTCGATGAGAACGGCAAGATCGTCGAACATTGGGACGCCGTCCAGGACTACCCGTCGACGACTGCAAGCGGCAACACCGTGTGGGACGACGGTCGCTGAGACGACAACTCCGAACAGTTCAGCGGCGGCTACGTGATCAGCCGACGTTGATCCGTTCTGTATCGCCGTCGTAGTAGTCCAACAATCTCTGATCCATCACCCGACGCCACAGCGGCGGTATCCACGCGATCACGATCATCACCGCATAGCCGGCCGGAAGTTGCGGGGCTTCGGCTGCGCTGCGCAAGCTTTGGTACCGCAGCTTCGGGTTGGCGTGGTGGTCGCTGTGTCGCTGCAACTGATAGAGGAACAGATTGCTCACCACGTGATCGCTGTTCCAACTGTCAGCCGGGCTGCAGCGCACAAACGAGCCGTCGGCACGCTTGCCACGCAGCAGGCCGTAATGCTCGAGGTAGTTCGCGGCTTCGAGGAAGGTGAATCCGGCCACCGCCTGCAGTAGCAGCCAGGGTGCGACCTCCCAACCGAAGATGCCGATGAGCGTCGCGAAGAGGACAACGCTCATCGCCCAGGCGTTGAGGACGTTGTTTTCGAAACTCCAGGTTCGCTTGCCTTTCCGCTGGAGTCGAGCGCTCTCGATACGCCACGCAGAACGCAGGCCGCCGACCACACTTCGTGGCAAGAACCTCCAGAAGCTCTCACCGAACCGTGAGCTGGCCGGATCCTGCGGAGTAGCTACGCGCACATGGTGGCCGAAGTTGTGTTCGACGTAGAAGTGCCCGTACAGAGACTGTGCAAGCGCCACTTTCGCGAGCCACTGCTCGACCTCCTCGCTCTTGTGACCGAGTTCGTGTGCTGCGTTGATACCCACGCCGGCGACGACGCCCACCGTGAACGACATCGCGATCTTCTCCGCGATTCCCATCGGAGCGTTGATCCAGCACCAGCAGGCAAAGACCAGACCGGCGTATTGCAAGGGGAGGAACGCGTAAGTGCACCAGCGGTAATAGCGGTCCTTCTGCAGTCCGGGGATCGCATCGTCCGGCGGACTTTCGCCGTCTTCACCGGCCAGCATGTCGATGATCGGGATGACAATGACCAGCAGCCACGCGCCGGTCGCCCAGAACAATCCGAGGCGAAGGTTGTCGACGAGAAACCACGATATGAACGGGCTGAGCGGGATAAGCAATCCGAGCGGCCACAGGTACCTCTTGCGATCGCGCCAGCGTGGGTTTTCGGCGGACGGCGAGACTGTCTTCTGGACAGCGTTCGATTCGGTACGCCGTGCGTCGGAAGTCGCTGTCATTCGCCGATCTCGCCTTTCGTCCCCTCGAACGGTTCGCCCCACGCACCGTTCACGCTCAGCAAACCAGAACTAATGTCCGGACGGGTATGGCCCCGAAATCCAGAGCGCCCTGCTCGAAAGACGGCACGAGCGCTTGTCCTCACCAAGAACTCCCCCGCACATCACTGCTCACCCCGACAGTAGATACGGACAAAATACCCCACCGATCTGCGGGGATGGCGACCACCTCCGCACGTCGCCGAGGATCGGCGATCCCTGCCAAGGCAAGGTCGAACCGCGTCGCCCTCGTCGAAGTAACGGTAACCAGCAGTGACAGAAATCATAAGCAGAGGACAGGATTTCCGCTCGTAGTGGCGACCAAAAAGACTGCGCGCCCTCAACTGGTCAGTTGCGGGCGCGCAGTCAAAAGGTGAGCAAGCGTCAGAGCCTTGCAAACACCTTCGTTTTCACTTCGTTCAGCCAACCGTTCGCGGTCACGAAATCTGTGACGCTCGACTGCAATCCGAAAACATGCCCGGCCTGCGCCGCCGGCAGCCTCGTGAAGAGGTTGTCGTCGAGGACCGCCTGAACCGCCGCACTGGTCGATCCGTCCGCGTTCAGCGGATACAGCACGACCGTCACGCCGTTGACGATGTCGGCCAACTGCTCCATCGGGTAGGACTCGTATCCGGCGTCGGTGTAATTGGTCGGAACACCAGGCCCGTACGCCAACCCGAGTTCGTTGACGACCAAATTGCCGATCGCACCGGTGGGTTGCTGGACTGAGAATGCGCCGGGTGCGTCTCCGAGCGAGATGTGAATCCACTTGTTGTTCGCGATCACGTCCGCGTACTCGCCACGAACACGTTCGAGATTCGTTTCGTAAGCAGTGCGCGTCGACTCGAGCACGTCGGTCTTGCCGATCGCCTCGGCGATCTCGGTGGTGATCGTCTTCCAGTCGCCTCGGCTCTCACCCTTGACGATGACGGTGGGTGCAATGCCCGACAGACGGTCGAACGCCGCTTGGTCCACCTCGTCGGCGTCACCGACGATGATGTCGGGATCCGCCGCGGCGATCGCTTCGAAGTTCATTTCCCCGTACGGCCCGATGGTCGGGAGCCCGTCGACGAAGGCCTGCTGCTCCGGCGTGAATTCACTGATCCACTTGCCGTAGTCCTGCACAGCAGCCGGTCTCACTCCGAGGGACATGAGCTGCCAAGGAGTGTCGTATGACGCGGCGACGACGCGCTCGGGTGAAACCGGAACCTCGATGTCCCCGTACGCCGACGCAACAGTCCGGACGTCCGTCTGCTCGGAATCGGCCGACGACGAGGAACAGCCGGTCATCACCATCGCACCGACAACGGCTGCTGCCGCCGCTGCGATGACTCTGGAACCGACAGAAATTGATCGAATTGCGCGCACGCAGAACTCCTACAGGGTGATTGTTTAGCCAACCCTAAGTTGATTCTCGGGCGCTACACAAGTCCGATCGAGGCCCTTTGAGTCGCTGTTCGGACTAGTCCTGTAGCCAATCGGTCATTGGCGTGCGCGGGTGATCGATCAGGCTTGCGAACTCGCCCGGAGTCACACCCATCGTTCGACGGAATGCCGCGCCGAACGCGCTCTCGGAACGAAAACCCGTCTTCCGCGCCACAAACGAGATGCTTCGACCGAGTGCCAGAAGTTGCATCGCGTGATGAGCCCGCAGTCGCATACGCCATTCCGAGAAGGTCAGTCCGGTCTCCGCCGGAAACCTTCGCGTGAAGGTCCTAGTGCTGACTTTCGCGTCGGCGGCCCACTCCTCGACCGATCGGGTGTCGGCCGGGCTGGCAACCAACTGATCTGCGATCTGCCGAAGCCACGGCGTCGTCGGCAGCGGCACATCGAAAATCAGTCGTGGAACGGGTTCGACGAGATCGATGGCAAACGCCTCGGCTCGTCGACGAGCCGCATCCGTCAAGTCGTCTCGGGTGAGGTGGTCGAGTACTTGTTCTAGCAGCGGCGGGGTGGACAAGGCCACCACACGATCCAACCCCGTCACGTCGGATGCCACCAACCACGTGCACGACAATTCGGTCCCGCTGCGCGCTGTCACCTCGTGGGGAACGAAGGACGGGATCCACAGACTGACTCCGCTCGGCACCGTGTACACAGTCTCCGGAGTACGGACCTCGAGAACACCGTCGATCGCCCACAGCAATTCGTGATCGCTGTGGCGGTGCATCTCCCACGTGTAGTCGGAATCGACGGCCAGCCGATTGGTCGCCAACCGCAGGTACCCGTCGGCACTGACGCGCAGCGGTCGAACGACGCGTTGCCACTCGGACAGTTCGTCGAGCGGACTGCTGAGCGGGTAGTCGATCTGCTCGCTCACCGCAGCGTCGGCAGTTCTGGATGTCCGAACAGGCCAGGCAACCCACCGGTGTGCAGGAAGACCGTTTTCGATCCCGCCGTGATGGCCTTGTCCTCCACGAGTTGGATCAATCCCGCAAAGGCTCGGCCGGTGTACGTCGGGTCGAGGAAGATGCCCTCTGTACGAGCCAAAAATCGGATCGCGCCGGCTGATGCTTCCGTGAGCGTCGAATAGCCTTGGCCAACTTGGTTTCGCAGGATCTGAAGATCTGCGGCTCGCACGGTCGGACCCGGCATCTCTTCCAATAACCCAGCGACAGTCGACACTGGATCGGCAACAGCCCCGACATCGACGCCCACAACTCTGTCGACGCCCAGATGCGCGACAAGGCCTGCCATCGTTCCACCCGATCCGAGTGCAACCACGACGCGATCGATTCCGGCGAGTTGCTGCTCGATCTCGCGCGCGCAGTCGACGTATCCCTGCGCGGCCACCGCGCTCGTACCACCGAAGGGAATGACAAAAGGTACACCGCCCGAGTCAACAACTGCCTGCGCTGCGGCGTCGACCGCTGATGCCGTGTCCCCACCGGCCCAGACGATCTCAGCGCCCGCGAGCGCATCCAGAACGAGATTTCCCTGCGCGGATTCCGGCTCGGCACCACCGAGCACCAGCACACAACGCAATCCCAACCGAGCTGCTGCGGATGCAGTCAAGCGAGCGTGATTGCTTTGCGGTGCACCGGTAGTGATCAGTGTCGTCGCGCCGACGGCCAAAGCCTGAGCGCAGGTGTATTGCAGCTTTCTGATCTTGTTGCCGCCGCCGCCCAGGCCGGTGACGTCGTCACGTTTGATCCACAGGTCTTCCGGCCCCAATCCGAGTGCCTGCGCGCAATGCGTCACAGGTTCGACGGGCGTCGGCCAACTGCCCAAGCTGATCGGCTGTACGGCGGAACTCAACATTTGACGAGTCTAGTTCGACGGTCCATCTACAGTCTGGACTCGCTTACAGTCTGGATATGGGAACTTTCACGACGACCACACACGACGTGCCGCTGACCGTCAGCCGACCGGATTCGCCAGGAGAACCGAAGCATGCGGTAGTGGTTCTCCAAGAAGCGTGGGGCGTGAACAAGCACATCGAGAGCATCCTCGAGCGTCTCGCCGATGCCGGCTACCTTGCCGTGGCTCCGCACCTCTACCACCGCGGCGCACAGACGTCCTTCACCGACTTTCCGTCCGCCAAGGACGCGCTCATGGCGCTCGACAGCACAAGCATCGGCCACGACGTACGTGCCGCTGTCGACTACAGCCGATCCGAGGGAGCAGACAAGGTCGGCTCCCTCGGGTTCTGTATGGGCGGCACTGCCTCACTGTGGTGTGCCGCCGTACCCCTCGTCGATTCCGCTGTCACGTACTACGGCGGCGGTGTCGCCGAGGCCCGATGGGACGGAATCGCGGCAGGCACCGAACTCGCTGCGCAACTGCAGGTCCCATGGCTCGGCCACTACGGCGACCTCGATCCGAGCATCCCACCCGAGAGCGTCGAGCAATTGCGCGCAACCGCCTCCGATCTCGCCCGGGTGTACCGCTACGCCGGCGCCGGCCACGCGTTCAACAACGACACTTCGGCCAGCCACTACGCCCCGGATTCTGCTGCCATCGCGTGGACCCGCACTATGGAGTTCTTCAACGAAAACCTTTGATTGCCAACGTGAGTCAGGGCACCCGCTTGACCACCGTGCCGGTGATCTCGTCCTGAACCTGCTCAGCCGTCACCGCTCGACTCTGTGCCCGACGTGAGCGAGTGAAGTAGTAGATGCCGATCACGGCGAGGACAAACGGTACCCCGAACACCAGCGTCATCTTGAAATCCTCGACCCACAACGTGGTGATCAGAATCGCGACCATGAGGACGCCGCCGAGGATTGTCCCCACGGGAAAGAACGGGATCGTGAAGGAAAGCTTTGTTCCGTCCTCTTTCATTCGCTTGCGAAAGAACCAGTGCGTCACGAAGATCAGTAGCCACGTCGCCATTGCCCCGAACATCGACAGCGAGATCATCAACGTGAATGCCTGCTCGGGAAAGAGAACGTAGACGATTGTCGCGACGGCGATACCTGACGTCGACAAGAGCAAGGCGTTGACCGGTGAGCCGTTGGCCCTGACCTTGCCGAGAATGGCCGGCGCGTCACCAGCACGGGAGAGCGAGAACATCATTCGCGAAGACACGTACAACTGACTGTTCATCGCGGACAATGCAGCAATGATCACCACGAAGTTCAGCACGCTGTCTGCGCCCGGAATCTTCACGACCTGCATCACCGTGACGAAAGGGCTTCCGCCGCTCAAGATCTTGTCCATCGGAGCGATTGCCAGAATCAAGGCAAGCGTTGCGATGTAGAAGACGAACAACCGGACGATCGTCACACGGAATGCCTTCTTCACCGCCACCGCCGGGTTTTCTGCCTCACCGGCCGCAATGGCGATCATCTCGATGCTCAAGTAGCTGAAGATCGATACGATCACGGCAAACCACATGCCGGACAGACCATTCGGGAAGAATCCGCCACCGGCCGTGTAGTTGTGAAATCCGTAGTCCGGGTTCCCGCTACCGAACACGACGTACGCTGCCATCACGATGAATGCCACGATCGCGAAGACCTTGATCGTCGAGAACCAGTACTCCATCGTTCCGAAGGCCTTGACGTTGAACATGTTCACGCCGATCAGCACCCCGGAGAACAACACGATCCACAGCCATGACGGTACGTCGGCGAACCAGAACTGCATGTATTCACCGATTGCGGTGACCTCGGTACCGACCGCGAGGACGATGCATGACCAGTAGAGATAGCGAACGAGGAAGCCGATCAACGGTCCGACGTAGAACTCTGCGTACGCACCGAACGAACCCGATGTCGCATGCGCGACAGTCATTTCGGCGAGGGCGCCCATCAGCAGGAGGGCGATCAGCCCACCGATCGCGTAACTGACGATGACGCTCGGCCCGGCAAAGCCGATGGCGAACTTACTGCCGAGGAAGAGTCCGGTGCCGATTGCGCCGCCGAGCGCGATCATGCTCATCTGCTTGGGGCCGAGTTCGCGTTTGAGACCTGATTCTCGTTGCTGGATGTTTTTGAAATCACTCATGAAAGCTCCTTGCGAAAGGCGGCACCTCCCGGTCCGCGGAAACTTGGAAGAAGAATCAGGTGACTGCGTCGCGCTCGCGGAATTCGGGGCGATCCCAGGACTTGTTCTCGAGGATGTCTCGCAACACGTCGACGGCGTTCCACACGTCGGCGTAGCCGAGATAGAGCGGAGTGATACCGAACCTCAGCACTCCTGGTTCGCGGTAGTCGCCGATGACGCCCCTCGAGATGAGAGCCTTCATGATCGAATAACCCTCGGGATGAACAAAACTCACGTGCGAGCCGCGACGCTCATGCTCGCGTGGCGTGATCAACTCCAAACCGTAGGCGGCGCAACGCTCCTCGACGAGGTCGATGAAGAGATCGGCCAGCGCGAGCGACTTGCTCCGGATGTCGGCCATGTCAGCTTTGAGCGCGACGTCGAGACCACATTCGACAAGCGACAACGACGTGATGGGTTGAGTACCACTCAGAAACCGCCGTATTCCTGCGCCGGGTTCGTAGGCCGACTCCATCGCAAACGGTCGCGCGTGCCCCCACCACCCGGACAGAGGTTGGATTCCGGTGTTCTGATGACGACGGTTGACCCAGATGAATGCGGGAGAGCCTGGACCACCATTGAGGTACTTGTACGTACACCCGACCGCGAAGTCGGCGTCGGCGCCGCTCAGATCGACAGTGACGGCGCCGGCCGAGTGTGCGAGGTCCCAGATCATGAGCGCGCCACGCTCCTGCACTGCTGCAGTGACTTCCGCCATCGCATACAGGTTTCCGGTGCGGTAGTTGACGTGCGACAGCATCACTACGGCGGTGTCCGGTCCTACTGCTTCGGTGAGGTCGCCCGGTTGGTCGATCAGGCGTAGTTCGTATCCCTGATCGAGCAGCGAGATGATGCCCTCCGCAATGTAGAGGTCAGTGGGGAAATTGTCTCGCTCGGAGACGATCACCTTCCGGCTGGGATCCTGTGCAGCCGCGATGGACAGCGCAGAGGCCAATGCCTTGAACAGGTTGATCGACGTCGAATCCGTTACTACCACTTCGCCTTCACCTGCTCCCAGCAACGGGGCAAGTTTGTCACCGAGGCGGACCGGGAGGTCGAACCATCCAGCCTCGTTCCAACTGCGAACCAAGCCGTTGCCCCACTCGTCGCCGATCACTCTCGCGGCGCATTCCTGCGCAGCAATGGGACGCGCGCCGAGCGAGTTTCCGTCGAAGTAGAGAACGCCCTCCGGAATCGCGAACTCGCGGCGGAACTCCCTCAAGGGATCCACTGCGTCGGCCTTGACGCAGTCTTCCAACGAAAGGGTGGTTGTCGATGTCATGACGATTCTTCTCCTGCATGTGTCGGCGTTGAAAGTGATGAAGGCAGAGTCCGGAGCACGGCGCGTACCGGGCTGGCATCGAGGTCGAGGAACTTCAGCGGCAGTGCGATCAACTCGTAGTAGCCTTCGTCGACGTCGTCGAGGCAAAGTCCTTCGAGGATCGCGACGCTACGATCGCTTGCCGCGTGGTGCCCGTCCATGGTCTTGCTGTCCATCGGATCGAACGAAGCGGCGTCGATTCCGATCAGAACTCCACCGCGGTCGGCGAACCAGTGGGTCAGCTCCGGAGAAACACCGGCGAAGTCGTTGTCCCACTCGCGCGGGTACTTCGGGTACGTCCTCAGAATCAGCCGTTGCGGCAGATGTCCGCCGAGTCGCTCCACCGTTTCTTCGACGGGCCTGATGCGGGCGGCACCGTCGACCCCCGTCATGTCGACCACCAGTGCTTCGCCGAGATAGGGCTCGAGGGGAACAGAACCGATGGTCGCGCCGTCGATGCGAGTGTGCGCCGGGGCATCGGCGTGAGCACCGATATGCGGAGTGGTGGTGATTCGGTTGATGGTGACGGCGTCACTGCCGCCGAGGTCTGACGTGACAGCGCGGGTGAAGGCGGTATCGCCTGGCCACACAGGCGTCGATTCGGAGATCGGCGGGCTGATGTCGATCACCCGTGCCACCCAGTCGCCCATGTGTCCGTCGCCCGTGTGTCGGCCGATCCTCGGAAGCATCCAGACCCCTTCGTCCGTAACAGTCAACTGTGTCGATCTCGACCGTTTGATAATTCGATGTGTTTGGCAAAAGCTAGAATCATCGACGGGCGCGGTCAATAGATGCTGAATATTTTCGCGACGGCAGGGAGAAATCGGATGATAAATGCGATCGAACGGGCAGCTGCCGCAGCTCGGCCGAATCATGTTCGGCTCGACGACGTCGATACGGCGATTCTCCGCGAACTCGTCCGGGATGCACGCATCCCCAACAATGCACTCGCCGAGAAGGTCGGGATAGCGCCGTCGACCGCTCTGGCGCGGATGCGCGCTCTACGCGAATCGGGCGTCATCAAGGGGTTTCATGCAGACATAGACCTCGAGCTACTCGGCCTCGAAATCTCGGCGATGGTGTCGATTCTGATTCACTCCCACGCCAGGAGTCGGATGACGGAAATTGCCGAGCACCTGAGCGGACTGGATTCCGTTCAGCGAGTATTCCTGATGAGCGGGGACCGTGATCTCCTGGTGCACGTGTCGTGCGAATCCCCTACTCGGCTTCGCGATTTCGTCAGCGCGCACCTCAACGATCCGGCCATCGCCAATACCCAGACCAACCTGATCTTCAGCGAACTGCGGCAGGGTGACTGAACGGACAGCCGCAACAGCACCTTCTGGCGCACTCGAGATCGACACCTCGAAACGATGTTCTCCCCACTAAAGTCGGACAGCATGTTTCCACTCGGGTTGTCCATGCTCTGGGAGTCTGTGGAGCCGGAAGCCGCTCTGGAGGAGCGATTCGGATTCAACAGCTTTGGCGCGGCCACGCACTGGGTCTCGGCGGTACTCGCGCAGACTTGGGGATTGACGGTCCTCGAATGCTCGCGGATGGCGATCAGTGACCAGAACGCGATCGTATGGGTTGCGAGCGACCGAGGTGGGCTGGTGGCGAAGTGGTCGCGAGCCACAGAGCGCTTCGCGAATTTGGAAGCGTCTACTCGGCTGCTGAGCACACTCGCCGGGCAGGGTGCGCCCGTTCCATCGCCAGTCACGTCCCTGAACGGATTGGACCGGGAAACACTGCTGGTCCGGAAAACACTGGAAGGCCCTTCATGCGCAGTGTCATTCGCCGTACTGCCGGAGTTGGCGGGAGATTGGTTGGACGTGCAAGACCACGCGGCGGTCCGGGCGGCAGGAGCCTGTCTGGCGGAGATACACCGAACGCTCGGCGCCACCCACGTCGACGGATCGGTGTTCTCGTCGCGCAGCACCGGGTTGAAGGAGCGCATCGGTGGTTGGCTGGAGAATTTCGACCGCGGGTTTGCGCCTGAGGCAACGCGTAGGCTCACGAACCTCTTGGCGCGGGCGTCCGAGCTCGATGACCGAACTCAACTGGTACACAACGACTTCCGGGCCGCCAACATCCTGACTCGAGACTCGAAGATCACCGGAGTACTCGACTTCGACGACGTGATAATCGACCACCGGGTGAGTGATCTTGCCAAGGCCTGCGTCTATCTGGGCACCCTGTTCACCGATTGGCGACCGACACCGGTCGCGGTACGGCAGAGCCTGCGTGCCGGCTACGAATCCGTCCGGCCCCTCAGCCGATCCGAGTCGGAATGGTTCGAGATCCTCGAACTGTGGCACGGTCTGATGGCGATCCCGGGTGAGAACGACACCGCCGGTTGGGCCTCCGCGTTGTGACGAAAGTGGGGACACCGATACCGGCGTCCCCACTTCGTTTTGATCACATCAGGATCCGGCGCGAATCCATTCTTCGAGGTGCGGCGCCTCGGTACCGATCGTCGTGCCGTCGCCGTGACCCGTGTGGACCTTGGTCTCGGCGGGGAGCGCGAACAGCTTGTCGCGAATGGACCCGATGATGGTCGGGAAGTCTGAGTACGACCGCCCCGTTGCGCCGGGTCCACCGGAGAACAAGGTGTCGCCGCTGAACAGTTCCCCCGCCTCGGGCAGGTAGAGGCAGGTCGACCCCGGGGAATGGCCCGGTGTGTGGATGGCCAGAATGTCCGTGCCCGCCACAGCAATACGCTGATCATCTTCCAAGCTCAGATGCTTCACCCCAGGGTGAGTCATCTCCCAGAGGACATCGTCGGCCGGGTTCAGGTAGATCGGAGCGTCGAGCTTATCGGCCAGCTCCGGCGCAACGGTGACGTGGTCGTTGTGGCCGTGGGTGCAGACGATTCCGAGCACCCTGCGTCCACCGACAGCGTCGATGATCGGCTGCGCGGTGTGCGCTGCGTCCACGACAACCACTTCGTTGTCGTCACCGATCAGCCAGATGTTGTTGTCGACGTCCCACGTTCCGCCGTCGAGGCTGAACGTGCCCGAGGTGACTACACGATCCACACGCAATGTCACAGGACCACCACCGAACGGAGGACCTCGCCGCGGTGCATCGTATCGAAGGCCTTCTCGACCTCGTCGAGCTTGATGCGCTCGCTGACAAACTTCTCGAGCGGCAGACGCCCCTGCTGGTACAGGTCGACCAGAACGGGGAAGTCACGCTCGGGCAGGCAATCGCCGTACCACGACGACTTGAGGGCTCCGCCGCGCGAGAAGAAGTCCACCAGTGGCATTTCCAGCTTCATGTCCGGCGTCGGAACTCCCACCAGCACTACGGTTCCCGCGAGGTCACGGGCGTAGAACGCCTGCTTCCACGTCTCCGGGCGGCCGACTGCGTCGACAACCACGTCGGCACCGAAACCTCCGGTCAGCTCCTGGACCGCCTCGACGACGTCGTCGACCTCGGTGGCATTGATCGTGTGCGTGGCACCAAGTTCAGTGGCCCACTCCAGCTTTCGGGGATCGCGGTCGATCGCGATGATGGTGTTGGCACCGGCCAGGCGTGAACCCATGATCGCTGCGTCGCCGACGCCGCCACACCCGATCACGGCCACCGAATCACCGCGTCCGACGTTGCCGGTGTTCATCGCGGCACCCATGCCGGCCATGACACCGCAACCGAGCAGTCCGACAACAGCCGGATCGGCCGAGGCGTCGACCTTGGTGCACTGGCCTTCGTGAACCAGCGTCTTGTCTGCGAATGCGCCGATACCGAGTGCCGGTGTCAGTTCCGTGCCGTCTTCGAGCGTCATCTTCTGCTCGGCGTTGAAGGTGTCGAAGCAGTACTGCGGGCGACCGCGCTTACACGCGCGACACTGCCCGCACACGGCACGCCAGTTGAGCACGACGAAGTCGCCCACCTCGACATGAGTGACACCGGGTCCGACGCTCTCGACGATGCCCGACGCCTCGTGCCCGAGCAGGAACGGGTACTCGTCGTTGATTCCGCCGTCGCGGTAGGTCAGGTCGGTGTGGCACACACCGCACGCTGCAATGGCGACCACTACCTCGTTGGCGCCGGGATCGGGAATCGTGATGGGGACGATTTCGACGGGGGCACCCTTGGATCGGGCGATGACGCCGCGTACCTGCTGTGGCATGGCTTTGCTCCTGGCTTCGTGCGATTTGAGGACGTGTCGTCACATGACGCAGTGTTTTCACATTGCGATATGTGCACTCGTTGAAAGGTTAGCCCGAAGCAGGTGCCCGCAACCCTGGTCGAACTGACTGACCGACCTGGCCGAAAGGACTAGGGCGCGGGCTTCACGCCGGCCTCGGCGCCCGCGGCGGCCGCCGCACCCCGACTCTCGACGCCCAATTTCCGCAGGACCCCGGCAACATGAAACTTGACTGTGCTCTCACTGACACCGAGTCGCTCCGAGATTGCCTTGTTGCGCCGTCCGGCCACCAGATGCTCGAGTACCTCGAACTCCCGCGGAGCCAGTTCCGTCAGGACGTCGCGGTTCGGTAGGGCGACGGGCGCGTCGAGCGGGATGGTTGCGCTGATCCGGTTCCCCCACCCGGGCGTCGACTCGGATTCGACGGTTCCACCCAAAGTCTCTACCCTCGAACGTAATTGACGTTCCACATCGATCACGTCAGCTTCACCGCCGCCGTCGTCTCGAATGTCGATGGAGAGCGAAGCCGCGTCGAGAGTCCAGGCCACGCGGATTCGCGAGAGCGTCTGCTGATCCGACAATGCCAACACCGCGCCGCGGACGACGGCGCGGGCGCCGTGCGCCACTTCGCCGGGCAGACCGCGACCGTCGACGGGTGGCTCCACCAACTCCAACGCGATTTCCCGATGCTTGAGCAGCGAACGCAATTCCCCACGCATCCGCGCAAAAGCCGTGGTGGTCGACTCTTCGGCCAGCTCGCGGTGCACGTCGACGGCTGAACGCAGGCCGATCAGGGCCGAGGCCGCTGTCTCCCTTGCCGAGGTTCGCGCACGTGTGTCGTCGAGATCAGCCGAGCGCAGCGTCGCCAGCATCGTCTCGAGGGTGGCCGCATGCACCTCGGTCATTTCCGCGACGGTGCGTGCTCGCTCGGACGACGCCGCCCGCGACTCTGCCAGGTACGCCGGGCTCGCGTTCCGCACCTGGAGCTGAATTCCGGTTGCAGTCACCGCGAACAGTGCCTGGATCAAATCGAGGGATGCCGCCTTCACCGGTCCGGGGTGTGGCGTCAGTACGAGGAGGGTGTCTGTTCGATCGAGCATCGCGAGCACTTCACGGTCCCGGCCGGCGACAGCGCACTTTCCCCGAAAGATCTGTCCGACAGTGAGATCTGTACGGATACGGTCGAGTTCGGCGATGGTCACACGATCGACGACAGTTGGATCCCCGGCAACTTTGCGCGGCCTACCGGTGCACTCACGGGTGAAGATCACCAGAGAGGTGTGCGGCACCATATCCGCGATCAGCGTCGAAAATCGTCGGCCGATTTCGGGAAGTGGTCCCACCAACACGTCTCGAAGGGCGGTGCTCAGTAGCGCATTGTCGGTGGTGCTCACCGTTCAACGATAACCATCCGGTTCACTGGTGCAGCGTGGTCTTCATGAGCATCACGTTGTAGTCGGACCACGTGGTAGCGAGAAAGTAGAGGTCCTGCCCCTGCGACCAGGGGTGCATGTACGCGCCGTAAAGCCCCGGAACCGCATCGGTGCCGATCACGACGTCGGGTGCACTCCACGGGCCGGTCAGGTCCGAGGCCGTCCGCAGCACCAGTGCGCCCCACTCGTTGGAGTACATCGCGACGAACTTGCCGAGATAGTTGTTGTACTGCACCGACAGTTCGCTGACATCCCCGTCGAGAACTACCGCCGCGGCAGCGGGATTGTTGGGGACCCACGCCTTTCCGTCCCAGTATTCGTACGCCGCGACGTCCGCGATGGAGGCTTCCTTCACCCGCGAGAGTCGTCCCTCGCCGAAACGTCCGGCTGGGGTACCGAAGTTGTAGACGTAACCACCGTCTTTGACAAAGGAGCCCATCTGGAAGTTGTCGTTGCCCGTCAACGGCAGATTCGGCCGGGACGAGGCCGGTTCGATCTGCCAGGTCTCACCGTTGTCGTGCGAGGACGCGATCTGCGAGAAGTTGGTGACCCACTCGCCCGACCCACCCCACGACCGAATCGACATGTAGTTGACGTATTGAACGCCGCCCACGGAGATGCCCGTCGTCGGAATGCTGCTGGTTTCGACGCCGGTGACTTTCAGACTTCCGATGATCTCGCGTGAGTGATTCGGCCGGTCGGTCGGTGAGGAGTCGATGTTCATCCCGTCGGACAAATTTCCGTCCGAGCTACGGAACAGGACGTTGCTGCGCCAGTCGCCGACCACCCCGGAGCACAGAGGATCAGATCCGATACCGACGGTGTCACCGAAAGCTGTCAGGACCTGACCTGCACCGTTGTCCCACATGATGCCGAGATCCGTGCCGAGGACGTTGAACCGCTCGACGGTTTGGTTGGGGCTGAGTGCTCCCGTGATGTACTCGACCGCCGAGGTGCGGCCCTGCAGTTCTGGAAGTTTCCCGTCCGTTCCGTTGAGCCAGGGAATCGGATTGGTCGGCCCGCCTGTTTGATCCAAGCTGCCGGTGACGTTGCAATCCCACGGGGATGCATGCGCTTGGGTTGCCCCCAAGACCGCGGTCGACGCGAGTACACACGTCACTGCTGCTGTCGATATCTTCCGTATCCGGCGCATCGCTCCCCTTTCGCGGGGGAGATCCGGACTCTACGAGGTGTGTTGCTCGACCGGATCGGTTCATCCACCCACGAGAACACAAGGTAACAGGTAAATCGGTCAATCTAGACAAAACGGGCCTATTTGGTGGAGATGGATTTCAACCATTTCTCCATGACTGTCGTCGCTGTCTCCAACCCCTGCGACTCGGCAGCACCCAACTGCTCCATAAAGATGCGCGGACCGTCCACTCCCAACGAAGCATGCAGCGAATCGCGGTACTCGGCCAGTTCCATCCATTCGCGCGCCACCGCGGAGGACGCTTCGAGGTGAAACTGAACGGCGTAACTCTGCTTGTATCGGAAGAGTTGATTCGGATACTTGGCTGAACCAGCGAGCCGTACCGCACCGTCCGGAATGTCGAAGGTATCCGAATGCCATTGCATCGCAGGGAATGTGGAAGGCAGGCCTCCCCACACCGGATCTTCGTGCCCCTCGGCAGTCAAGGTGATGTCCTCAACTCCGACTTCGGGTACCGCTCCCGTGTAGACGCGAGCACCCAGCGCCGCGGCGAGCAACTGCGAACCCAAACACACTCCCCACACCGGGACGTCGTTCTCGACCAGATCGCGAATGTACTCGATCTCGGACGCCAGCCACTCGACCTCAGCTTGATCGCCGACGCCCATCGGACCACCCATCACGATCACGGCGTCGAACCGTCGATGTGCCGGAAGTGGGTCGGTGCCCAGAAGAACAGTCTGCACGTCTCCGTAGCTCTCCAGGACAGGCGAATACGCCGCTGGGGGTTCACACTGCGCGTGTCGTAGTTCCAGAAAATGCATGTAGGGCAATTCCTCTCGAATCCGGTGCCGAAAGCCTATGGTTCTATTCGACATAAGGCACATCGACGGCGTGTGATGTGCTCTGCGCTCGTATCTCCCCCTTTCATCAACCCTTTACCGACAAGGAACGTCTGTGCGCGCACCACCCATCTTTTCGACATCGATTCGCCCGTCCTCAGTTGCCGTTCGCATCGCACTCAGCGCATTCGCCTTGGCTTCACTTGCCGCATGCTCAGGAACAAGCACCGACAGCAAGGCTGAATCAACATCCATCGCGACCACCACTGCGACCTCGACAACTCAACCCACGACGACTCAGGCACCATCGACCACCTCGGCGGCCGGTACGACGAATTCTCCAACGGTCACGCCCCCAGTCGCCGCGGAAGTGACGCCCGCTGCAGCTCCCGCGATCATGCCCAACGTCGTGTGCATGAATCTTCAAGACGCGCAGGACACCATTCAGTCGGCCGGCGTCTTCTTCTCGAGAAGCGCTGACGCAACTGGCGCGGGCCGACGCCAGCTGGTCGATTCCAACTGGATTGTCGTCGATCAGACACCCTCTGCCGGAAGTCCTTTCGGGGAAATCGAAGCCGTGCTCTCGGCCGTCAAGATCGGCGAACCGAACCCCTGCTGATCGACTGAGTTTTCGAACTTCTCATTTCCGGGAACGCCGCGCCTTACTTGACAACTACCTCCGATCTCCTTCACTGTAGTCAACATTACGAGTATCCAATATATTGGATGCGAAAGGTTGGATTGCAACATGAAGGTGCAACGAATACGGCTGAGCGCCCACTCTCCGGCGGCCATGAGCGAACCCGTCATCGGAATACTCGGAGGCATGGGGCCCGCCGCTACTGCCGACTTCTACTCCAAACTCGTTGCCCTGACACCAGGTTCGACGGATCAGGAGCATCCAAAAGTTGTCATCTGGGCCGATCCCACCGTTCCCGACCGGACTTTGGCACTCACCGAGAACGGCCCGGACCCCACTCCGTGGCTGATCCGCGGTGCGCGCGTTCTCCGAGAGTCGGGCGCAACGACGCTCGCCATCCCGTGCAATACCGCCCACGCATTTCTGCCCGGCATCTCGTCCCAACTGGGACTTCCCGTCGTCCACATGATCGACGAAGTTGCGCGGCACATCCGGACACTCTCACCGGCCGTGACGTCCGTCGGACTCTTGGCCACCACGGGAACGGTCCGCACCGGGTTGTATCAACAGTGGCTGTCCGAATACTCGATCGACGTCCTGCTACCCGAACCGGCGATCCAGGATGAATTGGTGATGCCGGCGATCCGAGCCATCAAGAGCGGCAACGTCGGAGACGAGACCACCGACAAACTCGTCAGGGCCGCCGATCTTCTCGCCGAATCGGGCGCGCAAGTAGTCGTGGCCGGATGCACCGAGATTCCACTCGGACTGCCTGCCGATGCCACAATCTGTCAGATCATCGATCCGGCAACAATTCTCGCCCGCGCTCTGCTCCTGCGCGTTGCGGATGCACGGAAATACGCTTCGACGGCGCACCCGAGCTGACCAGCTGCGGGCGGTCTGCAGAGTACGATATCCAGTATGTTGCGTGGCGGTAAACCGGTTGAGCGAGCACGAATGAGCGACATCGCTCTCGAACGCATTCGCGAAGCGATCGTCACCGGTGAACTGGCACCGGGATCGAAGATCAAGGACAGCGAGCTCGCCGAGTATCTGGGCTTGAGCAGAACTCCGGTCCGCGAAGCACTGGCAAGGCTTGTCGACACCGGACTCGTGGAAGCGAAACCCGGTGCGTACACACGCATCACCACCCTCGACCGCGGCGACGTCGAAGCAACACTCGCAGTCATCGAAGCTCTCGACCAACTGGCCGTCGTCACCGCAGTACCGAATCTCACCGACGAGATGATCGGGGCGATGCGTTCGGCCAACAAGGACTTCGCTGCTGCCGTCAAGCGAAACGACATAGGCCGAGCCCTGACCGCTGACGATCGCCTACACAGCGTCATCATCGATGCTGCGGCAAATCCGCTGTTGAAGAAGCTGATCCACCAAGTTCACCCACAAATTCACCGCATCTACTACCGCAAGTTCTCGAGCCTCCTCGGCAGCCAGGACTCCGTCGACCATCACAACAAGCTGATCGACCTGTGTGCAGACCACGATGCCGAGGCGGCAGCGACATTGTCGGCCGAACATCGACGCCATCTCGGCGGGCTGATCGGTGAACTCTTCGACGCCGACGAGTTCACTCTCGCGGACTGACCGACGCTCCAGAGAAAATTCGGCGCTTGCCTATATTGGCCATCGCCGATATAAATGACTGGTGCATGCGTTCGACGTTCTCGGAGACCCCGTTCGGCGGCGAATCCTGGAACTCCTGTCCAACGGAGAACGCTCGGCGGGTCAGATCTCCGAAGTCGTGGCAGCAGAGTTCGGGATCTCCCAACCGACCGCGTCCGGGCACTTGCGAGTGCTCCGAGAAAACGGATTCGCCACCGTACGCAGCGAAGGCACCAGGCGTCTCTATGCCGTCGAGCCCGCGCCACTGCAAGAAGTGGACCACTGGCTCGACGGATTCCGGCAGTTCTGGAGCGGACCTCTCGACGCACTGGCCACAGAACTCGCACGCGGGAAACGACGCGGCTCCGGACGGAACAGATCTTCACCATCGAATTCTTCCGAAGAAGGGGACTCACAATGACCGAGATCGCGAGCCAGGACACCAGCCTCACCGCGGTAGAGCGGAGCATGGGCAACCGCGAGATAGCCGAAGGTTCGGCTCGAACAGCCGTACTCAAGCGCCGCTACAACGCGTCGGTCGACGACGTCTGGGACTCCATCACAACGCCTGACCGCATCAACCGCTTCTTCCTCCCGGTGAGCGGAGACTTCCAGGTGGGCGGCTCTTACGCTTTCGAAGGCCAGGCGAGTGGCGAGATCCTGGCCTGCGACGCTCCACACCTGCTGCGACTGCAGTGGACCCCACCCGGCGATCGCGGATACAGCGATCAGGTCGAGATCCGTTTGACGGCAGACGGACCCGACGCCACCTGGCTCGAGTTGGAGCACGCCTCCGTCGCCGATGTCTTCCGCAACGACCCGGACACCGGCTGCTACGGCGTCGGAACCGGATGGGAAGGCCCGCTTCACTACCTGGGCGAATACCTGCGCGGCACTCTCCCTGATGCGCCGAGCACCGAGTGGTACACCTTCGACGAAGCAGAGGAGCTTCGTCTGGCCAACTTCCGCGGGTGGGAGTGGGCAAAGATCGAGGAAGAGCACGGCGGCCGGTAACGCCCAATTCTTCGAAAACGGTCACAGGATGGCCGTTTGCTTTGTATCGTGACCGAGCTGGACGTATGTCCAGCAGTTTTGGTGGCTTTCTTTCGTGCCACAACTGCTTCGGTCCACGAGAAGAGAGCTCCACATGGCGCCACAACCCGTCGTCGACAACCCGACCACGACGCGACGCACGCACATCATCCGGACAGTTCTCGCTGTCCTCGTGATCGCACCACTGTCGATTGCGGCGTTCTACATGTGGGCACTGTGGGATCCGGGCGACACGGTCAACCGCTTGCCCGTCGCCATCGTCAACGCGGATGCGGGCACAGAACTCGACGGCACCAGTCTCCACGCCGGAGACGAGGTTGTTGCCGCGCTCGTCCAGAGCGGTGACGTTGCATGGAAGGTCGTCTCGGAACAGGAAGCCGCCGACGGCGTCAACGACGGCACCTACTACTTCTCCGTGGTCATTCCGAAGACTTTCAGCGCGGATGTGGCGAGTGCCGCATCGGGTTCGGGCCGCAAAGCCGAGCTCGACGTCTTGTACAACGACTACAACAGTCTGGTCGCCGGCCCGGTCGGTGAAAGCATCATCGCTCAGGTGCGCTCGGCGGTCTCCGAGTCGATCGGTGAGCAGTCCATCGACCAGGTGCTGGTCGGGTTGGGTGAACTCGGAACAGGATTCGGCGAAGCCGCCGCAGGCGCGCAACAGCTTTCCGACGGGTCCTCCGAAGCGCTTGCCGGAACCAACGAGCTCTACGCCGGAAGCAAGGAACTCGCCACCGGTATGGGTGAAGCAAATCAGGGCGGCAAGGAGTTGGCCGCCGGAGCCGGCGAGCTGGCCGCTGGAGCAAACGAAGCTGCTGCGGGCTCGGGCGAGCTGAGCGCCGGACTCAACCAGTTGGTCGGGGGAACAGACGAACTCGGCGCTGGAGCTCGTCAGATCAGCGAAGTGGTCGACATGGTCACCACCCCGGTACTCGACCTTGCCGGGTCCTCCGACGCCGTCGTCGGTCAGATCGATGCCCTCACGTCGATGCTTCGGAACTCGACCGATCCGGTCTCCGCCGGACTCGTCGACGCACTCGGCGGACTGCGAGCCTCCCTGACCGCGCAACCGTCGGACGACGACGTGATCGGTCAGCTCGGTCAGCTTCGCGACGGTGCGCGGGAAATCTCGCGGCAACTCACCGATCCGAGCAGTGACTACCGCGGTGGCCTGCTCGCAGCGGCGGCAGGCGCAGGTGAACTCAACACCGGCCTGGGCCAACTGTCCGACGGCGCAGGCCAACTCGCTACCGGCGCGCAGGAACTCTCCACAGGCCTCGGCCAGCTGGACACCGGAAGTATCGCGCTCCGTGACGGTCTCGGTCAGCTCGCAGCCGGCGTCGGCGAGCTCGACGCGGGTAGCGCGGAACTGGCTACCGGTTTGTCCGACGGTGCCGCCCAGGTACCGCAGTTCACGGACGACGAGCGCGCCACCACGGCCAATCTGCTCTCTTCCCCTGTTGCCGTCGACGCGCGGAACAACTATCCCGCAGCCGGATTCGGACCGGGAGCCGTCCCAGCCGTGATTTCGGTGGCATTGTTCCTGTGCGGAATTCTCACCTGGTTCGTCGTCCGCCCCCGACGCGGACGTTCGCTGAACTCGCACACCAGCGTGGTGCGTGAGGGGCTGCGCCGCTACCGCATTCCCGCCCTGGTCACCTTGGTCGCGGCGCTCGTGTTGTCGGTGGTCTCACTGACCCTGGCAAACGTCGAACCACCGAGTGTCCTGGCGATGATCGCAGTGATGATCCTGGTGGGCGCCGCCGCAGTCAGCTCCGGCAGGCTCTTCACCGTTGTGTTCGGAGCCGTCAACGGAACCTTCATCGCCCTGGGCGCCCTGATGATTCAGATCTTCGCGTTCGGTGCGGTGTACCCCATCGAACAGATGCCGACGGTCCTGCAGTGGCTGCACGCTCTGATGCCGCTCACGTGGGCGCGAAACGCCATGCGCATGGTTCTTGTCGGATACTACGGCCCGAAGTTCTGGGTGGCGGTATTCGCTCTGGCCGCCTTGGTGATCGGAGCCGTCCTGTTCACCTTCTGGTGGCGCCGCCGACAAGAACCGCCGACCGACGCCGACGACGACGACGCGCCGATCACCGAGGAGATCGTGTATCTCCAGCAAACGCAAGCGTGAGTCGGATCAGCGAACGAGCGTCGTACGCATCAACATGACGTTGTAGTCGGCCCACGTGGTGGCAAGGAAGTACAGATCCGAACCGCTGGACCACGGGTGGATGTATGCGGCGTAGATACCGGGAACCTCGACCAGATTGACCAATGTTTCCGGTGCCGTCCACGGACCGACCGGGCTGGGAGCGGTTCGCATCACGATCGAACTGAACGCGTCGGCGTACATCGCGACGAACTTGCCGAGGAACTCGTTGTACTGAACGGAGACCTCACCGATGCGGCCGTCCATGACGGGTACGGCCGCAGCGGGATCGGCGCGGATCCAGCCACTTCCGTTCCAGTAGTCGTAGGCGGAAAGATCGAGTATCGATCGCTCGGAGACGCGAGAAAGTCGAACCTCACCGGATCTTCCCGCGGGCGTTCCGTAGTTGTAGACGAACCCGCCGTCCTTCACCATCGAGCTCATCTGGAAGTTCTCACTACCGGCAACAGGACCGACACCGGCGGGAAGAACTCCACCGATGTTGGGGCGCAGTGTTTCCGGACGCGTGGTCCAGGTTTCGCCGTTGTCGGACGACGTGGCCATCTGTGAGTAATTGGTGCTCCACTGCCCGGCTTCGCCCCAGTTTCGCACCGACATGTAACTCAGATACTGCACACCGTTCACGGCGATGCCGCTGGTGGGGATACTGGAAGCCTCGACGCCAGGAATCTTCAGACCGGAGATGATCTCGCGTGCCTGACCGGCGCCGTCCATCGGCGCGCTGTCGATACGCATCCCGTCGGCCAGTACCCGGTCCGAGCTGCGGAAAAGTACATTGCTTCGCCACTCGCCCACCAAACCGTCGCAGGCGGGGTTGCGGCTGAGCCCGGTGGTGTCACCGAAAGCGGTCAAAATCTGACCGGCACCGTTGTCCCACATGATGCCGAGGTCGGTGCCCAGGACGTTGAAGCGATCGACCGTCTTGTTGGGACTGTATGTCCCGGTGACTTTTTCGATCGCGGCAGTACGCCCGGACAGGCCGGGCAACCCTCCGGTGTTGCCGTTGAGCCACGGCGCCGCATTGGCCGGCCCTCCGGTACTACCGACACCACTCACCACCAACGATCTCGCCGCGCGAAACATGACTCCCCCAAGGCCGGGATTGTTGGTGTTGTCGTCGTCGTTCCCCCCGAACCTCGGACAATCTAGCAACTGCAGTCACAGATAAACCAATCAGACAAAACGCGAAAAGGCCTGAAAGTCATAGCAGTTCAGACTTTCAGGCCTTTTCGGACAGCGGAGATCAGTCAGTGGTTCAGCGCGTTCCGCTCGCGCCGCCGTCGAGTGGGATCACCGTCCCGGTCACATAAGCCCCGGCACGCGAAGACAGGAAGATAGCAAGACCTGCGGCATCCTGAGGAGTTCCGACCCGGCCCAACGGGACCGAGTCCGCCACAGCCTTTGCCCTCTGCTCGTCTTCGAGAAGGAAGGCCATCATCTTCGACGGGAACGGACCCGGTGCAATGGCGTTGACCGTGATCTGCTCCCCCGCAAGCGTTGCCGCCAACTTGCGCGTCAACATGTGCACCGCAGCCTTGCTGGCTCCGTACGAGAAGTTCTCCGAACCCGAAACCACGAGCCCGTCGATCGATCCGATATTGATCACACGCGCGGGATCTTCCGCAGTGGCCGCAGAACGCAACTGTGGCAACAGCTTCTGAGTCAAGAGGAAGATCGCCTTGACGTTGATGTCGAAGATCTTGTCGAAGCCGGCAGCCGGAAAATCGTCGACGGGAGCGCCCCACGTGGCACCGGCGTTGTTGACCAGTACGTCGAGCGTCGGCGAAATCTCCGCGACCTTCGCAGCGAGGCTCTCGATCCCCTCGTCGGTGGACAGATCGGCCGGGTGCGAGATGCAGGTGCCGAACTCGGAAAGCTCCCGCGCGGCTTCGTCACATGCTTGCGCCTTGCGGGCCGAAATAACTACCGTCGCTCCGCCTTCGACAAATCCACGAGCGATCATGTATCCGATACCGCGTGATCCGCCGGTGACCACGACAGTCTTTCCACTGACGTCGAACAGTCCCTCGATCAAGCTCATGCGACCTCGAAAAGCCCGGCAGCACCCATGCCGCCGCCGATGCACATGGTCACGACGACGAGCTTGGCTCCGCGCCGTTTGCCTTCCAGGAGTGCGTGGCCGACCAGACGAGCACCCGTCATTCCGTACGGATGACCCACGGAGATACCACCACCGTCGACGTTGTACTTCTCGGGATCGATCCCGAGCTTGTCGCGGCAGTACAGAGCTTGAGAAGCAAACGCCTCGTTCAGTTCCCAGAGATCGATGTCGTCGACCTTCAGCCCGTGCAGGTCGAGCAGACGCGGAATCGCGAATACCGGGCCAATTCCCATCTCGTCCGGAGCACAACCCGCGACAGCCATGCCGCGGTAGATGCCGAGAGGAGCCAGGCCGCGACGTTCTGCCTCACCGGCCTCCATCAGGACCGATGCGGACGCGCCGTCCGATAGCTGAGACGAGTTGCCCGCAGTGATGGAGGAATGAGCACTGACAGTCCCGTCGGCCAGAACCGGACGCAGACTCGCCAGCCCCTCCAACGTGGTGGACGCGCGGTTGCCTTCGTCCCGGGCCAGCGTCACGGACTCGCTGCGGATCTCACCCGTCTCCTTGTCCTGCACCTGCTTGATCGAGGGCAGCGGGACGATCTCGAGATCGAACCGACCTGCGTCCTGTGCCGCTGCGGTCCGCTGTTGCGAGACGAGCGCGAACTCGTCCTGCTGCTCGCGGGTGACCCCGTAGCGCTCGGCGACGATCTCGGCCGTGTGCAGCATCGGCATGTAGATCGACGGCTTGTTTTCCTTCAGCCACGGATCGGCCGCACGGAAGTTGTTCATGTGATCGTTCTGGACCAACGAGATCGATTCGACGCCGCCGCCGACCGCGATCTGCATTCCGTCGTCCACGATCTGCTTGGCTGCGGTTGCGATCGCCATGAGCCCGGATGAGCACTGACGGTCGATCGTCATTCCGGAAACGGAGTCCGGAAGCCCGGCCCGCAGTACAGCTTGCCGCGCGACGTTGCCGCCGGAGGATCCCTGCTGCAGCGCGGCGCCGAGGATGACGTCCTCGACCTCACCACCCTCGAGGCCCGCGCGCTGCACTGCATTCGAAATGGCATGTGCAGCAAGCTCTTGAGCCTGAGTGTTGTTGAACGCGCCGCGGTAAGCCTTACCGATCGGGGTACGGGCGGTGGAAACGATGACAGCTTGCCTCATCGGGGAAACCTTTCGTCGAACACGAAGTGCTGTGCGCCTTTATTAACCGCCGGGGGTTAATAAAGGCGCACAGCAAAGAGTCAGGGCTGGAACACGACGCGGCCGACAGTGGTGCCGTCGCCGAGGCGACCGATACCGTCGGCAACGTCCGTCAACGACAACCGCTCGCTGATCAGTGGTTTGACCAGGCCGGCATCGGCGAGCCTGGTGAGCTCGACGTGGCAATCGTCGATGGCCTGCTGGTTGTAGGCCTTGTACAGCCCCCAGTGCAGACCGATGATCGAATAGTTCTTGATGAGAGCATGATTGAGAGCCGGCTGCGGAATCGTGCCACCGGCGAAGCCGATGATGACGATCCGTCCCTCGAAGGCGATGCACTTGGTGGACTTCGCGTAGGCATCGCCGCCGACCGGATCGAAGACCACGTCGGCGCCCTTTCCGCCGGTGAACTCCTTGACCGCTGCCACGAAGTCCTCGCTGTGACGGTCGACCACCAGATCGGCCCCGAGCTTGCGCGCGTACTCTGCCTTGTCCGGCCCACCGACGACACCGATCACCTTGGCGCCTGCCGCCTTGCCGAGTTGCACTGCAGCGCTACCCACTCCACCCGCAGCGGCGTGCACCAACAAGGTTTCGCCCTCGAGCAGTTGAGTGCGGCGATGCAGAGCGAACCACGCTGTCTGATAGCCGATACTCAGCGCGGAGGCTTCTGCGTCGTCGAGAGCCGACGGCGCCGGGAACGTGTTGTTCTGATCCAGCACCGAGTACTCGGCGAATCCGCCGGACGGCAGACTCGGGTTACCGATCACACGGTCACCCACCGCGAACTTGGTCACCGATTCACCGACCGAGACCACTTCACCACACAGTTCGACGCCGGGGGTGAAGGGCAGCGGCGGCTTGATCTGATACTCACCGCGGCACATGAGGACGTCGGGGAAGTTGGCCGGAGCGGCGAGCACCTTGACCAACATCTCCGACGCATTGGGGGTGGGATCCGCGGTCTCCTCCAACGCGAGTACATCGCGGGGTTCACCGAGTTCGTTGACGCGCCAAGCCTTCACAACAATTCTCCAGACAGATAGTGGGTGAGATTCAGGACGAGATCGGGAGGTCGACCAACTCGGCGAGACGTGCCCGATGCTGATACGCGGTTCCCAGCGACAACTGATCGCTCTTCGCCCGCTTGAGGTACAGGTGCGCCGGATACTCCCACGTCATTCCGATTCCACCGTGGAGTTGGACGCATTCCTCGGCAGCATGAACCGCGACGCCGCTGCAGAATGCCTGGGCCACCGTCGCTGCGATCGCCGCATCTTCGTCGCCGCGTGCATAGGTGTCCGCCGCATATCGTGCTGCCGCTCCCGAAGAACTGACTTCGAGCCAGAGATCGGCGAGGCGGTGCTTGATCGCCTGGTAGGAACCGATCGCGCGGCCGAACTGCTTGCGCTCCTTCACATATGCGAGTGTTGTTTCGAGGCACCACTGAGCCACGGCGAACTGTTCGGATGCCAGCAGTGCGCTTCCGCAGAGCAACGCTTCCTCAACCGCCTGAACCGCATTGCCGCTGTCGACCCGCACCGACGGCGCCCCCGAGAACTCGACGTCCGCCAAGCGGCGCGTCATGTCCAGGGACAGAACCGGAGTGACGGTGGCGTCGGCGATCCGAACGGTGTGCAGTTCCACACCGCTGTCACCGGCAACCGGAACAACAAGAACATCGGACTCGGCGACGCCGGCGACCGTCGTGACGCTGCCGACGAGTCCGCCAGCCGTTGCCTTGACAGTGGGGGTGAACGTTCCTGGTGCAGTGGACAACGGGACGACCAGAGCAGCTGTCGAATCGCCCGCGGCCAATTGACCGAGCACCTCGGTCTCACCGGCTTTCAACAACGCCGTCGTCGCCAGCACAGCGCTGGTGAAGAACGGAACGGGGGCGACCGCACGTCCGATCTCCTCCATCACGACTGCCGCCTCACGTGTGGACGCACCTGCCCCGCCCAACTCCTCGGGTACCAGCAGTCCCGCCAAACCGAGTTCCGACGCCAGTGACTTCCACAGTCCGGTGAAGTCGGCGGACACGTCGTCGTAGGCCGTGACCACGGTCTCGGCGCCCGCCCGCTCACTCAGCAGTCGTCTGACGCTGGCACGCAGATCTTGTTCGGTCTCGGAGTACAGCAGATCGGCGCTCATCGGGGTAGGTCCTTCCAGGCGATGTCCTTGTCGACGCGATGCTCGGGCGGCAACCCCAGTACGCGTTCTGCGATGACGTTGCGCAGGATCTCCGACGTTCCGCCCTCGATCGAATTGCCCTTGGCTCGTAGGTACCGGTATCCGGGTTCACGGCCGGTGAAGTCGACGGAATCCGGTCGACGCAGCGTCCAGTCGTCGTAACGCAGACCGGCTTCGCCGTACAACTCGAGGTCGAAACCCGAAATCTGCTGGGCCAAACCGGCAAACGCGAGCTTCATTCCCGAGCCTTCGGGGCCGGGCTGTCCGGCAGCGAGCTGCTGGCGAAGTCGCTCACCGGTCAAACGCGCGACCTCCGATTCGGTCCAGAGCCGCATCAACTCGTCGTGCATCGCCGGGTTTCGCAGCTCGGGCTCGTCGCGCCAGGCCTGCGCAACCTTTCCGATCATGCCGCCCTCACGCGGTGCGCCCGAACCGATGGCAACACGCTCGTTGTTCAGGGTGGTGGTCGCAACCTTCCATCCCTGACCTTCGGCTCCGAGGCGATTGGCGTCCGGAATCCTGACGTCCGTGAGGAATACCTCGTTGAATTCGGCCTCGCCGGTGATCTGGCGCAGCGGACGGACGTCGACGCCCGGGTCGGTCATGTCGCAGATGAAGTAGCTCAGACCCGCATGCTTGGAGCGCGACGGATCAGTCCTGGCCACCAGAATCGCCAGCTGCGCGTTCTGCGCACCCGACGTCCATACCTTCTGTCCGTTGACTATCCAGTCGTCGCCGTCGCGGACAGCGCGGGTAGCGACGGCCGCGAGGTCCGAACCTGCGCCGGGTTCACTGAACAGCTGGCAGTAGACCGTCTCCGCAGTCCACAACGGGCGCAGGAACTTCTGCTTCTGCTCCTCGGTACCGAAGGCAGCGATGGTCGGTGCCGCCATGCCCAGGCCGATTCCGTTCTTGCCGGTGGCCGGGCCGGGTGCACCGGCGGCCTCCAGCTGAGCGTTCACCTGACGCTGAAAGCTCTGCGGTACACCGAGTCCCCCATGACCTTCGGGGAAGTGAACCCACGCCAGCCCGGCGTCGAATCGTGCGCCGAGAAAATCCGATACCGACACACTGCTCGGATCGTTCTCCGCGAGAAGCGTGTTCACCTTGTCGGTGAGGTCACGCGATACTGCCTCTTCGTCGAAAGCCATGCCCATTCCTTCGGTTCGAGCGGTGAGCGGACGGTCAGTCCTTGGGTCCACCGGCAACGTAGACGACCTGACCGGAAACAAAGCCTGCGCCTTCGCTGACGAAGAACGACGCGGTGTGCGCGATGTCCTCGGGCTGTCCGACGCGATTGACCGGAATCTGCGAAGCGGCAGCGGTCTTGAAGTCCTCGAACCCGACGCCCATGCGCTCGGCCGTTGCAGCGGTCATCTCGGTTTCGATGAATCCGGGGGCAATAGCGTTCGCGGTCACCCCGAACTTGCCCAGCTCGAAGGCCAATGTCTTGGTGAAGCCCTGCATTCCGGCCTTCGCAGCGGAGTAGTTGACCTGTCCACGATTACCGAGAGCCGACGTGCTCGAGAGGTTTACGATGCGGCCGAACTTCGCTTCCACCATGTACTTCTGCACCGCACGCGACATGAGGAACGCTCCGCGCAGGTGGACGTTCATCACCGAATCCCACTCGGCAACGCTCATCTTGAACAGAAGGTTGTCGCGAGTGATGCCGGCGTTGTTGATCAGTACGGTGGGTGCACCCAGGTCTGCGGCCACACGATCCACCGCTGCGGCGACCGAAGCCTCGTCGGAGACGTCAGCGCCGACGGCCAGCGCCTGGCCGCCTGCAGCCTTGATCGCGTCGACGGTTCCGGCACACGCCGCTTCGTCGAGGTCGAGCACGGCGATGGCAAAACCGTCTTCCGACAGTCGCTTCGCCACTGCCGCACCGATTCCGCGTGCTGCACCCGTGACAATTGCGGTTCTACGTTCCTGGCTCACTGGCCCTCCATAATTTCGTGATTCGACGGACACCGGACGATCTCGTCAGATCCCGGCCTGATCTGCAATTTCCCTGGCTTTGGCCACCAAGGCGTCAATACGTTCCACGGTGGGAGTTCCGCTCTCGGCGGCATTCTGCGGTTCGTCGCGGGCACGACGCATCACGCCTTCGGCGATCACCGCAATCTTCCACAGTCCCAAGGTGTGCCAGAACTTCAGCGCAGCTGGATCCCGTCCGGTGGCCTCGAGATAGATCCGGGAGATCTCCTCTCGCGAGGGGAATCCGGGGAGTGCCGACGCCGGGAAGTCGCCGCCCGTGTTCTCCCCCGCTGCCGGCCAGTACGCCAACAAGCTTCCGACATCCGCCAACGGATCACCGAGAGTGCAGAGTTCCCAGTCGAGGGCCGCGACAACTTCGCCGTTCTGAGCGGAGGTGATCACATTGCGCAAGTGAAAGTCGCCGTGCACCAACGTGGTTTCGGTATGAGCAGGCTGAGCTGCAATCAAGCGTCGCGTGAGATCGTCCAGATCGGGGCATTCCCGCGTCTTCGACTGTTCCCACTGCCCACCCCAACGCTTCAGCTGCCGTGCAGCGTAGGGCTTGTGGCTTGCCAGGTCGTCGAGGCCGGCCTTCTTCAGATCCACGGCGTGTATCTTCGCCAACGTCTGAGCCAGCGAGATGCCGATTGCCCGACGACGATCTTCCGACAACGCCTCCGCGAGAGGCATTCGATCGACCACTTCGCCGTCCACGAATTCCATGAGTAGCAGGGGAACTTCGGTGACGGCCGGGTCCTCGGTCAACCCGAATACTCGCGGTGAAGGTACATCCGTGGATTCGAGAGCGCTCAGGATTCGAGCTTCGCGCGCCACGTCGTGTGCCGAGGCCAGAAGGTGGCCGAGCGGTGGGCGTCGTAGAACCCAGCGATGGCTGCCCTGATCACGTACCAGGTATGTGAGATTGGACTGCCCCAGGCCGATTCGATCGAAGGACAGCGGCCCGCTGAAGTCGATCCCCAGGCCTGCGATCCACCCGGTGACCGCTTCGGTATCGAGTCCCACGACTCCGACGCTAGCCACCTACCGACGCTCCTTGCCGAAACGGGAGTGCGTCGCCCAACAACTGGCCACCGTCGATGGTCATGATCTCGCCGGTGATCCACTGGGCCGCATCGGAAACCAGGAAGGCGATGGCCGCAGCGACGTCCTCGGGTTCACCGATGCGTCCGAGAGCGGTAGACGCGGACACCGCTTCTTCGTGTTCTTTCCACAGTGCTTCGGCGAGTTTGGTTCTCACCACTCCCGGAGCGACTGCGTTGACACGGATCTTCGGCGACAACTCGAGCGCCAACTGCTTGGTGATGTGGATCAGAGCAGCCTTCGACGCGTTGTACGTACCGATCCCGGCCTCGAACGCCATGCCGCCGATCGAGGCGGTGTTGACCACGGAACCGCCGTGCTCGCCCATCCAGGCCCGCGCTGCCAGGCCGGTCCACAGGACTGGAGCCCACACGTTGACGTCGAAGGTCTTGGCGAAGCGCGAGTGATCCTGATTGATGATCGGCCCGAACGACGGGTTGGTACCCGCGTTGTTCACCAAGATGTCGAGACTGCCGAAACGCTCGATGGTCTGCTCGACGCACTTGCGGGCAGCATCCTCGTCCGTCGCGTGTGCGCCGACACCGATCGCGTTACCGGTCACCTGTGCGGCGGCCGCATCTGCGGATTCCTGTGAGCGCGAAGTCAGTACGACGTTTCCGCCCGCCGCCGCAATCGCCTGCGCGGTCGCGAGGCCGATGCCCCGCGATGCGCCGGTGATGATCGCCGTCTTACCTGTGAGATCCAGTCCTGCCATGTCAGTTCGCCTTGACTTCGCGGTACTTGCGCAGCTCCTGCTTGGCGATGGCGCGCTTGTGCACCTCGTCCGGGCCGTCGGCCAGACGAAGAGTGCGCATGTGGGCGTAAGCCATCGCGAGCGGGAAGTCGTCCGTGACGCCGCCGCCGCCGTGAACCTGGATGGCGCGGTCGATGATCTTGAGCGCGATGTTCGGCGCCGCGACCTTGATGGCCGCAATCTCGGTGCGCGCTTCCTTGTTGCCCACCGTGTCCATCATGTGTGCGGCCTTGAGCGTGAGGAGTCGAACCATCTCGATGTCGATACGAGCTTCGGCGATCCAGTCCTGGATGTTGGCGTTGTCACTGACGGGCTTTCCGAAGGTGATGCGGGTGGATGCGCGCTTGCACATCAGTTCCAGTGCGCGCTCGGCCATTCCGATTGCACGCATGCAGTGGTGGATGCGGCCGGGGCCGAGACGGGCCTGGCTGATCGCGAATCCTTCACCCTCGCCAGCGAGAATGTCCTTGGCCGGGACACGCACGTCCTCGAAGGTGATCTCGCCGTGTCCTTCGCGGTCCTGGTAACCGAAGACCGGCAGGTTACGCAGGATCGTGACACCGGGAGCGTCGATCGGCACGACCATCATCGACTGCTGACGGTGCGTCGCGGCGTTGAAGTCGGTCTTGCCCATGACGATCAGAACCTTGCAGTTCTGATGCAAGGCGTTGGAAGCGAACCACTTACGGCCGTTCAGTACGTACTCGTCGCCGTCACGGTCCATGCGGAGCTGGATGTTGGTGGCGTCGGAGCTGGCAACCTCGGGCTCGGTCATCGCGAAAGCGGAGCGGATTTCGCCTTCGAGAAGCGGCTTGAGGTACTTCTCCTTGTGCTCGTCGGTGCCGAAGAGCGTGAGCACCTCCATGTTTCCCGTGTCCGGAGCGGCGCAGTTGGTGGCTTCGGAGGCCAGGTGGCTGCGGCCCATGATCTCTGCGAGCGGTGCGTATTCCAGGTTGGTCAGGCCGGGGCCCCATTCGGGATGGGGATGGAAGAGGTTCCACAGCCCGCGGGCCTTGGCTTCCTTCTTCAAGTCGTCGATGATCGGCGGCTGAAAGTGCGGGTTACCGGACTCACGCATCTGCTCTTCGTAGACCGCTTCGGCCGGGTAAACGTGCTTGTCCATGAAATCGAGCAGTTCGGCCTGGTACTTCTTGGTGCGATCCGAGAACTCAAACACTGACATGTGAACTCCTGACAGAGAGGGAAGGAAATTTGGGGGCTCGATGTTCGAGATGGCTGTTGACGCCCTCGACGACGTCCGGGCCGTGAAATGCGTTCAGCATCAATGATTCCGTACGCCTGGCGGAATCGGTGAAGGTCGAGTGCGCGTCGGCACTCATCTGAGACTTGATGACGGAGAGTGACGTCGGTGAGCAGTTGGCCGCGATGTCCTCGGCGTAGGCAACCGCTGCGTCCAGGACGTCACCACTGGCGACCAGGTGGTCGATCAATCCGATGCGGTACGCCTCGTCGGCATCGACCATTCGGCTCGAGAGCAGAAGATCGACAGCGCGGCTGTGACCGACCAAGCGGGGCAACATCCACGAGATGCCGTACTCCGCAATCAGTCCCCGGCGCGCGAATGCGGTGGTGAATCGTGTTGCGCTCGAGCCGAAACGAACGTCGCAGTAAAGGGCCTCGACCATACCGAGGCCGGCAGCCACGCCGTTGACGGCAGCGATCAGCGGTTTACGGATGGTGGTCGGAAAATCGCGGTCTCGCGGTCGGACCAGATCACTTTCGGAGACTTCGCCGACGTTCTTCAGATTGCCGAGGTCGGCCCCTGAGCAGAATCCGCGGCCGGAGCCGGTGACGACAATTGCTCGGACACTGGGATCTTGGTCTGCCACGGCCAGAAAGTCGTAGTACTGATCTTCGAGCTCGTTGGTCCACGCGTTGAGAACGCGGGGCCGATTGAATGTCAGAACCAGCACCGCTCCTCTCTGCTCGGAGAGGACAAGTTCCTCGGTCATCGCGTTCCCGCGAGGAGCGAAGCCTGGTACCGGCGCATCCCGCGCAGCCAACGGTCGTAGTCGGCGCCCTTCTGCCGGTACATGTCCAGTACGTTCTTGTGCGGAAGGATGAGGAATTCCTCGGCATCTACTGCAGCCAGGACGATTTCGGCGCATTCGGCAGGCTCGAGAACATTGCCTGCCGCCAGCACAGCTCCGGTTGCAGCCTTTCCGACCGGATCTCCGGAGTTCTCGCCCTCGTAGAGAAGCTTGGTGTTGACGCCCATCGGACACAGGCAACTGACACGAACGCCCTGATCTCCGTAGGTGATCGAGAGCCACTCGGCAAACGCGACCGCAGCATGCTTGGTTACCGAGTACGCGGCGGATCCGACCTGACTGAGCAAGCCGGCTGCAGAGGCCGTGCTGATGAAGTAGCCCTCTCCGCGCTCGGTCCACCCGGGGACGAGGAGCCTGGCAGCGCGAATGTGGGCGCGGACGTTGACGTCGATCGTCGTGTCCCAGACGTCCTCGCTGATGTCGAGGCCCATGCCTCCGGTGACGCCGGCATTGGCGAAATAGAGGTCGACCGGGCCGAATTCCTTTTCCGCCTGCGCGATCAGGCCCGCAATGACTGTCTCGTCGGAGACGTCGCCACCCGCAGACACGGCCGCTCCGGGATGCTCCGCATTGATCGCCTCGGCCACCGCTGACGCTGCCGCTCCGTCGAGGTCGGCTACTACGACGCGAGCGCCCTCGGCAGCCAGTCGCTCGGCCAGCGCACCGCCGATTCCCCCGCCGCCACCGGTGACAATTGCTACCTTCTGGGCAACCTTCATGAGCGATTCCTCTCGCTTGCGTCATACCTACGCGCTGACAGTGATCCACGTCTCCCCTCATGTATAGTTGAATCCGGCGTCAGTTTCAACCGTCGAATCGTGACGCTCACCCGAACGGCCCGTTCCGTCCTCCTGAACTGCGAGTAAAGGGATCAACGATGACTGAAAACCAATTGCCCGTCCGCCCGTCCACCTTCGCCGAGCTCGAGAAGCTCATCGGCCAGGAGCTTGGCCCGACGGAGTGGTACGACATCACCCAGGAGCGCATCAACGCGTTCGCCGAAGCCACGAACGATCATCAGTGGATCCACGTCGACCCGGAACGCGCTGCATCGAGCCCGCTCGGCAGCACCATCGCGCACGGACTCTTCAGTCTCTCGCTCGGCCCACAGTTCTCCTACCAACTCATCCACTTCGACGGCTTCGCACACAGCCTCAATTACGGCTACGACAAGGTGCGCTTCCCCGCCCCGGTCCCGGTGGGATCGCGGGTCCGCATGCGCGCAACCGTCGTGTCCGCGGAGCAGTTGCCCGGCGGAATCCAGGTGAAGATGAGCCAGGTGGTCGAGCGCGAAGGTTCCGACAAGCCCGTCGTCGTCGCCGAATCTGTCGCTCGCGTCGTCGAGAAGAGCTGAACCGAGAAGAGCTGAACCGAGACTGGTATGCCCCGGCCGCTCGAACATCGATGCAGCCGGGGCAACTCGCCACGTCAGGATCGGTCAGGGAACTTGAGAGCGTTCGCCCACAGGTCGGTCACCGTGGCGACAATCTGATCGAACTCCGGCGAACGCCCGTCCACCTCACCCTCACGGAGAGTGAACAGACTGTAGGCGAGGCGACTCACCATGCCGGACAGAGCAATTGACGACGTCATCGGATCCAGCGTCGTGTCCGCGATGCCGCGGGACTGCAGATCGGCAATCCCGCGGGCGTTACGGCGAATGAACGCATTGGCGCGCTCGCTGCGGAACTTCCGGAACTCCGGGTCGATGTGGGCAACCTGCTCCATGAGACCCATCAATTTTGCATTGCGTTGGTACGCGGCCAGATACGCCCGATTGCTCGCCTCGAGCACCGCATAGGGATCGTCCGCGCCGGCAACACGTCCCATACCCGGGTGCATCATGTCGTCTCGCGCGACCTCGAGGACGGCGGCGAACACCTCTTCCTTGTTCGCGAAGTACGTGTAAAACGATCCCGTCGCGCAGCCGGCTTCTTTGGCGATGTCGATGAGGCGGGCGTCGAGATAGCCACTGCGCTCGAAAACCGTACGGGCAGCAGCTACTAATGCTGCGCGCGTACGAGTTCCCCGCTCGGTAGTGGGCCGATCCCGGAGCAGCGCGGGCGGAGCCACCGGCAAGGCGGCAATTCGCGATTCGTCGTCGAGCACAGTGCGCTCCCCATCCTTTGAGCCATCGTTCGGGGCCGACATCATTTTGGGACAATCCCAGCAGACTCGATGTTGACGCCGGATTCAAGTGTACGCTCTGGTGAGACCCAGGACACACAATCGGTCGATTCCTCCCGAAAGGCAGAACCATGGTTAGCGTTCTCGACCCGGTGACCCGTCACGCGGAAGCCACTCCGGACAATATTGCGATTCGCGGCACGGACAATCACTGGACTTACCGACAGCTCCACGACGCGTCGCTGGCGTTCGCCGGCCGCATTCGCGACGAAGGGTTGAGCGTCGGCGACCGCGTTCTGCTCGCGGCGCCGTCGGTGCCGGAATTCATCGTGGCGTACATGGGGATTCAGGCCGCAGGTTGTGTCGTGGTACCGATCAACACGATGTCGGCGCAACCCGAAGTCGAGTACGTTCTGGACGACGCGGAGATTTCCCTGGCCATCGCCTGGCATCAGCTCGGCCCCGCAGTCCAGGACGCAGGGACTGCGCGTGGCGTCCCGGTGTGGACGCTCACCGAAGAATCGGCGAAGGCCGACCATGCACCGGCAACCGTGGTCGACCGCGACGCAGCAGACACCGCGGCCATTCTCTACACCTCCGGCACCACCGGACGCCCGAAGGGCGCTCAGCTGACAGTCGGGAATTTGTTGTCCGCCGGTGAGATCGGCGCCGAGAGCAGCCGCGGAAACCCCGCCGACCGCACCGGAACCGGACTGCCACTCTTCCACATCTTCGGCCAGGGTTCGGTCATGATGGCAACCTTCACCGGCGGCGGATCACTGTCCCTGCTCGCCCGGTTCGACCCCGCCGCCATGCTCGATCTGGTGCGTCGAGACAAGCTCACAATCATGGCCGGCGTCCCCACAATGTGGAATGCCATGCTGCACGCTGCCGCCGACGTGGACAGCTCCGACTTCGAACAACTGCGTATCGCGATCTCCGGCGGAGCGTCACTGCCCGGTGAAGTGGCACGCGCCTTCGAAGCACGTTTCAACTGCACGATCCTCGAGGGCTACGGCCTGACCGAGACGAGCGCGTTCGGAACTTTCAACAGTATCGACCGCGTCGCAAAGATCGGTTACACCGGCCGCGCCGTACCGCGCACCGAGGTCGAGGTGCGTGATCACGACGGAAATGTCTGCGAGGCATGCACAGTGGGCGAGGTGTTCATCAAAGGACCGACGGTCATGAAGGGATACTGGAAGCGCCCTGACGACACTGCCGCCGTCCTGTCCGACGACGGATGGTTCCGCACCGGAGACCTCGGCGAGACCGACGCCGACGGTGACCTTCGCATCGTCGACCGCGTCAAGGACCTCATCATCCGCGGTGGATACAACGTCTATCCAGGCGAGGTCGAAGAGGTGCTCTACCAGCACCCCGACATCATCGAGGCCGCGGTGATCGGTATACCCGACGACTACTACGGCGAGGAGGTTGCGGCGGTGGTGGCCGTGCGCCCAGGCTCCGACCTCGAAGCAGATGACGTCACCTCTTGGGCTCGGGAACGTCTGTCCGCCTACAAGATTCCCAGGGTCGTCCAGTTCATCGACGCACTCCCCAAGGGGTCGACGGGAAAGATCCTCAAGCGATCGATCGACCGGTCCGAACTCCTCGCCCAGAAGCAGAACTGAAAACACAGGTGAGCCCCGGCGAGATTTCGCCGGGGCTCACCTGTTCACGAGCGCAGAGAGCGCTGTCAATGTACTCAGAGAGCTCCGCCCATGCGCTCAGAGAGCGTCGAAGTACTCGATCTGCGGGGCGCCAGCCAGGAAGGGCGCCATCGCCTTTCCGGCAGCCTGGAAATGCTCGGACGTTCCGTGCGCCTTGATGGCAGCGCCGTCCTGATACAGCTCCATGAACTTGTAGGAGTTCGTGTCCGTCTTCGAGCGGATCAGTTGATACAGAACCGTTCCGGGCTCTTCCGTGCGCACCTTCTCGGCGAGTTCGGCGACTACGGCTTCGAACTGCTCGCCGCTTCCGTCCTTGACGGTGATATCCGCGATAACAGCAATCATTCATTCCTCCAAAAGTGTTCCAGCAGTATTCGAGTATTACCGAGCAACCTACAGTTTCACTGCGTGGGCAGTAGTCCGAACGTCGATTCCAATTGCCTACGAGTACTTTCCGCGTCGGTGTGGAGAATGCCCGCAATCCCCAAACGGGCCGCTCCGTCGAGGTTCTGTTGCAGATCGTCGATCATCACGGCGTCTTCGGGCGCGACACCCAGGCGCTCGCACGCGATGGTGTAGATCTGACGAGAGGGCTTGCGAATCCCGACTTCCGACGAGATCACCACCTCGTCGGCCAGGTCTTCGAGGACAAATCCCGCATAACAATCACGCCCGAAAGCGTTGGACACGAGCGCAACAGGGTGTCCCGCCGCCCGCACGTCTGCGAGCAGACGCACCATCTCCTCGTCTCGAATCAGCCCGGCCTGCATCCGGTCGACCAACCCCACGCTGTCGACGACGGCGCCGTGCGCACGTAGACGTTCCCCGAATCCGGCCTCGAATGCTTCCTGGTCGATCTTTCCTGATTCATGATCGGCGAGCAGCCTCTTCGAGACGTCGTCGCGGGAGAGCAGGGTCAACGGAAGCCGCGGGTCACCGCCAAGCGAGGCTCCGAAGTCCGCGAAGGCCTGCAGAACACTGGAGGTGAGGACTCCACCGAAATCGACGAGCACTGCCGTACGCGTGAGTGTCATTACTCCATCAGACACCAAACATGAACTCGGCGTCAACATCAATTTTGATGCAGCGAGAATTGTAAAGTGTTGATCCACAACCTGTTGACCGTATCGAGCAGACCGTCGAAGGTCACTCCGGCGGCGCCGTCCGCGCCACCGCGGGACACGAAGTAACCGAACGCAAGTCGACTGATCATTCCGGAGAGCGCGCGAGAGGTCAGCAGCGGATCCAAATTCGCGTCCGCCAGACCGGCTTTCTGCAGCTTCTCGATGCTGCGGGCGTTGCGACGTACAAACGCATCAGCGCGCTCGAGGCGGAGAACCCGGAACTCCGGATCGATACTTGCGACTTGCTCGAGCAGCCCCATCAGCTTCGCGTTCCGTCGGTACGCCTCGAGGTACGCGCGGTTACTCGCCGCGATGACCTCAGCAGGATCCGCGCCTTTCGGAGTGTGCGGCATACCCGGATGCATCATGTCTTCGCGAGCCAACTCCATCACTGCTGCGAAGATCTCTTCCTTGCTCGCGAAGTATGTGTAGAAGGTACCGGCCGAGCACTGCGCCTCCACCGTGATGTCGATCAGCCGCGAGTCCAGATAGCCGGACCGTTCGAAGACCGTGCGGGCCGCATCGATCAACGCTCGACGCGTACGCAAACCACGCTGAGTGGAGGGGAGTTCCCGTGACACTGTCGACGAAGCATCTTCGGAGCCTGTGCGCGCTGCAGCCATGCTCCAGTTATACGTCAGACGCCCGCTACCGGTGACCGATAGCGGGCGTCTGCTCGAATCCGAAAGAGTTACTTGGCGTACAGGTGCGCGCCCGGAATTGCGTTCGGATCGTCCCGAACTTCCTTCGGGTTGGTCTCTTTCAGCACCCAGGCACTGAAGAAGGTCACCAAGCCCATGAGTGCTACGAACACTGCAACCCACGTCGTGGTTCCGGTCTTCGCGATAAGTGCTGTCATGATGAACGGAGTGCCGCCGCTGACCGTGATCGCAGCCAATTGGTATGCCAGCGATGCGGCCGAGTAACGCACGTTGGGCGCGAACAGCTCACCCATGTACGCCGCGATCGGCCCGTAGGTCATCGACTGGAACACACTGCCGACCGTGACTGCGATGAAGAACAGCGGCAGGGACTTGGTGTTGATCAACCAGAAGTACGGGAACGCCCACACAACGATCGCCGCAGCGCCGATCAAGATCATCGGACGACGCCCGATCTTGTCGGACATCTTCCCGGACCACAGCACCACTCCGACGGTCAGCAACGCACTCAGGAGCGAGATGATGAGCAGCGAGTTCCGCTTCAACCCCAGTTCGGTTGTGCCGTAGCTGAGCACGCCGGCGATGCTGATGTAGAACAGCGCGTTGGTGGCAGCGAGCAATCCGCAGCCGAGCAGAATCTTGCGCCAGTGATCCTTGAGCGCCTGAGCCAACGGAGCCTGAACGACGACATCCTTTTGATTCTTCTTTGCGTCTTCCTGCAACTCGAGGAATTCCGGCGTGTCCTCGACCTTCGTCTGGATGTACAGAACAACGGGGAAGAGCAGCGCGCTGGCGAAGAACGGAACCCGCCAACCCCAACTCAGGAACGCGTCGTTGGAAATGGTCGCGGTCGCGACGAGGAAGACCAGGTTGCCCAGGACAACACCGAAGGAGACACCCATCTGACCGAAAGTGCCTGAGAAACCACGCTTCTTGGGACTCGCGGATTCGGTGAGAAGAAGGACGATTCCACCCCACTGCCCACCGCAGGCAAGACCCTGGATGAATCGCAGCGTCACAAGAAGGATCGGAGCGACGACGCCGATCGCCGATGCACTCGGAATCGCGCCGATCAGGAAGGTTGCGACAGCCATCAGCAGCAGGCAGGTGACCACCGCGGGCTTGCGTCCGTACTTGTCACCGTAATGCCCCGCGACCAACCCGCCGATGGGACGAGCTACGAACCCGGCCCAGAACGTACTGAACGAGAGCAGTGTGCCCATCAGTGCCGAGGAATCGGGGAAGAACACATGCGGAAAGACCAGTGCTGCAGCCGTTCCGTACAAGAAGAAGTCGTACCACTCGATGGAACTGCCGAGCAGTCCGGCGCCTAGAAGTTTGCGGTGCGCTCGCTTCTTCTTTCGGTCCTGATCGGACAGGCCCCCTGCCTGCGTGCTCGAATCCACTGCCGATCTCGTCATGGGTTACTCCTCGATGGGTCGGACGCTCGTCGCGCCGGGAGTTGAGAAGTCGAATCGGAGCCAGAAGTAGAAACTGACACCAACTTCAACTCTGTGGCGTTGCGATCAGTCTGCGATACAAAAAGAGTGATGTCAATCACTGAAATACATTGCCGCATAAGGGACTTAATCCCCTACCAATTCCCGGCAGCAACCACGACGAATGGCCGACTCACCTTGACGGCGGCCGGCAATTCGTTTGTCAGGTAGATCTAGTTCGGAACCCTCAGCTCGCGACGAAGAATCTTGCCGCTCGACGTTTTCGGTAGGTCATCCATGATCTCGACGATGCGCGGATACTTGTATGCTGCAAGCCTTTCCTTGCAGAATTCGACCAGATCCTCGGTGGTCGCCTCGGAGCCGTCTTTGAAGGAGACAAAGGCCTTCACAGTTTCGCCGCGATACGGGTCCATGACACCGACGACGGCAGCTTCCCGCACGGCAGGGTGTTCGTAGAGAACATCTTCCACTTCGCGCGGCCACACTTTGAAGCCCGAGGCATTGATCTGATCCTTCATCCGGTCGACGATGTAGAACCAGCCGTCGCCGTCCATGAAGCCGATGTCTCCGGTGTGAAAACGCCCGCCCGGCATGGCATGTGCGGTTTCCTCCGGCTTGTTCCAGTAACCGAGTGCGACCTGTGGACCGGAGACCACGATCTCGCCGTACTCACCGATCTGTACCGGCTTGTCGTTCTCGTCCACTACCTCCGCGTACGTATTCGATACCGGCACACCGACGGCGACCGCTCCCGACGCCGGATCCACTGGCGCTTCACGAGAATTCGGTACGACGATTGCCGGGCTGTTCGTCTCGGTCAGCCCGTAGCCGTTGTGAATGTAGTGACCGAACTTCGACCGGAACGCTTCCAACGCCGCGTGCGGAATCGGCGCACCACCCGAGTACACCGACTCGAGAGTGCTCAGCGATTCCTTCGAGACTGCGGCGCTGTCCGTCCACGCGATGAACACGGTGATCGCACCGATGATCGCGGTGGCCCGATGCTCCGAAATCGATTCCGCTGCAACGATGGGATGGAATCGGCAGGTCAGAATCGTGGGTGCGCCGGCCAGGAGTGGAGCCGCAACGTGCCCGATCAATCCGGTGATATGGAACAGTGGCGCCACCGCGAACATCGCGCCGCCTGGCCGCAGTCCCAGCCAGTCCCGATAGATCTGTGCCGCGAACACGACATTCGCGTGCGTGTTCATCGAACCTTTCGGCGGGCCGGTTGTTCCCGACGTATAGGGAAGGTAGGCGAGGTCTTCCGGGCCGAGCTCGACCCGCCCGGGCGTCTGTCCTCGATGAGCCTCGATCAATTCCAGTAGGTCAGGAAATCCCTCGTGGCGAATCCTGGACGCCGAACTGAAGATCCGTTCGTCGTCGCGCGACTGAAAATCCAGTTCGGACGTAGTGATGACCCGTCGCACTTCGGTGCCCGCAGACGCAGTCGCAACCGTCTGGGCCGAAGACTCCAGACAGATGACCGCTACCGCGCCGCTGTCGATGAGAACGGTGGACAGTTCACGGTCCCGGTACATCGGATTGACCGGAACGACGACGGCGCCGAGTTTCCACACCGCGACCGTGGCGATCACGAACTGCGGAACATTCTGCAGGACAAAGGAAACTCTGTCTGCGAACCCGATTCCGTCCTCGGCTAGGGCTACGGCAAGCGCGTCCGACATCTCGTCGAGTTCGGCAAAGCTGACAGACCTGTCGAAGTACCGGATGATCGGGGCGTTGCGATCACGCTCCAGCGATGCACGAAACATCTCGAGGGCGTTGACGTGCTCGATGTCTACGTTCGGCGGAGTGTCAGCGTCGTAATTGGCGAGCCAGGGCTCGCTCTCGTACACGTTGGTCATAACTCAGCTCTCGAAGTACCGACGTGGGTTGTCCACCAGCATGATGTTGATCTGATCCTCGGTGACGCCACGTTCGAGCAGAGTGGGGATGACCTGATCGCTGATGTGGGTGAAGTTCCAGTTCGGTACCGCGGCCGCCTTTGCTTCACTGGAGAACCAGTCGATGAAGCACGAGGCGTCATGTGCCAGAACCATTTTCTCGGCATAGCCACGACGAGCCAGTTCCACGACGGTGTTCACCCGCTCCTCGAACGGGAGCAGAACATCGAGACCGAAGCGGTCCATCCCGAGTAGCGAGCCGGCATCGGCGAGAGCGCACAGGTAGTCGAGGTCGGTCGAATCACCCGAATGCCCGATGACTACCCTGCTCAGATCTGCACCTTCCTCGGCCAAAACCTTCTGCGCAACGAGGCCCGATTCCGTATGCGGGTTCGTGTGAACCGTGATCGGTACCCCGGTTTCGACCTGTGCCTGACCGACCGCTCGCATCACCCGCTCGACGCCGGGAGTCAGACCAGGTTCTTCGATGGCGCACTTGAGGAACGACGCGCGGATGTCGGTGCCGGCAATGCCGTCCTTGATGTCCTTCACGAACAGATCGACCATCGGCTCGCGAACGTCGAACAGCAATCCTGGTCCTGTGTAATGGAATTGGAACGGAATGTCGTTGTACGTGTAGACGCCGGTCGCGACGATGATGTTGAGGTCGACCTGCTCGTTGATCCGGGCGATACGCGGAATGTAGCGACCGAGTCCGATGACCGTGGGATCGACGATCGTGCTGATCCCTCGTGACTTCAGCTCGGACAGCTTGGTCACTGCATCGGCTACTCGAGCCTCCTCGTCCCAAGGCTCCGGGTAGTCGGGATAGTTCTGACGCATCTCCTCACCCAGAACGAAGACATGCTCGTGCATCAACACCTTTCCCAGATCGGCTGTGTCCACCGGCCCACGAACGGTTTGTACTGAACTCATCGATCGAACCCCTGACTGTGATCGCCATCACTAACATGAGACAATGAGCTAGTGTGTCTCACGTCGCCTGGTTCGTCAATAGGCTCGATCCACCCGAAACCCACCTCTGTACGACCGCCGAAATTGTGCAGTACCGGACAACCGGAGAGAATGTCCCGATGCCTACCGACCTCGAACGCCGACGCGCGATCGACACCGCCGCGAGCATGTACCTCGCGGAGGAACCACTCGACATGTCACTGCTTGCCGACCGTCTCGGGGTAGGCCGCGCGACGCTCTACCGCTGGGTCGGCAACCGCGACGAACTGCTCGGAACAGTGCTGGCCGAAGCGACCGAACGGACTTACCGCAAAGCGATGTCACAGGCGTCGGGCCAAGGTCCGGAGTACATCCTCGACGTCTTCGGCCGCGTCATGCGCTCGGTGGAATCATCGACCGAACTGCGCGCGCTGACCAAACGTGAACCCATGGTGTTCATCAAGCTCGCGATGATGCCCGGTTCGATCGAGTCGATCTCCGCCTCCATCACCGCCGAGATACTGCAGTCCCAGGTCGACGCGGGCCAGTTGACCATCACACTTTCGCCACAAGTGCTGGGCGAAGCCCTCGTTCGTATTTGCGACGTACACCTCTACGCGCCCCTACTCGGACGAGAGAAGGCCGAGATCGAGACGGCCCTCGACCTGATCGCACTGCTTCTCGGCGTCACCCGCATCTGACGGGACCGGCCGAGTGAGCGCTGCTGCGACACACCCGCCAACCCAAGTCCTCAGACGTCTGAGGAGTTGCTACCCTGTCGGTACCCCCCACGAGAGGCAAGCCGTGTCCGACGACCACACAGGATTCACACTTCGCAGTGGTCCCCTGGTACCGCAACTCGAACAGTTACTGCGCGGGCGAATCATGCAAGCGACGTGGGCACCGTCCGAGCGCATCCCCAGCGAGGCGGCCCTTGCCGTCGAACTCGGCGTCGGACGCTCCTCGATTCGCGAGGCCATCCGTCTCCTCGCTCGCGACGGGCTTCTCGAGGTTCGGCACGGCGTCGGAACCTTCGTGGCTGCCGCGTCCGAACTCGAGCACGTCGACGAATTCACGAAGCTTCTGCGACGCTCACGCATCCTGGAGGTCTTCGAAGTGCGTCGCGCACTCGAAATCGAGGCCGCCAGGCTGGCCGCGGAGCGCGTACAACCCGAGGACCTCGACGGCCTGAGGCGACGATTGACCATGCGACACAGCCATTTCGAAGGCGATGTCGAGAAGTTTGTCGACGTCGACCTCGACTTTCACACCGAAGTCGTTCGACTGTCCGGAAATGCGGTTCTGCTCTCACTGTTCACGTCGGTACGTCCGCTCCTTCGTGAATCCCTCGTCGAGATGATGGCCCACGAGGCCGGCGTCCCCGACACCTCGCATGCCCACGATCAGTTGGTCGAAGCACTTCAAGATGCCGACCCCGAAGCCGCGGTAGCGGCAACCCGAGCGAACATCGACACCGTCCTACGACGCCTGCGTGTGCTCGACGCCTGAGAGAGGTTAGTTCTCGTGCAACACCCCACCGGCACAGTCCTGTCGACCGAACACGTGGATCTCGTCCGCGACGGCCGATACTTGTTGAAAGACATCAACATTTCGATCGAACCCGGACAACACTGGGTCCTCCTCGGCGCGAACGGCGCGGGCAAGAGCACGCTTCTGAGCCTGCTCGGAGCAACCGCCCACCCGACTCGCGGTTCCGTTTACGTCCTCGGCCACAAGTTGGGCCGCGTCGACATGCGGGAATTGCGAATGGACATCGGGCACGTGAACCCTCGTCACACGATCGGGGTGCCGATCACGGTCCGCAACGTCGTGATCACCGGTCTCACCAACACCACCGAGGTGATGCCGCGGTGGTCACCGACTCCGGAGCAAGAAGCTCATGCCGACGCGCTGATCGATCTCCTCGGTATGCGCCCGCGTTCGGACGCACTGTGGCCCAACCTGTCCCAAGGTGAACGGGGACGAGCCCTGATCGCCCGAGCGCTCATGGTCGAACCACGCCTGCTACTGCTCGACGAGCCGGCGACCGGGCTGGATCTGGCTGCACGCGAACAACTCTTGACGGCACTGGACGACCTCCGCAATCAGAATCCGTCACTTGCCAGCATCCTCGTGACGCATCACATCGAAGAGATTCCGAGCACCACGACGCACGCTCTCCTGATCAAGGACGGCGTCGTGACCGCCGGCGGTCTCGCCGAGAATGTGATCACCACCCAGAACATCAGCGAGTGCTTCTCGCATCCCATCGAGATCGAGCGTCGCGGTGGTCGGTGGAATGCACAGTCTCGGCCACGCGAAAGAGTCTGACCGACAGGCATTTCAGAGACGTCTGGCGCCGGGACCCTCCCGGCCCAGTTCGTCTCCCGGGTTGAGCAGGTTGCAGGTCTTGAGTGAGAGACATCCGCAGCCGATACAGCCCGTCAGCTCGTCCTGCATCCGATTGATGGCCTGCTTGCGATCCTCGAGGCGTTGATTCCACTCCGTCGAGATCTTGCGCCAGTCCTTCTTCGTCGGAGTTCGCCCCTGCGGCAACGACCCGAATACTTCGGCAACTTCGGCAAGCGGTATCCCGAACCTGACTGCCAACTGGATCAGTGACACCCGCCGGATCGAGTGACGCGGGAACTTCCTCATGTTTCCCGCCGTCCGCTCCGCAGGAACCAGACCGAGTGTTTCGTAGTAACGCACCGCCGACACGGCGACGCCGGTTCGCGCCGATACCTCACCGATCGAGAGAAGTTCGTCACTCTTGCGGATCATTTTGCCTCCCAATGGCTGCGCAACATTGACCTGAAGCGCACTTGAGATTCTACCTTCGACAACATGCACTCCCCTACCGATGCTCCCGCCGGAACCTGGCGGCAGCTCCTGAGCGGTCGATACCTCGGCACCGCTACCGTCCTCGCAGGCGGCGTCGCGCTGTATGCGACCAACGTCTACCTGACGACCAGCCTGCTTCCGACTGCCATCGACGACATCGGTGGTCAGCAGTACTACGCCTGGACCGCAACGGTCTTTCTCATCGCTTCCGTCATCTCCTCGATGCTGGTCACCAATGTTCTCGCAGCCAGGGGACCGCGCGGGGCCTACCTGATCGGCCTCGCGATCTTCGCGCTCGGCACCGTCGTGTGTGCAGTCAGCCCGACCATGGAGTTGCTGTTGGTCGGCCGCACGATCCAAGGGTCGGGAGGTGGCCTGCTGGCCGGTCTCGGCTACGCCGTCATCAACGCCGCGCTCCCAAAACATCTGTGGACGCGCGGGGCTGCGCTGGTTTCGGCGATGTGGGGAGTCGGCACCTTCGCCGGGCCCGCAATCGGCGGTGTCTTTGCTCAATTCGGTGCTTGGCGATGGGCTTTCGGGGTTCTGGTCATCGCGACGATGGCGGTTGCCGCTCTCGTTCCCGGCGCCTTACCAGCGCATGAACCGGGCAGCACCACCAGTAGCCCGGTGCCGGTCCTCTCACTGGCGCTGCTGACCGCGGCAGCATTGTTGGTCAGCGTCGCCGGAATTCTGTCCAACCTCGCAGTGACCGCCGGGATGGTCCTCGCCGCTGTGCTGCTACTGATCGCTTTTGTCGCCGCAGACCGCCGCTCGGGCCACGGCGTACTGCCACCGTCGACGTTCAACGCGTCGTCTCTCAAATGGGTGTACCTGACCATCGTCGTCCTCGCCGTCGCGTCGACCGTCGAGACATTCATTCCACTCTTCGGCCAACGACTTGCCGGACTGGCACCGCTCGCCGCCGGATTCCTCGGCGCCGCACTCGCTCTGGGCTGGACTCTCGGCGAAATCCCGAGCGCCTCGGCCACGACCCCTCGTATCGTGCGTCGAATCGTTGTCAGCGGTCCGATCCTCGTCGCGATCGGGTTGGGCATCATGGCAGCATTTCTCACCGAGCACGCCGGCGCCGGTGCGATGGTCGCGTGGGTGATCGGACTGCTGATCGCAGGCGTCGGAATCGGCATCGCCTGGCCTCATCTTGCAGTCGGCGCGATGACCTCGGTCGCCGATCCCGGGGAAGGTGCGCGGGCCTCGGCTGCCATCAACACCGTGCAGTTGATCGCCAATGCTTTCGGCGCAGCACTGGCCGGAGTGCTGGTGAACATCGGCGAACCGTCGACGCTTCGTTCTGCACAATTGCTCCTCTTCACCTTCGCCGCTGTCGCGATCATCGGCATTGCCGTGGCCGTTCGCGCACTTCCGCGAACGCTCGTCACAGTCGACCAACCCGAAATCGTTCACGACGCTCGCTAAACTGTGGAAAACCCACGCGGAGGAGTTGGCCAGTGACAGAACCGGATCCGGACACAGCGGAAACCGACTTCCCGAAAACGAGCGCTCCCGCCCAGCGGGCGCTGATCGGAGCGGGTTACACCCACCTCGCACAACTGACGTCCGTGTCCGAGAAAGAACTCGGCGCCTTGCACGGGATGGGGCCTAAGGCCCTGAGGATTCTGCGCGAAGCACTCACCGAACGTGGCCTGAGCTTCGCCGACTGAGCTCTCACATCAGACCAGGCTCGCGCGAACCTGGTTGCCACCTTCCCGCTTCGCTTCGTACATTGCCGAATCTGCAACGCGGAACAGTTCGGCGAAGGCTTCGTCGACCGACTCGTCCGAATTCCGTGGCGCGGTGCGGACCGCCATTCCGACACTGGCACTCGTCGGCGGATCATCGGCCGCCCCGTCCATCGCCGAGCGGATCTGTCCTTCCAGCCTGGAAATCATGCTGACCGGTACCCGCTCCACCACGACGAACTCGTCACCGCCCATACGAGCTGTCAAGGCGGACTGGGTTGCCCACAAACGGATGCGCAGTGCAGTTCGCATGATCGTGCTGTCTCCCACGTCGTGGCCGTGAACGTCGTTGATCGTCTTGAATCGGTCGAGGTCGATCACCACCACGAGCAGTGCGTTCGCTTCGTTGACCGGAGCGCCCATCAAGTCGTTCACCCGACGCGCCAGTCCGCGACGGTTGAGCAGACCGGTCAACGGGTCGATGTCGGAGGTAGTGGCGTCCGAACCCAGGACCGCCAGAACAAGCTGTGACACAACCGGAATCACGATGATCGTGGCCAGCACAACCGAAATCTTCGCCAGTCCTAACCCGACGTCGACCGTTGGGCCGAACAACAGAGCCCACCCCGAAAGCACCGTGACGATCGAGGCGAAGATCAGGTGACCGACTTGGAGTCGCGGATTGTGGAAGAACGCAATGTAGCCACCGATCGACGCAAAAACGACGCACGCGATGAGCCGCCCCAACGGTTCCGTGTCGGTTGCCGCTGCCGCCGCAATAGCCGCGTCGGAACCCACGACAAAGGTGTACGACCACAGCGGCGTCGGCGGAAACAACCACCAGATCAGCGCTGCGCCGAGGCACAGCACGATGACTGTCAGATTGACCGCTCGCCAAAACGCACCTTGCGGACCGACCTCGCTGAATCGAGCCGACAGCAACACCAACCCCATCCAGAACGCAGTTCCGCCGACCAGAGCTCGGCTGGAAATCAAGAACCCGCGGTCCTCGAGGTAACGACTGAAACTGTGAAACTGGTCCGGCAACCGCCACCAGCGCATGACAACTTCGACGAGACCATTCATCACTGTTCAGCCGACGCAGGTCTGCAACTTTTGGGCACACTTCGACGTAGCGGACACGCTGATTTCCCCCCGGAACACACTGGCATATCCGGCAGCATAGTCAGCGGAGGCAGGCAAACAAACCGATCTGCTGGATTAGCGAGCGCAACCTACACTCAGGGCCCTCGGCTACTGATCAGCAAGGATTTGAGTAGCGATCCACCCTCCCTGTCATATCGATCAACGCCGTCATCGATCAGTTCAAGGCGTCGTAGGCAGCCGATACGTACTGCGCCGATCGCTCCGAACCGAGCAGGCCCGGCCCCATCTTGTTCATCACGTACGAAAACGTCATGCGCTTGTCGGTATCGATGATGATCTGCGAGCCGCCCCAGCCACCCCAGAAACAGATCCGCCCCTCCGGAATGAACGGGACGGACTCGGGCGTCGGCAAGCCGAATCCGACGCCGAAGCGAACCGGCACACCGAGGACGAGGTCGACCCCGTACGACTGCTCCTCGAAGATCTTGTCGATGGTTTCTTCCGACAGCAGACGGACGTCACCGACCTTGCCGCCGCACGCGATCACCGACTGGATGCGTGCGAGCGCCCTCGCATTCGAATGACCGTTGGCCGCGCCGATCTCGGCGGCGCGCCACCCGTCGGTCCATGAACCTGTCGCGTCGGCCGGCGGTGCGGTGAAGGTCTTCACCATGATGCTGTCCATCCCGAGTGCCGCGATGTCGATCGGCAACGGCGGTGGCGCAATGACATTCGAGACTCGCCCGTACTCGGACTTCGGCAAGCCCAGGCGGAAATCAGCATCGAGCGGACCGGCAATTTCCTCGTCGATGAAGCGGCCGAGGGTTCGTCCGTCGATGCGCCTGACGACCTCACCGATCAGGTGACCGTAGTTGAGGGCGTGATATCCGGATGCCGTACCCGGTTCCCACCAGGGAGCCTGGGTCGCCAACCGGGCGGTGGCGTACTCGTCGTCGCAGATGTTCTCCAAGGTGAAGGGTTGATCCCACCCCGACACACCCGAGGTGTGCGACAGCAGTTGACGGACCTGAATACGATCCTTGCCTGCTGCGGCGAACTCCGGCCAGTACTGCGCGACCGGAGCATCGAGATCCAGCAAGCCGCGGTCGACGAGCATCAGTGCGGCCAGTGCGGTCACGGTCTTGCTGCAGGACCAGACGTTGGTGACGGTGTCGCGGGCCCAAGGAGCGGTGTGCTCGACGTCGACCCAACCGCCCCACATGTCGACGACGGATTCGCCGTCGATCGTCAGTGCGATCGCTGCTCCGACGTCCTCGCCGGAATCGAGATTGCGTGCCAGCGCCTCCTTCAAGCCAGAGAATCGCTGGTCACATACGCCTTCGATGTTCGCCACTGACAGCCTCCACAGGAATGATGAAACTTGACGTCAACTTCAACTATGTTGAGTATGTGTCCGATTTGCCTGTGGTGTCAATCACTTCAAGTCCCAGAGTCGGCTCAGACCAACGGGATTCCCTTGGCGATGCGCCGACGCAGATCCCAGAGATAGAAGTTGTAGGGGAACATCCGCAGAATCTTCGGACTGAACCGATTGACCAGCGCGGCGACGCGCATGGATCGGTCGAAATTACGCTGCCGACGCACTGACCACGGGAGCCGCATCTCGTCACGAAAGGTCTGAGGAAGGAACCCGGTGGTGACGAATCGATTGAACGGGCCGACCACGGGGTGCAACAACTTCGGCGTGAATGTCGCCGACGCGATCCCGTACAGATGCTCACGAATCGTCTCGTCGATGGACACCTTGTCGAGGTTCTCGTTCCAGTAGACCTCGAACGCATCCCGGTCCGCCGGCCACATGTCGCGGCGCATTTGAAGAGTCGTACCGAAGGTCGCGCTGCGCTGATAGAACGCATCCTGGGTTACCGGATCGAGATCGCCGTACAGAATTTTGTACACGTCCTCGAAGCCTCGGTACAGGCAGGCGGCCACCCACAATTGCAGTTGGGGATCGAACGCGTTGTACTCGACTGCGCTGTTCTCGTCGGAGCGAACATGCTTGTGCGAGCCGTTGACTGCGCGCCGGTACAGCTTCTTTTCTTCGTCCGTCGCCAGGCTCGCGACCGCGAGATACGTCAGCGTCGTCCGGGTTCGCTTCACCGGGTGTCGGTCCAACCGGCCTGTCTCGACCTTGCTTTCGTACACGCCGTACCCCACCGCCGGACGCGCCAACTGCATGATGACGTTTGCACCGGCGGCCAACAACCCGAGTCCGGACATCGCCTTTTCGACTTCCGCCTCGATGTCGATCGCGTTGGTGCCGATCGCGTTGGTGTCGACCGTGTTGGTGTCGACGCCCGCCGCCGTTTCCCCGCGCCCGTCCATCGAATCCCTACTCGTCGTCATGGCAGAACCCCTTCGAAGTCATATCTGCGAACGCACGTTCTCAGATGAGTGAAACGCTGAAACGCCGAGATGTCAAGCAACGCCGAGATTTCAAACGACACCGAGATGCCAAGATGGTCTTCATGAATGACCAACCGCGTTCGTACGGTGGCGTCGACGGCGCGCTGCGCGTAGCCCAACGACGGGAGGCGCTGATCGAGGCCGGTCTGGAACTCATGGGGTCGACCGAACCCGAACTGACGGTCCGAGGAGTGTGCAAGCAGGCCGGTGTCGCGGCGAGGTACTTCTACGAGAGCTTCACCGATCGTGATGCATTGATGTCGGCCGTCTACGACACCGTCATCACGGATATCGCCGTTTCAACCCAGGCTGCGGTGGACGCCGCCGAGACCGAACGCGGCAAGGCGCTCGCTGGAATCGCGAACATCGTCCGCACTATCGCGAACGATCCCCGTCGCGGACGTCTTCTGTTCTCCAGCGCCCTGACGAGCCCTGTCCTGGCCGAGAAACGCCAAGCGTCGACGACGATATTCGTCGGTCTCCTGGCTGCCAACGCCAAGAATTTCTACCGATTGAACGACAGCGGTCATCTGACCCTGACGGCAACGTTCCTGGTCGGCGGCCTGGCGCAGACCCTCAGTGCATGGCTCGACGGATACATCGACGTCAAGGAAGAAGAACTGGTCGCCGAGTGTGCGGCGATCCTGCTCGCTCCCGCCCTGCCTCCGTCTTGAGTTCCTGCTCCGTCTTGAGCTCCTGATTCAGTCCCAGATACCGATGTTGTCGAGGTGCGCCAGCAGTCGGGCAGCGCCGTCGGAGAACTGCAGACCCATCTGCGCGTCGACCTGCTCGCGATCACCTTTTTCGAACGCTTCGATCAGGCTGTCGTGACTCGATACCGCAAGCTCACCCCATCCGGGATCGGTCGCGTAGAGACGAGCAGGGGTGTACCGAATCGCGCCGAACAGGAACCACGCCAGTTTCGCTCCGCCTGCAGCGCGATTGATCAGGCGATGGAACTCGAATTCGCACTGCTCGATCGCAGCTGCATCCGAGGCGTCGACCGCCGCTCGCAAATCGGCATTGAGTTCCGTGAGTTCCACCAGTTGATCAGCGGTGATGCTGTCCATCGCCCGCAAGGCCAGCTTGACCGCGATCTGCCCCTGCAACCAGAAGATGTCTTCGATGTCCTGGCGGCTGAGGGGCGAAACGAGATAGCCGCGATGCGGAACCAACTCGACCATCCCCTCGCCGCGTAATGCAACGAGGGCTTCTCGTACCGGCGTGACGCTGACCCCGAGGTCGGCTGCGGTTTCGTCCAGCCTGACGAACTCGCCCGGACGGACCGAGCCGGACATGATCAGGTTGCGAACGTGGTTGGCCACGTCCTCCGACAACTGTGGCCGTCTCCTCAGCTCAGATGTCGCTCTCCGAGTGCGTGCAGACGTTGCCACAACCGATCCTCACAGTCCGTACGTTTTGCCGATGATGTCTCGCTGAATCTCGTTGGTACCACCATAAATGGAGGACACAAGAGTCTTTCGCACATGATGCTCCATGTCGAACTCAGTCGCGTAACCGTACCCACCCATCATCTGCATCCCCTCGAGTGCGACCTTCTTGGCGGTCTCGGTCAGCTTGAGCTTGGCCATAGACGCTTCCCGCGGGAACATCTTCGTCGGGTTGGCGTCGACCATCCTGGCTACGCTGTAGACCAACAGACGGCCGCATTCGATCTCCGTGGCGAGATCCGCAATCCGGTGGCGAAGCGCCTGAAACGATCCGACCGGACGGCCGAACTGCTTACGCGTGGTGACGAATTCGAGGGTGTCGTCGAAAGCGCGCTGTGCGGTGCCGAGCATCATCGCCGCGAGGATGAGGCGTTCGATGTTGAGCCCGGCCATGAGTTGACGCCAGCCGTTGCCGACTTCCCCGACCACCGCGTCCTCGGGCAGCAACGTGTCGGTGAAGTACAGATCGTTGACCTCCTTGCCGCCCATGGTGTCGATTCCACTGATCTTCAGTCCGGAGATGTCCGCCGGGACGTGGAACATCGTCAGGCCCTCATGCTTGCCTTCGCCTCTGGACGTACGAGCCACCAGGAGGATGTTCTCGGCGAAGTGCGCATTGGAACACCACGTTTTCTGGCCGTTGATCAGCCACCCACTGTCGACCTTCTCGGCGCGGCAACTCAAATTGCCCACGTCGGAACCTGCTTCGGGTTCGGACATCGAGATCGACTGGGACGCGCCGCGGACGATCCCGCCGAGCACTGCCTCCTTCTGCTCCGGACTTCCGAACTTCTCGTACGCGGCCCCGGTGATGACGGTCGGGCCGAGTCCACCGATCGGCGCCATCCCTTTGGCGGCCTCCTCCAGGAAGATGCACAGGTCAACCGTGCTTCCGGCCGATCCGCCGTACTCCTCCGGGACGGTCAGTCCGAGCCATCCCAATTCGGCCATCTTCTCGTAGAACGCCTGGTTGTGGTTATGGGCACCATGATCGGTCAGCAGATCTCGCTGCTCACGGGTCCCACTTTCCTTCTTGCAGAACGCCGCTACCGACTTGGCGAAATCAGACTGCTCCTGCGTGAAATCCATGTACATCGAAAACTCCCGAGTGAGATGAGGCTGGAGGCTTGTCGGAGCTCCGTCCGACGCATACTGTGACTACCAGCACAGTAAATCACATCACATATATGTGATGCACCGACATGTGGAGGATCTGAAGAACATGACAGAACAGCTCGGCCGCCAGAGCACGTCTACAGATCCGAAATCGGACGACCACACCTTCGCGAGCCTCGACCCTCGCAACGACTCCGTGGTCGCGCAGCACCCCATCGCCGATCAGCAGGCGATCGCGAAGGCAGTCTCCTCAGCTCGCACCGCATCGAAGTGGTGGGATCAACTCGGATTCCAAGGCCGCCGGAAGGTGCTCGGCAATTTCCGCGCCGCAATCGCCACTCACGCCGAATCGATGGCGGCGATCATTTCCGCCGAGACGGGAAAGCCCAGCGACGACGCACTACTCGAAGTCATGCTGGCCGTCGAACATCTCGACTGGGCGGCACGCAACGCACAGAAAGTGTTGCGCCGCAGACGCGTCGGCGCAGGACTGATCAGCGCCAACCAGTCTGCCTCAGTCGGCTACCGGCCGATGGGCGTCGTCGGCGTGATCGGTCCCTGGAACTATCCGCTGTACACACCGATGGGGTCGATCGGCTACGCACTGGCCGCGGGTAACGCCGTCGTGTTCAAACCGAGCGAACTCTCACCGGGCGTCGGCGTCGAATTGGCCCGCTTGTGGAACATCGCTGCACCCGGACACCCTCTCCTGCAGACCATTACCGGTGACGGCAAAACCGGCGCACTTCTGTGTTCGTCCGGTGTCGACAAGATCGCATTCACCGGTTCGACCGCTACCGCGAAGCGTGTGATGGCCGCCTGCGCGGACACCCTCACTCCCCTGGTCGCCGAATGTGGTGGCAAGGACGCCATGCTGGTGGACTCCGACGCCAACCTCGATGCAGCCGTCAGCTTCGCCGCGTTCGGGGCAGTGGGCAACGGCGGACAGACCTGCGCCGGCGTCGAGCGAATCTACGTCGTAGCACCCGTGTACGACGCTTTCCTGTCCAAACTCACGGCCGCACTACGGGACGCCCACGCCGGCGCCACCGACAGCTCGACCTACGGGCCGATGACGCTGGGAAAGCAGACTGCGATAGTCCGCGGCCAGATCGAAGACGCCCTCGGACGCGGTGCTAAAGCTGTACTCGGCGGACTTGATTCGTTCAACGGTCCGTTCATCGATCCGATCATCCTGACGGACGTTCCGGAGGATTCCACTGCAATCACCGAGGAAACGTTCGGCCCGAGCGTGGTGGTGAACAAGGTGGCCGACATGGACGAGGGGGTCGAGCGCGCCAACGCGTCGAAGTACGGTTTGGGCGCCTCGGTGTTCACCAAGAGTTCGTCGAAGGGTCGAGCGATTGCCGAGAAGCTCGAATGCGGTGTCGTCACGGTCAATTCGGTTCTCGGATTCGCCGGAATCGCCGCCCTGCCGTTCGGCGGGGTCGGCGATTCCGGATTCGGACGCATCCACGGAGCTGACGGTCTGCGTGAGTTCAGCAGCGTGAAATCACTTGCCGTTCAGAAGTTCAGCGCTCCGCTGGACCTGCTGACGATCGAGAGAAAAGCTCGAGACATGAAGATCTCTCGTTGGATGCTGGCGAAGCGCCACGCAAAGTCCTGAGAGGTCAGCCGATCAGCCGGCAGTGACGAGCACCTGTTCGGCACTGTCGGCTGCTTCGAGTTCACGAACCAGCGGAAGCACCTTGGCCCCGAAGTACTCGATCTCTTCCTGGAAGTGGAGGAACCCACCGAGAATCAGATCGACACCGCGACGGCGATATTCGACGATCCGATGGGCGATCTGTTCTGGCGTGCCGATCAGTTGCGAGCGGAAACCGTCGTTGTACTGAACCAGGTCCTCGAACGTCGAATCCGCCCACATGCCGTCCTTGGACGCGGTCGACGCGCCTGCCTGCTGAACTGCATTCTTGAATCCCTCGACCGCAGGGCGGTTGGCCTTGGCGATGATTTCCCGCAGCGTGTCTTTTGCTTCGGCCTCGGTGTCGCGGGCGATGATGAACCCGTTGAGCCCGAACTTCACCTCCCGATCGTTCTCGCGAGCAACCCGGCGAACGTCGACCAACTGTTCGGTGACTCCGTCGTAGTCCTTGCCGTTGCTGAAGTACCAATCCGAATAGCGGCCGGCGTTCTCTCGGGCTGCCGCCGAGTTACCACCTTGGAACAGTTCGGGATTGGGACGCTCCGGAGTGTTGAGAGGCTTCGGCTTCAACGTGAAGTCGTGAATGCGGTAGAAGTCTCCGCGGAAATCGACGTCGTCCTCGGTCCAGATCTTGCGAAGAACCTGAAGGAATTCGGCGCTACGCCGATAGCGCTCGTCGTGCTCGAGCCATGGCTCACCGAGGTGAGTGAACTCGTCCTTGAACCAACCGCTGACGACGTTGACGGCAAATCGACCGTTCGACAGATGATCAGCGGTAGCACCCAGTTTCGCCAATACTGCCGGCTGCCAGAGTCCGGGGTGTACCGCGGCGATCACCTTGAGCTTCTCCGTTGCCAGGAGTAGCGCGAGGCTGAAGCTCGTGGATTCGTGCTGGAACTCGGCCCCGTAACTCGCCTCGTAGCGCACCTGACTCAAGGCGTACTCGAAGCCGTTGTTCTCGGCGGTTTGCGCCAGCTTCTTGTTGTACTCGTAGTCCCAGCTGGTCCGCTGCTCGATGTCGGAGGTGACCAGACCACCACTGACATTGGGCACCCAGTAGGCGAACTTGATCTCGTCGGCGATACGTTCAGTAGACATAATGTCCAGCAAACATGCAGTTCCCGGCTATTTCCAGGGTAGCGATCACACAGGTTGTAAGTGTTGGGTGGGTGCTACGACCGTGAAACGGTGGCAGCATGACTGCTGTGGACATTCAGGAGATCGCGCACCGCATCACCAGCGAAGACGAGGCTCTCTCGGTGGCGTCGCAGCTGTCCGCCGAGTTCGCGGCAGGTGCCGGCGTCCGCGATGCGCAGCGCCTTCTTCCCCACGACGAGGTCCGCGCGCTGGCGCAGTCCGGCCTGCTCGGACTCTCGGTGCCGAGGGAGTTCGGTGGTATCGACGCGAGCACCGAGACGTTGACCGAGGTCTTCCGTCTACTCGCCGAAGGCGATCCCAGCATCGCGCAGATTCCGCACAGCCACTTCACCTTCCTCGAAGCGCTCCGGTATCAGGGGTCGAACGAGCAGAAGCAGTTCTTCTACGCCGAGGCTTTGTCGGGTAAGCAGTTCGCCAACGCCCAGAGCGAGCGCGGCAACAAGACCATCGACATCGACGGCACCACTCTCACCCCCGACGGGGACAACTTTGTGCTCGAAGGTCGCAAGTTCTATTGCACGGGAGCGCTCTTCGCAGATTGGATCGTAGTGCGTGCGGCCAATGCGGACCAGTTCACCGAGACCGGCGCGCAAGTGAAATCCGTGGTCTACCTACCTCGGGATACTCCCGGACTGTCGATCGTCGACGACTGGGACGGCATGGGGCAGAAGACAACTGCGAGCGGAACCGTGACCCTGGAATCCGTGTCGGTGCCGCGGTTCAACGTCGTCCCGTTCACGTCGCTGTTCGCTCATCCGACCACCTACGGTGCACAGGCCCAGATTCTGCACGCCGCGATCGACACCGGCATCGCGTCGGCCGCACTGCGCGAATCCGTGGAACTCGCCGCGAAAGCGCGTCCCTTCTTCGAGGCGAAAGTCGATACGGCGGTGGAGGATCCACTGCTCGTTCAACTCGCAGGCGAAGCGGCCATCGAGGTTCGCGCTGCCCGATCCCTCTTGGCGGAGGCAGCGCGATCGATCGACGTGGCGCGTCGTGATCCCACGGAGGACTCCACAGCCCGAGCGTCCATCGACGCCGCAACTGCCAAGGTGGTCGGTGCCAGGGCGTCATTGGCGGCGACGAGCACGCTGTTCGAAATCGGCGGTACCCGAAGCGCAGGCGAATCGGCGAACCTCTCACGATTTTGGCGTGACGCACGCACACACACTCTCCACGATCCGACCCGGTGGAAGGTCCAACATATCGGCCGCTGGACGCTGTCCGGGACAATCCCACCGAGACACGGCCTACTGTAAGCGCCAACTAGTCGGAATTCACGTATCCGCTGATCAAGACGTCAAGACCTTCCAGGTAGCTCTCAGTCGTCGTCCCTCCCGGCCAGTCCTCGAGCACCTCACTGAGTACCGGCAGTTTCTCGGGCCCGATTTCCCGGATCTTGACCGCAAGAGGCGACACACTGCCTTCCGTCCGCGTCGTGGTGTCGTAGATGTTGAGCAGCGCACCGAGCGTGTAGTTCCACAGCGCTCGATAGACCAACAGTGCGCGACGCGGCGACATGCCGAGTTCGACACACGCGGCCATGGCCCGGTCCACCAAGACCACAGCGCCGCTCCCGCCGCGCCCTCCTCGCTGAAGCAACTCGATGATCCAGCGCTCCGACGCCAGCTTTTCGAAGATCGCGGAAAAGATCATGCGAAGGCGCTCGACCTGATCCTGTGGCAGGACCAGTGAACCGAGGTCTTGCGAGTACACATCGAGAACCGCACTGATCAGCTGTTCCTTGTCGCCCACGTGCCGGTACAGCGCCATCGGTGTGGTGCCGAGCGACTTCGCCAACGCTCGCATGCTCAATGCGTCGGCGCCACCGGACTGAAGTTGCCGTTTCGCTTCGTCGACTATCTGCTCCGACGTGATCGTCGGGGGACGTCCGAGCCGCGGTGATCGCGGTTCCATCTTTTCGGCCATCCGTCGATTGTGCGCGCCCCGGCTACGACGCTCTCGCCCGGGGAACCCCTTGCATCTCAGCCTCCTGCAAGGTAAACCTAACTACTTATGAGAACGCGTATACAAATTGGGTACCTGCAATGACAACAACAACCCGGGCGATAGCCGCCCCCGCACTGGTCCTCACAGCCGCCGCGGCAGCACAGTTTCTGGTGGCCTTCGACATGTCGGTCATCAACGTCGCACTGCCCGACATCCAGAAATCACTGAACTTCTCCGACGCCGGGTTGTCCTGGGTCGTCAACGCGTACGCCCTCGCCTTCGGCGGACTGCTGCTTCTCGGCGGTCGTCTGTGCGACGTGATGGGCACTCGTCGGGTTCTGGTTTCCGGGCTTCTGCTGTTCGCCCTCGTCAGCATCGTCGGCACCTTCTCCGTGTCCGCCGAGATGCTTGTCGGAGCTCGGGCACTTCAAGGCGTCGGCGCTGCGATGATCGCGCCGGCCGGACTCGCCGCCCTCAGCCAAGCCTTTCCCACCGGACGCGCCAGGGCCAAGGCATTCGGCATCGGAGCAATGTCGTCAGCGCTCGGCGGCGCACTCGGTGTCGTACTGAGCGGCATCTTGACCGAAGGGCTCAGTTGGCGCTGGGTGATGTTCGCCGGCGCACCGGTGGCCCTGCTCGCCGCAGTTGCCGGCGCCCGTGGCCTCCCGGCCGGCCAAACCGCCAGAGGCGGCTCCCTCGATCTCCCCGGCGCCATCTTGGCGACGACGGGCATCACCGCCCTGGTCGGCACCGTCATCGCCACCGAATCACATTCCTGGACTTCAGGTTACGTGCTGGGCGGATTCGCGCTCACGATCGCCCTGCTGACTGCCTTCGTTGTGGTCGAAAGCCGCTGCGCCACCCCACTGGTTAGACTGTCCACCCTGCTTCGACCCCGAATCGGGCTGGCCAACGCCATCATGTGCCTGGTGTGTGCGGCACAGTTCAGCGCGTTCTTCTTCGTCTCACTCTTCCTGCAACGCGGACTGGGCTATTCGCCGACCACCACCGGTCTGGCTTTCCTGCCCTTCTGCTTCGGCCTGGTCATCGGCATCCTCGCGTCCACCAAACTCCTTCCGCGCTACGGAGTTCGGCCGCTGCTCGTAGTCGGAACAGCAGTCGCAGCGATCGGAACTTTCATGTTCTCGACCATGAACGTCGACAGCCCCTTCTGGGCCGTCATCCTGGTGCCTTCGCTTCTGGCGAGCATCGGCATCGGTCTGTCGTTCATGCCGCTCAGCAACGTCGCCACCGCCGACGCTCCGCCCGAGGAAGTCGGCATGGCATCCGGACTGCTCAGCACGTCACGTCAGATCGGCGGTTCACTCGGACTGGCCGTTCTCGTGAGCGTCGCCGCTTCCTCGACGGCGCACTCGGACAGCGCACCGACCGAAGCACTGGTTTCCGGATACTCCCAAGCCCTCTTCGTCTGCTCCGGCCTGCTACTGGCCGGAACCCTCCTGTCCTTCTTCTTCCCACGAATGGATCGTTGACCTCAGATGTTCACCACCCGAACCGCATTCGGCATCGTCTCAGCGCTTCTCCTCACCGTTGCCGGCGCAAGCGCATGCAGCAGCTCCGCCGAGTCCGACACCGCTTCTGCCACTCGCTCCGTCACACACGAACTCGGCACCGTCGAAGTTCCGGCATCACCGCAGCGCATTCTCGCGCTCGACGAGTATGCGGGCCTGAGTGCACTCGCACTCGGCGTGAAGCCCACCGTCGTCTACAGCACCCTGCGATCGGACGTCGCCAAAACGATTCTGCGCGAGCAGGGCGTCGAAGTTCTCGACAAGCCGACCTTCTTTGCCAACCCAGCCGTCGAGGAGATCGCGTCGGTCGAACCCGACGAGATCTTGATGAGTAATGCCGGCCCACTACCGAGTCTGTTCGCTCAGATCAACGCCGTGGCGCCGACCTTGGTGCTCCCCTACTCGGCACCGTGGCGTGATGTGCTGGAACAGGCTGGGGCACAGCTTGATCGAGACAGCGAAGCAACCGCGATGATCGAAAAGCTGGAATCCGGTCTCGAAGACGTCAAGACCGCGGCGGCCGGCCAGAGCCTTGCAATACTTCTCGGCTACAGCGGAAACCTGTTCACCGTGCCACCGACCACTCCCATCTCCACATTGGTCACCGAGGCGGGTTTCACCAGGCCGGTCTCGGAAGTCAACGCGACCAACAATCAAGACACCGGCACGATTTCACCCGTCTCCCCGGAGCTTCTGCCCGAGCATGCGGCGCAGACCGTCGCCGTGCTGTCCGGCCAGCAGTACGACGCATCCATCGTGCGAAACACTCCACTGTTCGACAACCTGGCGCCCGATCCGGCGCACGCTCTGGACGTCAGCGGCGATCTCTGGTTCGGCAGCCATCCGTTTGCGATCTACTGGATCATCCAAGACCTGGACGGCATCGCACATGGCAAGGGGCAGAGCAGCATCGGAACCCTCGACAATGCCGACGCGCGATGGGCGGCATTCAGCGCGCTCTGACGTCCTGACGGAAGGTCAGCGGAGAAACACCCACCCGGGTGGCGAAGAACTTCGTGAAGTTCGCAGAATCGTCGAACCCCAACTTCGACGCCACCTGGGTGACCGTGTCCGTACCGAAAGACAGCAGACGTTTCGCTTCGAGAACCACACGCTGATCGATGTACTGCTTTGCCGTCATTCCGGCAGCGGCTCGGGTAGCCCGCAATACAGTCTTCTCGGAGTACCCGATCTTGTTGGCGTACTCCGAAACCGAACGGACCGTGGCGAAGTCACGTTCGACAACGGCATGAAACCTTTCGAAAACGTCATTGTGCGCCAGCACGGAACTCTGTTCCTGTCCACCGAGATGGGTCAGTTTCAACAGAATTGCTGTCAGCGTGTGCCGCAGAATGGCCGCGCGAACGACCGGCGCAGAAGTATCCGGGCAGCCGTAGTTCAGGTTCAGGTGTTTCATACCCGTGCTGATGGTCTCGAGGTTCTCGCCGGACAACTGCCACGCGGCCTGCCGACTGTGAGCGTTACCGTCCAACAACTGCTGACTGACGGCATCGAGCGACGAGGGCGTGAAGAGAACAACCGTCGCCTCGAAATCCTGGATTCGACCCCACTGTTGCACTTGCCCCGGCCTGACCCAGAACACAGTCCCCGGGCTGACCGCGTAGTTCACGAAGTCGATGGTGTGTAGTGCCGATCCCTCGGTCACCAGCGCGAGAAGGTGAAACTGCGGACGTTGAGGGCCGACGAACTCGGCACTGCCCCCGTTGATGCGAATGGTGTCCAGGCTGAGAACCTCGATCTCGGTCGCGTCAGCCACGGAAGATGCGAACCCGACGTCCCGGACGGGGACTTGTCTGTTTTTCACTAGTTCGGGACTCATCTTCACCGTGACCGAATACCCGAATGCGACATACCGTCACAGTATCAATCAGTTCGCGCTCGGATAGGAATCGACAGTGAAATCAGCAGGCCCGACAACAGCAGGCAAGACACAACTCACTTACGTCTTCGACGCCTATTGCGGATGGTGTTTCGGGTTCGGCCCTGCATTGACGGAGTTCGTCCGTCGAAATGCCGATTCGATCGACTTGTCCGTAGTCAGCGGCGGACTGTTCACCGGCGAGCGCGTCGCACCCATGTCCTCGGCTCCGTTCCTGAAATCGACCAATGCCACAATCGCGGCCCAGACCGGCGCCGTCTTCGGTGACGGATATTCACAACTGGTGGCTGACGGACGGTTCGTCATGGATTCGACGGATGCCGCGATCGGACTCGGGGCGCTGCGCGCACAAGATCCGACACGCGCACTCGACATCGCGGAGGCCATGCAGACCGCGTTCTACCGAGACGGTCGCAGCCTCTCCGATCCCGAGACGTACCGAACTGTTGCGACATCGCTCGGACTCGACCCCTCTGCCGCGGTGTCTTCCCTGTTCACCGCCGCTTCGAAGGATGCCGCCCGCTCCGATTTCGTGCGAGCACGCAGGCTCGGCGCCACTTCGTTTCCGACGCTGCTGTTCCACGGAAGCGACGGGTCCGTCGTGAAATTCGGTTCGCCGACCAGTACCGCGGCCGATCTCACCCGCGATCTGCACACCTGTGTGCGGGCGTTTGCGGTGGCTTGACCCACCCCGTCCTCGCCACCCCGTCCTCACCACCCCGTTTCCGAGCGAAAGGTACGTTCAGCGCCTTCAGTGCGCCGAACGTACCTTTCGCTCAGCCGTACCTTTCGCTCAGCCGTACCTTCACTCAGCGGCGGTTCACCGAATTCACACACCTCCCCGTTCTGGTTTGATGAACATCGGAACAAATTGCACGAAGGGGAGGAAAACCTGTGGTTTCAGATCCGATCACCGGCCTGGAGATGGAACTTACCGACATGTGGCAGAAGGGACGTGCGCGCTCGCGTGACGACGCACGCGCGATTCATCCCAAACTCGACCCCGCTCTGTACCCCGTTCTCGTGATCCTGAGCCGGTCCGACGCCGTCCGGATGGCCGACTTGATCTCGATACTCAACATCGAGAAGTCGACACTGACCCGGCAGATCGATGCAGCGGCCAGGCTTGGTCTGGTCGAACGCATTCCTGATCCCGACGACGCCCGCGCAAAGTTGGTCGCTTTGACGCCCGAAGCCCGAGCGAAGCTCACGACCTACCGCACCCAGCAGCTCGAACGCTGGCGTGCTCGTTTGGCGCAGTGGGACACCGATGACATCACCACTTTGACCACCCTCTTGCGTCGACTCGGGCAGGCCAAGGACTGACGAGAACAGTTGCGGGTTACGGCCAATTCGAACAGTCGGACGAACTTACCTGTTCACGACACTTCGGCGGCAGCACGCAGAATCAACTGGGTGACCTCGTGCGGGTGGGACGCCAACGATGCATGGCCTGCGTCGAGTTCCTCGATCTCGCGGGCACCGATGCGCTCTGCCATCCATCGCTCGGTCTCCGGCGGGATCATTCGGTCCTGCCCTGAAACCTGATACCAACTGGGCTTCCCGCGCCATGCCGGCGGTCCTGACGGGTCCGAGAAGCACTGACCTGCAATGGGTTTCTGCGTCAATGCCATAACCAATGCTTCGGTGTCGTCGAGATCCTGACTGAAGCTCTCCTGAAACTTGTCCGGGGCGATCCACAAGAAGCCCTCGGCATCCGGCGCGATGTTCGCTGCTCCCGCCGGCTGATCCGTGCGGGCGAAGATACTTCCCAAGCTGTCACCCTCGTCCGGCGCGAAGGCAGCGATATACACCAGTCCCACAACGTTTTCCGCATGGCCCGCGCCGGTGATCACCGCGCCGCCGTACGAGTGTCCGACCAGCAGGGTAGGGCCGTCCATCGATTCGGCCAACTTCTTGGTGCGGTCCACGTCGTCGGCGAGCGAAGTAAGTGGATTCTGAACCGCGACCACTCGATGCCCGGCGTTGTGCAGGGTGGGTATGACGTGACGCCAATGAGAACCGTCTCCCCAGGCTCCGTGCACCAGAACGATGTTTACCTTCTCTGCCATGACCAACTCCTCCAGATAAGCAGTGCGACGAATACTCCGACGATCGGCAAGCCTTCGAAATCAAGGCCTTGCCTGTTACCCACGTTAAGGGGATCCTGGATCAATAACCATGACCAGATTGCCAATTTTTTGTGCAGAAACGCCGGACGCGCGAGACCACCGGAGTGATCGATCCATGACAACGACATCATCACAGCGGTACGTACCCACCACCGACGAGACTCGAACCCGGGACACCCTCTCGCACGTTCTCGAAGTCGTTCACCTACGCGGTGACCAGATACATCGCTGCGCCCACGGCGAGAACTTCACCGTGGAGGTACCCGCCGGGGTGCGAGCACTTCACATTGCCGAGCGCGGCGACATCGTGATCAGAACGCAGGGCAAGACCCCGATCGAACTCAGCCCAGGGGAACTCGTACTGCTACCTCACGGACTTGCCCACACGATCGAGAATGCGATTCCGATCGATCCGATCACCGAGACTCGTTGGCTGTTCGGGACTTTCACACTCGACGACGTCGCAGCGCAGCGACTGCTCTCAGTTCTGCCGGACTTCGTCGAATTGCGTGCGACGCCAGGAACCCCGGTCGAGTGGCTCGAGGTGAGCAGCCGATTGTTAGGTGCCGAGGTGGACGATCCGAAACCTGGTTCCTCCGTGATGGTTTCCCGGATTCTCGACCTTCTCTTCGTCCAGATCCTCAGAGCGTGGGCACGAGCAGACGGATCGAACGGCGGATGGCTGACCGCAGCCATGGATCCACGAATCGGGCAGGCTCTCGAGGCCGTCCACAACGACCCGTCACGCAACTGGAGCATCGACGAATTGGCCGCGCTGTCCACACTGTCGAGATCGTCCTTTGCAGAGCGCTTCTCGCGACTGGTCGGCCAGACGCCCGGTGCTTACATCACCGAGCGCCGACTCGACCGCGCCGCCGAACTACTCGTGCAAACCACCGAGCCGGTCGGAACCATTGCAATAACTGTCGGCTACGAATCCGATGCCGCCTTCAGCCGCGCCTTCCGTCGACGATTCGACGCGTCACCGTTGAACTGGCGGAAATCCAACTCCCACAATCGCTGACCTCAGGTCGCCGCGATCACACCTGCGACCGGGATCCGGCCCAGAACTGCAACCCGGAAGTCCACCATCGCGCGCTCCACGTGATTGGCGCTCGAGACCACAACCACGCCGGTCGCGCCTCGATCGGCGAGAATCCGCGCAGAGTTGAGCGCGTTCTCCACCGTGGACCACGACGTGCCTTCTTCGGTGATCCGGCCCGGGTGAACGCCGTTGGCAACGAGCCACTCCCGCATCGCCCTGGCTTCCGTTACCCCGGCCTTCGGAGCCCCACCGCTCGTGATGATCGGAGACTGCGGGTACTGACGAGCTAGCTGCAGTGCCGCCTGAAGTCGGTCGACCAGCATCGGACGCATCGTGCCGTCGTCGAAGAGTCCTGCACCGAGAACGACGATGTTGGTGCCCACAGGATTGAGGTCCAGCAACACGGGCGACTGACGCGTCAGCGTCTCAGCACTCGTGCACGTAAGGATGAGGGATCGCACCGGCGTCTGGCACCCACCCACCGTCGACAGGATGCCGTTGACGACCGTCGTCGGAGTAATGTCGGCGCTCGCTGTCGCCGGCGACAATCCCACACCGGCTGCGGCGATTACCGAAGCAGCAATCAATCCCTTCGTCAGAGACCTACGAACATTTGCCATGAAGCCGAACCCCCAAAAATTGTCGGTTGTCCAGCACACGGTAACGAACGTTTTGTCCTAATTGTGTGATTTAAGCGACTTTTACTATTGACTTACCGTCACACAGACTAAACATGAAGGTTTCACAACGATTTGGCTTCGAAACCGTCATCTTCCAGCGTCTCGAATCGACGCGCCCGCCGCATTTCCGATCTGAGCTGCAGCATCCCCGAGCAGGTCGGCAACACTGAACGGCAACAATTCGTTGTTGCAGATCACAATGTTGCATCCAGGTGATCCTGCTCGCCCCGTCCCGACCATGGTGTCGAAGATCAGTTCGGGATTCGCGAAGCCGACAAGCTGTGACGGATCGTCGATCAGCGGACCGCCCGAACCGTGTGCGGGAGGCCCGACGTACGGCGGCGGCGGAACGTCAATGATGGAAGCTACGACAAGACGCAAGAACTCCTGAAGATCGGGATTCGATTCACCGGTCAATCCCGCCGATGGGTCTGCAGGGTCAAAGTAACTCGACAATCCGTCCCGCACGATGACCAGATCACGGCTGGATACCACGACGATCAACTGCCCGAGCATTCCGACGAAACCGTAGAGATCCCGAGGCGCGTTCTGCCACACCGGATGCGAAACGTACTTGCTCACCGGCGCATTCACGGAATAGAAGTTCTCGCCCGCGTTCACCCAGGTCAAGAAGCCGTACCCACCATTGGACGGAGAGGGCGCAGACAACTCGTCGATGTAGGCGGAGTCGATCAACGTCTGATCGCGCCACGCGCCTCGTTGCACCATCAGCTGCCCCAGTCTGGCCATGTCTCCCGGCCGGATCGCCAACCCACCGGCTCCGATGGTGTCACCGGAACGATCACGCACCCACACCCAGTGGTCACGCGGAACACCCAAGGGGCCGAACAACTCTTGTTGCACGAAATCCTGAAAGTCCCGTCCCGCCGCATTCTGGACGATCCGAGTCAGCACCGTGACAGTGGTCTGTCCGTACGCGAACTTGGTTCCTGGTTCGGCCACGAACGGAAGGTGCAGCGTCTGTTGCACCGCGTCCGTGTAGTAGCCCGCAATGTCAGCACCCCACGAGAAGTCGAGCCCGGACGATTGAGTCAGCAACTGCCGCACCGTGATGTCAGCGTGTTCCTGGTCAAGTCCCCCGATGTACTGACCGACTCGATCGTCGAGTCCCAACAATCCGAGTGTGTTCGCCCTGCCGACGGCGAGAGCAACTACGCCTTTCGACGACGAAGCCAACGGGAACGGAATCGCATCTGCGACGCCGTCGACGTTGGACGCCGCGAGACACCCATGCCGCAACACGCGTATGGAAGTCGACGCTTTGGCTGTGCCGAAGTCGACTGCTTGCTGCAGCGCCGCAGCATCGAAACCCAGTTCCGCCGCGGGAAGCTGTGTGAATTCACCAGCCGTACCGGGGTTCTCACAAGAGGGCGGGGAAGCTCCGACAGGTGCCGCGACTGAACCGGCAATCAATGCACCGAACAGGGGAATCAAAAGAGCGCGGCGAAAACCGCGAGAATCAGACACGTTCACAGAGAACCACAGACGCATCACGTTTGGGAAGCATCCGCCTCCATCCCGATTGCGCGACGCGCTCCCAGCGCCATGGTGACCTGCACAAGATCTTTCGGCGACGACAGGTCAAGTCCCGTCAGGGAACTCGCTTTACGCAGGCGGTACACCACCGTGTTCGGATGTACGTGCAACTGCCGGGCGGTGGCGGCTCGATCGAATCCGGAGTCGATGAAAGACTCGAGTGTCTCGAGCACAGCAGTATCGGACTCCAACGGCGACAACACATCTGCGAGGATCGGCAGCGCAGCGCTTGGCCGAGTCAGTTGATACTCGACTGCAAGATCCTCGAGACGGACGACCCCACTGGTACGTCCGTACTTTCGGGCAACGTTCAGCACCTCGCGCACCTGCGTCACCGCCGCGGGAACTGCCGCCGGTGCCGCGACGTCGACGGCGGCAACCGTCGATGCACCGATAACCTTCTCGAGATCACCCAGTCGGCGACACAGAGTGAGATACTGCGGACTCGATGTCCAGTTTCCCTCTGCGGGTTCCGATTCCACAATGGGAATCAGGACGGCTCCGCCGCTGCTGCCGAGCACCCCGAGGGCTTTGTCCCGCCCCACCTGATCCAACTCTCGTTGCAGGTGGCGCACCTTTCTCCGCTCGGCGACGGCAGTGTCCACCTCGGTCGAGGACTCGTCGTCGTTGCGCTCGACGTGCAGTGCCACCACCCAGTACAGGCGCGCCAACCTGATGCCCACATCGTCGGAGACCCGATCAACATCGACACCCGTCGAAAGTGCTACGAACAATGATCTTCGCGCAGAATCCTCGTCCGTCTGGGTGGCATGGTCGGAACCGTAGCCGGCAAGAACAGCCGACGCGGAGGCCGCGGTGTATGCATTCAAGAGTCGTCCGGTGCGGGCAAGTGCAACACCGTCTTCCGGGACCGCCCATTCGCTGATGGTCTCCCACCACAGCCCAGCTGCCAGGTGATATGCACGCAGCACCTCACCGAGCGGAACCAATTCCTGAGCCCGTTGGCGAGCCGATTCGCTGATGTCGGCGAGCAACTCGGGCGCCAGATCGGCACCCGTCCGCAGCATCGAGATGAACAGTTCCAGATTGCGCCTCACGATGGTGGTGACGTCGTTGCGCAATGCCTCGTCAGGGAGCAATCGGTAGAAGGTGACGTCGCGGTGGACCAGATCGACCGTCGCAATGACCAGCGGATGGGTGCGTTGCGCCAACCGGTCGGCCAGAGATCTGCCACCAACCACGATCGGCTCGAACGGCAGATCTTTGTTTCCAGACACAAAACCCTCCACAGAATTGAATTGCCACCACAAGGCCGACCTGCCTTTTTCCTATCAATATGTAACCCACGCCACTCACGAATTCACAATCAGTGGCATGACTGGAAGTCTCACCTTCAACCAATAGGAGCCCCGAGTGACGTGGAAGACGCGCAGCGCAGCCATTCTGGCAGGCGTCGTGACTGCCGGTTCGATCGCGGCTCTCGGGACCGGTGTATCAAGCGCCGAGACACCTGTCAGCACTATCCAGTACGTCGCACTCGGCGATTCCGCGGCGGCCGGCCCACTGGTCACCGCGCAGGACTCGTCGTCACCGGGCTGTCTACGATCACTCGACAACTACCCGTCCGTGGTGGCGCGAGAACTCGGCGCTCAACTCACGGATATGACCTGCTCGTCGGCGCGATCCGCCAACGTCACGGACACCGCACAATCGACGTTCTCCGGTCAAGTATCACCGCAGGCAACAGCATTGGGTCCTGATACCGACCTCGTCACCATCACCATCGGTGCCAACGACATCTCGTTGTTCCCGACAGTTCTGAGCTGCGTCAATCCACTCCCCGAACCCACCGGAACGTCCTGCCGTGACAAGTTCACCACCGGTGGCGTCGATCAACAGCGACAGATGATCGAAAATGCCTCCGCAGGTTGGAGTTCCATGATCGAGGCAGTTCGCGACCGGGCACCCTCGGCACGCATCGTCGTGATCGGATACGGGACGTACATCGCCAACGGTGGATGCCCCGGCACGCAGCCGTTCTGGCCGCGCGACGCGGACTATCTCCAGAGTGTCATCGACTACGGCAACACTGTGATGGCAGCCACCGCGGCGAGTCACGGTATCGAGTACATCGACATCACCGAAGCCACTGCCGGACATGACATCTGCACGGATCCCGCCACTGCCTACTACACCGGAATCATCCCAACCCAGCCGGCGGTTCCGCTGCATCCCACTGCAGCCGGAATGCAGGCGATCGGCAACGCCGTCGCCGACGCTCTGTCCTGAGCCTCTCCCCCAGCACAATTCATTCAGTACTCGCGAAAAGGGTTGAACAACCATGTCAATTCAACGAGACGCTCCGCCGCTACCGTCCGTCGACGGCGCGCCTGTCGGAACGCGTGACAAACTTCTCGGCGGCACACTCGTCGCACTGTTTCTCGCAAACATGCTCAACTTCTTCGACCGGGCCATCCCCTCGGTCGTCGCCGAGCCGATCAAGAACGAGTTTTCGCTCAGCGACTTGCAATTGGGACTGATCACCTCTGCCTTCACCCTCGTCTACGCAATCGCCGGGCTGCCGCTCGGCCGGTTGGCCGACACGAAGAATCGTCCCAAGATCATCGGCATCGGCCTGCTGGTGTGGAGCGGCCTGACAGCGGCAACCGGTGCTGCCGGCAGCTACGTGCTGTTCATCCTCGCGCGCTTGGGTGTCGGTGTGGGCGAAGCGACCTTCACACCCGCCGCCAACTCGATGATCGGTGATATCTACCCGGCGGAACGACGCTCACGTGCCCTCGGTGTCTTCATGCTCGGCTTGCCGATCGGCCTCATGCTCGCGTACTTCACGGTCGGCAAGATCGCCGAGGCCTTCGACAGCTGGCGCGCCCCGTTCTTCCTCGCCGCGATTCCCGGTGTCCTTCTGGCAGTTGTCCTCTACCGCATGGCCGATCCGGTTCGCGGTGGTTCCGAAAGTCCGGAGGCTCGCGCCGCCGCTGTTTCGCAGGCCCCGATCACCCGGCCGATTCGTCGTCTGCTCGCAATTCCGACGCTTCGCTGGCTCATCCTTGCCGGACTGACCTTCAACTTCGCTGCCTACGCGGTCAATTCGTTTGTCGTTCCGCTTCTGATGCGTCAGTACCACCTGAAACTGACTGCTGCGGCATCGGTCACCGGCATCATCGTCGGAATCACGGGCCTGATCGGATTGCTTCTCGGTGCACGCTACGCCGACAAGGCCAGCGCCCGCTCGCCGCGGGCACGTTTGATGATCGGTGTCGGAACCTCGGCATTGGCAGCACCTTTCACGGCACTGGCGCTGTTGCAGCACGGCAACAACGTCGTGATGTTCACTCTCTTGTTCTCAGCCGGCTGGTTGTTGGCCTACGGCTTCTACATCAGCGTCTACCCTGCCATTCACGACGTCGTGGTTCCCAGGCTCCGCGGCACTGCGACGGCGTTGTTCTTCGCTGCCATGTACCTTCTCGGCGGATTCTCGGGACCGGTTGCCGTGGGTGCGATCTCGGACTGGTTTGCCAAACGCGCTCTTGCCGACGCCGGTACCGGGAAGTTGGCTCAGTACGCCGGCGACGGGTTGAATTCGGCCATGTATCTCGTGCCGATCATGTTGGCACTCACCGCGGTATTCATCTACCTGGCCACCCGCACTGTCGGCAAGGACTCCGCGCGTATGCAAGCGGAGCTGAGCCAGGCCTGATCGACAAGTTCACGCACGGTGGCGGGGCTTCCGAAGCCCCGCCATCGAGGTCAGTTCACCGTGATCGCCAGAGTCGACAGCATGGACCGCAACATGTCCGGCAAGCGAGCGATCATTCGCTGCTCGGTTATCCGAACGGAGACTGGCGCCGCCAGCGTCGCTCGCCACAGCTCCGGCTGATTCTTCATCAGGTTGTTGTAGACCGGGAGCAGCTGATCGTTGATGTAGGTCCACCGACCGTCACGGTCTGCCCAGTTGAAGTCCGGAAGCGGTGTTTTCACAACGACATTGCCCACCGCGAACGAGAGCGGGTTCGACTCGCGTGGCGGCACGACGCCCGGCATGGACGGTGACGCGGCGAAGGTGGTCAGGTAGGTCAACGAGCGACCGACGCTGCCGCGGTACGCCTTCGCCTCGTCCCACTGATCACCCACCGACTGGTACTGCTCGCGTCGCAGCAGACGCACATTGCCGTCGAAGACCGCCTCCGGTGTCCCCGAAGCAATGTTGTTCCACGCGATGCGGGCGTTCTCGTCGAGCAGTCCCGCGCGATCGAGTTCGGCGATGCCGTCGACACCGTCGTGAACCCACGCCATGTGCATGGGAATCAGATCCGAGAAGATGTGTTTGCTCATCGCAATCACCTTGCCCTGGAACCACATCACGTCCTCGGGACGAATCTCGTGGCCGACCTGGAGAAGCGCCGCAATGTCCTCGGGTGCTCCCATCGACGTAGCGACCGGCGACCCGACGCGGTCGATCTCTCGCCACACCAGTGCCATCGCTTCGCTGATCGCCTGGGCTTCCAGCACAACCCGCCCGTAGTCCAAGTCGAGGAGCCCACCGGCGAAGGCGGGCCCCACCATGCCGCCCATGCCTGCCCACTGCAGTTCTTGATGCTCGAGTTGGAGTCGCTCGTAGAACTGGAAGGTGTTGGTGAGGTTTCCGAGATTCGCATGCACACCGTCGAACGGTGTCCACGAAGCGAGATCGATACCTGCCGACTCGGTCCCGACCGCGAGCCAGTACTGCTTGAGCAGGGTCTGATAGCGGTGCGGATTCACTCCCGATGCTCGGGCGGTATCCACCAAAGACCGCAGAGTTGCGGAATCCGACGGGAGTGACGGATGCAGACCACCTGCGGCTTCGGCGTTTGCGTTCACTGCCTCCAGGTCGAGGTAGCTGTCGAGGCCACCGGTGCCCGCGGACGCCCGGCCGCCGAGTACGATCGCTCCGCCGACACCTGCCGAGGCGACGAAAACCGTGCGCGCAAAATCCCTGCGCGTCAGAGACTTCCGCATGCTCATCGTCCCTCGGCTTCGTCGAACGTCTTTGCCAGCCAGGCGATGTCTTGCATGCCCAACTGATCGGTCACAGTCTTGTACAGATTCGTCACGTAGTCGAGCGGCCCGCACTGCGACGGGATCAGGTCCACGTCACCGCCGTCGGCTCGATACGTCTGTGCCAACTGTTCTGCCTCACTGAAGGGGACGAGGAAATCGTCCTCACAGGAGGAGATCAGAAGCTTGGAAGCCGGCGCCTGCTTTCCCAACGTGTTGTCCGCATACGCCTCGGCCAGTGCCGGGATCGTTCGGGGCGCCGGGTTCGTGAGCAGGACGTCGAAGGGAACAAACGGAAGTCCGAGATACAGCGCCTGACAGGACGTGCGGAAGGCTGCGGCCACGTTGTGACCGATCGGAGTGAGGTGATCGTCGAGCCGGATGTCGGGGTAGCCCGCGTCGAATCCGAGAATGCTCGAGAAGACGAATCCCGAACCGATCCCACCGGCAGCCGTCTCCTCGAACGTTGCCGGGTCGATCATCATCGCCTGGATGGCGCTGGCCTGGACGTTCAATTCCGGCGCGTAGTCATGCGCCTGTTCCGCGGCAAACCCCGCCGCGACACCGCCTCCTGCGACCCCGTAGATGCCCACCGGTGTATCTGATTCGAGGCCGGCTTCAGGAAGCGCAAGTGCTGCCCGCACACCGTCGAGCGTTGCCTTGCCCGAGAACTGTCCGATCGAGAACGGATGAGGTGAAGTGTCGCCGTCGTTGCCGACGTCGCTCATCATCACTGCCCAGCCGTGACCGAACATCTCTGCCACCGGGCCGAGCGCCGAGAACATCGCAGGGTCGCTCTGGTTGCCACCGGTCCACTGATGACTGGGCGCGCAGTTCGCGCCCAGGCTGTCGTTCGCCTCGGCGTATCCGATGATCTTGCGATCACCTGGCGCAGTTCCGTCCTCGGGAATCATCAGAATTCCGGTGCTGATCACCTGCCGACCGAAGTGATCAGTGGTGGTGTACATGAGCTGGTGAGCCGAGACCACGTCCGGGCGGACCTGGTAGACCTGAACACTGACCGGACGCGCTTTGAGAAGAGTGCCGGGCGCGGTACCCGACGCGATTTCGGGCTCGTCGAACCACGGATCGTCGGACGAGAGCCCGAGTGGAGTCAATTCGGTGGAAATATCAGCGCCCTGGAGTGCCTTCACGACCAACGGGTTGAACACGTCGGCCAGATCGACGGTCTCCTGCGCACCAGCCGGCGACCCCACCGCAAACAAGGCGACTGCCAGGGCCGATGCCGTTCCGGCGCGCCATGACCACCGTCGCCACGTCGAGTCAAACATCGTTCACGAGTTCCTTACTTTCGGGTAATGAGCACCCCTACACTCCCATTCACCTGCACTAACAGACAAGTCGGGCACCTATCCGTTGGCCGAAAACCTCGATCGGGCTTAGGCTGACGGCACCTGTCCGGCAAGTCTGGCGTGGGAGGTTCGTCTGTGAGTGCACCGACCCGTGTATCGCGAGCTACCGGCGATTCACTGCAAGCTCGACCGCGGCCGTCCAACATCACGTGCAAAATTCTGATGGCCGTGACGGGACTGATCTTCGCCGCTTTCGTGCTCGTCCACATGATCGGGAACCTGAAGGTCTACACCGGAGCCGATCACTTCGACGACTACGCGCACTGGCTACGAACGGTGTTCGAGCCCTTCCTGCCGTACGAGGGACTTCTGTGGATTCTTCGCATCGTCTTGCTCGCGTCGTTGGTCGCACACGTCTGGTGCGCCTGGCTGCTGACCGTCCGCGGACGCCGAGCGCGAGGAAAATTTCGACGTAAAGGCTTGGGAATCAAGTCCTTTACAGCGCGCACGATGCCCGTCACCGGAGCAGTGCTGCTGCTTTTCGTCATCTTCCACATACTCGACCTCACGACCGGAACCCGACCCATCGGCAGCAGCGAGTACGAAGCGGCCACGCGTACACAGAGTTACGCATACGACAATCTGATCGCCAGCTTCGAGCGCCCACTGGTGGCGGCGTTCTACATCGTCGCGATGGCCCTGCTGGCAATGCACCTCGCGCACGGACTTTGGAGTGCGGTCAACGATCTCGGCGTGACCGGTCAACGGCTGCGACAGATTGCCGTTGCACTCTCCGGAGTCTTTGCGCTCGTCGTGATGGTCGGAAACATGTCGATCCCCATCGCAGTGATGACCGGCGTCATCTCGAAGACAGGAGCGTCATAAGTGAACAGCTTCGAACTCGACGATCTGCGCACCATCGGGGCGCCGGTGGACGGTAAGGTCCCGGCCGGCGATCCACAGACCGCCTGGCCCACTCGCAAGCTCGACTACAAGCTCGTCAGCCCACTCAACCGGCGCAAGTTCACGGTCATCGTCGTCGGTACCGGACTCGCCGGCGCGGCCTGCGCCGCCTCACTCGGCGAACTGGGCTATCACGTCGAGTCCTTCACCTTCCACGATGCGCCACGCCGTGCACACAGCGTCGCCGCGCAGGGCGGCATCAACGCCGCTCGCGCTCGAAAGGTCGACAACGACAGCCTTGCCCGCTTCGTGAAGGACACGGTGAAGGGCGGCGACTTCCGGGGCCGCGAGGCCGACTGTTTCCGTCTCGCCGAAGAATCCGTACGCGTCATCGATCACATGAATGCCATCGGGGCACCGTTTGCTCGCGAGTACGGCGGCACTCTGGCCACCCGATCCTTCGGCGGCGTTCAGGTTTCGCGCACCTACTACACGCGCGGGCAGACGGGCCAGCAGTTGCAGATAGCGTCGTCGCAGGCGTTGCAACGTCAGATCGCAGCCGGAACGGTCAACCTCCACACCCGAACCGAGATGCTCGATCTCATCGTTTCGGACGGCCGAGCACAAGGGATAGTCACACGCGATCTCGTGACCGGCGAGATCGGTGCCACCACAGGCCATGCCGTCGTACTGGCCTCCGGTGGCTACGGCACCGTGTTCCACAAGTCCACTCTCGCCAAGAACTCCAACGCCACGGCCGCGTGGCGGGCGCACCGACGCGGTGCCCTGATGGCTTCGCCCTCGTTCATCCAATTCCATCCGACGGCGCTTCCCGTCAACTCCGAGTGGCAGTCGAAAACCATTCTGATGAGCGAATCCCTACGCAACGACGGTCGGATCTGGGTGCCGGCCAAGCCCGGAGACGATCGTGAGCCCGGCGACATTCCCGAAAATGAACGCGACTACTACCTCGAGCGCAAGTATCCGGCGTTCGGGAACCTCTCTCCCCGCGACGTCTCTTCACGGGCCGCACGCGAGCAAATCGACTCCGGTCACGGCGTCGGCCCGCTGAAAAACAGTGTGTACCTGGATTTTCGCGACGCGTTGGCACGGCTCGGCCGCAAGACCATCGAGGAGCGGTACGGAAATCTGTTCTCGATGTATCGCGACGCCACCAGCGAGGACCCGTACACCGTGCCGATGCGAATCGCCCCCGGAGCCCACTTCACCATGGGTGGACTGTGGAACGACTACGACCAGATGACCTCCATCCCTGGCCTGTTCGTCGGCGGCGAGGCCGGGTGGGGATATCACGGTGCCAACCGCCTTGGCGCCAATTCGCTGCTCTCGGCCTGCGTCGACGGATGGTTCACCCTTCCGTACGCGATTCCGAACTATCTTGCGCCGCTGCTCGGATCAGCACCTCTCGAACTTTCCGATCCCGCAGTGACGTCGACGCTCAGTGACGTGAGCGGTCGGGTGGACCTGCTGCTCTCGGTCGGCGGAACACACGGCCCCGACAGGTTCCATCGTCAACTGGGCGAGATCCTCTACGCGGGTTGCGGCGTCACCCGAACGGCCGAGGGCTTGACGAAGGCGATCGCCGAAATCCGAGCACTACGAGGAGATTTCTGGTCGAACCTACGAGTTGCCGGCAGCGGAAACCAGTTCAACCAGGAGTTGGAAAGGGCCGGCAGGGTAGCCGACTTCCTCGAGCTCGCCGAACTGATGTGCGTCGACGCTCTCGATCGTGACGAGTCCTGTGGAGCGCATTTTCGGGCCGAACATCAGACTCCCGACGGCGAAGCACAACGCAACGATCAGGACTGGTGCTTCGTTTCGGCGTGGGAAACCGCCAAGGACGGCAGACACATTCGACACGACGAGCCGTTGTCCTTCACCGCTGTTCCACTGCAGACGAGGAACTACGTATGAAAATCACCGTGGACGTATGGCGCCAGTCCGGACCCGATTCGTCCGGAACGTTCGACACCTACCAGGTGGACGACGCGACAGTGGAGATGTCGCTGCTGGAGCTCCTCGACCGACTCAACGACCAACTCGTGGAGAGTGGCAACGAACCTATCGCCTTCGATTCCGACTGCCGAGAAGGGATCTGCGGATCTTGTGGCATCACGGTCGACGACGTTCCCCATGGGCCGGTTGCGAACACTCCCACGTGCCGTCAGCACCTACGAAGCTTCTCCGACGGTGACCGAATCAAACTGGAGCCGTTCCGCTCCGCAGCCTTTCCCGTGGTCCGAGACCTCGTCGTCGATCGTTCGGCGCTCGACCGGGTGCTCGAAGCCGGTGGATACGTTTCGGTCAATGCAGGAACCGCGCCGGACGCGGACAGTCAGCCGCTCTCGCATCAAAGTGCCGAAGCGGCACTGGACTTCGCCGCGTGCATCGGCTGCGGCGCCTGCGTGGCGGCCTGCCCCAACGGCGCCGCGCACCTCTTCACCGGTTCCAAACTGACCCATCTGTCCCTCGTCACGCAGGGACGCAACGAACGTGGCAAGCGGGCCCGAGCGATGTCGCACCAGATGGAGGCCGATTTCGGGCCGTGCTCGACCTACGGTGAGTGTGCCGACGTGTGCCCCGCGGAGATACCTTTGACCGCGATTGCCGCTGTCAACAAGGAATCCATGCGATTCGGATTGCGGCGCAAGGACAACTGACCGTCACCACGCGCCGATCAGCTTCATCCACGCGCCACCGATGATCGTCCAGATCAGGATGATCACGACGCTCATCACGAACCCGATTCGGAACCATTCCGAAGTCTTGATGTATCCGGATCCGTAAATCACTCCGGCTGGGCCGGAAGCGTAGTGCGAGATTCCGCCGAACAAGCTGCCGATGAAGCCGAACACCAAGGCCGAGAACAGTGGCGGTGCACCGGTTGCCACTGCCGCGCCGAGGAATACCGCGTACATCGCGACGATCTGCGCGGTATTCGACGCGAACAGATAGTGCGCGTAGAAGTAGACCAGCGTCAGGATCGCAAAAGCCCAGATCCACGGCAATCCGTCGACACTCGAAGAGACCTGCGTTCCGATCCACGAGATCACGCCGAGTTCTTCGAGATGACTCGCCATGCCGACCAGAACGGCGAAGAACACGAGCGTCTGCCATGCCCCGGTGTCGTGGACGAGGTTGTTCCACGTCAGCACCTTGGTCACCAACAGGATGCCGATCCCGACGAAGGCTGTTGTGGTGGCGTTGATGTCGAGTTGCGATCCGAGGCACCAGAGCACCAGCAGCAGAACGAAGGTGGCGGCCATGATCTTCTCGTTGCGACTGATCGGGCCTGCCTTGCGGAGTTCCTCCCTGGCTTGCTCGGGCGCCCTCGGTGTCTTCAACATCGTGGGCGGGAAGATCTTCGACATCACCCACGGAATCGCGATGAGACTCGCAATTCCCGGAACCGAGGCTGCGAGCGCCCATTTGCCCCAGGAGATGTCGATGCCGATCTTGGCTGCCGCATCGACGGCCACGGGATTACCCGCCATGGCGGTGATGAACATCGCCGAGGTGACGACGTTGACTTGCAACGACGTGAGCAGCAGATACGCTCCGAGCTTCTTGCGAGAGTCCTCGGGCTCGGGATTGGAGTCCTCCAACTTGCTCAGCGAGACGATGATCGGATAGACGACGCCACCCGCTCGGGCGGTGTTCGACGGCGTCGCCGGAGCAAGTATCAAGTCCGTCAACGCCATTCCGTACGACAAACCGAGGCTCGACTTGCCGAGCTTGGTCACGAACATGAGCGCAACCCGTTTGCCGAGTCCGGTGACCAGGAAGCCTTCGGCGATGAAGAACGACGCGACGATCAGCCAGATCGTCGTGTTGCTGAACCCGGCCAGCGCTTCGCTCGGTGTCTCGGTCTGGGTGATCATGGCGATCGACAGACCGACCAGCGCCACCGAACCCGTCGGCAGGGGCTGCAAGATCAACGCCACGATGGTGCCGACGAAGATTCCCAGCATGTGCATGCCCTTGGGATCCACACCGTCCGGAACAGGCATGAAATAGATGATCAAGCCGAGGATGACGGGAACAGCAGCCGGGTAGTACCGCCTCAGCACCGATTGTTTCGACGGCTCCGACGGCGGTGTCGTTGTCGTTCCAGCGAGAGACTCGGTGCTCTCGGATTTGGCCTCGGACATGTGCATCTCCTCGACTTCTCGCCCCAGGTGATCGCCCCAGATGATTGTCCCCCAAACGTCCGGTTTTCGTGCGGTCAATCGAAGTTCGAGAGAATGCCCTCCTGCGATATCCGTTTCTCTGGATTCCGCAGGAGGGCTCATCCCCGGGCGCGGACTGCGCCCCTCGGGGCGCGACACATCTCCCTCAAAAGGGTGCGCCAATCGATCGACAGGAGGCGCCGGCGTGCCGCAAGCTCGAATCTCGAAGAGATCCTGTTTCGGTGTTGCTCCAGCATGCCGATCGGTGCTCGTCCGCACACGGGTCGAATGGCCGATTCGTCTACCTGTTTTCCGCTCGGCACCGAGTACGCCGACGTTTTGTATCGGCCCACAAACAGGTATGCCACCGGGTAATTGAGCCGTTGTCGGCAAGCGTGCGGCGCCGCCAATCTGGTCATACCTCGGAACCACGATCTGGCGACGAGCGCCCGGCTCACCTCAATCACATTTCAGCACTGACGATTTCGAGTGCCGCGATATGCCGCAAACCACTGCAGCGCCACGCCGAGCCGAGATCGCTGTCCCTTCAGACCGATCAAGGAAAGAATCATGGGAATTCACCGGAGAAACAATCGTTCTCACACCAAACGATCCGTCACGACAGCCGCAGGAGCAGGTGCTCTCGCGCTTGCCTGCACCATCGTTACTACGGGCGTTGCCAGTGCGCACGATTGGTCGCAAGTTGCCATGTGCGAGAGTTCCGGAGACTGGAACATCAACACCGGCAACGGCTTCTACGGAGGGCTCCAGTTCACACAGTCGACGTGGGATGCATACAAGCCGGACGGCGCACCGGCCCGCGCCGACCTGGCGTCGACAGCTGATCAAGTCGCGGCTGCAGAAGCAACCCTCTCAGCTCAGGGCATCGGCGCGTGGCCGGTATGCGGCGCCTACCTCGGCTGGGGCGGAACCACCCCTGATTCGACCACCTCGGCGCCCTCGTCGGCAGGTTCAAGGGGCGACACGGTGACAGTCTCCGCGGGCGATACGTTGTTCAACCTTGCTTCTGCGAAAGGGATTCGTTGGCAGGATGTTTGGGCCAGGAATGCCTGGATCACCGATCCCCACCTGATCTTCGCGGGTGATGTGATCCAATTCTGAAGCAAAACGGCCGAGAGGCAGACCCACGAATCGAGAACATTCGTATCGGGCCGTCGACTGGTTGCTCCATCTATTGTCGGGAGTGTGACGGAATCCGACGCCCCCGAAGACTCGGCTGAATCTCCTGAATCGACTGTGGCCGATCACCCGAGAAAACGCCCACTGTGGCGTGAGATTCTGATCCTCGTTGTCGTCGCACTCGTGCTGAGTGTTGTCATTCAGAACTTCGTCGGACGTATTTTTCTGATCCCGTCGGAGTCCATGGAACCGACACTTCACGGATGCACTGGCTGCACCGGAGACAAGATCCTCGTCGACCGGATCAGTTATCGATTCGGGGATCCACAACCTGGGGATGTGGTCGTGTTCAAGGGACCCGAATCCTGGAACGACGAGTATCGATCCATTCGATCCGACAATTCGGTGGTTCGCGCGCTTCAGGGACTCGGGTCCATCGTCGGATTGGTCCCGCCGGACGAAAACGACCTCGTGAAGCGGGTAGTCGCGGTTGGAGGCCAAACCGTACAGTGTCTGTCCGAGGACGAGGGGCTCAGAGTGAACGGCAAACCGTTGACGGAGCCCTACGTCGACGAGCGTATTCCCGGCAACGGCATCCCCTGCCAAGGAATGTATTTCGGTCCGGTCACCGTTCCCGACGGGAACCTGTGGGTGATGGGCGACAACCGCGCACATTCGAAGGATTCACGATTCCATCTCGAAGACGAACACGGAACTGTGCCTATCGACAATGTGATCGGCAAGGTTCAATTGATCGTTCTTCCCTTCTCACGGTGGGGGACTGTGAGTTCGTTCGATCCGCAGTGACCGACCGAATCAGCCAGTTGGAAGGCATCTTCGGACTACGCGGTCGACACGACTCCGCATTCGGACGATCATCGAGCACATCTGTTGCCGAAGGTAGGAGAACCGCATGCGTGCACGACGCATCACCGCCAATCTCAAGGTCGCCGATGTCGGAACCGCCAGGAGTTTCTACTCCGACTATCTCGGCCTGAGTACCGAAGAGTTCAACATGGGGTGGGTCGCTCGCTACACCTCACCCGACACCGGTGCGCACGTACAGCTCGTCACGCACGACGCGACGGCAGCCGAGGATTCGGTCATCTCCGTCCACGCGGACGACGTCGACGGCGCCTACGAAGAGGCCCGCAGACTCGGCTACGAAATCGTGCACCCCATTACGACCGAAGAGTGGGGTGTTCGCCGATTCCTCGTCAGGGCGCCCGACGGGAACGTCGTCAACATCGTGCAACACCGTGGCTGAACAAACACCGGGACTGAGCACGTGGAAGACGCCGTTCGACGTTTTAGGTCATTTGACCTAGAGTTGAGTGCATGACCGATTCTTTGCAGTATTCAGCCGACGGCCCGATCCTCGTGGCCGGCGGATACGGAACCGTGGGCAGCGCCCTGACGGCCCTGCTCGCCCCCGACTTCCCACTGCTCCTCACCGGGCGTACCCCCGACCGCGGCAACGAGTTGGCGCGCCGTCACGGTGCCACCGTCCGCCGCTGGGACCTCCTCGACCCGACGCCATTCGATGCGTCCGTACGCGCGGTCGTATCGACGGTCAACGATCCCCACGATCGTGTGCTGTCCGCTGCCGTCGAGGCCGGGATCCCCTACGTCGACATCACTCGCTGGACAACCCGCGTCGCCCGCGCCGCAACTCTGTCGGGTCAGATGTCGCCGAGCGCACCGGTGTACCTCTCGTCCGGCTGGATGGGCGGAGTCACCAACGTCGTCGCCGCAGCGTTGGCCGAGGAACTGGGTGGCGCAACCACGATCGACGTCTCGATTCGCTACGACGTCAACGACATTGCCGGGATCGACTCCGTCGACTTCATCGATCGTCTCGGCCAGGATTTCGAGGTGATGCAGCAAGGCAACCCGATCACCGTCAGCCCGTTGACGGATACACGCTGGATCGACTTTCCCGGATCGCGCACCAAGGTCGGAAGAATCGACACTCCGGAACAATTCACATTTCCCATGACCCTGGGCGCCGAAACTGCCAGTACTCGAATCGGTTTCAGTTCCAATGCATCCACAACTGCCCTGCTTGCCGCCAAGAAGGTGGGTCTGTTCCGTTGGGGTCGCGGCGACCGCTTCACGCCACTACGACGCGGTCTCCTGTACTCACCAGGCAAGGGCGGGAGCGCGCAAGTACGCATCGACGTCACCGGCCCGGACGCCGCGGCAAGCGCAACGATCGTCGATCCTCAAGGTCAAGCCCACCTCACTGCGGTGGGTGGCGCGCTGGCCGTCAGACATGCTTTGGCCGACGATGCTCAGCCGGGAGTTGCTTTCCCCGAGTCGCTTCCGAACCCGCGCAGCACCGTCTCCGAGTTGGAGAACTTCGGGGTGGCAGTATTGCGGGCATGACCCCTTCCAAGGGTGCCGCCCGCGCGGCAGCACTTCTCGACGCAGCAGAACAGGTCCTCACCACGCAGGGCAATGCCAACTCGGCAATGCGCGATTTCGCGGCCGCGGCCGGCGTGCGGGTGGGGCATCTGCAGCACTACTACCCCACCCGTGCAGACCTGATCCGCGCAGTGATGTCACGCGCATTGACCCGTTCACTGGATCGTCTCGCCGCCATAACGGATACGGATCAGAGCCTTTCCCGCAAGGAATCCGAGCACTTCATCGCAGTCCTGCTCGGAGAACAGGATGACCAGGCCACCGTGCGTCTGTACGTCGAAGTGTGGGCGATTGCTGCGGCAGACGAGGAAGTGGCGGTGGTGGTTCGAGACTTCTACGCGCAGTACGTCGCACACGTCGAGCGCGCTGTTGCGTGTGCACAACCGGATCTGGATGCTGCGGGCCTTGGTGCAACGGCGCAGACCATCGTGAGCCTGCTCGAGGGTTCCGCCGTTCTCCGCTCAGGCATTGCCGGCCGAAAGTCGCAGGCTTCGGACCGAAAGCTGGTGAACACGCTGCAGTACCTGATTCACGGGTCCTGACTCGGACGTATCGTAAGGCCCATGAGCGTTGCAAACGAATGGAGCCGAATCGAAGCGTGGTGCCGTACACACGCGCGGGTGACGGCTGCAGCGTTTCAACCGGGACTCGGTGAGACCGTCATCGAGGAATTCGAGGCGTCGACCGGCGTCACGTGGCCCGAGGAACTTCGCGACCTGTATCGGGTGCACAACGGCAGCCTGACCCACGACGACCGGACGGGGCTCTTTCTCGGCAGTGTGCTTCCCGACAAGTTCTTCTACCCCATCGACGTCGCAACCGAAGTTCGCCTCACACTCCTCGAAACGTGGGACGAGACGATCTACGAGAATCCGGACCTCTACGCCGAGGACGAGATGGATCGACACGATCAACGCGACGCAGGCACTACCGCAACCATGTTCATCCCCTCGTTCGTTCCCTTTGCCGGACTGGACGAGTACCACTACTTCGTGGACACACGCAGTGGTGCACTTCATCATTGTGTGACCGAATATGCGTCGGACGCCACCGACAACGGGGGTCCGATCTGGGCGTCCATCTCGGTCATGTTGGCCGCCCACGCCACTGCGCTGGAAACAGGATCCACGATAGGAGTGTGGAAACCCGTTGTCAGCAAGGGTGTTCTGGAATGGGAAGTCGACGCATGACGTCAGATCGCAACCCGACCCGCCGCATCCTCGCCGACGGTCGCCAGATCTTCTACTTCGACGACTCCGACCGTTTCCGCGCCCACACTGCGCGAGATTCACGCGAATTGCCGGCGCTCGACCACTCTTCTCGGATGAGGTTCGACGTTCTCACCGGCGAGTGGATCACCATGGCCTCACATCGTATGACGCGAACCCACCTCCCCTCGGCCGCCGATTGCCCGCTGTGCCCGACCAACGAAACACGCACGCCCACAGAGATACCCGAATCGGACTACGACGTTGCAGTGTTCGAGAATCGGTTTCCGAGTTTTGCGTCGCCGCCCGGCGATGCCGCCCACAGTCCCGGAGACGACCCGAGCGATCGCCCAGCTGTCGGCCACTGCGAGGTGATGTGTTTCTCGAGCGATCACACGGCGTCCGTCGCCGAACTTCCGCTCGAACGCATGCGCACGATTGTCGGTGCCTGGATTTCTCGGACCGAACAGTTGTCGGCGGATCCAGATGTGGAACAGGTTTTCTGCTTCGAGAATCGGGGCGAAGAGATCGGGGTGACACTCACCCATCCGCACGGACAGATCTACGCATACCCTTTTCTCACGCCACGCACCCGATCGATGCTGACGCGGGCAGGCAAGCACTTCGAGCGCACCGGTCGCTCACTGCTCGCCGACGTTCTGGCATTCGAGCGCAAAGACCAGACGCGGTTGATCTACGACGGCGACCACTGGAGCGCCTACGTTCCGACTGCTGCACGATGGCCCATCGAGATTCACCTTGCGCCGCACCGCGACATCCCGGACCTTCCGTCGCTGAACGACGCAGAACGCGAAGAGCTTGCGGTGGTCTACCAAGATCTCCTCCGTCGTATCGACCGCTTCTATCCGGGCGTTGCCCGGGTACCGTACATCGCGGCCTGGCACCAAGCCCCGGTGCGCATGGACCGAACTCTGGGTCGCCTGCATCTTCAACTGTTCTCGATCTTGCGTGCTCCCGGCAAACTCAAATACCTCGCCGGGTCCGAGTCGGCGATGGGCGCATGGGTGAACGACACACTTCCCGAGGCAGTCGCGGCCCGCCTGCGGGAGTTGAAATAGTGGATCCTGTCTCGAAAGAATCTGTACTCCAACAGTTCCACGACACCTACGGATATCCGGCAACCGGGGTCTGGGCGGCGCCCGGTCGAGTCAATCTCATCGGCGAGCACACCGACTACAACAATGGCTTGTGCTTGCCCGTCGCTCTCGAGCAGCGAACGCTGGTAGCCGCCGCGCTGCGCAACGACAGGACCGTGCGCGTACACAGTCGGCAATCCGACGAGACATACTTCGGGTCCGTCGGCGACATCGCAGCAGGATGGGCCGCCTACCCCACGGCCGTGATGTGGTCGCTGGCGCGCGAAGGTCTTTCCCTCGAAGGAATCGATCTGGCGGTCGACTCGTCGGTGCCGGTCGGGGCCGGGCTGTCGAGCTCCGCTGCCCTCACCTGCTCTGTTGCGTTGGCCGTCAACGATCTTCACGGTTCTCCGTTCAGCCGAGATCAGCTGGTGAAGATGTGCATCCGAGCGGAAAACGAGGGCGTCGGCGCACCGACAGGCGGGATGGACCAGACCATCGCCCTCTTTGCCAGACCCTCGACTGCGTTGCTGCTGGACTGCCAGGACGGATCCACCGAACCCATTCCATTCGATCTCCACAATGCCGGCTTCGAACTGATCGTCGTCGACACCCGGGTCAAACACTCGCTCGCGGACGGACAGTACGGGTTGCGCCGCTCCCAATGCGTCGACGCTGCAAAGGCTCTCGGCGTCGACAGTTTGCGAGAAGCAACTGCAGATCAGGCCGAATCGTTGCCAGATCCGCTTCTCCGGACACGGGCACGGCACGTCGTGGGCGAGATCGCACGAACACGGCAAGCAGCAGAACTCCTACGCAACAGCAGATTCAGTGGCGTCGGAAAGCTGTTCGACAACTCCCACGCGTCGTTGCGTGACGACTTCGAGGTCTCGTGCGAAGAACTCGACGTCGCCGTTACCGCAGCACGACGCGGCGGTGCGATCGGCGCCCGGATGACCGGTGGCGGCTTCGGAGGTTCGGCCATCGCATTGGTTCCGGAAGGAAGGGGTGCGGAGGTCACCGCGTCGGTGAACCGCGAATTTGCAGCGCGGGGCTGGCGAGCGCCCCACTTTCTCACCGCCGTTGCCGGGGGTTCGGCCACCCGGCTGTGAGCGAACGGCACTTTCAGCGCACTGACGGCGCCAAACGTACCGTTCGCTCCGGTTGGGGCGCCTCGAGATCCCCCTCACATAAATAGTCATCTCAGATGCGAATTATGTAGGTTCAGGTCATGCAACTGACGCAGTTCACCGATCTGGGATTGCGCGTCGTCATGCGGTTGGCCGTACTCGACGCGGATGCCTCCCCCAGTACCCGGGATGTTGCGCAGCAGCTCAACGTGTCGTACTCCCATGCCACCAAGGTGGTTACACGACTCGGCGAGTTGGGCATCGTCACAACCAGGCGCGGCCGCGGCGGTGGACTGTCCATCACCGAACTCGGCCGCACCGCCACCATCGGCTGGCTGGCCCGACGCCTCGAGGGGCCAGGCGAGGTCGTCGACTGCGAAGGCGACAAGCCGTGCCCACTGCGCGGCGGTTGCCTCCTTCGAAGTGCGTTGCGCGAAGCTCAGGAAGCGTTTTTCGTCTCACTCGACGCGGTCACGATCGAAGACGTCATCCGTCAGCCGTCCAAAACTGTTCTGCTTCGCCTCACCACCCGGAGCGACGAAGCAGGCTGATCAACCGAATTTCGACCGAACGGAGCAGCTCATGCTTTCCCCACAGTCAACCGAGGTCATTCGCGCCACCCTTCCCGTGGTCGGCGCTGCCATCGGCGATATCACAACCCTGTTCTACCGCAAGATGTTCGACGCACATCCCGAACTCGAGCGCGATCTGTTCAATCGAGGCAATCAGAAGCAGGGTGAACAGCAGAAAGCACTCGCGGGCGCTATCGCAGCATTCGCGACACTGCAGCTCGAACCCGACAGTGCCAAAGTTGATCTCATCCTTTCTCGTATCGCTCACAAGCACGCGTCGTTGGGCATCACCCCTGACCAGTATGCGATCGTCCACGAACACCTCTTCGCCGCAATCGTCGAAATACTCGGCGAAGCAGTCACTCCCGAGGTCGCGGCAGCATGGGACGAAGTCTACTGGCTGATGGCCGAAACTCTCATCACGATGGAACGGGGCCTCTATCAGCTCGCTGGGGTCGAGGCCGGTGACGTGTGGCGAACTGTCAGAATCAGTGAGCGCGTCCTTCAATCCGCCGACACCGTGTCACTGACCCTCACCTCGCTCGACGGCAGTGCACTGCCCACCTTCGCTCCCGGACAGTACCTTTCGGTCGGCGTGGTGCTTCCAGACGGCGCTCGCCAGATTCGTCAGTACAGCTTGTGTTCGGTGCCGAGCAGCGCAGACTGGCGGATCAGTGTGAAGCGAATCTCGGGAACTCCCGACGGCGAGGTGTCGAACTTTCTCTACAACAACGTATTCGAAGGACAAGAGCTCTCCGTCACCACACCGTTCGGTGATCTCACGATGCCCGACGACGACTCACCACTGCTCCTCGCGTCGGCCGGAATCGGTTGCACACCGATGATCGGCATGCTCAATCACCTTGCGGACACCGGTGCACAGCGTTCCGTCTCCGTCATTCATGCTGATCGATCCATCGCCGATCATGCTCACCGAGCAGAACTCAGCACGCTCGTCGAGAAGATTCCCGCCGCAACCTTGCACCGCTGGTACGAGGATCTCGGCACGCACGTACCGTTCGGATCGGTACACGAAGGACGGGCCGATCTGCGCGATATCACTGTCGAACCAGACACCCAGGCGTTCCTCTGTGGGCCGATGCCGTTCATGTTGGCGATGCGCGCATCGTTGCTCGAACGGGACGTCCCGGCGCAGAATATCCACTACGAGGTCTTCGGACCGGACAGCTGGGCCAATACCTGAGCGGAGCCGACATGACGGAAGAGCAACCGGTGGAAACTCTTTCGCGGTGGTCGGATTCGGGAGCGATGTGGCGGGTTCTGCACAGAACCCCCACATCGATCACGGTGTCACTACGACGCTGCGACGACGGCGAGGAAGTGGACCGGCTGACATCGTCCGATCCAGATCTCCTCGCGTGGATCGGTGACCGCTCCGGCAGCGAGGACTGACCGGACCACTGTCTGCGAACTGGACCTTGGCGCGCGACCGCAACCCCTTGTGTACTCGACGAGACATTCATACCGAGTAGTGGGAGACCGACATGATCACGTCAGCGTCGATGACTGGTGTCGCGCTGATCGCCCTCGCGATGGTTCTGACACCGGGCCCCAACATGATCTACCTGGTGTCCCGCAGCATCAGCCAGGGTCGCCGAGCCGGTTTGATCTCACTCGGCGGCGTCGCCACCGGTTTTCTGTTCTACCTCGCCGCCACGTGTGCCGGTCTGACAGCGGTTCTCTTTGCCGTTCCCACGGTGTTCACCGCGGTGAAGATCGGCGGCGCCGTGTATCTCGCTTATCTCGCCTGGTCGACGCTACGACCGGGTGGGAAGTCAGCCTTCGAGGTGGGCGAAGTCGATCGCCACGGCAGCGGGCGTCTGTTCGGGATGGGTTTGACCACCAATCTGCTCAATCCCAAGATCGCTCTGATGTACGCGGCGCTCATCCCCCAGTTCGTCGATCCCTCTGCCGGCCCCGTCTGGCAGCAAGCGCTGATACTCGGCGGGGTGCAGATCCTGGTGGCAGTCACCGTCAACGCGTTGATCGTATGCAGTGCGGCAGCCGTGTCGACCTTCCTCGTGGCACGTCCGGTGTGGATGCGCGCTCAGAAGTGGCTTGCGGGTGGCATTCTCGGAATCTTCGCCACCCGCATGGCACTCGAGTAGTCTTCAGTCCTTCGGACGCTGGTCGATCAGGCGACGCGCTTTGCCGATCGAGCGTTCGAGTCCGCCGGGTTCGAGAACGTTCACCTCGACCGTGACACCTATCTTGTTCTTCACCAGCTTCTGCAACGCGGAAGACGCTGCCGCGTGATCCGAGACCGCCGCATCAGGGCGGGCCTCGACGCGCACCGTCAGGGTGTCCATACGGCCCGGTCGGTCCAGTACACACTGGAATTGGGGCGCCAGTGCGGGGACGGTCAGGATCAGTTCTTCGATCTGCGTGGGGAACAGATTGACGCCGCGAAGGATGATCATGTCGTCGGTCCTGCCGGTGACTTTCTGCATCCTCCGCATCGAGCGCGCCGTGCCGGGCAACAGTCGGGTCAGATCCCTGGTGCGGTAACGAATGATGGGCAGCGCCTCCTTGGTGAGCGAGGTGAAAACCAGCTCACCTTCCTCCCCGTCCGGCAGCACCTCGCCCGTGACCGGATCGATGATCTCCGGGTAGAAGTGATCCTCCCAGATATGGAGCCCGTCTTTGGTTTCCACACATTCCATTGCCACGCCCGGGCCCATGATCTCGGAGAGTCCGTAGATGTCGACGGCATGCATGTCGAGTTGCTGCTCCAGCTCGGTCCGCATCTGTTCGGTCCACGGTTCCGCTCCGAAAACACCGACCCGCAGTGAGGTTTTGGAGGGATCGATACCCTTCTTGATCATCGCATCCACGATGGTCAGCATGTACGACGGAGTCACCATGATGGCGTCGGGTTCGAAATCCTCGATCAGCTGGATCTGCCGCTCTGTCATGCCACCGGACATGGGAATGACCGTGCAGCCCAATCGCTCCGCGCCGTAGTGGGCTCCCAGCCCGCCGGTGAAAAGTCCGTATCCGTAAGCCACGTGCACCTTGTCCGAAGATCGCACGCCGCCGGCCGAGAGACTGCGGGCGATGAGATCGGCCCAGTTGTTCAGGTCGTTGCTCGTGTATCCCACCACCGTCGGGCGCCCGGTGGTTCCCGACGACGCGTGAATCCGCGAAACCTGGTCCTGTGGCACCGCAAACATCTTGAACGGATAGTTCTCGCGCAGATCCGCTTTCGTGGTGAAGGGGAATTTCGCGAGATCGCTCAGGTCCTTCAAGTCACTCGGGTGAACGCCGGCGTCGTCGAACGCTTTGCGGTAGTGCGGAACATTTGTGTACGCGTGCATCAGGGACCACTGCATCCGCTCGAGTTGCAGCGTTGCGATGCGGTCTCGGCTGGCGAATTCGATCTTCTGCGCGGTAGCAGCATCTGATGACACAGCAGGATCCGATGAAGCGGTGGCGAGTTCGGTCATGATTGTCTCCGGTGGGCTCAGTGAGTGCGCGGGGTACGGGCGGTCAGGCGTCGAAATCGACTGTTATCTGTTCACCGACAGGAAAGGTCTGGCAGGTCAGCACGAAACCCGCGTCGACTTCGTAGTCTTCGAGTGCGTAGTTCCTTCGCATCTCGACGTCACCGCAGGTGACCTTGGCACGGCAGGTGCCACAGACTCCGCCCTTACACGCGAAGGGTAGATCCGATCGGTACTGTTCCGCTGCATCGAGAATCGACTGATCTCGCGGAAGTGTCGCGGTGGTCGATCGACCGTCGAGCGTGATGGTGACTTCACTGCCTGGTCCGACTATTCCGGGCTCACGATGCACGGCGACCGGCGGCGCGACATCGTCGACGTAGAACAGCTCGTGATGAATGCGGTCCTTTGCAATTCCCAAGCCGGCCAGCACTTCCTGGGCGTCGTTGACCATCCCGAACGGGCCACACAACCAGAAGCCGTCGACCTGGTCGCAGGGAACCAGAGAGGTGAAGATCTCACGCAACCGGTCGGCGTCGAGACGGCCCGAGAACAACTCGACCTCCCGTGGCTCGCGCGAGAGAACGTGAATGACGTCCAGACGCGCACCGTACCGGTCCTTCAGGTCGGCGATCTCTTCGGCGAACATCACCGAGCGCGTACGTCTGTTCCCGTACAGCAGGGTGACGTCGGCCTCGGGGTTCGCTAAAAGTGTTGCAGCGATGGACAGCATGGGCGTGATGCCGGAACCTGCTGCGATAAGAACGTGTCGTCCTCCCAATGCGGGATCGGCGACAAAATTGCCCGAGGGGCCCTGCACGTCGATTTGATCCCCGGCCTTCACGTCGTGCACCAGCCAGGTGGAGAAGAGTCCGTCCGCTACTTCGCGGACCCCCACCCGGGGAGACGCCCCTACCGGTGCACAGATCGAGTACGAACGACGGTGCTCGACGCCGTCGATCATCCGTCGCAGTGTCAGTGACTGCCCGGCGCCGAAATCGAATTGATCGGCGATGTCGGTGGGCACGTCGAAGGTGACGGCAACTGCGTCGTCGCACAGTGATTCGACATCTGCCACCGTCAACGGGTGAAAGGGTTTGTTCCGGTTCGTCGTTGCGGTACTCATCTGTTCAGATCTCCTTCACGTGATCGAACGGCTCGAGGCAGTCGAGGCAGCGATAGAGCGCTTTGCACAGGGTCGCACCGAATTCCGAACTCAGTCTGGTGTTTGCCGAACCGCACTGGGGGCACAGGATGTCGCGCGGCTTGGCCGTCAAGGTCAAGGCGATCGGGCCGGAGGTGCGACGCGGCGCGGCCCCCGGCACCGAGTACCCGGCCGTCCGCAGTTTCGCCAGTCCCTGTTCGCTGATCCAATCCGAACTCCAGGGCGGCGACAGTTGAGTCTTGATCTGGACGCTGCCGTACCCCGCGTCGGTCAGTTTGTGCTCGATGTCGTCTCGCATCGTTGCCATGGCGGGGCACCCGGAATAGGTGGGAGTGATTGTCACACAGACGAAGTTCGCTTCGACGTCGACCGATCGGATGACGCCGAGATCGGCCAAGGTCAACAGTGGCATCTCCGGATCCATCACCGAGGCGACGATCTCCTGCGCGGAAGAGACAGTAGTGGAAGAGACGGTAGTGGCAGTCACGGTCACCACACCCCTTCCGGATGCTCCCGAGCAACGCTCTGCATTTCGGCGAGAAGCAGCCCCAGCGCCCCGGTGTGCAGTCCGGCACGCCCGCCGCGGCCGCCGACGAAACCGGAGAAACGTGCAGGGGGCTCTTCCATTTCGGCAGCGTGCAGGACCTGGGCAAGTACGGCGTCGAACTCCGGCCGAACAGTGCGCGGATCCACTCCGACACCAACTTCGGCCAAGACGAGTTCGTCCGGTGTGGGAACAAAGAGCTCGTCCACGAAGGGGAAGATCTCGAGCAGGGCGGCGGCGGTCCGACGCTTGGATTCTGCTGTGCCGGCGCCCAACGTGACGACCCACCTTGCCGCGTAGTCGCGGTGGTAGGTCAGTTCTTTGACGCCCTTGTTCGCCACTGCCGCGAGGACCGGGTCCCGCGACGTGCGGAGCCGATCGAACAGCGCCAGCCGCCAGGTCGAGAACACGAGGAGCCGAACGACCGTGTGCGCGAAGTCGCCGTTGGCGAGCTCCACCAGTCTCACGTTGCGGAAGCCGAACTGATCACGAAAGAAGGCAAGCGCATCTTCAGCCGGCACGGGCGATGTGTCCGAGATGAACGGAACCACAGTGGAATCGGCTGCTGCTGCGCGAGCCAGCAGCAGCCTGGCCTGTCCGATCAGATCCAAGCCGACGTTGGCGAGAGCCACCTCTTCTTCGAGTTCCGGTGCCCGCGTCGACCATTCGGCGAGGCGCTGCGAACTGACGAGCGCGTCGTCGCCGAGCATGAGGCAGTAGCGCGCCAGAGCACCGAGATCGACGTCATCCGGCACCGTGGTGTCGACTCCGGCGAGGGGGTCGTCGAAGCTGGTTCCGAACGCCCACTGACCGTGGCCGTCGCCGTCGACCAGGCCGTCGTAGGCACTGTCGTGATCGTTCATCTGTTGGTCCTCGAAGTCGAAGTGGTGTCTCACATGTGGGGAACGGAGTCCGGGATGTCGTAGAAGGTCGGGTGCCGGTAGACCTTGTCCCCGCTCGGCGCGAAGAACGGATCCTTCTCCGCCGGACTCGAAGCCACGATGTTCGTGGAAGGCACGACCCAGATGCTCACGCCTTCGTTACGTCTGGTGTAGACGTCGCGCGCGTGGCGTAGGGCCATCTGATCGTCCGCCGCACGCAGTGACCCGACATGCACGTGGTTCAGTCCGCGCTTTCCCCGCAGAAACACCTCGTACAAAGGCCATTCGCCCCGTACCTGATCGTTTTCGCTCATGATGTTTCCCCAGTCGTGAGATCGTGCGCGATTCTCTCGCGCTGTGCAAAGGCGTAGGCGGCGTCACGGACCCAGGCTCCGTTGTCGTGGGCAGCTTTCCGATTGGCGATCCGCTCGACGCTAGCGGCACCGTTACCGCGGACCACGTCCATGAATTCACTCCAGTCCGGCTCACCGAAATCGTGTGCACCACGTTCGGGGTTCCAGCGCAGATCGGGATCGGGGAAGCTCACACCGAGTACCTCGGCTTGCGGTATCGACATGTCGACAAATCGCTGTCGCAGTTCGTCGTTGGTGTGTCGCTTGATGCGCCACTTCATCGACTGTTCGGTGTTCGGCGACTCGTCGTCCGGGGGTCCGAACATCATCAGAGCGGGCCACCACCATCGGTCGACGGCTTCCTGCACCATCGCGCGTTGAGCGTCCGTGCCTCGCATCATCGTCGCCAACAACTCGAAGCCTTGCCGCTGATGAAACGATTCCTCCTTGCACACACGGATCATCGCGCGTGCATACGGCCCGAAGGAGCTGCGGCACAGCGGAACCTGATTGCAGATGGCGGCTCCGTCGACCAGCCATCCGATCACTCCCACGTCGGCGTAGGTCAGTGTCGGGTAGTTGAAGATCGAGGAGTACTTCTGCTTTCCCTCGATCAGTTTGGTGGTCAGATCACCGCGATCGGCACCGAGCGTCTCGGCCGCGGAGTAGAGATACAGACCGTGCCCGGCTTCGTCCTGCACCTTCGCCATCAGGATCGCCTTGCGTCGCAGCGACGGCGCCCGGGTGAGCCAGTTTCCTTCGGGCTGCATCCCGATTATCTCGGAGTGCGCATGCTGGGCAACCTGACGGATCAGAGTCTTGCGGTAGCCGTCCGGCATCCAGTCGCGAGGCTCGATGCGCTGGTCTGCCGCAATCGTCTCGTCGAACAAGTTCTGCAGGTCTTGTGGAGCTTCCACGTTGGTCATCGTACCTACCTTTTATTACCGAATGATCGGTTGGTAACTAGTATGCACCGAGGTGTCCCAGCACACAAGAGAATCTTTCAGCGCAATCGAATCAGCGGCCCGCGAAAACCGGCTTCTGCTTCGACAGGAACGCCGCGACAGCGCCTTGATGATCTGCCGTGGAACCCAACTCCACCTGCGCACTCGCCTCGGCCTCCAACGCCTGGGAAAGCCCGGGAGCGGCTGCCCTGATCAGTGATTTCACGTGCGCGAAGGCGGCGGTGGGTCCGTCGGCAAGTCGACGGGCAACCGAGCGAGCCTCGGCCGCAACGTCCTCGTCGGCCACCACCCGATGGACCAATCCCCACTCCAACGCACTCTGCGCGTCGAACTTGTCGCCGAGCAACATCAGGCCACTGGCGCGGCTCGGTCCGAGCGCGTGCACGAGCGCATGACTGAGCCCGGAGTCACTCGCCAAACCGATGCCGGTGAATGCAGTCGCAAAGCTCGCGTGAGCCCCGACCACCCGGATGTCACCGGCCAACGCAATTCCCAGCCCGGCCCCGACGCAAGCGCCGCCGATGCCCACCACCACCGGGACGGAAAGCGTCGACAGCGCCGTGACCATCGGGTTGTAGTGCGCCTCGACCGTGTCCATCGCGTGCCCCGGATCAGCGTTCAGAGCTGCCGCGTGCTCGCCGAGATCCTGGCCGACGCAGAAGTTCTTGCCTTCGGCGAGAATCAACAAGGCTCGCACGTCCGCGTCCGCGTGGACCTGCAGCAACGCTTCGAGCAGCTGAGCCTTCATCTCGCCGTTGACGGCATTGGCGGCCTTCGGCCGGTCGAGAGTGATTGTCGCCAGACCTTGCTCGATCTCCGTGTGGATCACGTCAGTCATCGATATTCCTTTCGCAGGCGGTTCGGTTCAGTTCCACGTGTGAAAACCCTGTCCTGTCTTGCGCCCCAACTCGCCGCGAGCGACTTTCTCCCGCAGCAGTGCCGGTGGAGCAAATCGATCACCGAGCGTGCTCGCGAGGTGCTCGGCGATCGCCAGGCGAACATCCAGCCCGACAAGATCCGTGGAACGCAGCGGCCCCATCGGATGCCGGTACCCCAGTTCCATTGCCCGGTCGATCGACTCCGCGTCCGCCACACCCTCTTCGAGCATCCGGATGGCTTCGAGCCCGAGACCGACACCAAGCCGGCTGGTCGCAAAACCAGGTGAGTCGTTGACGAGAACCTCGGCTTTGCCGAGCATCGACACCCATGCTCGTACCGAGTCGACCACGTCGGGGCGGGTGTGAGGTGCCCGAACGATCTCTACCAACAGCGACGCCGGGACGGGATTGAAAAAGTGCATACCGATGAATCGCCCCGAGTCCGTCAGTGCAGCGCCGAGTTCGGCGATCGACATGGAACTGGTGTTGCTGGCGATCACGGTGTGTTCTCCGGCAACGGTTTCGGCAGCGGCGAGAACCTCGACCTTGAGCGCCGCGATTTCCGGGACCGCCTCGACGATCAGGTCGAGCGACGACGGCAAGGAGGTCACTGCGTCCACGACGTTCACGCGCGCCAGCACCGTCGCAGGGTCCTGGCCGTCGAGCTTCCCTCGTTCATGGGCTCGATCGAGGCCGGTGGACACACGCTGCACCGCCGCTTCGGCGTCTCCACTCTCCGCGATGGTGACCGACCCGCCGAGCGCGGCGAACACCTGGGCGATACCCGCACCCATGCGTCCACCGCCGATGACGCCGACGGCCTTCGGTGCAACTACGTCAGTCATGATTTCTTCTCCAGGAAGGCCGTCATGCGATCACGCTTGTCCGAACTCTCGAACAGGACGGCTTGGGCGATGTCGTCAGCAAACGGATGGGATCCGGGCGCGTCGACGATGATCTTCGTCAGCCGCAATGCCAGCGGGGACAGTCGGGAAATACGGTCGAGCAGCTTATGTGCAGCGTCGACATGACACTTCGGTTCGGTCACCTCGACAACAAGCCCCGCTCGCAGCGCCTGCTCGGCGTCGAGGTTCCTGGCACCGAGGAGCACCTGCTTCGCGATCGAGACGCCGACGAGCTTCGGCAGCCGATAGCTCGCGCCGGCAGCCGCCATTATCCCGAGATTGGGCTCGGGATTACCGAAGACCGCCGTCGTCGTCGCGATGCGAATGTCGCAGGCATAGGTCAATTCGGCCCCACCGCCGAGCGCGTACCCGCTCACGGCGGCCACGGTGGGTAGCGGGAGCTTTCCGATGCGGTCGAACAGCGTGCGGTTGATACCCGCAAACGCTTCGTCTCGCCCGCGCTCACGGAGCTCTGCGATGTCGGCACCACCAGCGAAGTGGTCTCCGCGCCCGGCAAGCAGGAGCAGCTTCGGATTCTGTTCGAGGTGCCGACAAACCTGATGTAGTTCGTCGATCATTTCGGCGTTGATCGCGTTGCGTTGCGCGGGCCTGTCGAGGGTGACCACGACGCGATCCTCACGCTCGTCCACGTGCAGGGTGTTCACATTCACTCCTTCTTGCTGTCCTACATTAATAACCGAACATTCGGTAGTTTGGCAATAGCGAGATCGAGAATGATGCACAGCTTTGTCCGAACTGAGAAGATGGGGACATGACTACGGCACGCCCTACTCGACGCACCGGCCTCCCCGGACGTCCCGGCTACGACCTCGATTCGCTCCTCGCCGTGGCCGTGAAGGTGTTCAACGACAAGGGCTACGACGGCGCCAGCATGGAGGTGCTCGCCAAGAAACTCGGCATCACGAAGTCCTCGATCTACCACCATGTGTCCGGAAAGTCGGAACTCCTCGAACTTGCTCTTTCCCGTGCGCTCAACGCACTGTTTGCGGTCACGACCGAAGAGGGTGCCACCACCGGCCCCTACATCGACCGGCTCGAATACCTGGTCCGGCGCAGCGTAGAGGTGCTGGTAGCAGAGCTTCCGTACGTCACCCTGCTCCTGCGCGTCCGCGGCAACACGACGGTCGAACGGGCCGCGCTCGCCCGCCGACGCGAATTCGACAACTTCGTCGGAGGCCTCGTCGCGTCAGCCGCAGCGGAGGGCGACCTGCGTCCGGACATCGAACCCGCCCTCGCCAGCAAGCTGATGTTCGGCACCGTCAACTCGCTGATCGAGTGGTACAAACCCCGAGCGGGTGAGTCCGTCTCCGACATAGCCGACGCGGTCGTCGCCGTCACTTTCGACGGACTTCGCAAGGCCTGACTCCAGGCAGTTCTGCCGAATCCTTGACAACGCGGCGTTACCGGGCGATCGTAATTACCGACCGAACGTACGGTGAGATGGAGATGTCGTGAGCAGACTGTTGGAAAGCTATGTAGCCGGTCGCTGGTACGCCGCACCGGACGCAGGTACCGCGTTGCCGAGTGCAGTGGACGGATCCGAGGTGGCCCGGATCTCCGCCACCGGCGTCGACCTCGCCGAGATGGTTGCGTACGCACGCGAGGTCGGCGGCCCCGCACTGTCAGCGATGACCTTCCACGAACGCGCCGGCGCACTCAAGGCTCTGGCTCTCACGTTGATGGCAGGAAAGGCCGAGTTCTACGAACTCTCCACCGCCACCGGGGCGACGACGCGAGACTCCGGGGTGGATATCGACGGCGGGTTCGGGACGCTGCTGAGCTACGCGAGCAAGGCCCGGCGCGAATTGCCCGACAGCACGGTATTTCTGGACGGCAACGTCGAAACTCTGGGCAAGGGCGGAACTTTCCTCGGGCAACACATCTACACGTCACGTCGCGGTGTCGCCGTGCAGATCAACGCCTTCAATTTCCCCGTGTGGGGGTTCCTGGAGAAACTGGCGCCGGCATTCATCGCGGGTGTGCCGTCCATCGTCAAGCCTGCCAGTTCCACGGCATATCTCACCGAACTCGTCTTCCGGCGCATCATCGAATCAGGCTTGCTCCCCGAGGGTTCCGTCCAACTGCTCTCCGGTAGCGCACGCGGACTCCTCGATCACCTCGGCGGACAGGATTCGGTGGCCTTCACCGGATCCGCCGATACCGCAGCAACACTGCGCGCTCACCCGAACGTCGTCGGCAAGGGTGTCCACTTCAATGCCGAGGCCGATTCACTCAACGCGTCCATCCTCGGCGAGGACGCCGTCCCTGGAACTCCCGAATTCGATTTGTACGTCAAGCAACTCGTCACCGAGATGACGGTCAAGGCGGGCCAGAAGTGCACAGCGATCCGGCGCGCACTGGTCCCGGACTCCCTGGTCGACGCCGTCGTCGATGCCGCATCCGAGCGACTGAGCAAAGTGGTCGTCGGGCACCCCGATACCGACGGTGTCACGATGGGGGCGCTCGCCAGCATCGAACAGCGCGACGAAGTCCTGAAATCTATTCGCGGCCTGACGAAGTCGGCGTCCATCGTGTTCGGAGACCCGGAGAACCTCGACGTGGTCGGCGCCGACGCCCGGTCCGGAGCCTTCCTTTCACCGATCCTCTTGCGTGCCGAGGACAATGCACTCGAGGTGCACGAGGTGGAGGCATTCGGGCCTGTCAGCACCGTCATCGGTTACAACGGCATCGATCATGCGATCGAGCTCGCGGCCCGCGGTGAGGGCAGCCTCGTCGCCTCGGTGGTAACTGCCGACACGGACGTCGCACGTCGACTGGTACTGGGCCTGGCAGCTTTTCACGGCCGAGTTCTCGTCTTGAACCGCGACGACGCCAAGGAATCAACCGGTCACGGCTCTCCCCTCCCAGTTCTCGTACACGGCGGGCCCGGCCGCGCCGGCGGAGGTGAGGAGTTGGGCGGCATCCGCGGAGTTCTGCACCACATGCAGCGCACCGCGGTTCAAGGCACACCCGACGTACTCACCGCGGTCGGCGAGCGCTGGTTCACCGGTTCTCAGCGCACCGTCGGATCCGAGCACCCTTTCCGAAAGAGTCTCGCCGAGTTGAAGATCGGCGACACAATTGTCGGCGGGCCGCGCCAGGTCACGCTCGCGGACATCGATCATTTTGCAGAGTTCACCGGTGACACCTTCTACGCGCACACCGATCCGGTTGCCGCAGCCGCGAATCCACTTTTCGGTGGCATCGTCGCGCACGGATACCTGGTTGTCTCGCTCGCTGCCGGTCTGTTCGTCGACCCGGCTCCCGGCCCGGTTCTCGCGAACTTCGGCGTGGACAGCCTCCGTTTCCTGACCCCGGTCAAAGCCGAAGACAGCCTGACGGTCACCCTCACAGCCAAGACCATCACACCCCGCAGCAGCGCCGACTACGGTGAAGTTCGTTGGGATGCCGTCGTGACGAACCAGGACAGCGATCCAGTCGCAACGTACGACGTCCTGACGCTGGTAGCCAAGACTCTCCCCGAAGGGAATTGAAAGCACATGACCTATCGCGTAGCAGTGTGTTACGGACGCCCCACCGATCCGGAGGCTTTCGAGAAGTACTACAACGACATCCACATCCCACTCGTCCGCGAGGTACCAGGGTTGTCGGACTTCACCTTCAGCACATGCTCGTCCATGGATGGCTCCGATCCCGTCTTCTACGCCGTCGCCAACCTGGTCTTCCCCGACCTCGAGACCATGCAGAGCGGTCTGAAGTCACCGGAAATGCGCGCTGCAGGAAAGGACGTCGCGAACTTTGCCACCGGCAAGGTCGACATGTACGTCCAGGAAGTTGTCTCGGTCCTCTAGACCCCTGCAGTTCTCAGATCCCACAGGAGTTGTCTCGTGAGTACAGGAAGCATCACCGCCAGAGAGATGTTCGACGCGGACCAGGCGTCTCGGGCGCTCGGTATCGAGATTGCCGAACTGGCGCCAGGTAGCGCAACCGTGACCGTCACTGTGGGTGAGACCATGGTGAACGGTCACGGAATCACACACGGCGGCTATGTTTTCCTGCTCGCGGACACCGCGTTCGCGCTCGCCTGCAACGGCTACGAGGATTCAGCCGTTGCAGCGCGCGCGGACATTCGATTTCTCCGTCCAACACGTCTGGGCGACACGTTGACCGCCGTCGCGTCCGAGAAGGCTCGAGGGGGCCGAAGCGGGATCTACGACGTGACGGTTCGCAGTGGCGAGACCGTCGTGGCCGAGTTCCGCGGCGACAGTCGAACCATCTCCCGGTAATTTTCAGCCCACGACGTTTCAACCCACGACGTTTCAACCCACGACGGGAAGCTCCAAGGGGCCGGACCCGTCGGCGAAGATCGTCACCGGCATGCCTTGCAGTCCTCCACGGAAACTGATGTCGCCACCGGTGATTGCCAGACGTACAGAATGCCCCGGCTCGAATCTGTGCACTATCGCCGGCATCGTCACCGGTACGGGCTGCGACGGGTCACTGATGCGAACAGGTGCGATGAGCCCGTTGATCAGGGACGACGTTCCGTCCGGCGCCACGTCGTAGAGCTTCGCGAACACCACCGGCTGCCCAGGGGCCGCGACACGCAACGTCACGGTGGGAGCGCCCACCACGTCCATCGCCTCGGACATCGGCGTAGTGGTCCACAGCGCCTCGGTCCCCGGAATCTGTGCACTCGGAATGTTTCCGGCCGGATTGATATTGAGCGGCTCGACGCCCGTCGGGAGCCCACCCGGTGCAGTGACAATTGTCTTCGAACCAGGTACCACCGGCGCACCGTCCGGCAGCAGTCCCCCGTCAGCGGACAGATGGAAGGAGCGGGCGGTCCCGACATCGACGGTGTCGGACGTCGCGTAGGCCGGCGCCGCGTTCCCCTCGTAGTCGATCCAGTTACGGAAGTATGCGAATTCCGGTCCGGTCTCCGTGTTCTCGTCCTTGAGGTAGTGATCGAACCAGTCCATGAAGCGACCGGTTTCGTACTGGGCGTCTTCGTCGGGTGCGGAGAAGCTGAATTCGCCCGGCGCAGCAGCCAAGTGACTGTGTCCCCATGAATGCCAGATCATCTTGGCGTCCACGCCACGGGCTTTCAACGCGTCGTAGGTCGCGGTTGCCTCGTTCAGATCGAACAGGGTGTCTTGTTGTCCCTGCGCAAGCAGCACCGGGATATTGATCCGGTCGACAAACGACGACACCGACGACGCTCGGAGTTCACTCACTACTTGGGGTCCGATGTCACCTGTCACCACTGCCTCGGCGATCGCGTTGCACATGTACGGCACGTAGTTCGGGCAGCCGGGAAGTCGTGCGGGGTCGGCGATGTAACCGTCCACACCGGGGTTTGCAATGCCGGCACCGAAGAGCAGTGACGCAAAGAGCACTTTCGCGGCTCCCGGTTCAGCAGTCGACACACCGGAGATGATGCCGGTGCTGTTGGGCGCCAAGGAATACGAGAGGTCGTTCCAGGTGATCATGGGGATGATCGTGTCGATACGGGGATCCACACTCGCGGCGGCGAATTGAATGCCACCGCCGTAGGAACCACCCGTCATGCCGACCCGAGGGTCGTTCGTCGACGGTGCACCGTTGTGATCGACGGCGTCCTGCACCACCGCGGTGAGCGCCGGATAGGGCTGCGTCAGAGCCTGATCCGTGTAGGCAATCCCCTCTTGGCCGCCGAGGAAGCTGACCAACTGCGAAGCGGCGACGCCGTCGTATGCGGGAGAGTCGAGTGTGATCTTGCAACTCGAGCCGCCGAAGCCCAGTCCCGAATACGTCAGTCCGACATACCCGTTCTCGGCGAAGTTCTGCAGAGCGGGAATCTGATCCTTGTACGAACCACCGAACCCGTTGGTGGTCAGGATCGCGGGAGCCGGGTTGTCCGCGTCGACGCCGTCGGGAACAAAAAGTTCACCGATGACAGTGCACGGCGTCGAGAGTTCAGGCCCGACATCGACCGAGAAGTACAGTAGCTGTGACGAATACGAGCCGTTCGGCGAATCCGCGAGCGCCGGCGGCGAAAAGCCGAGGGCACAAACCACGAGCGTGACGACACTGATCGCTATTCTCCGGCGCACCTGAAAACCGTACACCCGGACCTGTTCTCCACCAGCCTGATCGGGCGCGTGCCGCCGAAGTTTCCGCAACAAACGTTACGCCAGGCCGGGTCGACGTCTACTTGACCGTCAAGGTGCCATGCATGCTCGGATGATAGGTGCAGTGGAACGTGTACGTTCCCGGCTCGTTCGGCACCGTGATGGTTTCCGTCTCACCAGCTTCGATGTCCTCGTTGAACAACCCCGCGGTATCGGACGTGACCGAGTGCTCGACGGTGTCGTTGTTCTGAATGGTCAGCACCTGTCCAGGCATAACCGACTCCGGCGTCGAGTACTCGAAGCCGCTGATCACGATTCCCATCGACGACGCTCCCGGCGTCGACATACCCAGAGGCATGCTCGGCATCGACATACTGGTCGGCTTGCTCGTCATCGTCATGCTGGTCATCGCCATGCCGTCGTGATCTGCCGAATCGTTGTCCGACGAATCGCTGTTGTTGTCACTGCACGCGGTCAGTGCGAACACCGCCAGGATCAGCGCTGCGAGCACCGCGAGAATCCGCTTCATTGCTTCGCCTCCTGCTCGTTCCCCCGCAGTCTGCTGATTACCCGCCGCCTAGAGGGCCAAACAGCTCCGATGTGGTGCCTGCGACGCTGATAGTGCACGATTTCTGCACCAGCTCCACTCGAGGACCGACACTGAAGGACACAGCACAGATGGCCAAGATCAAAACGTCGAAGGCAGCCAAGTCGAAGGCGCCGGTAGCGTCAAAAGCACCCGCGGCGAAGGCGCCCGCAGTCCTCTGGAAGGACCTACCGGACGAGCACGACTACCCGGCGGCCCGCGATTACCTTCAGTTGGGCGCGACACCGGTCCAGGTCCAAGCTCTCGTGTACGCCCTCAAGACGGCGACGCTGGTCTCGAAGAAGGCCAAGGACATCCTGCGGGCGGCGGGGCTCCCTCTGCTTCCGGTCGACAACCCACACGTGGCTGCCGACCTGAAGAAGATCCGCAAGAGGATCGCGCTGTCACCGATCCTGCTGGTGCAGGGAGACTTCCGCGCCGGAGTACCGGCGCAGATCGCCGACGGCTACCACCGTGTCTGTGCGAGTTACCACGTGGACGAGAACACCGCCATCCCCGCGAAGATCGCACCCTCGACAGTTACTTCGTAGGTCGTCGATGACCTTCGGCATCCTTGCCCTCGTCGCCCTGGCCGGCATTCTCGGCCCACTGCTCGGCGCCCGCGTCAGCTGGCATGTCCCCGTGGTGGTCGGCGAACTCGCCGCCGGTGTCATCTTCGGTGTCACCGGTTTCGGGCTGCTCGACTCCTCCGACCGGACGTTCACATTCCTGGCCGATATCGGTTTCGCGCTCACGATGATGGTGGCCGGCTCGCACGTCCCGGTCCGCGATCCGGCAGTTCGGGCGGCAATAGGCAAGGGTGCCGCTCGCTCGGTCGTCGTCGGACTCCTGTCGGTTGTTGCCGGCTACGCTGCGGCGACGGTATTCGGCACCGGTCACGCCGCGCTGTACGCGGTCCTGATCGCGTCGTCGTCCGCAGCGTTGATTCTCCCCATCGTCGATTCGCTGGCGCTCGGAGGAACGTCGGTCCTGCAGATGACGGCCCAAGTCGCAATCGCGGACACCGTCTGCATTGTCGCGCTGCCGTTGGTAATCGATCCCGACAATGCCCCTCGCGCTGGCCTCGGCGCACTGGCTGTGGCGGCGTGTGCGGTTGCCTTGTTCTTCGTACTGCGAGCTTTCCATCGTTCCGGCCATTGGCGAAAGCTCCACAAGTTCTCCGAGAAACGAAAGTTTGCACTCGAACTCCGGATCAATCTCGTGATCCTCTTCTCCCTGGCGGCGCTGGCGTCGAGCACCCACGTGTCGATCATGCTCGCGGGCTTCGCCTTCGGGCTCGTTCTTGCCGCGATCGGTGAACCCCGCCGCCTCGCCAAACAGCTTTTCGCGATCACCGACGGCTTCTTCGCTCCCCTCTTCTTCGTCTGGCTGGGAGCGGCGATCAATCTGCGCGACCTCGTGACCCATCCGTCCGCCATCTGGCTCGGATTGGCCTTGGGCGGCGCAACTCTCGTAGTTCACGCAGTGATACGAATCCTCGGCCTACCTCTCCCCTTGGGAGTGCTGTCCGCCGCACAACTGGGGGTGCCCGTTGCCGCAGTAACGGTGGGCACCCAATTGGGGGTGATGGGCGACGGTGAACCCGCTGCCATCCTCCTCGCCGCCATGATCACGATCGGTGCAGCAACGCTGGCGGGTGCTGCCGCGTCGAAAGCTGGTCTCACGAAGCCTGCTTGACCGCGGCCCTCTCCACCGTCAGCAAGCTCTCCTCCGAATGTTCGGCGTGATATGCCGCGCCGCCGCCGCGGACACCGAAGAGTCGCTTGCTCCAGATCAGCCACACGACGGCAGCGATGTTCACCAGCAGCAACCCGGCCCTCAACCACGTGATCTTCTCGGTCAATTCGTAGATTTCGAGGGGCAGGAACAAACTGGTCGCCACCACCGCGAAGTACTCGCCCCAGCGTTTGACCATCCACAGACCGACTGCCTCGATCACTTGAAGGCCGGCATAGACCAACAGCCCGACTGCGATCCAGGTGAGCGTCGTCGCCGACAACGAAAACGCCTGCTCGATGTGATGGACCAGTTTGGAATCGTCGATGTTCCAACCCAATTGGCGGGCGAGTGGCCTGATCAACGGTAATTCGTTCTCGAAGGCGTCCTCGACGCGTCCCTTCGACGATCTCAGTTTGAAAACACCGATCGCCAGAAGAACCAAACCCAGAGCGCGGAACATTCTCTCGGTGGCGAGAAGTCGCATGATCAATCTGTCGCGAAGCAGCCGTCCCCGCGGAACCTCGGGGGCGGCGTCCGCCGGTCCCGATGCTCGGGGCGCTCCCGGGACGAAGTTGCCGCAACGTAGGCACCGCCACGCCTGACCCACCGCAGTATCCACATGTAGTCGATCCCGCAGTTCCGGTTCGTCCGGAGCGTAGGTCTCGTGACCGTGCCAACTGCACGAGCGCAATGCGAAGTCCACGGGTGAACTCTATGCCGCATATGCCCGGTAGCGTGGATACCCGCTGACCGTGCACTTCGAACGACGAGGATTCCGATGACTACCACCAAGATCGAAACCCGGCATGGCGTCATGGCCGTCGACGACAGTGCCACCGACGGTTTCCCGGTTGTCTTCATCCACGGAAACTCGGCCAGTCGCTCCATCTTCCGCAACCAGGTCGACGCCGACTGGGCCGGCGGCTACCGGATGATCACCCTCGACCTACTCGGTCACGGTGATTCCGAAGACGCGAGCGATCCCGAAGCCGCGTACACACAGAACGGCTACGCCGACGCCATCGTCGATGTTCTGACCGAACTCGGAGTCGAACGGGCCGTGGTTGTCGGTTGGTCGCTCGGCGGACACATCGCCCTCGAGTTGATCGCGAAGTTCCTTGGGCTCGCTGGAATCGTCATCACCGGTACGCCACCGGCCAATCCCGAGACGCTGGGCGTCGCGTTCAATGCCGGCGACGGATTGTCCATCGGCGGTACCGAGGTCATCACCGAACAGGAAGCCGAACTTTACGCTCGGATGACCGCAGTTCCCTTCGAACAGGCGGCCCTCGACGCCGCGATTCGCACGGACGGTCGCGCTCGAAAGATCATGTTCGACGCATTCGGCGCGGGCCGCGAATCGGATCAGAAAGCTCTCGTCGCAACAGCGACCGTGCCGCTCGCGGTGATCGACGGTGCCAGGGACCCGTTCGTGAACACGTCGTATGTCGCGTCGTTGTCCTTCGCGAATCTTTGGGAGGGCACCTATCACCTCATCCCGGGAGTCGGGCATGCGGCGTTCTGGGAAGCCCCTGAGGTGTACAACCCGCTGCTGCAAAGGTTCCTCGGCAGTTTCGCGCGATAGCCGCAACTGCCGAAATTCGGCTACCTGTCCGGACCGGAATGGACTAATACCTCGTCGCTTAAGGTGTGAAAAAGTCTCGTACGCGAAAAGTCGGATCGTTCGTGACTGTCCCGGACAACGTGCACAGCAGTTCGGACAACGCTTGAAACAGGCATCGAGTGAACTCTCTGCTCGATCGGTTGGACCTTCTCCCCGAAAAATCTTCAGACGGTAAAACCGATCGAGCAGAAATTTTCTCTTTATCAGAATTCAGGGCAAAATAGACAGCATGCCGAGCACTGTCATCGCCTCCGAAGGGCACAGTTCTTGGCGAACGCTCCAGGAATGGTTCAACGAACCACACGACTACGAGTGGATAAAGCACCAGAGATCCGGCCGAGCGATCATTCCGATCTTCCGGACCTTGCTCGGAATTATGACGATGATCTTCGGGCTTTCCGCTTTCTACAAATTGATCGGACCGGATACACCGCCGACCACACTCGGCAAAGCACTGTCGGTTTTCATGATCTGCACATGTGTGGCGATCGCCGCGTGCTGGTTCACTCAACCATTTCCAGGTCGCCGCGGCCTGCTCGCATTCGGGATATTCGCAGATCTCGGGATCGCGGCCGCGGTACTTCTGGTACCGGATCGCTCGTCCGGGACGTTCGGTTGCATCGTCTTTGCGGTCACCGGAACCTTTGCGACGCTTTTTGTCAGCGCAAGATGGCTTGTCGCTCATGTCGTCTGGTCGACGACTGTCACGACTGCTGTATTCGTTCTCGCATACCTACAAGGCGAAGTCGATATCACGACGCTTCTCGCTCGCGGTACCGTTCTTTTCGGAGCTGTCACACTTGTTCCCATTTTTGCGCACCTGACCTGGCGCACTCTGTACCGCGATGCCCAGTATTCGGATCGTGATCCTCTTACCGGGCTGTTCAACCGTCGAGGGCTCGAGGGGGCAGTCGGCGACCTCTTCGAGAGCGCCCGAGATGATTCTTCGTCTCTCGCTTTCATCGTCGTCGATATCGACAAATTCAAGACGGTGAATGATCTTCACGGCCACGCCGAAGGCGATCATGTCATCAGAAGAACCGCGAACCGATTGAGCACACATCTCGGGGAGCGCGGCGTTATCGCTCGAACAGGCGGAGAAGAATATCTGGCTGTCATCGCCGGGAATCCCGAATCTACGACCCTGTTGGTCGAAGGGATAAACGCGGCGCTGTCGGATCACTCCGACGACATCCCCACCACGGTGAGCGTCGGAGCGGTGATCATGGCCGCCGAATCGAAGGCGTGGAGCGGCGGCGCTTCCGCAATCCTGGCCGCGACAAATGTCGCGGATTCGATGATGTACCAAGCGAAAGCGGCGGGCGGCAATACCATCCGCTCGGCTCAGATCTGATTCACAGCCACGTCAACGGGTGAACGCTCCGACCGGATTCGGTGTCGGTTGCCGCCAGATACACATCGACGCGCTCAGCCGTCAGAGCCTTGCTGATGTGATAGCCCTGGACCAGGTCGCAGCCGACCCACTGAACGCGGCGGAACTGCTCGATGGTCTCGACTCCCTCGGCCAACGACTTCATGCCAAGCGCCGCAGCCAACTCGACGATGGATTTCACCACGGACATCTTCGGATCGTCCGAGTCGGTGACAAGCATGCGATCGATCTTGAGCACGTCGATCGGAAGTCTCTGGAGCGTGGCGAAAGACGAATAGCCGGTGCCGAAATCGTCGAGTGCGACGGTGACACCGAGTTCACGCAACTTGTAGAGATCCCGGATTGCCCGATCGTCCACAACACCGGTCTCGGTGATTTCGAGTTGCAGCAGATGCGGAGGCAAGCCCGAATCCGTCAGGGCTTTCTTCACCATCGCGCCGAACTCTCGCGACACCAACTGCACTGGTGAAACATTGACCGAGACGCCGATTCCGCTCGGCCACCCCGCAGCAGCCGCGGTCGCCATCGCCATTGCCTGCGCGCCGAGGGGGATGATCATTCCGGTTTCCTCTGCCACCGAGATGAACTGACTGGGCCCGATGAGGCCGCGACTGGGATGGTTCCACCGGAGAAGGGCCTCGAAGCCCACCACTTCACCGGTCTGAGTGTCGACCTGGGGTTGGTAGTGGAGATCGAACTGCCCTTCCTCGATCCCTCTGTCCAGCTCGTGCAGCGCTGTTGCCCGCGCCGATGCCCGCGCTCGCAGTAACGGCGAGAACTTGCCTACTCGATTCCGTCCCGTCGACTTTGCTTCGTACAGAGCCAGATCCGCCAGCATCACCAGTCCGTCTGCGTCGGTGGAATCCTCGGGTGCGCTGGAGTAACCGATCGTGGCCCGCACCTCGATTCGATTGCCTTCGACGAAGAAGGGCTCATGGAGCACTGCCAGGTACCGATCGAAAATGACACCGGGATCGTCGCCGGCCGAGGTACAGACGATGAGCCCGAATTCGTCGCCGCCCATCCGCGAGCACATGTCCGAACCGATGACGTCGCGCAGGCGTTTCGTGACTTCGAGAAGTAAGTGGTCCCCGATCGGATGGCCGAGGGTGTCGTTCACCGATTTGAAGTTGTCGAGGTCGAGAATCCCGACGAGAACCTGCTTCTCCGGCACCCGAGATCTGATGGCCTCCTCGAGCGCCTCACCAAAGGCGCGACGGTTCGGCAACCCGGTCAGGGAGTCGGTGGCGGCAAGTCGAAGGATCTCCTGCTCGTGGACATACCTCTCCGTGATGTCGGATCCGACACCGCGCCAACCCAGAATCACCCCGGACTCGAGGACGCGGGGATTACCGGAGAGTGACCACCAGCGTCGCTTACCGTCGACCTGCACTGCAACGACGGTGTCCCGGAAGGGAGCACTCGATTCGAGTTTGTCGATCAGCTGGGCTGCGGCCGCACGCCCCTCCGGGCTCGACGCGATCTGGAGTCTGGTGAGAAGTTGCCCGAAGGTGAGTTGCTGCAACTCGTCCACCGTCATACCTGCGACCTCGGCGAGACGTGCCGAGGTGTGGGAGAACCGACCGTTGGTGTCGCACTCCCACAGCCAGTCTCGGGAACCGCCCTCGAAACCGTCGAGCAACAGTGCCACAGTCTGACGCTCGGATTCCGCCTGAAACTCAGCGAGACAACGGCGCTGGAACGAGGCCGACAGATAGACCGCACCCACCGTGAGCGCAAACATGTAGATGCACAACTGAATCGCAAGTACGCGAAAGTGGGATTCAGCGTGGACGATGAGAACAGTGAATACGCCGAGGCCGTGAATATAGATCCAGGTCAGGCTCACCGATCTCAGACTGGAGAACGTCACCGTCCCGGCGCCCATGATTCCTGCCATCGTCGCGATCAGAACCAAATCGCGGAAGACGTCCACGTCGTGGAAAAGCAGGGCAAAAAGTGTGACGTCGAGGCTCGCGACCACGATCACCTCGAGGAGCAGCCCCGCGTAGTCGTAGCGCGGTGTGTGTTTCGACGGTCGCCAGCGAAGCGGTATCCATACTCGAATCGAATTCGCGAGGACAAGAAAGATGAGCGCGCCACCCAGCCACCTGAGCGTCTGACGTCCAGGCGGAACGGTATACGCCAAAATCACCACCAAACTCGCCATGTACGCAAGATTGGCGAACGGTGCGACGGCCGCAGCTTCGTTGATCTGACGGCGAAACAGGCTGTTACAGTCGGCCTCCGAAGCAGGATCTTGCCTACCCAATCGAGTCAGACGGTTCATCCGCGAGGCATCCTGACATCTGCGCAGGCGCCATCAGCGGGCGTCGAATCCGCTCGCCTGGCCATCCGAACCTCCCCCGGCTCCGCACCGAACCCTTATCCGGTGAAACGTCAGTGTTTCAGACTCGCTGCTTGTTTCCTTCACAACGGTAGCCATCTGACGAAACGATTGGGCGCAGATCACTATATCCAGAGGTCGATCAATCGATCTTCCAGGTCGGTAAACGATTGCTGATTCTTAGCTCGACGCGCGCTTGTCGCCGACCGCGACGCGGGGGATACGAGAGGTCGGGAACAACGCTGCGATCGCGAGCAGCGCAGCCACGGCAAAGGCGACACGCAACGCGTCCAGCCTGGCGTCTTCGTTCACATCCACAATCGCGTCCGCCGCGGGTTCGGCGACGCCGGCGTCACCGAGAGCTGATCGAAGTTGCGTCGTCGACAAGAAGGGCACGCCCGAGGCCAGATCGGTGCTCGCTTGCTGCTGCACCGAGAGCGGAACTGCCGGGTTGTCTTCGATCCCGGCAATCGCTGATGTCGTGAGAGTGGCAATGAGAACCGATCCGATCAGCGCGGTCCCCAATGATGCGCCCAGGTTCGTGGCCGTGTTCTGCAGTCCGCCGACCTCGGTACTGCGGTCGTCCGGGACAGCCGACACGGTGACTGCTCCGAGCTGCGAAGACAGGCAGCCCAAGCCGAAACCCATGAAAAGCATGGGGATCATCACGACCGCCGCGTTGGCTCCGGGGTCCATGCCCGCCACGAGCATCAAGATGCCGAAGATCATGACCAACAATCCGACTCGGACCACACGCCGCGGGTTCGCGGTAGGCCGCAGCTTCGGAATACCTATGGCAGCCAACACGAGCGCCGCCGACAACGGCAGGATGCGAACTCCCGTCTCGAGGGCGCTGAGTTCCAGAACTACAGACAAGAACAGCGGGACCGCAAAGAACACGCCCGCCTGGACCAGGAACTGCGCGAAGAACATGGAAAGTCCGCCACTGAGCTCACGGTTTCGTAGCATCGCCGGATCAAGCAACGGCTCCTTCCCCGCAGCGGCCAGCCGCCCCTCCCAGCGCAGGAATCCGTATACGACAAGTAGCCCGGCGATCAGCAGCCACACCACCGGGGAAAGCCCCACCAGCTGTGGCCCGTCGGGTTTCGCCTGGACCCAACCCCACTCGCTCGAACGCAGAACTGCGAAGACGATCATGCCCAGGCCCACCACCGACAGGACCGATCCGACGTAGTCGAGGCGCGACTTCGACGGTGGGACGTCGACCACCTTGCTCAGCACCAGCAAGATCAGGACAACGATCACGACTTCACCGACGAACACGTAACGCCATGACGCAAAAGTCGTCGCTGCGCCGCCGATCAGCGGGCCGACAGCCACAGCCATCGCGCCCGCCGCAGCAACCAGGCCGTAGGCCCCCGGACGCTTCACAGCAGGGAAGTTGGTGGCGACCAGCGCGACGATCGCGGGCATGATGAGCGCCGCACCGACGCCTTCGAGGAACGACCATCCGATCAGCAGGACCGCGAGATTGGGAGCGAGCGCCGTTGTCAGGGAACCTGCGCCGTAGATGACCAAGCCGAGCGCAAAGGCTCGGCGACGACCCATCATCGACCCCACCTTGCTGCCCGTGATCATCAGAGTCGCCATGACGAGGGTGTACAGCGTGATCGCGGTTTGAATACCGGTAATGCTCGTGCCGACGTCCTCGGCGACGGTTGCCATCGAAACGTTCATGACCGAGCTGTCCAAGGTCATCAGGAATTGGCTGGATGCCAACACCGTGAGGACCAGTCCCGAACCCGCCTGCGTAGTCGAACCAGCAACCTGTCCGTCACCCATCGTGCGGGTGTACCCGGTGTTCAGGTCCTCGAAGCAGACCGGTCAGTGCTGTTCGAGAGTGAGCTGATCCGCCCAGGCCGACACGTCCCCGCGTTCCAGAGCCACCGCCAGCAGTTCCGGAAACTTGTCCGGCGTGCACGCAAACGCGGGAATGCCGAGGGCGCTCAGCGCCGCCGCATTGTCGTGATCGAACGACGGTGCCCCGTCGTCCGAGAGCGCCAGTAGGACCACGACTTGAACGCCGGAGTTCTTCATGGCGGCCATGCGGCGCAACATCTCGTTGCGGATACCGCCCTCGTAGAGGTCGGAGATGAGGACGAACATCGACTCGGCGGGACGCGAAATCAAGGACTGGCTGTACGCGATCGCGCGGTTGATATCTGTGCCCCCACCGAGTTGGGTCCCGAACAGGACGTCGACCGGATCGGACAGTTTGTCTGTCAGATCAACGACGGCGGTGTCGAAAACGACGAGCGAAGTCTTCAGCGCCTGCATCGACGCCAACACTGCGCCGAACACCGATGCGTAGACGACGCTGGACGCCATCGAACCCGATTGATCGATCGCGAGAACCACGTCGCGCTGCACGGATTTCGACTTTCGGCCGTATCCGACGAGCCGCTCCGGGACGACGGTTCGATACTCCGGAAGGTAGTGCGACAGATTTGCTCGGATGGTTCGGTCCCAATCGATGTCGCGCAGCTTCGGATTCGAAGTTCGGGCCGTGCGATTGAGTGCGCCGGTAACTGCAGCCTTCGTTTTCTGTGCGATTCGCTCCTCGACTTCGCGAACCACCTTGCCGACGACCATCCGAGCAGTTGCCTTGCTGGCCTCCGGCATGACCTGGTTGAGGCTCAGAAGCGTCCCGACCAGATGCACATCGGGTTCGACCGCGTCGAGCAGTTCCGGTTCGAGCAGCAACTGGGCCAAACCCAGCCGATCTATCGCGTCCTTCTGCATCACCTGCACCACCGTGCTGGGAAAGTACGTCCGGATGTCGCCGAGCCATCTGGCGACGGACGGCGCCGACGCCCCCAATCCGGCTGAGCGGCGTCGACCCTTGCTGGGGCCGGACGAGTCGTAAAGCGCTGCAAGAGCTGCGTCCATTCGGCGCTCGCCTGGTTGACCGAGCCCACCCGTCGACTCTTCGGCGGACTCCCCGAGCATCAATCTCCAGCGTCGAAGGCGCTGATCGTCGTCGCTCATGCGCCCACCCCCAGGATGTCCGCAACGACCGCCATTGCCGCTCTGCCGCGTCGAGCATCGGTCTCCACTGTCGTTTCGACGCGGCGGCCGCCTCTGACCGCCTGACCGATCGCCCGACGTTCCCCGGCTTCGAAGGCTCCGAACGTGCGTCGAAGCAATGGAAGCGTGTCGATGAAATCCTGCTCACGAAGTTGGCGAACCCAGGTGTCGATCAGCGTGAGCAACGCTCGATCGTGAACGAGCACAAGCCCTCCTCCGCCGAGAAACCCGTCGACCCAGCCAGCCTTGGCGGTTGGCGCACTTCCCACCGAAAGGGCCCGAGACAAACGCTGAGCTGCAGCGGTTTCCGTGACGGAACCGCTGTCGCGCAGTAGCCGCACCATCCGGCCGACGAGAAGTCCGTTGACGTCGTCACGGTCGATCACTCCGGCCATCGCCTGCAACCACCGTGCGCTTGCATCGCTGTCGTCACGGACCATGACTGCCGAGTGCACCTTGTCGAGGTGATCGCGAAACTCCTCGGCGCTGGGATCGTCCAACCCGGTGACGGCGACTGCGAGGCCGGTACAGATGCGGATCAGCAAGCTGTCGGCGACGTCGACCAACGCCGACACGTCGGTTCCGCGCACGTCGCCGTACCGCAGTGTTCGGGTCAGTGTGGGCAGCGCGGCCATCAGATGTGACACGTCATGATCCAGCGCTGCAACCGTTTTCACGCTTTCCAGCACGGCGGACAGCGCGGCGGGAAGGTTTGCCAGCAGCGAGTTCTCCAGCAGTTCGATGAGTGAAGCAAGAGTGATTTCCGGTTCGTGAATCTTCGAGACGACCCGCGAGGCTGCCGCTTGGGCCACCGTCGTACCCCACAGCGACGCCTCGATCACCGACACCGAGAATTCGGGTTTCCATTGCAGTGCCCAGGTTTCCCGGAAAGTTCCGGTGGAACGGATCTCACTGTCGGCCGGAGTCCCCCAATCGATCTCGAGAATTCCCAGCCGGTGCAGGAACTGGGAACGCTCGACGTCGATGTCGCGTCTCAGGTCCAGATCCAGATTCTTCGCCCCTGCTTGTTGTTTGAGCCGCAAAGTCTTCGAACGTGCGCGCAGGTCTGCTTCGAGCGGGACCGTCGGCGTCTCCTCGGGCACCGCGCCCAGTGCCTCGCCCACAACGAGTCTTCGCGTGATCAGGTCCAGGAGAACATCGTTGCCGTCGCACATCACCGACCTCGTGGCCTCGGTAACTTCCGACAATCCCGCCAAGGGGCGAGAACGCAGTGCCGCCAACGTGTCTGCCAACCGGACAGCCTCGATGACGTGGGCACTCGAGATCGGGAGGTCCTCGTCTCTGAGCACCCGGGCAACTTTGGTGAGCCACCGGGTGATCGTCTTGTCGTTCGCGGTGAACAGATGGTGATACCAACCCGGCGACGTGATTCCGGCGCCGTAACCCGATGCCGATGCAAGGCGAGAATGTGTCCAGGGAACCCACGTCAGCGAGGTCTTGACCTTGGACATTCCTTTGAGAATACGGGCATCGGGGGCCGCAGGCCCCAAGGCACCGACCAAAGCCGGCGCGTGCCACGCACCGCAGACGACGGCAACCCTCTCGGCGCCTTCTTTCAACGTCTTTCGCAGCACTTGGCGCATGTACGCTTCACGATGCGCTGTCTCCTCGTCGATCGGTACGGTTTCACGCAGCGCCTCCATCGCCTCGGTGATCGCATCGAAAGAGTCTGCGTCCGAGCTCGATTCGATCACCGAATCCCACCAGCGTTCGGTATCGTCGAAACCCGCGGCCGCGGCCAGCTCCGCCAGAGGATCACCATCACGTGTAGTACGAATCCCCTGATCCGCCAACACGTTGAACGCCGGTAGGTCGCAGAAACGTGCTTGCACACCGTTGTTCGCAGCCCACTGCAGCGCTTGCCATTCGGGTGAAAACACCGCAAATGGCCAGAAAGCCGCCTTCGACGGTTCACCAGTGGCAAACGCGAGCAACGCAATCGGCGGTTCCATCGACTCCGATGCCGCCAGCATCACCAACGGATCTGCATCCGAAGGCCCTTCGATCAGGACGACGTCAGGTGAAAACTCTTCCAGGCCTTGCCGAACCGAACGGGCAGATCCCGGGCCGTGGTGACGGATACCGAAGACCCTGACACGTAGGTCCGGAATGGCGATGGTCACCCCGTGACCTCGCGGCATGCTCGGTAAAAGTCGGACCACTCTCCGCGTTCACGCACTACGGCCTCGAGATACTCGTTCCACACCACCTTGTCTGCGACCGGATCCTTGATCACCGAACCCAGGATTCCGGCAGCGACGTCGGACGCCCGCAATACGCCGTCCCCGAAATGCGCGGACAGCGCCAGACCATTGGTGACTACCGAGATCGCCTCCGCCGTCGAGAGGGTTCCAGACGGAGACTTCAGCTTGGTGCGGCCGTCAGTAGTGGTTCCCGAGCGTAGTTCCCGGAACACTGTGACGACTCGGCGAATTTCCTCGGCCGCTGCGGGGGTCGTCGGCAATTCCAATGCTGCGCCCAACTGTTCGACTCGGCGCGCCACGATAGCCACCTCGTCCTCCTCGCTGGCCGGCAACGGCAGGACAACGGTATTGAACCGTCGACGCAACGCCGACGACAGATCGTTGACACCGCGATCACGATCGTTGGCGGTTGCGATCAGATTGAAGCCCTTGGCTGCCTGCACCTCGATGCCCAGTTCCGGCACCGGCAACGTCTTCTCGGAGAGAATGGTGATGAGCGCGTCCTGCACGTCGGCCGGAATACGCGTCAACTCTTCGACGCGAGCGATCTTCCCGGTTTCCATCGCGGTCATCACCGGAGAATGCACCAACGCCCCTGCCGTCGGCCCTTCCGCGAGAAGGCGGGCGTAATTCCAGCCGTAGCGAATAGCTTCCTCGGGAGTACCTGACGTACCTTGAACCAGGAGCGTCGACGCGCCCGAGATTGCCGCCGAAAGATGTTCGGAGACCCAGGTCTTGGCTGTTCCCGGCACACCCAACAGCAATAGAGCCCGATCGGTGGCAAGAGTTGCGACGGCCACTTCCATCAACCGCCGGGGACCGACGTACTTCGGCGAAATGACCGTTCCGTCATCGAGAGTGCCGCCCAACAGATACGTCACCACAGCCCACGGCGACAAATTCCACGACGGCGGGCGTGGGCGGGTGTCCTGCGCGGCAAGCGCCTCGAGTTCGAGCGCGTACTCCTGCTCTGCGTGAGGCCGCATCAGCTTTGCCGGTTCCGCGAGCTTTGCCGGTTCCGCGAGCTTTGCCGATTCCGTGGCGGGCGCGGTTACGCTGTCAGTCACTTGAGCTCCTCGAGCAGAGTCTTGCGGTGGGTGATGGCACTGGCCGTTCTGGCGAAGGTTTGCCGCCAGTCCGGGTCACGAGCACGCTCCGCCGCCCGGTCCAGCAAAGTTACTGCGCTGTAGGGAAATCGAGTCTCGGCGAGGCGCAGCGACGCCACGTACTTGTAACGCGAGAATTCGCCGGCCTTGGCGCCGCCGTCGGCGCGTCTGGCCGCAACTCGTTCCCACTGTGCCACGACTGCCCGGGTGATGTCCTCGGGCCATGGACCGTGCAGAGCGTCGTAGATCGCTGCCCGGCCCGGATGCAGAACATTGGCGTCGCCGTTTCCGGACCTCAACAGATCCGCCAGCGCCTCGGCGGGCACCAACGGGAGAAGTCGACGATCGGTGGCTACGCCTCGCGTGCGAAAGAGTTCCAAAGCCCATTCCACATTGTTCTGCGCCACTGCAGCATTGGACCAAGCGCCATGAAGGATCGGCTCCCAACCTTCGTCGACGCCCATCCCCAAAACCTTGTCGGGTCCACCGATCATGTTGTTCCACAACGACAAAGGCGCAGAACTGATCGCTTGACGGACGTACTCGGCGCGATAGTCGGTGTGTGGATTCGGCCGGTCTTCGATGCCGTCCCGTCTGGCCGCTGCATCGACTTCCTCAGGCGGCACGATGACAAGCGTGGACCGAAGGAGTTTCCGTTCCACCCGCACCCATTTCTGAACCCGAGCAACCATTCTCTCCCCGAACTCAGATTCGGGTAGTCGTCCGAGTACCTCCACTGCTGCGCGTCGCACGTCCTTGCGACGCTCGTCGAGGGCTTCCTCCAACAATGGTTGATCATCCGCGCTCAATCCGTTTGCCAGCGCCGAGACGAACGCAGCCTTCTGTTCTCCACGCTCGGCGCCCCAGGACTTTCGGAGTTCGGCCAGAGCAAGTGCAGGATCTGTTCGGCGAGTGTCTATCAACCACTGCGTGCGCTGGGACGAACTTCCGTGACGCCACACGTCCGGGTTTGCATCTCTGGTTCGGACGAGCTTGCTCCACTCGGGGTTTTGCGCGGCGAGCCAGCGACCTCGCTCGCCGACCAGCTGCAGAATACTCTCGCGGTGAGTTTCGCTCGTCCGAGCGTAGGAAAGCAGTTCGGCAACAAGATGATCAGGCGCACGGTAGTTGCGCGCCAACGCGACGGTGAACCATTCGTCGAGCAAGGTCGCCTTGGCAGCGAGCATCGACAGCAGATGTGCGGACGACGATTCCGGCAGGGTGAATCGCGCATCGTCTGGAGCAGGCGTCGGCACCGTCGCCGTGGTGGAGCCCGCACCGCCACGGCGGTACGCCCGCTCCAGCGCGACTGCTGCGAGAAGCAATTCGGCAGGATCTCCGTCGAGTTCGCGCGCGTAGGCATGCACATCGGCCGGAAGGTCCTCGAATGTTGTTGCTGTTCTGGCCGTCCCGAGAAGCGCAGCCGAGATCAATGTGCTCACAGCACGATCACCTGTCCTCCCGTGAAAACCGAGATCGGGGTAAGAGCCTGCGCATTCCACGTTCCACAGATCGTGACCGGGTAGCCACCGGAAATGCCCAGCAATTTCCACAGTAGGTCCGAATCGCCCTCTGCCCGAATCGCTGTGCCCGATTCGTCGACGAGAAACCAGGCGCCATCGACGAATGAGGGGACCACCGAACTGATCACTGCCGGCCACGACCGCAACCACGGATCTGCCGCGAGCGCATCGGTAAACTGCTGCAACGCAGCGTCGATACTTCCGGACGGCATGGTCGTGAAGGGCTCCGGTTCGCCATGCGTTGCCCCCAACCGGGCGCGCAAAGCCGACGCACCGGGATAGAAATAGACATCGGCATCCACCAGAAACCCGACTGGCGGCGTTTCGGTGGAAAAGTTCGGTGACCCGTGGGAGAAGTCGAGCAGCATGGCCCACCGTTGCGAATTCCTGCCGAGCATCCACACCGTTCGGGTGAACAGTCGCTTCTCCTCGGTGATCCCGGAACCGAGAATCATCCAGTTCTCTTTCACCGGAATCGATTCCAACACACTGTCGGTGGAGACGGGATAGCCGACGTGCGCTTTCACTGAATGGGCAAGATCTTCCGGCAGCTCTGGCAGCTTCTGATGCGCAGCGACCAGCAGGCGCAACCGAGCCAACTCGTCGAGGACTTTCTCGGGCCAGTTTTCGTTAGACGCAACGGTTCCCGCCAATGCTCGAAGCGTGCCTGCAACACCGGGTGCCTGAGCATCCACCATTCGAGCGGCGACTGCGTCGAGGCCCGCCCAGGACGTGTCCATCGCCGCCAGACCACTCCGGATCTGATCGGTGATCCACAGGTCTAATTCGACGAGACCGCTCGCAACCCGGTCGGCGCGCTTCTGCGCTGTTGCCGGGTCGGGAGTCTTCTTGGGTGCCTCGTCGCCGGTGGTCTCGGCGCTGGCATCGGCCTTCTCCTCACGGCGCAACAACCACTCGGCGGCGAAGTCGGCCGGCTCGTCCGCCGAAGGCACTCGCCCTTCCGACCATTCCACCAGCAGCCCCAGGGCATGTTTGCACGGAAACTTCCGACTGGGGCACGAGCACTTGTATGCCGGGCCGCGCAGGTCAACCACAGCTTGATACGGCTTCGAGCCGCTTCCCTGGCACAGCCCCCAGAGCGCGAGACCCTTGTTACCGGTGTGGCTCCACGATCCAACCAACTTGCGCGCAGCAGCCAGCGATGCGGCGTCGGGAGCTACCGATGCCACCTGCCCAGCTGTCCACGGCGAAGTCACTCGACCACAGTATGACAACCCGCTGACATCGCAGAGTCAGGCCGATCCCATGCGCGACACGGCCCACTTACATCAACCTCTTGGCCCCGATGTGCTCTCACTTGCCAAGCATGGCAATCCGCCTCAGATAGCCGGCACGGGAAGAATATGCCAGTCGCGCAACACCTCAAATAGGCAGTCCCTCTGTAATTCTCGGAATGCGACCCGAGAAACACTCCTGGAAAGTTGAGCTTCGACGGACTATTGACTCGAACGTCTGTTCGAGTATTATTGAGGTTGGGGATCGGGGGATTCAATGAGTATCGACACATCATCAGACGTGGTGTCGGGTTCTGCGGTGGGGTTACGCGGGCAGTTGTGGCGGTTGACTGCTGCCGAGTTACGTGAGGCTGCTGTCGAGGCGAGTGCGGAGATTCTGCGCCTGGAAGCCGTTCGGGTGGCGGTGGTAGACGAACTGGCGATGCGTCCGGATGATCAGGTGATTGCCAGCCGCGGTGTCGGTTCTTGGTTGGCGGCGAACACGATGCTGCAGGTTCGGGACGGGAAGAAGATCGCCGCCCTGGGCGCCGCGCTGCGCGCGTTCCCGGCCGTGGCAGCAGGCTTCGATGATGGGGATTGCTCGTTCGATCACGCCGTTTTGATCGTGGCGTTTTGTGAGTCCCCGCCGAAGGGGATGCCGGAGGAGGCGCTACCTCGCTGCATCGACCTGCTGCTCGCAGCAGCGTCGGGCGTGGAAGCGACGACGACGAAGGTTCGGCATGTCATCGCGACCTTGGAGCGCGTTTTCGAATCCGATGAGATTCCGCCCGCCGAAGATGTCGATCGGAACGAACTGCGGATCGCCTCGACGTTGAACGGTCGGGTGGTGGTGCGCGGTGATTTCGACGCCCTCACCGGCGAAATGCTGCTGTCGGCGTTTTCGAATCTGACGATGCCGACCCCGGCGCCCGATGGAACTCCCGACGCACGGTCGGCGGCGAAGCGGACCGCGGACGGGTTCACCGAACTGATCCGCCGCTACCTCGACTGCGCCAAAACCGGAACCGATGGTGGGCAACGCCCACATGTGAACGTACACATCAACGCCCGCGATCTCGCTGAGCACCGCGATTGCGCCGCCGCGCCCTCCGACGGTGAAGAGTCCCCGTCGGATCTTGATGTCGGGCACATGCCATGGCTCGGACCGCTGTCGGTCTCGCAGACGAGGCTCCTCGGGTGCGACTGCTTCCTGTCGACCGTCCTACTCGACGACCACGGCGCGCCCCTCGATGCGAAACCCGGAAAACGGTTGGTCAACGCCGAACAACGCGTCGCCCTGATCGCCCGCGACAAGGGCTGCGCGTTCCCGGGCTGCACATGCGTACCGGCCTGGACGGATGCGCACCACATTAAGCACTGGGCCAACGGCGGCCCGACGGTGATGAACAACCTTGTCCTACTCTGCCGTTCACACCACCGACTGATGCACCGAAAATCCGGGTTCGTCGGAAAATGGGAAATCCGAATAGGCGTCGACAACAAACCGTGGTTCATCCCGCCGCCCTCGATCGACCCCGGGCAGCACCCCAGGCCGGCGAACACCACCTTCAAAACCTGAGAACAGCTTCTCAGGCGCAACAGAATACGGCCAGGCTCCGCATCGGACATCAGCACCCGATACGGAGCCCACAGGCCGTGCCGCATCCAATACTCACGGCGTTCATGCGGGGCGCAAGACCGATCTACCCAACAACTCACAAACCTGCAGGGCCAGAGCGAGATCCAACTTGTCTCGGCCCGCGGCGACCGGATCGCCGAGAGCCTTGTTGATGCGATATTTCACCGTATTACGGTGCAAGTTCATGTAATTGGCCGTGTGCAGATGACTCTCCCCGTGGGCGAAATACACGCTCAGCGTCGTCCGCAAGGATGCGGCAGAAGGTGTATCGTCCGCCAACGGACCAAGTACCTCCCAGACCCATGACTTCGTAGAATCGATGTTCTCCGACAGGAGTGATACCACGGCGATGCCTCGGTCCCCGAAACTCACCACGGGGCGTTGCGGTGTATCCGGTACGGCAGCAACGGAATAGGCTGCCGTGGCCTGTTCGTGGGACCGCTTGAATCCTTCGACCCCTGACCCTGGCAGTCCGATTGCCACCCGCGCTCCGCCGTCCAACGGCACTGCCGCCGCGAGAACTGCCGGATCCGCCGCAGGCACCCGGCGACCGAAGGGCAGCCACGCCCACACGGTGCGTCGATCGATGGCGGTGATGATCGGCGGCTTGTCTGCTCCCGCCGCCGCGCCGAGATCGCGTACGAGTCGGTCCAGGGTGTTGATGCCCATGACGTCCGCATCCCACGTCGACCAGACCACCAGGGCGACGTGGTTCTGACCAAGCCGGTATCCGGTCTCCGCTTCGAAAGCAACGGTATCTGCGTTGGTGCCGGACAAGAGCGCGTGGATCGCGGCCGAATGGAGGTTTCCCTGCGCTGCCATCCATCGACTGCGTTCCCGCTCGTACGCGTCGAAGACGTAGAGCGTGATCCAGTCGATGTAGCTGTAGACCACATCCGAAGTGTGTTTCAGGACAGCCAAAGTGAGTCGTGCCGGAATGTCCAGTGTGCTGATCTCGTCGTGACAGATCCGCATCAGATCGCCTTGGCCCATGTGGTAGGCGCGAACGAGAGAGTTGGACGGAACGTCCCGCTGCGCCAGCCGCAGAGCGTATTCCACCGCGGCAGTGGTGGGTTGGAGATGATCGATCGGAATGTCGTTGGCCAACACGTGGATGATCGTCGTGATATTTCCCTGCACGCTCGCTTCGAGCATTTCGAGCAAATTGGCATCGGCGTCCAACTGGTCGATTTCGTGAGCCATCATGAAAGCCATCTCACGCGCGATATCGGCGCTGCGCGCGTCGAGTCGCCGGGCCAATTCGGCAACCACGGCAAGCACTTCCGGTTCCGCGGCTGCAGGCACCCGGGCGAGGCGCCGCATTGCACCGGCGCCTCGCTCCTTGTGCGATGGGCTACTCACAGAACTTCCGCGCCCTTCCGTCGCAGGTACTTCAGAGCCGATTCGGCCGCGTTGTACCCACACATTCCATGTGCTCCGGCGCCCGGCGGGGTCGAGGCCGAGCACAGGTAGGTGCCCGCGATCCCAGTGCTGTACGGATCGACTGCAATGCGCGGACGCAAGACAACTTGCAGTTCGGTGTTGGCACCTCCGATGATGTCGCCGCCCACCTGATTCGGATTGTCCTGTGCCAGATCAGAGGTGCTACGACTCGACGTCGCGACGATCTGTTCCCGGAACCCCGGCGCAAACCTCTCGATCTGACGAGTTATCGCTTCCGTAGCATCGCCGGCGTAACCGTGAGGCACATGGGCATAGGCGTACAACGGATGAATGTTCCCGGCAGAGCGGGTGGGATCAGCCAGGTATTGCTGACCGAGAAGCACAAACGGTCGGTCCGGCATACGGCCTGAATTCGTGTCACGCTCAGCTGCCACGATCTCCTCGAAACCACCTGCCAGATGGACTGTTCCGGCCCGAGCGCAATCCGGATTGGTCCACGGCACGTGGCCTTCGATGGCGAAATCAACCTTGAAGGCCCCGGGAGCCTGCTTGAACTTTCGATAGGCCTTCGCTACTCGGGCGGGAAGGCGATCGCCCAGGATTTCGAGCGCACCACCCGGATTGACGTCCAGCAGAACAACATCGGCGTCAGGAATCTCGGAGGCGGTGCGTATCCGAACGCCGGTGTCGACCTTGCCACCGTGATCGAGGAGCATCGCTGCCATGGCGTCGGTGATCGAACGCGAACCTCCCTCGGCGACCGGCCACCCGTAGCGGTGACCAGCAGCCGTGATCATCAACCCCACCGCCGACGTCGCCGGACGGTTGAGTGGATAGAACGCGTGCGCGGCGACCCCGCCGAACAATGCTCTGCCCTTCTCCGTCTTCCACAGTTTCGCGGTCACGGTGGCCGGAAGCAGTGCTCGCGGGCCGAAAGCCGCAAGCCGCAGCGGATGGCGTGGAACGTTGACGATCGGGCGCATCAGATCGGACGCCAGAGCGTCGAATCCCGTCGACAAGTCACCGAACATCCGTTGCCATCGCTGCCCGTCCGCACCCAACCCCGCCGCGGTCTGCTCCAGCGAGCGGTACAGAACACCTGCGTCGCCGTTGTCGAGCGGATGCGCACAGTCCACGTCTGCCCATCTCCAGATCAGCCCGTATCGCTCGAGGTCCAGTTTCGACAGGTACGGCGATCCGATACCCATCGGGTGAAACGCCGAGCAGTGGTCGTGAATCAATCCGGGGACGTCGATCGGACCGGAGCGGGTGCCTCCGCCGATCTGGTCGGCGGCCTCGAGCACCTGCACGTCCACACCGCTACGCGCAAGGTGTACCGCGGCAGCGAGCCCATTGGGCCCGCTGCCGACGACTACGGCCTTTGTCACTTACTCACCTCTTGCTCGCTACCGCTGATCCTCGTACGCATCTTCGGTTCGGAGACAACCTGCGGATCTGTCGCCGCGCGGTCGGCCCGTACGTCCAGTGTCCACTGAACGTCGAACGGAATGGGCCCGTTCGGCAACCACGGTTGTTCGGCGACTGCGTCGGCGACCTTGAACGTACCCCGTTCGATGACGCCGAGAGCCGCATCGATCACCTGGTACTCCTGCGTTCCCTTGTGGATGGGCTGCGATTCGATCCAGGTCACCAGGAACTCACCGGGCGCGAAGTTGCAGCGACGCTGAATCGCGGCGATCAGTTTCGCGTCGTGCAAGTGGCCGTCCCCGAAGTTGAAGGCGACGATGGAGTTGCACATGAACTCGGCTTCCCGCAGCGAGTACGTGTTGATGTCGTCGCCGAGGTGCCTGATCATCAGAGAGAACAGCGCACGCCCTTGGCTGTGCATGGAACGCCATCCCAACAGCTGATGCAGAACGACGTCGGACACGTCCTCGGGGTACATCGTCATCAACTGATTGCGGGTATCCGGCGACGGACGCTTGATGAACTGGTCGATCTTGGCTTCGGCGCCCGGCGCGAAGGCCCACGTCGCCGATGCCCAGTTGCCGGCGTACTGACGCATCGACGGCAGGAACGACACCAGATCGGGTCGAAGGTTTCCGAGAATCGGGAAGAAGGCAAGGGCTGCAACAATTCCCGCAGCAATCCACGGCGAGGACATGGCGCCGAGTCCGTAGCCGTCCCACGCCGGGAATCCCAGGAACAGGAAGACCGAGGCGTAAGCGAACAGAAGATTCCATTCGAGTGGGACGGCAAGCGGGAAGGTCGACGCAATGAACAGGTGGAATCCGACCATGAGGATCACGGCAAGGATCGTGAGGGTCTTGTTCGTCGAGAACAGCAGTATCAACGGGGTGACGATTTCGACCATCGTTCCGGCCACGTGAGCGACGCCGCCGCCCAGGTGCGAAGGCCGCAGATCCTCCGGGAAGTTCCGGTAGTGCGCACGCTTGATCTTCTTCGACGGGATCCACGGCGTGTTGCTGAGCATCGGGGGGACCACCAGCGAAAAGTGGCGACCGAACTTCGAGACACCGGCACCGATCCACACCATGACGATCAGCAGTTTGAGCGCCAGGATCATGTCGACGAAGGGCAGGAACGTGAAGAAGAAGATTGCCGGCAGGTACTGCTCGCTACGTGCCGCGATGAAGGGCACCTTGTCACGCAACCCGAGAATAACCATGAGTACCAGGAAGGAGTACAAGACCGTCGGGCGTACCAGTCCGGCACTGTCAGCGAAGGCCGAATCGATTCCGGCAGTGTGCACACCCGGAAGCACGGCCGCAACAAGAAGATTCGCAACTGCGGCAACGTAGATGACAACGTCGAACATCGTGCGGGTGTCACCCGAGGTGAGCGGCACCTTGCCCGGCCACGGTGGCAGGCGAATGGTGCCGGGGCGGATCCAGTACAGAACTCCACCGGTCATCGGCTTGAAGTGGCCGGCGAGCGGGCCCCAGGATCCTGCCAGGCCCAGCATCTCGAGCATCATCGTCCAGATGATGAGTTTCTGGTAGATGATCGGCTGGTTCCACCACGATCCGATGTCGAACCACGAGAGGCCGGAAGTCAAAGTGGCAACGGCTGTTCCAGCTGCCAGGTAGAGGAACAACAATTTCATGATGTAGACGGTGTGGACCATCTTCGGCGTACCGAAGCCGTAATCCACCCAGTGCGTGGACATGTCACGCAGACGCTCGAGAAACGGCTTGTCCATGAACGTTGCCGGATCGACGGGAGGGAAGTTTCCTTCTTTGAATCCCATGATGTGCTCCTGAAATACGGAATGTGGGCATGACGGATCGACTCGACGGACGTCGTCGAGTTGTGCTGGTACTACTGGGAAGGGACTAGTGAGCGGGAGTTGCGCTCAAAGCTCGTCTCATTCCAGGTTTGTCGATCTTGCCCACCGGGTTTCGGGGAAGCGTATCGACGACGTAGATCGCCACTGGCACCTTTACTCGGGTGAGCAAGGCCGTGACATGTTCGAGCAGTTCGTCTTCGGTGACGGGCGCATCGGGGTAGGCGACGACATAGGCAACTGGTACCTCTCCGTAGACCTGGTGCGGAGCGCCGATGACGGCGGCTTCGAGCACGGAAGGATGTGTGGCGAGAGAGTTTTCGATCTCCTTGGGGTAGATGTTCTCGCCCCCACGGATGATCATGTCCTTGATGCGGTCCACCAGCGTCAGGTAGCCGTCCTCGTCCAGGACACCGACGTCACCGGTGTGCAACCAACCGTCCTTGACAGTCTTCGCAGACTCCTCCGGCTTACCCAGATAGCCACGCATCACGTTGCCGCCCTTGATGACTACCTCTCCGGCGGTACCGACGGGCGCAAAGGTTCCATCCTCGGCGAGAATCGCAATCTGCTGGCCGGGCAGCGCCGGTCCGACCGTGCCGAGTTTGCGCACCCCCTCGACAGGATTGCAGGCCGACGCACAGGTCCCCTCGGTGAGTCCGTAACCTTCCACGATCACGAAACCGAAACGCTGCTCAGCGCGTTCGAGGAGTTCCTTGCTGATCGGCGCCGCACCGCACACGGCAAACCTCAAGGACGACGTGTCGATCGAGGAGTCTTCCGGCTGTGAGGTCAGCATCGCGTAGATTGCCGGCACCGCCGAGAAATACGTGGGACGAAGCCGCGCAACGTCGCCGAAGAATCTCGACACCGAGAACTTGCCGGTGACACTCACCTGCCCGCCGACGAGCAAGGGCGTCAAGACGCTGACGCAGATCGCGTTGACATGGAACAGCGGCAAGATCAGCAGGCAGTGATCCGCGCCGGTGACACCGATGTTCTTGCCCATCGACGAAGCCATGAACTGCAGGTTGGCATGCGAGAGCATCACTCCCTTGGGTCGCCCGGTGGAACCGCTGGTGTAGATGAGCAAAGCCAGATCGTTTGCTGCAACATCGATTCCGGGCCGCAGATCCGTCGGCGGCACTGTCGCCAAATCGTCGACGACCAATACCGCACGGCCACCCGAGGGCGCGTCGGCAGTGGCGGTGATGACCAACTCGGCACCGGAGTCCGCGATCTGGTAATCCGCTTCGTTTGCAGTGAACATCGGGTTGATGGGTGTAGCCGCAGCACCTACGCGCCAGGCAGCCATGATCGCGATCAGCAACTCGACGCGATTGGGCAGCATGATCGCCACCACGTCACCGAGTCCGATCCCGAGTCCGGCCAATTGCGCGGCAACAGCTTCCGTGCGATCTGCGAACTCCTCATAGGTGAGTTCGACGTGGTCGTCCCGCAGGCACGGCTTCTTCCCGTACTTCTCTGCAAGATCCCAAGCCAGATATCCGATGTCCGCCACGAGAGTCAGCACCTTTCATTCGTGTGTGACTCAAAACACTATCGGTGTCCCGTGGTCGAAGAAACGGTCCCAGGAGATCAACTTATCCAGGTTCTTTGTTCCCGGAGCACAACGCCGCATGTGCAGCGCACGTCAGATCAAGGGCTGATGCAACACCTCGCGAGCCCGCTGCGTCACCACTTCGGAGATCCGGCGCAAGACTGGCGACGACAGTTTCCACTGCTGCCAATACAGCGGAACGTCGTCCACGAAGTCCGGGTCGAATTCGATCAGCGCCCCGGAATGCTCGTCGTCGCCACGCTGCAGGTCCGGTATCAGCCCCCAGCCGTATCCCCGCCGAACCGCGTCCGCAAAATCTGCCGACGAAGGAACAAGATGGCGGGGCGGATCGACGGGATGGCCGACTTTTTGATCGAGATACCGATCCTGCAACAGATCTTTCCGATTGAACACCACCAGCGGCGCGACGGAAAGAGATTCTGCCGTAACACCATCCGCAAACCAACGACGGCAGAACTCCGCGCTCGCCATCGGCCGATACCGCATTATGCCGAGCCGACTCGAAGAACACCCTTGAATCGGCGACGCGACCGACGTGACAGCGGCCATGACCGAACCGTCGCGCAGCAGTTCGGTGGTGTGGTCTTGATCGTCGAGGTGGAAGTCGAAACTGACCTCGTGCGTGAACTCCGCGAGAGCACCCAGAACCCAGGTGGACAGCGAATCGGCGTTGACCGCGACAGAGACGCGGGCGAATGTTCCCGAACCGTTTTCAAGGCCGAGTTCTCGCACGGTATCGCGCGAAAGGGCATCTATCTGACGGGCAAGACGCAGGACTTCCCGCCCGGAATCGGTAACCCTGATGGGTTTGGTGCGCTGCACCAGGATCCGGCCTACCGAGGTCTCGAGAGCTTTGATCCGTTGACTGACCGCCGATGGCGTGATGTGCAACTTCCGCGCCGCCGCGTCAAAGGTCCCCTCGTCGACCGCAGCGTGCAATGCCCTCAGTTGCTCGAAGTCCAACATAATCTGAAGCTACTCTGATGCATCCTAAGAATCATTAGCTGGACTGATTACAATCTGCGGGGCAGGCTCGACAACATGCTCAGCACCACCGACCCTGCGTCGGCCCTCGTCGGTTTCGGAGTCGGACTCTCTCTGATCGTCGCAATCGGCGCACAGAATGCATTCGTTCTTCGCCAAGGCCTGACGCGCTCGCACGTACTCCCGATCGTCGCAGTCTGCGCCGTCTCAGACGCAGTTCTGATCCTTGCAGGCATCGGCGGAATCGGTGCCCTCCTCGAACACGCACCGTCACTGATCACTGCCGTTCGCATCGCCGGTGCCCTTTTCCTGCTCAGCTATGCACTCTTCGCCGCCAAACGAGCACTTCGACCGCAGACGTTGGCACCGGATCAACATGGCAACGGGTCGAGACTTACCGCCGTCACGATGGCATTGGCACTCACCTGGCTGAATCCACATGTCTATCTCGACACCGTCGTGCTGATGGGTTCAATTGCCAACGGTCGCGGCGAGATCGGACGGTGGTGGTTTGCAGTCGGCGCCGTCACCGCAAGTGCAGTCTGGTTCAGCGCCCTCGGTTACGGCGCGCGTCTGCTGACACCGCTTTTTGCAAAACCCAGCGCCTGGCGGGTTCTCGACGCTCTGATCGCCGTGATGATGACAGTTCTCGGAATCAGTCTGCTCACCGAATTGTGACCCGGCGATACAAGCACTGTCCGGTATCGGGATGGGTTACCGTCCAAGGTGAGGAAGGCTCAATTCACCTGTCGAGAGTTGTGACCATCAGGTAGGGCTGATCACGATGACCGAGGATGTCGACTCCGAACCGCGTGACTCCTACCGCGGACTGGGTTTGCTGTGTCTACTCGCTACGGCCGCCGGCGTCGTGGTCGGATTTGTCGGCGGCGCGTTCCGATGGTGTCTGATCAGAGCCGATGAACTTCGTCAGACGATCGTGAATTGGGCGCATCACGTTCCGTACGTCGGGTGGCTCGTGCCGGTCGTCCTGGTTGCGCTGTGCACCGTCCTTGCTGTTCTGATCGTCAGACGAGTACCCCTCGCACAGGGAAGCGGTATCCAGCACGTAGAGGCAGTGTCCCGCGGTGAAGCGAAGCCGCCGGGAATCAATCTCGTGCCCGCCAGATTCATCGGCGGCCTCTTGGCGATCGGCTCGGGTCTGGTCCTCGGCCGCGAAGGCCCCACCGTCCACATGGGCGCTGCAATCGGCGCGGAAACGGGACGACGGGCCCACCTTGCCGAACCGGACGTCGCCATGCTGCAAACATCAACGGCCGGAGCAGGACTCGCCGTTGCGTTCAACGCTCCGATCGCCGGCGCACTGTTCGTCTGCGAGGAGGTGACGCACTCGTTCCGGCTACGCACTGTTCTGCCAACGCTTTTCGGTGTTTCGGTCGCGGTGGGCTGTGCACGACTTGTCATCGGCGATCAACCAGATTTCGAGGTCGGCACCGTCCCGACACCTCAACTCGCACTGTTGCCACTGTTTGTCGTCTTCGGAATCCTCACGGGGCTACTGGGTATCGCGTACAACCGCTTGATTCTGGGACTACTCGATATCGTTGCACGACTCGACAGGATCCCACCGACAGTCATCGGCGCAACGATCGGCGCCGTCATCGGCCTGACGCTCTTCCTCGACCCACTGGCAAGTGGGGGCGGTGACGTTCTTGCACAGATGATCGTCGGTGGCAGGACCTTCGTTCTGCCGATTCTGCTGCTGTACTTGGTGGTTCGGTTCTTCACGGGCCCGCTGTCGTACGCTGCTGGAACTCCCGGCGGGCTTTTTGCGCCCCTACTCGCACTCGGCGCACTGTGGGGGTCGATCTTCACCGGACTGTCGAGCTTCGTGCCCGGAGTCGGCGCCGGACTCACGATCACCATGGCCACCGTAGGCATGGCTGCGTTTTTCGGCGCCGTGGTGCGCGCACCGTTCACCGGCATCGTGATCGTGGTCGAGATGACAGCGGTGACGTCGACGCTGGTCCCGATGCTTGCGGCCACGGCCGCAGCGGTATTCGTCGCTACCGTGGCAGGGTCGGCCCCCATCTACGACAGTCTCCGAGAACGGATGCTGGAAGCTCGACGCCCTCCTCTGGGATGATCATGATCAACATCGTCAGCGCCATGATGTGTAGGCAGAGGAGCATCCATGACCCCACGCACCGACGTCGGGGAAGTCCTCGCCCTGGAGCGGGAATTGCAAACTGTCGAATGCAGGCGCAACAGCGCACGTGTGCTCGCATTGCTCGCCGAAGACTTCATCGAGATAGGCGCGTCGGGTAGCGTCTGGGACCTCCCGTCGACCGTAGAATCACTGCGGACCGAGCCGATCGACGGCGACCGCATCGAAGTTCACAATATGACCGCTCGAATCATCGACGACGGATACGTCCTCACGCAGTGGGATTCAGTTCGTGGGATGCGTCGCGCGCGGCGCACATCCTTGTGGCGTCGAACACCGAGCGGATGGCAATTGGTACACCATCAAGGCACCCCGCTCCCCTGATTGCACAATGTTCAACCTGCGAACAGCCCTCTAGGTGAAGGGCGTTCCGACGTAGTTCTCGGCGATCAACGTTCGTCCGGCCACCGAGCGCGTGACCATGTCCAACTCAGCCAACTGACGACGATGGCCGAAACCGCTGTCGTCTGGCAAGCGATGAAGCATCGACGACATCCACCACGAAAAGTGCTGCGTCCGCCATACACGCGGCAGCACCGTTTCGGTGTACCCGTCCAACATCTTTCGGTCGGACGAGGTGAAGAAACTGTCCATTGCCTTTGCCAAGGCGTAGACGTCCGCAATCGCGAGATTCATTCCCTTCGCGCCGGTCGGCGGCACGGTGTGTGCCGCATCCCCAGCAAGAAAGAGGTTGCCGTGCTGCATCGGCTCACACACGAAACTGCGGAACTGAAGGATCGACTTCTGAAAGATCCTGCCGTCCTTGATCTCTGCACCCTCACCGTCGACCCGCCTGTGCAGCTCGTCCCAGATTCGATCGTCGGACCAGTTGTCCACGGAGTCGTCCGGATCGACCTGAAGATAATGACGCTGCACCTCGGGCGTCCGTGTGCTGATCAGCGCAAACCCACGCTCGTGGTTGGCGTAGATCAATTCTTCCGATGACGGCGGCGCCTCGGCCAGGATGCCGAACCACGCGAAGGGATACTGCCGGAAATGATCCGTGCGGATCGACGGTTCGGGAATCAGCTTTCGTGTTTCGGTTCGTGACCCGTCGCAACCGGCCACCAGGACGCACTCGAGCTTCTGGTCGCTTCCGTCCGAGTCGACGAAAGTAATACTCGGGCGACCTGATTCGTGATCGTGCACTCGCGCGTCGGTCACTCCGAATCGAATGTCCCCGCCGTCGGCGAGGCGTCGCGCAATCAGGTCTACGAGCACCTCGTGCTGCGGGTACACCGTGACTGCGCGCCCGTCGGTCAGTTCGTCGAATGCGATGCGGTGCCCTCGCCCACCGAATCGCAACTCGATTCCGTGATGTTCGAGACCTTCTCGCTTCAGTCGGTCACCGAGTCCGGTCTCGACCATGAGATCAACGGTATTCTGTTCGAGCACACCCGCACGAATGGTGCCTTCCACCTCTTCACGGGTGCGGCATTCCAGGACGATCGAGTCGATCCCCTTCAGATGCAAGAGATGCGAGAGCATCAACCCGGCGGGACCACCACCGACGATTCCGACCTGGGTGCGCAACGAAGACATACAGAGAACTCCTGAGGTGAGTGGCGATTGAGACCACCCTCAACCACGACCGCTCCCCTGAACAGCTGCAATTTCACTCAGTGAAAGACCGAAAATGAGCTATCGAAGCCCGCCGCCACCAAGCCCGCGTGATATTCCGCGAGCAGCCGCGGCCAAGGCCGGCAGTAAGGGAGCCGGATCCTGCTCCACCGGAACAACTGTCGACACCGCTGCGACAACGTCGCCGCCGGCTTCGCGGACCGGAGCGGCAACGGCAAGAGTTCCGACATTCAGATACTCACGACACACCACGAATCCGGTGCGTCTGATCTCGTCGAGAGTTGCTCTCAAGATCCGCTCGGACGTAATGGTTTTGGGTGTGAACGCCTCGAGGCCGGCTCGGAGGACGTCGTCGAGAAGCTCGGTTCCGCCGTGCGCCAGGAGAATCAAGCCACCACTGGACGCGTGCAACGGCAACCTACCGCCGGCGCGGCCGACCACGGTGACGGCGCTACGCGAGGACAAGCGCTCGAGGTACAGCGCCTCGGTGCCCTCACGGACAACCAACTGCACGTTCTCCCGGGTGACCTCGTACAGGTCCTCGAGGAACGGCAACGCCACCTGTCTCAGACCGTGCGCCCCGGGAGCGAGAGCGCCGATCTCCCACAACCGGACTCCGACCTGGTATTTGCCGTCGCTCCGACGCTCGAGGGCGCCGGCAGCCACCAACTGCCCGCACAGTCGATGGACGGTGGGCAGAGGTAGATCGGTGCGGCGACTGATCTCCGATTGAGTCAACCGAGGAGACGTCGCATCGAAGGCACCGAGCACGATAAATGCCCGGCCGATCAACGAACGGTCGCCTGATGCCATTCACACAGTGTGACTCACAAAGCCGTGTGACTTACAAAGCCGTGTGACTTACAAAGCCGTGTGACTTACAAAGCCGTGTGACTGACAAAGCCGTGTGACTGACATCAGGCGAAACGTGTTCGAGCGGTGCAGAGCTACGCGGAGTGCGCCAATTCCGGTTCGCGTTCGGTCACCGGCGGCGCGGCCTCGATCTTCATCGGCTCCTGTGCGTAATGGAAGTGCGGACGACGGTGACCGATGAACGATCCGAACCACGACATCACGGCGACGTACCGGTTGCGGAAGCCCACCAGGTACATCACGTGCACGGCCAACCACATGAACCAGGCGATCGTGCCCTTGAACTCGACCTTGCGGACGCGACACACAGCGCTGAATCGGCTGATGATCGACATGCTGCCCTTGTCGAAGTACTTGAAAGGCGTTCCTGCCTTGACCTTTCCGTTCACAGTCTTCGCGGCGTGACGGCCACCCTGCATTGCAACGGGCGACTGACCCGGTAGACCGTTCAGCGAAGTCATGTCGCCGATGGCAAAGACGTTGGCAAATCCGCCGACGGTCAAGTCCGGATTGATGAGCAGACGACCTGCGCGGTCACTCTCACAACCGGTTGCCTCTCCGAGCACTGCGGCGAAGTCGTTGGCGCGTACACCGGCCGACCAGATGACGGTCTCGGCGTCGATGCGCTTCTCTTCCTTGGTCTTTGCCGAAGAGACGGTGACGCCGTGCTCGTCGATGGCGGTGACCATGGTGTTGAGGACTACCTCGACACCCGACTTCTCGAGCGAGGCCTGCGTGTACTCACTGAGCTTGCCGCCGAAGGCCGGAAGCGCAACGCCGGCGCCTTCGACCATGGTGACCGTGACCTCGTCGGCACTGATGTTGTTGATGGCCTTCGCAAAGTAGCGACGCGCCAGTTCCTTGATCTGTCCGGCGAGCTCGACGCCGGTCGCGCCTGCACCCACGACAACGAAGCTGAGCAGGTTGCGGCGAACCAGCGCGTCGTTGGTGGTGTGAGCTTCTTCGAAGCAGCGCAGGATCTGCTTGCGCAGTACCTCGGCGTCCTCGACGGTCTTGAGCTTGTAGGTGACCTTCTCGAACTCGTCATGACCGAAGTACGCCTGCGTGGCACCGGTGGCTGCGATGAGCGAGCGGTATCCGAGCGTATGGCGGGTGCCCGAGGCTTCGTAGACGACCGTGTTCTCTTCGGCGTTGACCTCGACGACGCGACCGAGGCGCACGTCGGCGTTGGGGTACTTCTGCAGGATCGTGCGGATGGGCGGAGCAACCTCGCCGGCCGACAGAACACCCGTTGCCACCTGGTAGAGCAGCGGCTGGAAGAGGTGCTCGGTGGTGGCGGAGATGAGGACGAACGGCGTCTTGGACTTCGCGAGGGTCTTGGCCGCGGCGAGGGCTCCGAATCCCGAACCGACGATCACTACCTGAGTCTGCTCGTGTCCAGTCGCGTCGATGTCTGCGCGACCCGCAGCTGTTCTATCCACAACAAATCTCCTCAACCAAATTGAAAGTATGACTATTACGGTATGGACTGATCATGGGTCCGGTCCAGCTAGCTGGAGTATTCGCAAGACTGTTATCTCGATTGCTCATAAGTAAGCTGTCTTCATGGACTTCCGCCAACTCAAGTACTTCCTCGTCGTGAGCGAGGAACTGAGCTTCAGTCGAGCTGCCGAGCGCTGCTTCATCTCGCAGTCGGCGATCAGCCATCAGGTCGCGCGACTGGAGAAGGAGCTGGGCGCGACGCTCTTCGAACGCTCGACCCGAGCTGTTCGGCTGGCCCCGGCAGGATCGCGACTGGTGCCCATCGCGCAGCAAGTCCTCAGCCTCGAAACGATGGCGTACTCCGTCGCACGCGACCCGCGAGCCCGGATCCGGATCACCGGAAACATGAGCTTTGCCGCTCAGACGCTGGACGCCATCGCACACGTGCGCGAACTTCACCCCGACCTGGACGTCGAGTTCGTCATCAAGAGTTTCGCCCACCGCATGGACGCCGTGGCCTCCGGCGATGCGGACATCGCACTGATTCGAGGCGGCGTCGACCGCCCCGGGCTCGAGCCCCTGGACCTCGGCGTCGAGGATCTCTTGGTCGTCATGTCGAGCCGGCACCCCCTGGCCGGTCAGCAAAGCGTCGACCTCAACGATCTGGCCGCATATCCCCTGCTCCTGCCGCCACGCCAAAGCCAGGTCCTCATCCACAAGGTGGTCGAGGACGCGTTTCGCGAAATAGATCGACGCGTACAACTTGGCCCCGCAATTCCCAGCGATCACACCGCCACGCTGGACGTGATCACCAACCCTCGCGCCTGGACCCTGCTGTATTCGATCACCGCAGGCGAATCTCCACGTGCTGGAATCAGCTTCATGCGAGAATCGCACGGCCGCTTGCGAATTCCGGTGTCCGGGGTGACCCGTAGCGGCATCACCTTCTCCACCGAGTTCGCCGATCTGATCCAAGCACTCAAGGACGCAATGAACCCGTCTTTCACTGAATGAAAGTGTGATGGTGATCGACCTCCTCACAGAGCAACGTGGTGGGTAACCATGTGATGCGGCGCGCAGTCGCATCCCTTTCTCGAGGAGCAGCCATGTCGAGCTTGTTGAGCGAACCTGTGTGGGAATCGAAGATCTTCGACGGTGAATGGGTCCGCGGTAACGCCGAAGATCGCATCGTCGTCGAACCGGCCACGGGCAAGCAGCTGACGACGGTGGGCATGGCAACACCCGACGACGTGGCAGCCGCTGCAACAAAAGCTACTGCAGCTCAGAAGGATTGGGCAGCACGCCCCTACACCGAACGCGCCGCTGTTCTGCGCCGCGCCGGTCAATTGTTCGAGCAGTACGCCGACGAAATCGGCGAATGGGTGATCCGGGAGGCCGGCAGCATCCCGGCCAAGGCCGGACTGGAAACCCATACCGCTGCCGAGGAGTGCTACAACGCCGCAGCCCTGGCCGCACACCCCGTAGGTGAAGTGCTGCGCTCGGAGCAACCTCGACTGAGCTTCTCTCGTCGCGTACCCGTCGGAACCGTCGGCGTCATCGCGCCTTTCAACTTTCCGATCATCCTGTCGATCCGGGCAGTCGCTCCCGCACTGGCACTGGGTAATTCGGTGATCCTCAAGCCTGACCCGCGCACGGCGATCTGTGGCGGTGTGGTTCTCGCTCGCATCTTCGAAGAAGCCGGCTTGCCCGCCGGAGTGTTCAGCATGCTGCCGGGCGGGGCTGACGCCGGTGAGGCAATCGTGGTTCATCCGAGCGTTCGCGTCATCGCATTCACCGGGTCGACCCGCGCCGGACGGGCTGTCGGCGAACTGGCAGGCCGCCACCTCAAACGAGCACATCTCGAACTCGGCGGCAACAACGCGCTGATCGTCATGGACGACGTCGACCTCGAAAAGGCCGCATCTGTCGGCGCTTTCGGCTCGTTCATGCACCAGGGGCAGATCTGCATGACCACCGGCCGTCAACTGGTCCACGAAAGTATCGCTGCCGACTACACCGCACTCCTTGCCGAACGCGCCGACAAGCTTCCGGTAGGCGACCCGTTCACCGGTCAGGTCGCACTCGGCCCCATCATCGACGCCAAACAACGCGACCACATCCACTCCCTGGTCACCGGAAGCATCGCGGCCGGAGCAAAACTGGCTGCCGGTGGCACCTACGAAGATCTCTTCTACCGGCCCACCGTGCTGGCCGACACCCCACTGACCGCCCCGGCCTTCGCCGACGAGGTCTTCGGGCCGGTCGCACCGGTGACCACCTTTGCCACCGTCGAACAAGCCGTCGCCATAGCCAACGATTCCGAATACGGATTGTCGCTGGGCATTCTGACCTCCGACGCCATGCGCGGACTCGAACTCGCTCAACAGATCCCCACCGGCCTCGTACACATCAACGATCAGACGGTCGGCGACGAAGCCGTCATCCCGTTCGGCGGCATGGCATCTTCGGGTAACGGCGGCCGCGTCGGCGGTATCGGCGCAAACCTCGACGCCTTCACCGAAACGCAGTGGGTGACGGCCCAGAGCACACTCCCGGTCTACCCCTTCTAGTTCGACAAACACCGAGCTGATCCGACAAATACCAGGCGTGTCCCGGTGGCTCACTGACCAGCATTGACGGGATCGATCTCGCGGACTTACCATCCAGAGAAAATTACTTCGCCACATTAAGCATTTTCTCTTGTAATTCCCGAGAAGGACCCACTTGACGAATTCAGTGACGACCGACAGTGCTGCGCAACCAACGGTCTGCGACACCCCGGATATATCCGTCGTAACATCCCCGCGCCGCGAGGCTGTCATCATCGGGGCCCTCAGCCTGGCCGCGATGATCGTCTCGATGATGCAGACGCTGCCCGTTCCGATTTTGGGACGCATTCAGTCCGATCTGGGCGCATCCGCGGCCGGCATCAGTTGGGTGACGACGGCGACATTGCTCTCGGCCGCCGTCTTCACTCCCCTGTTGGGTCGCTACGGCGATCAGCACGGAAAGAAGCGCACGCTGGTCGGCGTTCTGATCGTGATGGTCATCGGTTCGATCGTCGCCGCGCTGGCACACAATCTGCCACTTCTCATTCTCGGACGCGTCCTCCAGGGAACTGCCACCGCCATCTTCCCGCTGGCTCTTTCGGTTCTGCGCGAAGAGGTTCGCCCGCACAAGCTCCCCGGTGCGATGGCATTGGTCAGCGGAACTCTTGCATTCGGCAGTGGACTCGCCCTCGTCGCCACCGGACTTCTCACATCGGCTCCGGATGCCGACTACCGCAACGCCTTCTGGATGGCCACCGGGTTCGCGTTGCTTGCTCTCGTCGCCGTCATCACGCTGGTGCCGGCAACCAAGCACAAGAGCGGTGGGCGCGTCGACGTCATCGGTGCGCTGAGCCTGGGCGCTGCACTCCTTCTGCTCCTGTTGTCGATTTCGCAAGGCCACCAATGGGGTTGGATCTCGCCCTTGACCATCGGTGTTTTCCTGGGCTCGATCGTGATGTTCGCAGTCTGGGTCTGGATCGAGAAGATCGTCGACGAACCGCTGGTCGACATGCGGATGTTCGTCCACCGGCCCGTGATGATGGCGAACCTGGCGGGGGTCATGCTGGGCTTCGGAATGTTCGCCAACTTCCTGGGCATCTCCTATCTCGTGCAACTTCCCCACGCCCTCACTGGATACGGATTCGACGCCAGCATTCTGCGTGCGTCGGTGGAATTCCTACTGCCGGGAGCGATTGCCTCGCTGATCGCAGCACCGATCGGCGGGCGCCTCATCAGAGTGCGCGGGCCACGCTTCGTCCTGGGACTCACCGCGATCTGTGGTGCGGTGCCGTTCGCCTGGCTCGCGTACGACCACACGCACACCGCATCGGTCATCGGTGCCGGCATCGTGATCGGCACCGCCGTCAGCCTGGGTTACGCGGCCATGCCCGCGATCATCATGTCGAGTGTTCCGCATCGCCAGAGTGGAATAGCCAACGGCATCAACTCGATCTCGCGCTCCACCGGCAGCGCCATGGGCAGTGCAGTGGTGACCACGATTCTCGCCTCGATGACCATCGCGAACCTTCCCGAGGGCGTAGCCGCTCTGCCCAGCGAATCCGCCTTCACCGTCACGTTCGTGACCGCCGCCGTGGCCTTCGCCCTCGTCGGTTTGGTCGGGTGGCTGGGTCTGCGCCCGGCGCGTTCCCCAGCCTCCACGGAATAACCTCCCGCTGCGTGAGATCGGAAGTACCGCAGGGGGTTAAGCGCACCGTAGCCTGCGCAGATGCCAGGTGAGACGCTCTACGTGATCGACCGGATAGTCACGAATCCCGGATGTGGGCAGAAGTTCGTCGACGAGTTTCGCGCCGGCTACCTGCCGAATGCCAGTCGCCGCAACCTGACTCTCGACAACATGCTTGTCAGTCCGCCGCTGTGGGCCGAGGACGAGTCCAACATCGTCACGATCACGTGGACCGTCGAAGGGACCGCCGGTTGGTGGGCGATGACTCGTTCGAGCCGCGGTGACGCCACTCTCCGGCAATGGTGGGACGCAATGGCTCCGCTCATTGCCGAACGAAGCCGCACCATGGCTGCCGCTGCCGACGACGTCGAGGGACTGGCCGATGTATAACGTCACAAGGGTGGTTTTTGCAGCCGACACCGCTGACTCGGCCAGCTGGGTCGATGCGATGAACACCATTGCAGCAGTGGCAGAATCGTCTGGATCAGTTCGCCATCTCGTCACCGCCACACTGCCCGGCGTCATCAACGGCGGAGATCTGATCATGCATCTCCAGTTCGAGGACGAAGCGTCGTGGCAGGCCGGTCGAGGTGCCGTTGACGCCGGACTTCACCACGACGCCGTCGAGCGCTTTCACGGCGCCGAGTACGCTTCCGGAACCGAGGGTCGCTCGCGCGCCACCGGCCCGAACGGGGTGTACCGAGCGCTGCTGATTCGCGTTGCACCCCATACCCCCGAGGACGCAATCGAACGCTTCGAAAGCGACTTGCTGAAGATGCCCGGGCATATCTCCTCGATCGCTGCCTGGCGGCTCAGTCGAGTGAGCGCCGCGACCGGCGCACCATCTGCATGTGACGAAGCACCGTGGACCCACGTGTGGGAGCAGGAGTTCACCGATCTCGTGTCACTGCAGACCCAATACCTCGACCATCCGATCCATTGGGGCGTCGTTGATCGATGGTTCGACCCCGAATGCACCGAAGTCATTGTGCGGGACAGAATCTGTCATACCTTCGGCGAATTGAGCGAAGAGCTCCTATCGAGTGACGGCTGACGCCTCGCGGATCATCGCCCATACTTTCTGTCGTGCCGGTTCCGTGAGCGACAGCGACGGAATAGTGAGGAACCCGTGAAATAACCCGTCGAAGCGATGATGCTGCACCGGGACGCCGGCCGCGGCAAGCAGTTTCGCGTACTCGTCGCCGGACGAGCACGGCGGATCCAGCTCAGCTGTCACGATGACTGCCGCTGGAAGATCGGTGAACGACTCTGCCCGAGTAGGTATCACCCGCACGTCATCTCGGCGTTCGGGCGCATATTGGTCCCAGTACCACTTCATGGCCGTGGTCGTGTTGTAGTGGTCGGTGCCGTAGAGACGGTAGGACTCGGTGTCGAAATCATCGTCGATCACGGGATAGATGAGAACTTGCGCCGCAACCTCCGGACCTCCACGATCGCGGGCGGCGATGGCAACTGTCGCAGCAAGATTGCCACCCGCGCTGTCGCCGGCAAGCACGATCCTGCTCGGGTCAGCGCCGTACTCTGCCGCGTGCTTCGCTGCCCACTCCACTGCGGCATAGACGTCGTCGTGTGCTGCCGGGGCGGGATGTTCAGGGGCCAGACGATAATCGACGGAGACCACAGCGGCGCCGACGCCTTCCGCCATGGACCGGCAGAATTCGTCATGGCTGTCCAGGTCGCAGAACACGAAGCCTCCGCCGTGAGCGAAGACGACCAGCGGAATGGCATCGGAGGAAGCGTGCGGGCGGTAGACGCGGATCGACAGATCCCCCCCAGGGCCGTCGATTGCGAGATCGTCGACCGCGCGCATATCGGGAAGCCGCTCCAGCGGAGCTCGTCGATTCCGAAGCAAAGCGCGTAACTCCGACGGGTCGAAGCTGGTGACGTCCGGGAATGCTGCGTTGAGCGTGGCCAGCATTGTGACGACTTCCGCGTGAATTGTCATGGGCACTCCTGATCTCGGACGTCGGGCATTCGCCAAGGTAGATCGCCCACTGCCGAGTGAGAACACACCTTCCCGATCAGTGGTCTGTTTTGTAGCGAGAGTCGTGAGAAACGAGAAGGGAGACCACACCTCGTTGTGTGGTCTCCCTTTTCGATTCGGTTCAGCCGATCAGGTGTCAGCTCCTACTGCGAGCATCCACCTTGTCGTCGTCGTCATCACGATCGCCGGCCGCGAGCTCGATGCCCGAAGCCTCTGTCTCGGCTTCACTGCCTGCCTTCCCGAGCTCGACCGGAGTGTCACCGGGCGCAACCTCCTCGGCGTCAGGCGCTTCCGGTAGCGGTTTCTTGAGGCTCAGGATGATCGAGCCTGCCAATACGACGATGATCACCGCGAGGCTGACCAATGAGGGAATCTCGGGGATCGACGTGCTGATCACCTTGTGGCTTGCCTGCATGATCAGCTTCACGCCGATGAAGGCGAGGATGATCGACAGACCCTTGGACAGGTAGTGGAACTTCTCGAGCAGACCCGAGAGCAGGAAGTACAGGGCACGCAGTCCCAAGATCGCAAACGCGTTGCTGGAGTAGACGATGAACGGATCGTCACTCACTGCCAGCACTGCCGGGACGCTGTCGACTGCGAACACGAGGTCGGCGGCTTCGATGGCGACGACGACGGCGAACAGCGGTGTTGCGACGCGCTTTCCGGCTTCCTTGACGAAGAACTTGGTTCCGGCGTATTCCTCACGGACCGGCATGATCTTGCGCAGCAGGCGAACTGCCAGCGAGGTTCCCGGATCGAAGCTCTCGTCGTCATCCTTGAGCAGCTTGTACGCGCTGTAGAGCAGGATGGCGGCGAAGACGAACAGCACGGCCGTGAACTTGCTGACCACGGCAACGCCGGCGGCGAGGAAAATGCCGCGGAAGATCAGGGCGCCGATGACACCGAAGAACAGCACACGGTGCTGGTACTCACGGGGCACCTTGAAGTAACCGAAGATCAGGGCGAACACAAAGAGGTTGTCGACGGAGAGGCTCTTCTCCAACAGCCAGGCCGTGGTGAATTCGACGCCCGAGTTCACCCCCAAGGTCAGGGTGACAACCACCGCGAACACGAGAGACAAACCGACCCAGAGTGCACTCCACCAGGCCGCTTCCTTGAAGCCGATGACCTGCGCGCCGCGGTGGGCGAGCAGGTCGATGAGCAACATGACGACGATGACTGCGGCGAACGCGGCCCACGCCCACATGGGAACGTTCATCGCTGACCACCTACCCGAATGGCACTGATGACTGCGGTCACGGGGAGCTCCTTCACTGGGTTCGGACGGCCGTCTCGCCGTCTTCTCCAGTGTTCCTTGCCGACTTCTATCCATCCCTGTCGAAATATCGACGACTTTTCGACCTGAAGTTGCCGAGACCATGCAATCTTAGGGTGTTGCGTCCGAAACCGCCGTTGGAAGGCATCTTGTTCTAGCCTGGCAAGCATGAGCACCTCGTTGTACTACTCCGCCGTCCGCACTACACCGCTGACCGATGACGAGAAGGCCGAAGTCGACCGACTCATCGCCGTCCACAACGACGAATTTCCGTTCGACTACGAGGTCCTGGACCTCTACCCGTCGGATATCCCCAACACTTTGCTCAACGGTTCGACCAAGATCTCGAGCGATCCGACCGAGGTAATTCCTTCGCTCGTCTACTGGTTCAACGCTCTGACCGAGCTTCGCAGAGCAGTGCCGGACGCCGACTGGGACGTTTCACTCGACGACACCCCTGCCGATTGGGATGACAACTCCGGCTACTCGCTCCCCGGCCTCGACGACATGCAGTAGCGAATCACCCGGCGGGCAAGACACTGACCCCGTAACTCTCCAGAGCGATGAGCGCCAACTCCGTCGGCAGGCGCCGATCGTCGACGCTGCGACCTAGTAGCGTTTCGGCCTGATCGAGTCGATACCGCACAGTGTTCTTGTGCAGGCCGAGCGCCGCGGCCGTAGCGGCTGCAGTGCAATTGTTCTCGTAATAGACCCGGACGGTGTCACGGATACGCGTCGTGACGGTGTCCGCGCCCGCCAGGCCTTTCAGTTCCCGAGCCACCAACGCACGCAGTTCGCCCAGATCTTCGGTAAGCAGACAGGGAACCTGAACGTCCTCGTAGACGGTGACGGGCGAAGAACCCGTCGACCGGACTGCGACGCGCTGCGCGGCGAGCGCCTCGCGATGACTGCGAGCGAATCCCTCCATTCCGTAACCGCTGGCCCCCACTGCGACACGAAGATCCGCATTCCGAGCATGATCGAGCGACGCCCACTCCAGGTGGCCGAAATGCGCGACCCACGACCACACCTCGCGCGCACCCGAAGGTAGCGTCAGCACTCGCTCGCCGTTCGACTCCCCCACCAAGGAACGTGCATACGAGTCCAATCGCGTCAATACGTCTGCAGCCGGGTCGGTGTCGTCCGTCCAGAGAACAAATGCGGTGTGGTGGCGCCGCATCGGGTAGTCGAGAATCTGCGAAACCTCTTCGGAGTGAAGAGCTTCGCCGGCGACAATCGCGTGAACGGTCTCGGATCGACGCGCAAAAGCGCCGCGCGCCAAACTCTCCCGCTCCTTCGCGTAAGTGGCCACCAACAATTCGGTGGTCACCTCCAGCCATCGCATCGCCGAACCCCACACCCGAACAAGAAGCGCGCGCTTGAGTTCCGGACCGATCGGCAGTGCCTCGATCGACTCGTCGACGAAGCCCAGCATCGCGAGGCGTCCGGCACCGTAGATCTTGAGCAGGACTCGAAGATCCATTCCGCGCCTGGCAACGGTGAGCGCGAGCGCAACCGACTCCGCCGGCGGCGTGACCTCCTGGGAACCACCCGCGATCGCGGCCACGATGACGCGGAGCTGCGCCGCGGTGCTTGCATCCACATCGCGTCGCAGCTCCCTGTCCGCTGCGACTTCCGGATTGGCCAGGGCAATGGCGTCGTCGATGCGTTGGACGAAACCGTCGATCACCTCCGGCTGGAGATAGATGGGTGCGAGATTTGCAATCCAGCCGTCCAACTCCGATGTGTCCATATCCGTCTCCCCGATTCGTGACCCCGATTGTGACTTTGTCACAAACCTAGCGTTCGAGTTCGGGCATCAAGCCCTAGTAACCCGGTTTCGGCTGGTCCACAATCACATCTCACTGCAGTTTCACGGCGCTGCAGATTTACCTCACTGCAACCCCATCCCCTATCTTTGGAGACGCTGGAGCAAATGAACAAGCCTTTCGACGGTCAGGTAGTGGTCATCACCGGCGGCGCCCGAGGCATCGGATACGCCACCGCGAAGCGGCTCATCAGCCTCGGTGCGACGGTCGCGATCGGTGACATCGACGAAGGCACTTTGATGCAGGCGGCGCAGGATTTGGGCATCCGCACGTTCGGGCGCCTCGACGTCACCGATCCCGCATCGTTCTTCGACTTCCTCGACACCGTCGAAGGTGAACTCGGCCCGATCGACGTACTGGTCAACAATGCGGGCATCATGCCGGTCGGCCGGATCGTCGACGAGGACGACACCGTGACCAGGCGCATCATCGAGATCGACGTCCTCGGCGTGATCACGGGAACCAAGCTCGCATTGCGGCGGATGCTGCCGCGGGGGCGCGGACACGTCATCAACATCGCTTCGCTTGCCGGCGAACTCCCCTGCCCGGGTTTGTCGACGTATTGCGGCGCCAAGCATGCGGTCTTGGGCTTCACCGATTCGGTCCGCAAGGAAGTTCGTGGCACCGGAGTGCACGTCTCGTCCGTATTGCCGACGCTCACCAACACCCAACTCACCTCGGGCACTTCGGGAATGAAGGGATTCCGCGAGGTTCAGCCGGAAGAAATCGCCGAAGCCATCGTCGGCCTGATCACCAAACCTCGGCCACGCGTGCGCATTACGCGAGCGTCCGGACTGCTCGTCCAGGCGCAAGGGTTCTTTCCCCGGCGACCGTACGAGGCATTGAGCCGCCTGTTCGGCGTCGAGACGCAGTTTCTCGGCGATGTCGACACCGCAGCGCGCGCTGCCTACGAGGAGCGTGCCCGCGCAAGCTGATCAGGTCAGCTCGGTGGCAGGCCAATCGAGCAGCTTCGCGCCAAGCACAGCTGCGTGCAGCGCGAAGCTGTCGTTGGGGTCGTTGACGTTCTGGCCGGTGAGGTCGCGGATGCGGTCCAAGCGGTACGTCACCGCCCGGACAGACAGATGCAGGTCTCGGGCGGTCTTCGCCGTGTTGCCGCCGGCGGAGAAGTACGCAAGCAGTGTGTCGATCATCGGCCCCGCGCCGCCGCGCGCCTCGAGCAGCGGCGTGAGAAGCGTCTGGATCAGGTCGGTGACCGCGGGTCTGTCGTTGACCAGGACGCGGTAGACCAGCAGATCGCGAGCGTCGATGATCGGTGCGTTCAACGACAGTCGCTGCGCCAGGTCGAGTGCGTCGAGTGCCTCCCGGTACGACGCCAACACGCCCGAAGCTGTGGCGCGCGGGCGCCCGACCGCGATCTGCCAATTGCCGTCCAATACGCGTCGCTGCAGCTGCACTCGCCCGTCGTTATCGGTTACGGCGCCTGTTCCTGGTCCGAGAGCCGACCGAATACCGGCCAGCACGTGGTCGACGGCATCGCGATCCGGCGCGGCGAAAACGACGACCAGTTTGCCGCTCTTGCTGGCAACCAGCGCGTCGGCGTCACCTTTGCTGCCCAGAACGGCACGTTCGACAGCCCGCACCAAAGGGTTGTCGTCGGTGAACTCGCGGGCTGCGGTCACTACTGCCACGGCATGCGGACCACTGAGGTGGAGACCGAATCCTGAAGCGCGACCCAACAATCCGACGACGTCAGCGCCGCCGGTCAACAAGTCGTCGACGAACTCGCGGCGTGCCGATACCTGCGAGCGAACCAGCGATCGCCTCGCCAACTGAAATCCTTCGGCCAATTCGGCCACGGCGTCGTCGACGGCGCGGAGCATGACTTCGCCGGCCGCCACGACGGCATTCGGATCCGATTGCGCCGCAACAACAGCGGGAAGCTCACGCCACAGGCGCCAGGCCGAGGAGAGATACAGATCGAGCAGCGCTCTCAGGGCCACACCCTGCTGCGCTGCTTCTTCACCGCGGGCACGGAAACGGTGCAACTGACGACGCTGCAGCGGTTTCCCGTCACAGACAGCGTCGCTGAGCACGTCGAGGAAGTCGCCCAGCAGTTCGACGGGCAGGCCACCGGCGTCGTCCGCCCCTGCCGCGGCTACCCGGCGTATGGCGTCGTCAGGTACCCCGGTTCGGCTCACCCTCGCATTCTCTCACTGTGCGCGGCCTTGTTTGGCGTCAGGAAAGCCGCATCGAACCCGTGTCGATGTAGCGCTGATGAAACGCGAATGCCTCACCCAGAAGATGCGGCGTCTGTCCGGCACCAGGTTGGGCGTCGGCTCGAGCGATGTAATCGTGAAGGAGTGGTCGGAACTCCGGGTGAGCGCACTTGTCGACGATCAGGCGTGCGCGACGCCGCGGTGACAGGCCGCGCAGATCCGCCAACCCCTGCTCGGTGACCAACACCTGAGTGTCGTGCTCGGTGTGGTCGACGTGCGGAACCATCGGAACGATCGCCGAAATCTCACCACCGCGGGCCGTCGACGGACTCAAGAACATGGACACGTAGCCGTTGCGGGCGAAGTCCCCCGACCCGCCGATTCCGTTCATGATCTTCGTCCCCATGACGTGCGTCGAGTTCACGTTGCCGTAGATGTCGGCCTCGAGCATCCCGTTCATGGCGATGATTCCAAGTCTGCGCACCACCTCCGGGTGGTTACTGATCTCCTGCGGACGGAGCGTGATGTGGTTGCGATAGAAGGCGATGTTCGCAGTCAGTTCCTCGATGCCTTCGTCGGTGAGCGCCAAAGCCGTCGACGACGCATGCGCGACGGTGCCGTCCTTGATCAGCTTCAGCATCCCGTCCTGGATGACCTCGGAGTAGCAGGTCAACCCGCGATACGGTCCGCGATCGAGACCTCCGAGCACCGCGTTGGCGACATTGCCGATGCCCGCCTGCAGCGGAAGCAACGTATCGGCCGGCATCCGTCCGGCGCGCACCTCGAAGTCGAAGAACTCCAGTACGTGCCCGGCGATCGCCTCGCTGACGGCGTCGGGAGCAGACAGTGGACTCGCGCTGTCTCGGCAGTTGGTCTCGACAACGGCCACCACCTTGGCCGGGTCCACCCGGAACGTGGTCTGGCCGATCCGGTCCTCGACGCGGATGATCTGGAGCGGCTTGCGATGCGGCGGCAACGCCGTGCCGTAATAGACGTCGTGAATACCCTCCATCGCCTCGGGCACCCAGGAGTTGACCTCGAGGATGACCTTGTCGGCGACGTCGAGCCACGTCTTGTTGTTGCCGATCGACGCGGAGGGAATCAGTTCACCCGATTCGGTGATACCGGCGACCTCGACCACCGCAACGTCGACATTGCCGTAGTAGCCCTCCCACACCTGCTGAGCCACGTGGGAGAGATGGATGTCGACGTAGTCCATGCGACCGTCGTTGATCCGGCGACGTGCGGTGGCCTCGGACTGATACGGCATGCGTAGCGCGATTCCGTCGACTTCGGCGAGCAGCCTTTCGGTCTCGGTGGACACCGAAGCACCGGTCAGGAGATTGATCGTGAAGTTCGATCCGTTGCCGCGGGTCTGGTGAATACGCTCGGCCAGGGCCGGAATGACGACCTTGGGTGTACCGGCGCTTGCGAAACCGCTGATCGCGACAGTGTCATCCGGATTGATGAATTTCACGGCGTCGGACGCGGACATCACCTTCGACGCAAAGGCTGTGGCGCGAATGCGGTTGGAGATAGCTTTGTGTCCGGTCTCACCGAAGGTTGAATTCACGCCATCAGGATAAACACGGCACGTCGAAGCGATTTACGGGGATACCCAGACAGAATCGCTCCGACGTGCTATGCACTCCGATCAGCTGACGACGCCGTACACGCCTTCGCCGACCAAGCTCGCGATCCGATACTTCTGAATCTTGCCCGACCCTGTGAGTGGGAACGCTTCCGCGCTGAACCATTCCTTGGGTGCCTTGTGGCGCGCCAGTCGTTCGTTGCAGAACTCGACCAGTTCGGCGGCAGTCGGTTGATCGGATTCGTCCTTCCAGCGGATGACGGCGACCACGCGCTCACCCCACACCTCGTCGGGAACACCGACGACCGCCACATCGAGGATCTTCGGATGTGTGAAGATCACGGACTCGACCTCACGCGGATAGATGTTCTCCCCGCCGCGGATGATCATGTCCTTGAGGCGCCCGGTGACCCGGACGTATCCACGTTGATCCATCGTCCCCAAGTCGCCGGTATGCAACCACCCGTCCTTGTCCACGGTCGCGGACGAGGCCTCTGGATTGCGGAAGTACTCGGTCATGACGAGGTACCCACGAGCGCAGATCTCACCTTGTTCGCCGAGTGGGACGCTGTCTCCGGTCACGACGTCGGAGATCTTCACCTCGACCTGTGGCAATGCGAGGCCGACCGTCTCCGACTTGTCTTCGGGGGTGTCGGCCGGACTGGTCTGTGTGATCACGGGACTGGCTTCGGTTTGTCCGTAGACGATGCTGAATCCCGCACCGAATGCCGACTCCACCGTGCTGACCAGTTCGGGCGGTACCGACGATCCACCGGATACGACCACTGAGCACGCCGAGAAATCGCGGTCGGCGAAGGTGGCGTCGTTGATCATGGCGATCAGCATCGTCGGCACTCCACTGACGACGTCGGCGTGAAAGCGTTCTGCCGCATCGAGAACCGCAGTCGGATCGAAGTACTGGATCAGGCCGATGGACATTCTTCGCTGTGCGGCACCGAGAACCAGGATGCCGCATCCGGCCGTGTGGAACAGTGGCATGGCCGAGACGACCGAACCCCGTTCGGGGAATTGACCTCTCTGGCTGACAAAATCGGCGTTGTTGACCAAACCTCGGTGATGCAGCAATGCACCCTTGGGCACACCGGTGGTTCCCGACGTGTACTGAATCTGCGCATTGTCATCGGGAGAGACTTCCGGCAGAGCGCCTCGCTCGCCCGTCCAACCTCGAACCTGACGATCCCAGTCTTCGAAGTTGACTGCCAGAACCTCCTCTCCCGCAATCGAAATCGCCTCGGACGCCACCGCTGCCATGTCACCGCCGCGGAACTTTCCGGTGTGGAAGAGCCCGCGGGACTGGGACTGCGACAGGACGTACGCGAGTTCCTCCGCACCCAACGCCGGATTGGCAGTCACCAGAACCATTCCGGCGAGCGCGGCGCCGTATTGCAGGATCATCCACTCCGGAACGTTCGGAGCCCAGACGGTGATCCTGTCTCCGCGATCGAACTGGGACAAGAGGTAGTGCGCACACCCCTCCGCTTCGTCCAGCAGTTGCGCGAAGGTCCACGTACGATCGGTTTCGGCGGCCCCGGACAACGAATGCGATTGCGCCGGAACTACTTCTCTGATTGCAACCAGATTCGGCGAGTCCGCGGCGCACTCTCGCAGCAGCCCGCCCACCGTTTGTTCCGCAATCGGGTCCGACACGTCAGCGGGGAAGTACGACGTTTCGAGAACACTGCTCATCTCACATCTACTTTCTATCGAGGAGGGGTGTCGGACGCGGGGAGCGGCCCGCCTCCGTCTGGAATCTTGCGCCCGGAATCGCGGTATTGCACCGCGGCGTGAAATCCGTCGCGCTCGGCAAAATCCTTGAACCAGCGACCTTCCGGGGAGTGACGCGTGATTCCGTCGAACAGGGTTGCCAGCACCTGAGTGCCCTGCAGCCCCATATTGTCGTACGCCTGATTGATCATCATCTTCTGCATAGCCAACTGATTGAGCGGGACACCGGCAATGCGATCCGCCAACGCTTCCACTGCCGAGTCCAATTCATCGGCCGGCACCGCTTCGAGCGCCAATCCCCAATCGGCCGCGGTAACACCGTCAATAGTGTCGCCAGTCAACAACATTCGCTTGGCCCGCTGGGCTCCCAGTCGATACACCCACATCGCCGTCGTCGGGCAACCCCAGACGCGCGCAGGCGGGTATCCGATGCGGGCGTCGTCGGCCATGATCAGCATGTCGCAGGACAGCGCGATGTCGCTCCCGCCGGCGATTGCGTAACCCTGAACCTTGCAGATCGTCGGCTTGAGTGATCGCCAGAGCGTGAAGAAGTCGTCGGTATTCTGCTTCATCCCCCGAAAGTCCTTGATGGGGTCCCATACCGGGCCCTGGTTCCACTTTCCGTCGAGGTCTCCTTCAGCGAATTTCTTGAGGTCGTACCCGGCGCAAAACGCCTTGCCCGCACCTTGCAAGATGATCACGCGAACATCGTCGTCGTCGTTGGCTGCTGCCACCGCATTTCGAATGTCCGACGGCATCACGTCGTCGATCGCGTTGAGCCGATCGGGTCGGTTCAGCGTGATATACGCCTTACCGTCCGAGGTCTCGTACTTCAGGGTCGCAAAATCCGTCATCATCGGTCCTGTCGACAGAGCACACCTCGATCGGAACGAGTTGCGCTAGTTCTGGGTGAGGAGCAGGCGAACGACGCCTGCCCATTGACTGATCGAACGACGCGCAGAGGCGTCGCTCTTCTGCACTGCCCGGGACAGCGCCAAACCACGGAGCATCAGCACCGTCAGATCTGCAATCTGCGAATAGTTCTCGGAAGCAACAATTTCGGGACCGAAAGCGTCGTGGACAACTCTCTGCAGATCCCGCCCGGCGACGCGCTCCGATTCTCGGAGAACCTCTGCCAGACCCGGATCCGTCCGAGCTGCGGACCACAGTTCGAGTTCGGCTTGAAACGGTGGCCGAGTCAACGCCGAATACAAAGCGGAGATCGAGTTCTCGATCGTGTCCACCGTCGGATCCTGCCGAGACATCGCCGCCCTTACCGCCGCCTCGTTCCGCACGACGATGTTCGACACCAATGCCGCAGTCAACTCCTGCATGTTCGGAAAGTGGTGCAGCAGAGCGCCTCGACTGACCCCGGCAGCGGTTTGCACCGACTGCGTCGTCAACGACGAATACCCGTCCTCAATCAGTAAATCCGTTGCCGCGTCGAGAATTCGATGGCGTGTCGCTTCGCGCTGCACATCACGCAGAGTCACGGTCACACCTCCAGCTTCCCGAGTGGCATGGCTCACAGTTTCACAGTCCATTTAGACTGTCAATAGGTCTCGGCTCCGCGCGTACGCTCGGGGAACCCGACCCGCATACAGGATGGAGCTTCGCGTGGAGACCACTCCGCCGACCGTCTCACTGACGCTCGATGAACTTGCCTCACGCGCCGATTCCCTGATCACCGACAACCGCCGGCGGATACGCGGCATCACGGGAGCGCCGGGAGCCGGAAAATCGACGGCGTCACAGGCAATTGCTGCGAAACTGGGTTCTCGTTGCGCCATAGTCGAGATGGACGGTTTTCATCTTGCCAATCGGGAACTCGACAAGCTGAGCAGGCGCGAGCGCAAAGGCGCTCCGGACACCTTCGACGCCGGCGGATACGCGGCTCTGCTACGCCGACTCCAAGCCTCGGATGCCACCGTTTACACACCCGTCTTCGATCGCGAGATCGACGAATCAATCGGCAGCGCAACCGCCGTCGAACCACATACACCGTTGATCGTCACCGAAGGGAACTACCTCCTCCTCCCGACCGGTGGGTGGCCGGACGTGCGTGCGGCACTCGACGAGGTCTGGTATCTCGACGTTCCGGAGGCAACTCGCACGGAACGCTTGGTGAAACGCCACAGCCGCTTCGGAAAGAGTTCCGAAGCGGCTGCCGAGTGGGTGGAACGGGTGGATCAACCGAACGCCGACCTGATCAGGGCAGTCAGGTCACGCGCGGATCTGATCGTCGAGATCGTGCCTGCACTTTCTCCTCAACCAACTCACCATCCTGCATCACCCCGGAAATGACCGTCCGCAGGGATAAAGACACAGTTTACGCATGCTTTTTAATGACAATACATACGTTCGTATTTAATTCACGGTTGAGGATCATGTCAATTGTTCTCCACGTTGAACCTCGACAGTTGCGCAGCAAACAGATTCAGAACGTTTGCGGTGATCTGCTCGGTAAAGGGATCGTGATTGATCAGTCCGTTCACCCATTCGGCAGAACCAGCGTTGAACACCGTCCCGCGACCTCGGCTGTGACAGGTGACCATTCCCGATCCGTACTCGAGCTCCCGAAGATGTTCGGGTGGCTCACTCCCGTAAAAGCATTCGACGATTCCCCGCGCGGCCGCCAAGGGTGCACCGATCGGACTCGTTCCGTTCCACCTGTCCCGTGAACCGGCTACCGCTGGCGCCATCGCGATGATCTCCAAATCTTCGGGTGCACCGTCGACTCCGGTGGCGTACGGCCGACCCTTCCTGAACGTGTAATCCACACCGTCCATGGCAAAACCGGCAATACAGAGGGAGTTTCCGAAGTTGTCGCCGTAGTACAGATCGGTTCCGTTCAACGCCCAATGGTCAGGGCGATACACCGTGAACCCGCCGGAAGACCTGGGAGTTGTTGCGCCGTAACGACTGTAGGCGCCCGCCATGCCGGTCGATCCCATAGTCCATGCACCTGGCCGGTCGATCCTGGGCGAATCCCACGCAGTTGTCACCCGGGTCGGGTCGACCTCTCGCATCGGATCCTCGAAAGGGTCCCTGTAGCAGACCTGCGTCTCACCTTCGATGCGTATCTGCCACAGGAAATTCCCGCCGAATCGCGCCAAGCAACCTCCGCCTTCGACGAAGGCGTCGATACGGTCACGCATTTCCCACGACCAGCACTCGTCGTGGCCGACGACGACGGCGCATGAATACCCTTGCAGTACTGAAGGATCCTCGTGCAGGTCATGCTGGGTGACGTGGTGCACAAGAAAGGCTTGCTCTTCCGCCCACACCGTGAAGGGTCGCTCGTACGTGGCCCAGAACGCGTCAGCGTGGTGGCGCGAGTAGCCGTTCACCCAGGCCCACTCGTACGGCGGGTGACGCGGAATCCATCCAACTCCCGGCGTATCGGTATGGGTATTACGCGCTGCGCCTTCGGGTTTGCGCAACATACCTCGCGCAATGGGACGTTGCGTCGAGGAGATCGGTGTCGCCACGTCGCCGGAACCGTCCGGAACACCCCGGTATTGGTTTGCCCCACCCCAGTCGTTGTAGGCCAACATCGTGCTCGTCGTGTGAATGAGAACAAAGTCGGCGTGGTCGGCTTCACGCGCCTTGACTATGAAGAAACCCTCCCGTTCCACGACCACACCTTCATGGCGCATTCGGACCACGATCAAGTACATCCCCGACGCCCAGTTCGGGGCGACTGTGAAGGCAACGGATTCCGACCAATCGCAACCAACCGCATAGGCGTTGTCGGGCGTCGACTGCTGTTTTCCCGGTAGACCGAGGTACTTGACGATGCTCTGCGGACGCGCGCCGTCTCGCACCACTTCGAGGTCGTATTCGTCAGCGGTGGTGTGCACTCGAATGGAGACAGTCTCGCCGGCGAAGTACGAGAACTTGTCGGCGTAGACCCAGATCTCCGGCTCTCCCGGACTAATCCCCGGCCGTTCGACCAAACCACCGGGGACCGACCATGCGTATTCGCTCACGCCGAAGCCAATTCGATCGAGTGGGTACGAACCCGCAGACCACGAATATCGCTTACCGCGAATCCAATGACCAGAGGAGCTGCAAACCATCGATTTTGCACCGTCGCATACCTGGCGGGAATTGTGTTCACCCTTCGAAGGTCGGTGTGGTCGGTCATGAAGTGACTCCGTGCGTTATCGCGAATATGCGCTTGGACTTGGGTGAGGTGCCGGGGTCAACCCGAATTTCATTCGACGTTTACCTCCGCACCCACTGAGCGTGCCGAAACGTTTCAGCACTGTCAAGCGCTGCGGTGAAACGATTCGACGAGGCAGTCTTTCTAGACAAACGTCCACAAGGTGAGGCAACACCTGACGATTGGGCGTTACTCTTGAGTAGAAACCGACCAGCAAGTGAAGGACCGGCCCCGATGTCCACACCCAACTCCCCGACGCTTCGCGACGTAGCGGCGGCTGCGGGAGTCGCGGTATCGACGGTCTCCTACGCACTCAACGGCAAAGGTCGAGTTGATTCGGCGACCCGGGCCCGAGTTCAAGAGGTTGCCGACCGGCTGGGGTACCGAGCCAACCGCTCGGCACAGAGCCTCCGAACAGGCCGAACCTCCACCCTCGGGCTGATGCTCCCGGCACCGGACGAGTTGTCCTCGGCCGAATACCTCAACTTCGACTGGTACGGACGCGTAGCGGCCGCCGCCACGCAAGCCGCGTTCCGCGCCGATCACTCACTCCTACTGTTGCCGTCGATGAAAGACCCGAACGGACTGCGGCGCATCGAGATGGACGGTGTGATCGTCGTCGACCCGGTGATGCACGACCCACGGGTCGACATCTTGAAAAAACTTGGAATACCGTCTGTCGCAGTGGGTCCCGGCAATCCCGAGCAGTTCGGATGGAGCATTTCGCCGGATCTCGTCGCCACTACCGAAACGCTCTTGAACCACCTGACCGAACAGGGCGCAACGGATATCCTCGTCCTGCATCCTGGAATGGATTCGGCGTGGACTCGCGCAACGACCATCGCTTACCTCGAATGGTGCCGCACCCGCGGCGTGTCGCCCCGAGCCACCGACGAACTGCCGTCGTTCGAGGGCGTAAATTCCGTCGAACAACTCGTCTCCGCGGCATACGCGGCGACCCACAAAGCACTGTCATCCGAGAACCCACCTGACGCGATTCTCTCGGTCATCCTCGGCTGCGCCCCCGCCGCTGCTCGAGCGGCGCTCGATCTCGGCCTGTCAATTCCCGGAAGCATCTTGATCGCCCAGGACAGCGACGAGCCCGCTCTACTGATCTCCGATCCCCCGATCACCGCACTCGATTTCTTCCCCGAAGAACAAGCAGCGTCGGCGGTGGATGCACTTCTTGCACTGATCAACGGCGATGAACCCACTGCGCCGACCCACACGCGTAGCGAACTACGCATACGAGCAAGCACGGCACTTCGCTCACCCCATGAATTCACTCGGCACCGATAGACTGATTTCCGAAATATCGTCCGTCACACGCCGAGAGGAATCAAGCCATCGCGCACCGCTCCCGCGACCGCTTGGCCGGGTACCTCGCCACAGCATTCGCCTGTGTTCTCACTCTCCTCCTGTCTGTCAGCAGTGCGGCAGGTCTCGACCGAGAAGTCGCTCCCGTACGCATCGCCTACTCCGCAACCGCAGACACGTTCGGCGATCTGTATCTTCCAACCGGATCCGACGGCGACCTGCCGGTCGTTGTCCTGATCCACGGTGGCGGTTGGGCTCAGAAAAGCAATCTCGAATACGCGGGTGCGTGGGCAAAAACGTTGACCCCGTACGGAATTGCGGTCTGGAACATCGAATACAGGCGCGTAGGCGGCCAGGGCGGTTGGCCGACCACACTCTCCGATACCGTTGCGGCTACCAACGCCCTGGCCGGCGTTGTTCAGGAAAGAGCTTCCGGGCGACTGGATTTGAGCCGTGTACACATCGCCGGCTACTCCGCGGGCGGGCAACTTGCCGCCTGGGTCGCGTCGCGATCACAGCAGGGTGCAGACGCTCCGGAACCAGAGCTCACCGTGCCGGTTCGCTCGGCAACGATCATGGCCGGCGTCTTCGACATGACGCTCGCCGCAACCGCTGGCAAAGATCGATTTGTTCGAAATCTTCTGGGCGGCATGCCCGTCGACCATCCGGACCGTTATCGCATCGCATCACCGATCGAACACCTCCCCACCGACCTCCCGGTCACGGCGATCCACGGACTCGGCGACAAGGTCGTCTCGATCGAACAGAGCCGACGCTATACCCGTGCCGCCCGAGCAGCAGGCGATGCGGTCGATCTGATCGAACTACCCGGAGTCGGCCACGGCGACTTCGGGAACCCGACAACCAACGCCTGGGCTATCACCAAGCAAGCAATAATCGACCATGTAAACGCCTCTTGAGCAGGTAAAAGCACGCGCTGTGATCACGATCGCCCGATAAAGAATTAGCTGAAACCGCATCGATGACGTACGGTGGGGTAATCAGAGGGCAGCCGTCAGTCAGGCAGCCGGTCGCTTCGCCCGGAACAACGGTTCCAGTATTCGTTCCAGGGGCAGACTTCCAGTTCGGTGCAAATCCGCGCCTTTGATCACTACGCACTTTCATCAGTCCCGCAGATTGTTGACCAGGCCGAAGGCTCCGACGGAGTCCGCCGCCAATCGCGTACCGACTGCACCAGTATCAACATGCGCTACACACCGCACAGGTCCAAAACCTGCGTGGTTCAAAGGAATACCTTGATCAACACCATGATTCACCCCGACAACACGAACAACCAGACGAACAGCAACTCGACAAACGGTCTACGGATCCCGACAACTTCGGGCCGGATCCGCGAGCGCGGGATCGAAATCGTCTGCACCCTCTACCGTTGCAGCTCCGACGAAGCTGCCGACCTGCTGGTCCGACATTCTCAGACCAACAACCTCAAGGTCACCAGCCTGATCAAGGCGCTTGTCGCCCTGATCGACGAGGACACGTCCGGCACCGGCTATGGAAGCGATAACGCACTGGCGTCTCACTTCTGGCTGCGTGAGATCAGGAATCTCAGCCAGGCACACCGACGCAGCGATCACTTTCATCGCCATCTCGTCGGCGCGTAACCGGCCCTGAAGGACAGCTGAACGACAGCTGGGGCAGTACACGGAAATCGTGTACTGCCCCAGCTTTGTGTTTTCAGTTGACAGGCGGCCGGTCCTCGGCAGTCAGGCGGAAGCCGACCCTCGGCAGTCAGGCGGAAGCCGACCCTCGGCAGTCAGGCGGAAGCCGACCCTCGGCAGTCAGGCGGAAGCCGATTCCTTGTTCAGGCCCTGCTGAGCACCGTCGGTATCGGTCGCCTCGTCCACGTGCTGCGGAGCGAAGAGCAGGCAGACGATGCTCAGGATGCACATGCCGATCAGCAGTGCGATGACCGGCCAGATGCTGCCGGTTGCCTTGTACATCAGCGTCGACACCAGCGGTGACAAGCCGCCGAAGATAGCGCCGGCACCCTGGTACGCCAACGAGATGCTCGTATAGCGCGCCTGCGGCTTGAACATCTGCGACAGAACAGCGGCGATCGGACCGTACGTGGCAGCCAGCACCAGTCGCATGACGGCGAAGGTCAAGAAGATCAGGAACACTGATCCGGATTTCAGCACCAGGAACTGCGGTGCTGCGAGTATTGCGACCGCGGCAAGACCCCAGATGACGACTCGGACGCGTCCCACCTTGTCGCCGAGCCACGCCACTCCGAGAGTCGCGATCAACTCGACCACTGCCGCGACACTGAGCGCGTTGAGAATCAACGTCTCGGACAACCCGACATCGGGGTCGGTTGCGTACGCCGTGATGAAGGTCGTCACGAGGTAGTAGCCGCCGACTGCGACGGGCAGAATGCCGATGCCCAGGATGATCGGGCGCCAGTTGGTCACCAACGCGTACTTGAGCGGCAGCATTTCCGGTACGTCCGCGGACTTCACCTCGGACTCGAAAACCGGGGACTCTTCGACCTTCAGGCGAACGACCAAGCCGACGAGAATCAACAGCGCCGAGCAGAGGAAGGGCAGACGCCACGCCCACTCGCGCAGAGCGTCGTCGCCGAAGGTGGAGAGAATGCTGAAGAAACCGGTGGCCAGAAGCGCGCCGGCCGGGTTGCCCAGCTGGGCGAATCCGCCGTAGAAGGTCTTCTTGTCCTCGGGAGCATGCTCGACGGCCATCAAGACGGCACCGCCCCATTCGCCGCCGACGGCAAAGCCCTGGACGAAGCGAAGAACAACCAGGAGCAACGGCGCCCAGAACCCGATCGACGCGTAGGTGGGCAACATGCCGATGAGGAAGGTGCCTGCGCCCATCAGCGTCAAAGTCACGACAAGGGCGGTGCGCCTGCCCATCTTGTCACCGACATGGCCGAACACGATTCCGCCGAGCGGGCGAGCGAAGAAGCCGACGGCGTACGTCGCGAACGCCGCCGCAACACCGGTCAGGCGGTCGGTTCCGGGTGGAAAGAAGATGTCACCGAACACCAGCGCGGCTGCCGTGGCATATACGTAGAAGTCGTACCACTCGATAGTTGTACCGACGAAGGCTGCAAATCCCGCCTTGCGGGCCTTCACGATCTGTTGCTCTCGGTTCATTACTTTTCCTCGGTGGTCGAAGTGCTCGACAATAGGTGGTTATGACCTGAATGTGCGAGTTCGCCGTCGATCCAGGTCTCGCGGACATCGATCTGCGCAATCGCGTCGGCCGGAACCTCGAGGGGATCCGCGCCCAGAATCACGAAGTCGGCCCGCTTGCCGACCGAGATGCTGCCCAGTTCTGCTTCACGGCCCAGCGCACGCGCACCGTTGAGGGTGTGAGCCTGCAGTGCCTGGTCGGCGGTGATGCGGAGTGCATCGGAGCCGAGCTGATGGCCCTGACGCGTCACACGGGTGACAGCAGCCTGAATCGCTTCGAGCGGCTTGGGCTCGGCCACTGGGGCGTCTGAGCTGATGGTCACGGGAACCTCGGCAGCGATGAACTCGCCGAGCGGGTTGAACCGCTCACCCGGAGTCCCGATCGCAGCGGTGACGCCCTCGCCCCAGTTGTAGTAGTGCTGCGGCTGGTTCACCGGGTAGACACCGGCCAGGTTCATCCGGGCGATCTGCTCGGCCGTCGGGAGTCCGCAATGCTCGATGCGGTGACGCGCGTCGGCGTCGGGGTGAGCCTTCTGCGCAGCTTCGATGGCATCGAGCACCATGTCGATGGCCGTCGGCGACTGAGCGTGCGTGGCGGTCTGCAGACCCACCGAGTGTGCCTTGGCAATCAGCTCCGAGTAGTCCGCCGGCTCGTGGTAGAGCTGCCCGGTGCGGCACGGGTCGCCCACGTATCCGTCGGGGAAGTACGCGGTCCAGCCACCGAGAGTGCCGTCGGCATAGAACTTGATGCCGCCGAACGCGAGCTTGGAATTGCCGAAGGCGCCGTGCATTCCCGTGTCGATGACGTGATCGAGGAGGTGGCTGAGCATGTACATGGAGACGCGGGTCTTGAGCTGATCCTGCTCGGCCAGACGCAGGTACATGTCGAATTCACGACGGGTCACCTGGCAGTCACCGATGGTGGTGACGCCGCCGGCCAGGAACTTGTCCTGAGCGACCGACAGCTGGCGAAGGTGCTCGTCGGGCTCGTCCTCGAGATGGAAGTTGGGTCCGTGATGACCGACCTTCACTCCGTTGACGCCGGTGAGGATGTTGCACGCGGCGTCGGACAGCTCGCCCGTCAGCTCGCCGTCCGAATCTCGGAAGAACTCTCCACCGGCCGGGTTCTCGGTGCTCGCATCGATGCCGTGCTTGTCGAAAGTGAAGGAGTTGACGACGCCACCGTGACCGCTCGCGTTCATGAGGTAGACCTCGCGATCGGTGGCGACCTGATCGAGCTCTTCCTTGAGCGGATGACGCCCTTCGATCAGGTTGCGGTGCTCGTAGCCGTATCCGCGAATCGGGACACCCGCAGGTGCTGTGAGTGCCGCTTCCTGAAGCAGCGCAATGATTCCGGGGATCGAGTGAGCCTTCTCCGGACCGCAGTCCACCCAGCTGAGCATCTGCCCGTACATGAGCGGGTGTGCGTGCGGATCGACGAAGCCGGGGACGACGGTGGCGCCGTCGAGTTCGACCACCGCGATTGTGCGAGTGCTCAGGCGACGCGCCTCGGTGCGGCATTCCTCGAGTGTCCCCACCGCTGCAAAGCGGTTTCCGAACACCAGGAACGCTTCGGCTCCCGCCGTGCTGTCGTCAACGGTGTGAATCTTGGCGCCGGTGAAGATCGTGGCGGTGGCGTCGAGCGGCGAGGCTTCGTGCGTGTGCAACTTGCGCATGGTGGTCCTTCGTCGAGATGGTGGTGCAGGTCACTGCGTATTGAGCGAAAACTACGCCCTGACCTGGAGCTATGCAATGCATCAAAGTTTCAGACCAGGCGGTATACAACTTTTTTGTAGTGGTTTTCGAGCATTTCTGCACTTATCCGCATCATTCATGGCCACATGCGACTGTTCTAATAGGAAGCGGGTACAGAAAAATCTCTGGAAAAGTTGGGACATCCATGACCGTCGATCTCGATTCCAAGCTCATTGCCGCACTTCAGCGCAATGGGCGAGCGACGTACCGCGAACTGTCCGCGGCGGTCGACGCACCACGTGCAGCGGTGTCCACCAGAGTGCAGGCACTGCTCGACTCGGGAACGGTGTCCGTGGTTGCGGTCGCGCATCCCGAACTTCTCGGATTGAAGGCACTCGCACACGTCTCGATCGCCGTGTCCGGACCGATGACCCCCGTGCTGAACGCGTTGATCGAGTCCGAGGCCGCCGTCTACATCTCGGCAGTCAGCGGGCAGTACAACGTGATTGCGGAACTTCGGGTGCCCAGTCACGACGATCTGTATCGCGCCATCGCCGAACTACGCTCACAGCGAGGCGTTCGATCCGTGAGCACGCTGGTCTACGTCGACGTCATCAAGGGAATCTTCATGCCCGAGAGCGCTTTACAAGCCGACATTCGACTCGACTCGACGGATGTCGCGTTGATCGAACTACTCGAACGCAACGGGCGCATGCCATTTCTCGAGCTGGCCGAGCACACCGGTCTGTCGCCGAGTGCCGTACGCAACCGCGTCAATCACCTGATCGCGAGCACGGCACTTCGCGTCGGAGCCGTCGTAAAGCGGCGAGGCGGTGGCCGGACATTGGCGATGGGCATCGGCGTCAACCTGGGCTCACGGGACGACAACGCGGTGTCGGAGATCGAGTCGCTGCCCGGAATCGAGTTCCTCGCCCGAACCCTGGGGCGGTACGACGTGATCGCGACCGTTGCCGCCAACTCCTCCAACGACCTTCATTCCCTGTCCGAGCGGATCCGCGGGATCGACGGTGTCAGCGGCTTGGAATCCTGGGCACATCTCGAGGTGTTCAAGGAGCACTACGCCCGCAGCCTGGACGTACGGGGATAGCTGGCAAGTCCAGGTAGACCGCAAGTCATTGACCCACTTGGTCGAGCACGCTAGCCTCGGACAAGTCATTGACCCACTTACCCGAGGCGGCATACATGTCCGATTCCGGACGCAAGGTAGACACTGTCGCCGCGACGATCGAGGAGGCCATCGCCTCCGGACGATGGCCCGTCGGATCAAAACTCCCACCGGAGACCGCGCTGGTCGAGGAATTGGGAGTCGCCCGAAACACCATGCGCGAGGCGGTACGGGCGCTTGCACATGCCGGAGTTCTGTCCGTTCGCCACGGCGGCGGCGTGTACGTGACGGCGGCGTCGCCGGTCGAAGGACTACTCGGGCGCAGACTCGCCAGAGGCGACGTTCTCGACGTACTGAGCTTGCGACGCGGACTCGAGGTCGAAGCCGCACGGCTCGCAGCGCAGCGCCGCACCCCCGAAGACCTCGCACGGATCCACGCAGCATGGAACGCACACCCCGATCACGCCGGCAGCTCCGGTACGACCGAAGCCGGGATGGCCCTGCACCTTTCGATCGTCGAGGCGTCACACAATTCCGCCCTGATCGACGTCTATCGGGGAGTTCTTGCCGCCGTGTCGGATTCACTGTCCGCCGTGAGCATCGGTCCGGGATTCCACGTCGGCGAGCATCGACCCTTGATCGCAGCTATCGAGGAACGCAACCCCGACGAAGCAGCACGCGCGGCAGGCGCAGCGCTCGATACGGTCATCGACGCAATCGAGAGGAGCTTGTCATGACTCGGGGAAACTGGAACGGTGCAACGTATTCGACTCTTGCCGAACAACTCTCACCTGCATCACTGGAGGCACTGCGCTCGATCGGACACGTCAGCACGGTGTACGACGTCTGCGCCGGAACCGGAAACTTTGCGCTCCCGGCGGCCCAGTGCGGCATGACGGTCCACGCACTCGACCTCTCCGCCAGCCAGCTCGAGGCCGCGCGCGAACGCTGGATTCCCCGCCCCGGCATCACTGAACCCACCTTCACGATCGGCGATGCACAGTCCTTGCCGTGGCCGGATTCGAGCGCCGACGCCTGCGTCAGCATCTTCGGGATCATCTTCTGCCCCGATCCCGCGATCGCTCTCGCAGAAATGATGCGGGTGACCAGGCCAGACGGAAAGATCTGCGTCGCAACGTGGTCGGAGAACGGGTGGGCAGCAGCACTCCGCAGAGAAGCAGCCTCAGCATGGAACGGCATCACACCGCTGCCGACGACGTGGGCGAACTCCCGCGAATTCGAGAAGGCAGCAGCTGGATTGGAGTCGGTGAGCTCGTCCTCTCATGTGCTCGAATGGCAACTACCAGCCGGGTCGGATCCCATCGAGGAACTGTGCGACCAGGCACCGGCATTGAAGAATTTTCGCGAGGCAGTCAGAGAAACAGGCAGCTGGGCTTCGATGTCCGCTCACCTGCACTCGACGCTTGCGCCCTATCTCAGGTCGAGCGCAACCGGACCCGTCGCCACCAGTGAATACATCCTGCACGTCGGGACTGTCCCGAACCCTAGGACCGCACCCCTTCGAACGCGCGGGTAACCCGTGGGGCCGGATACGGTCTCTTCACCGTCCACCAACCCGAAGAGGCCCGCTCGATGTCCGAATCGAACTCCCTGTCTGAATCGAAGCCGCTGCCTGAAACGAAGCAAGCGTCGAAACACACCTTGTCCATGACCGTCCTCATGACGCCGGACATGTCCAACTTCTCGGGCAACGTGCACGGCGGAACGATTTTGAAGTTCCTCGACCAGGTTGCCTACGCGTGCGCGAGTCGATACGCCCAGACGTACGTCGTGACCCTGTCCGTCGATCGTGTGGTGTTCCGCGAGCCGGTGCACGTCGGTGAACTTGTCACCTTCACCGCTTCCGTCAATTACACCGGGCGCACGTCGATGGAAATCGGAATACGCGTCGAAACCGAAGATATTCTTCTCGGAAAATCTCGACATACCAACAGTTGTTACTTCACGATGGTGGCAATGGGCAGCGACGGAAAACCCGCTGAGGTGCCCCAACTCCGACCGACCGGAACAATCGCGAGGCAACGGTTCGAGGCCGGGCGTCGGCGCCGTGAGCTGCGAAGGGAGAACGAGCTTCGGGAACAGTCCATCCGGGCCGCAGTTCGGGACCTAACGCCCGAACACGATGACTGAATATTGCAAGCATTTAAGTTATAACCTTATGCATTAAACTGACCGGCGTGACTTCGAGAGCGCAGGACAAATATGACGTCGTGATTGTCGGCGCGAGCATTGCCGGATGCGCCGCCGCAATCATGTACGCCCAGCAAGGTCTGCGAATAGCGCTTCTCGACGCTCGCTCCGACGCCCGGGCCCACAAGGTCCTGTGCACTCACCATCTACAACCGTGCGGCGCCCCGATCCTGCAAAGGCTCGGCGCCACGGAAAAACTGCTCGCCCTGGGAATGGTGGAAACCGTTCCGAAGTTCTGGACTCCGTGGGGATGGATCACCCCTGACGCCACCGACGACTCGTCGCCACCGGGATTCAACGTCCGGAGGGAGACGCTCGACCCGCTCCTGCGGCAACTCGCGAACGACTACCCGAACGTCGACCTTCTTCTCGGACATCGCGTTTCCGGGTTGCTGACCAAGAACGGCACCACGGCCGGTGTGTACGGAACCGCGCAGGGCTCGGCATTCACTCTCGAAGCGAACTTGACCGTCGGAGCGGACGGCAAGGATTCGACAGTCGCACGATCCGCGCGATGCGACTCGGAGACCGTGACAAACGGTCGCTTCAGCTACTTCGCCCAACTCTCCGGACTCGAACGACCCGACGGAGAATCTTCACTGTCGTGGTTCATGGATCCCGACGTCGCCTATCTGCTCCCCAACGACGGCGGAATCAGCGTGCTGGTCATCTTCCCCGCCCTCGACAAGCTCGGTTCGTTCACTGACGACCTGTCTACCGCTTTCCTCGAATACGCCAACGCATTACCCGGCGCTCCGCCGATTCGTCGCGAGCACATCGTGGGGAAGATCGTTGGTACCAAACACTTCTCCACAACCCTCACCGAACCGGTTGGTAACGGGTTCGCACTCATCGGCGACGCCGCGGCGACCAACGACCCGTTGTGGGGCATCGGCTGCTCGTGGGCACTCGAGACCGCGCAGATGCTGGTCGACGCAACGGCGCGAATGCTGGTGGAGACGCCGGCACACACACTCGATTCACATCGCAACGTGAATGCTGCACTGACCGAATACCGCAGTGCCAGAGCGAGTATGACGAGTCACATCGACTACATGAGTGGTTACGCTGGTGGGCGAAAGTTCACCGTGTTCGAACGTCTGCTCATCTCCGCGGCCACCCATGACCAAGGCGAAGCCCAAAGGTTCTACCTGTTCGGTTCCCGGTTGATACCTGCCGAGCAGTATCTCTCGGCTCGCTCGGTCGCTCGGGCAGCACAAAAACATCTCAGGCACCGTCTGCGTCGTAGATCTGTGGCCGGGACGTAATCTGCCAAGCGTTTTTTCGGCGCCGGCAATGGGGAACCCTCCGATCGCAACCGAGCCGGAGGAGCGACCATGCGTGCACACATCGCCATTCCGAGTGAATCGACTTGTCACAGGTACGTAGTCGCTGTCGCCAGCTCCACCTTCGCCGAATCGGTGATCTGGTGCGACGGTCCCGCGTTCGACGCGGTGATCGTGTTGGGTAGCGAAATTCCGCAGCACAGCGGCCACCGAGCGGTACTCGCCTGGAATCACTACTTCGGGTGGGCTCTCGGTGTGGAAACCACACCGGATACGTCGTTCGCCGTTGTCGAATGCCTCGGTATCGGGAGAATGCCGGATCCCGAACTGTGCGCCGACCGCGCCGTCGAGTTGATTGCACAGGCGGGTAGTTAAGGAACTCGTCGCGCGGCGCTCAGTCCAGCGGGCATAAGATCGAGCGCGAGTTTCGCACGCCCGACGAAAGAGAGCCTGACATGGACCCGCTGAGCAGGCCTGCCGGTCAGTTGGCTCTCGAGAACGAACCGGACGGCAGGGCGACCTTGCGGGCGCGTCAGACACCCCGCAGTGAGCGTCGCAAGATCGGGAAAGGCCTGCGCAAGCGAGTGGCACGATCGTCGCTCGGTGATTGGACGCCACCACTCAACCGACGTGACCCGGTCGATCAGGTCAACACCGCACACGAGGGAAGACTCGACTGGTTGGTCCCGCTTCGTGTGGGACGCATGGTCGCTTCACCGTACGGATTCCTGCGCGGTACTGCCGGTTTGATGGCCGAAGACATGGCGCAGCTCCCGTCCACCGGCATCACTCCCGTCATCTGCGGAGATGCACACGTCGGAAACTTCGGGTTCTACGGATCCCCGGAACGCGAACTTGTCATAGACCTCAACGATTTCGACGAAGCACACCCAGGCCCCTGGGAATGGGATCTGAGAAGGCTGGCTGCGAGCATCTGGGTGGCCGGTCGGCAGAACGGCCTCACCGAAGCTCAGTGTGAAACAGCAACGACCTCGTGTGTGTCCGCGTATCGCCTCCACCTGGCAAAGCTCTCCGAGCGTCCACTGTTCGATCGTTCCTTCGACCGGGTCGATCTAGACGGACTCACCGATCACGTCACCGATCCCGGATTGCTGGCCGAGATCCGCCGCGCCGCGGAGCGGGCACGACGGCGTACAAGCGATCACGCGGTCCCCAGGTTCACCGTCGAGGATCACGGCCGACGCCAGCTACTCGAGAACCCCCCGCTCACAACACGACTCACCCCGCAGGACACCGACTTCCTCCTGGAGGGTCTCGACGAGTATCTCGAAACCCTTGCACCACACTGGCGTCGAGTTGTCTCGGGTTACAACGTCATCGACGTGGCGCACCGAGTCGTCGGAGTCGGAAGCGTCGCCCTGCGAGCCTATGTCGCTCTGTGCGAAGGGAGCATCCCGGACGACGTCATCTTCTTGCAGCTCAAACAGGCTCGCAGATCCGTAGTTGCGCCCTTTGTCCACGGCGACTCGGCCTGGCACGACCACCAAGGACGACGCGTCGCGGAATACCAGCAAGCACTCCAGACGGTCAGCGATCCACTGCTCGGTTGGTGTACCGTCGACGACCGCCAGTACTACGTCCGTCAGTTCCGGAACATGAAAGGTTCTGTGGACCTGAACAATATCGACGCAGCAGCGTTGACCGACTATGTCGCGATCTGCGGTCGCCTCCTGGCGAAGGGGCACGCCCGCACCAGTGGCGCGTCACTGATTTCCGGTTACCTGGGAACCTCGGATGCGGTCGATACCGCCCTCACCCGATTTGCTCGGCTCTACGCCGATCAGACCGAACGTGACCATGACGCCTTGTCCCGAGCGGTATCTGCCGGCACGATCGCCGCGGAGCCGGGAATCTGATCCCTCACGCCGCGACGATCCTGCCCTGCTCGAATTTCACTCCACCCCAGATTCCGGTCTGGCCAGTGGCAGAGGCGAATTCACGACATGAATCCGCAATCGGGCACCTGCTGCACACGTCGGTCGCGTAGGCGTATCCCTCGGACGGAAAAGGAAACCAGCGGTCCGGCTCGGGGTCCCCTCTGCATTCCGCCTGACACCAGACCCGGTCGTCCGAAATCGGCAGAAGCTCAGCCAGATTCGAGATCACGTCTGCGTACATCACTTACTCCCTTCGACCGTCACGTCCGACTCAATTCACGCCAGATCTTCTGCTGCACTTTCTCGATGCGCCGAGGTGCCTTTGGTTCCCACAGCAGCCGCATACCAGCCTCAGCCGGTGTGCGATCCGCCTTGCGCTGATTACAGGAACTGCAGCACGCCACCAGATTTCCCCACGTGTTCGGGCCGTTACGGCTTCGTGGCTGGACGTGGTCGATGGTTGTCGCCCGGGCGGCGCAGTACGCACATTGACGACCGTCCCGGTCGAAAACACCGGCAAAAGTGGCCCGACTGGAATCGGTGACCGTCACCCGGTGAGCAACGTACACGTACTCGGCGAGCAGAATCGTCCGAGGCAGTGGGATCTCGATGTGCTTGGAGCGCACCGGAAATATCGGGATCACGTCTTCGGTGGACTGCGCGGAACCGGTGGCGATCAGGACGACCGCCCGATCGGCGCTCACTTCACCGAGGTATTCGTACGTGGCGTTGAGTACGTGGACGGACCGGTTCATCCAACTGTGAGAGGCGGCGGCGGGTGCGCGGTTCGGGTTCCGCATGAGAATTCTCAGTTCGTGTCGAGGAGTGAAACTCCTGGACACGACGGCGGGTCAGGAGCAAGTGCAGGAAATGGGGAACGGCATGTATTCAGCGCCACTCTGTTCCCCGAATGCGGGATGGGAAATGCCGCGGGGTGAGTGCCCACGCAGGTGCAACGCGTGCTTCCAGTCGCGCATGCCTGTCCCCTTCCACTCTTGTTCTCTTCACCGGCGATTGCCGGCGCTCATCATCACACGGAAGGCATCCTCAGCGATATCGATTTATCAGGCCGGAAGAGCCGTCCTGGAAATACCGCGGTTTGACGCCGGAACACGCGGCTTGATCGAATGAGCCATGACTTCGTCGTACATCGACCTTCGCTCGGACACCGTCACCAAGCCTGACGCGGAGATGCGGAAGGCGATGGCCGACGCAGAGGTCGGTGACGACGTCCTCGATCACGACCCGACCATGGCGGCGCTCGAGGAAGAAGTGGCGCACACTCTGGGGTTCACAGCCGCACTGTGGGTGCCGAGCGGATCGATGGGCAACCTGATTGCGCTGATGCTGCACCTTCGCCGCGGCGATCAGTTCCTGGCACCGGAGCACTCTCACGTCCTGGGTTCCGAATTGGGCACCGCCGCCTGGCTCGCCCAGGGAATGCCGATGGCCTTGCCGCACGACGGCGGACCCGGGCGTCCCAGCCCCGAGACCGTCGTGAAGGCGGCAGGCTCCCCCGGCCCGTATTTCACGTTGAACACCACGCTGCTCTGTCTCGAAAACACTCACAACTTCGCCGGCGGCGCCGTCATGAATCCGACCGAGTGGACGACACTGGTCGACGCGGCGCGATCACGCGGCTTGAAGATTCACCTCGACGGCGCCCGTCTCTGGAATGCCGCTGCTGCACTCGATGTTTCGCCCACCGAATTGACTTCCGGTGCCGATACCGTTCAGGTGTGCCTGAGCAAGGGACTCGGTGCGCCCGTCGGCTCGATACTCGCCGCATCACCCGAATTGATCACCGAAGCCCGAAGGATCCGCAAGATGCTCGGCGGCGGTGTTCGCCAGGGCGGAGTGCTGGCCGCAGCCGGCATCGTCGCGCTGCGCTCACAAGCTCGCCTCTCCGACGATCACGACAACGCGCAGCGCCTCGCGTCGGGGCTTCGTGAACGCGGTTGGGCTGTCGACGAACCCGCCACCAACATCGTTCTCGCCGCCACACCCGATCCGTCGGCCACCGTTGCACAGCTCGCCGCTGTCGACGTCGGCGCGGTCACTGTTGCCGGGAAGGTTCGGTTCGTGACACATCGCGACGTGAGCACTGCCGACATCGACGCGGTTCTGTCCAGAGTAACCTTCTGAGCTACGCCACCAGGGGTTGAACCTCCTGCGCGACAAAGTGAATGAACTCGCGGACATCCGGCTCGTCAACAGTCGGTTGTAGTACCACGGTGGTTGCACCTGCTGCCACCCATCGCCGTGCTGCTGCCGCGACTTCGGCCGCGGTGCCCGCGGCAATCGCATCCTCCGGCGACTCGCTACCGGACGCTGCGGCCTCGGCAAGGGCGCGCTCGCGACCGCCGGAACCGAAAGCGCAGATGACGTAAACGACAACCTCGTGATCCGACGCCCCGATGTGAGCGATCGCCCGACGCACGCCGTCCGGGGTCGTCCCACCCGAGAGCACAGTGCCCTGCGCCAACTCGCCACTGAGCGCCAAAGTCTTTGGCCCCGTGGCGCCGACGAGCAACTGCGGCACCTTTTCCGGTGGCCACGCCAGCGTGACGTCCGTGAGATTCACGTATCGACCGGACACCGTCACCGACTCACCGCGCAGTAGCTGCTCGACTGCTCCGAACTGCTCCCGCAGGAGAGTCAACGGCGATTCGGCTTTGGCACCGATCTGCCGCATCCAACTCTGAACGCCGTGACCGAAGCCAACCCGCAGTCGATCCGGATGAACTCTGGCCAGCGCCGAAATCTCCATCGCCGTGATCGCGGTGTTGCGCATCGGGGTCGGCAGCACGCCGATCGCTACTCCCAGACGCTCACTTGCAGCCAATACAGCTGCAGCAGTGGCTATTCCTCCGCCGAAGAAGCAGTCTTCCCACAACCAGACCTCACCGATACCGCACTCGTCGGCATACCTCGCATGGCTGACCAGGTCCTCCGGGGGCTGTTCCGGGCGCAGGACGACAGCAATCCGTGCGGTACTCATGCCGTCACCAGAAAAGCGGCGATCTCGTCGGCTGTTCGCCGGCCCTGTTCACGGCCGAGTTCAGCTGCCGGGCGCCTGGTTGTCGGCGAGAGCGAGTTCGTTCCGATCGCTTCCACGACGGCGTCGTCGGCGAAGACCGGCAGTACGCGCGCGGGCGCCAACACATCGATTTCCTCTCGTAGACTGCCGCCCAGCAGATTCGGGGCAGGGTCTGCCGCGGGTGAAAGAACCACGACTACATCGCAGTCGGCAGCCAGATGAACATTCGAGCCACTCGCCATTCCGCCGTCCATGTACCGGTGACCGTCGATCGTGACTACCGGCCACACCCCGGGGACAGCGCAACTCGCTCCGACTGCGTCGATCAGGTCGACGCCGGAAGCATTGCCGAACACCCTCAACTCACCGGTCTGCGCGTTGATCGCCGGGATGCGCAACTCCCGGTCGGGCCACAACCGATTGGGCAGCCGCGCCTCGATGACCGCACGACGCACGGCGGGTTCGACGGTATCGGCTCTCATCGCTGCCTCGCCGAGCAAACGGAGCTGCTCGGCCCGGTCCTGCGATCCTGCGATCGCGTCGACGAACATCTGACCGAGTACCTCGACATCGACCTTCGGATCGATCTCGCCGGTCGCCTCCGCTGTTTGTGCGTCGAAAAGTTCTTGCAGTGTTGCACCGCCCGCAATCTGAGCGCTCACCGTGGAACCTGCGGACGTGCCGATCAACACGTCCGCCGTCAGCAGCGATGCTGCAGTGTCAGGCGATTTGTCCTGAACGCCCAACAGGAAACCGGTTTCCCAGGCGATTCCCGCAACGCCGCCGCCGGCAAGTACCAACCCCAATTTCACGCCGTCCACCTCTCGTCGATCGTGATCCGTGCCCGAAGTCGACGTTAGACCTACTCTGAAGTGATGTTCATGCGCAGCGCAAAGACATTTGTTCCCGACGCACTCCGCGGGTTGATCGCATCCACCGACGACATCGCCTGGAATCCCGACCCTGGATACCTCACACGCGCGAGGCCACTTCCTCGCGGACGGGTCGCACTCGTCTCCGGCGGCGGCTCCGGTCACGAACCCATGCACGCCGGATTCATCGGCGAAGGAATGCTCACGACCGTCTGCCCCGGGTTGGTCTTCAGCTCACCCAACGCACTTCAGATCCACGAGGGATCCAAGGCTGCCGATGCAGGAGGCGGCGTCCTGCACATCGTGAAGAACTACACCGGCGACGTGATGAACTTCGGTATCGCGCGAGAGTTGCTACGCGAGGACAAGATCGATACCGACGTCGTACTGGTGGACGACGACGTCGCGACCGAACGCGCAGACGGTAGCGGCCCGGGTCGACGTGGTACTGCGGCGACCATCGTGGTGGAGAAGGTGTGCGGCGCATCCGCCGCCCGCGGAGACGACCTCGCGGAGGTGACCCGGATCGGCCAACACGTCGCGCACTCCGCGCGAAGCATGGCCGTCGCTCTTCGCCCTTGTACTTTGCCGGGGGCTGACGAGCCGTCGTTCGACCTACCGGACGGCCAGATGGAACTCGGTATCGGAATCCACGGTGAACGCGGTACAGAGCGTGTGGACGCCTTGCCCGCGCCGGAACTGGTGCGCCGGTTGACGGATCCGATCATTGCATCCCTGAGTCTTGCCGAAGGTGATCGCGTCATCGCCGTCGTCAACGGTCTCGGCGCCACCCACCCGCTGGAGTTGCAACTACTGTTCGCCGAACTCGGAGATTATCTGGACGAACAGGGAATTCACATCGAGCGGACATTGATCGGAACTTTTGTCACTGCATTGAACATGGCCGGGGCGTCCATCACTCTTGTTCGCACAGACAAAGAAATCCTCGAATTATGGGACGCACCAACAAAAGCGCCCGCCTGGCCGAATGCTATGGCGCGTGAGTACACCGGCATGGGCAAGCGCGAATCTTTCGGTCCCACATTCACACCCGACATCTCACGCACTGCCGAAAGCAGCTTCGTCGGCGGCTGGATTGCGGACTGGGCCGAGAAGGTACTGGAGCAGGAACCGGCCCTCACCGATCTCGACAGACGAGCGGGTGACGGCGATTTCGGGACCAACATGGTCGCCGCGCTGGATCAGCTCGACATCTCGTCGATCCGTGACACATATTCCACTGCAACGATATTCGACGCGGTCTCGCAGGCATACCTCGGCCACGCCGGCGGCACCTCCGGCGCGTTGTTCGGCATCTGGTTCAGGCATTTCTTCCGCGTTGCCGCAGGCTCGGCGGACTCCGAACTCGACCTCGGGGCGATCGCGGCTGCAGCGCGGGCGGGGCTCGACAACATCACCTCGCTCGGCGGCGCACGCGTCGGCGACAAGACGATGGTCGACGCGATAGTTCCGGCGGTCGAGTCGTTGGAGCAATCCGTGAGCTCGGAAGCCGATCGGGATGCTGCGCTGGCGAGCGCAGCGGAAGCCGCAGCGGCCGGGGCGGAGTCGACCGAAACCATGCTCGCAAACCGCGGACGTGCAAGTTATGTAGGCGAAGCCGCTCGCGGAGTGGTCGATCCGGGAGCGCTACTCATAGCGTGGTTCTTCGCTTGTGCAGTGGGGCACTAGCGAGCACTTCTGTGCTGTGACTAATCTGGCAGCCACAGCACATCGTTTGTGACGGCCCGTGGGCAAAAGCACCGGTCTCACACACCAAACAGGAGCAGCCCATGCTGAGCACAATGCAAGACGCCCCCCTCTCCATTGCTCAACTTCTCCGCCACGGCGCCTCCGTTCACGGCGCCTCCGAGGTTGTCACGTGGACCGAGTCCGGCCCGCGACGCGTGTCATACGCAGACGTCGGCAAGCGTTGTGCACAGCTTGCGCACGCCCTGCGCGGACTCGGCGTCGAAGGTGACGAGCGAGTCGCCACATTCATGTGGAACAACTCCGAGCACCTCGAGGCGTACCTGGCGATCCCCTCGATGGGCGCTGTGCTCCACACGCTGAACATTCGTCTGTTCCCCGAGCAGTTGATCCACGTCGCCAATCACGCCGAGGACCGCGTGATCATCGTCGACCCGTCCCTGATTCCGCTTCTCTCTCCGCAGCTTCCGTCGCTGACGACCGTCAAGCACATCATTGTCACCGGCTCCTCCACTGCAGGACTCGAAGTTCCCGAGGGCGTGCAGGTTCATACCTACGAGGGCTTGATCGCCGATCAGCCCACCGAGTTCGACTGGCCCGAGGTCGACGAACTCAGCGCTGCCGCAATGTGTTACACGTCCGGCACCACCGGCGACCCCAAGGGCGTCGTCTACTCCCACCGTTCGATCTACCTGCACTCCATGCAGGTCTGCATGAGCGACGGCCCCAACCTCGCCCAGGGCGATCGTGCGCTCGCCGTGGTGCCTCAGTTCCACGCCATGTCGTGGGGACTTCCCTACGCCGCGTTCATGATCGGCGCCTCGCTGATCATGCCCGACCGCTTCCTCCAGCCTGCCCCATTGGCTGCGATCATCGCCAGCGAGCAGCCGACGTTCGCCGCGGCCGTACCCACCATCTGGCAGGGCCTGCACCTCTACCTCGAGCAGAACCCTCAGGACATCTCCTCGATGCGTGAGGTTCTGATCGGCGGCTCCGCGGTACCGCCCGCCCTCATGCACGCGTTCGAAGCCGATCACAACGTCTCCGTCCTGCACGCCTGGGGCATGACCGAAACCTCCCCGCTCGGATCCGTTGCCCGTCCGCCGGCCGGTGTCACCGGCGACGCGATGTGGAAGTACCGCTACTCGCAGGGTCGATTCCCGGCATCCGTCGAGGCGCGTCTCATCGACGACGACGGCAAAGTTGTTGCACACGACGGAGTTTCCGTCGGCGAACTCGAAGTGCGCGGCCCTTGGATCACCGGGTCGTACTACGGCGTCGACGCGGAAGACAAGTTCAACGACGGCTGGCTCAAGACCGGCGATGTCGGATCCATCACGGCCGACGGCTTCCTGAGCCTGTCCGACCGCTCCAAGGACATCATCAAGTCCGGCGGCGAATGGATCTCCTCGGTCGACCTCGAGAACGCCGTCATGGGCCACCCCGACGTCACCGAAGCTGCCGTCATCGGCGTGCCGGACGAGAAGTGGGACGAGCGCCCGTTGGTTGCGGTTGTTCTTCGCGCCGGTTCCGAAACCACCATGTCCGAACTGCAACAGTATCTTTCGGACAAGGTTGCCAAGTGGCAGCTGCCCGAGAACTGGGCTGTGGTCCAGGAAGTCCCGAAGACGAGCGTCGGCAAGTTCGACAAGAAGCGCTTGCGGGCCGACTACCATGAGGGCGGACTCGAAGTCACGCGACTCTGACACGTATCAAATACTGAAGGCGGGCAACAGGTTTTCGACCTGTTGCCCGCCTTCGTTTACGGACGAGACACCTTACGGTCGATACCCGACCGTATGAAAAGAGATGTCGACGTACTTCTGCGCCAATTGCGACGGTGACATCGGACCGCCGGTCTGGAACCAACGCGGCAGTGACTGCGCCATACCGAGTATGGCCCGGACAGTCTCTTCGGTATCGGTGACCGAAAAATCACCTGACGCAACACCGTCGTCGACGATCCTGCGCATCAGCAACTCGAGCCGTTTACGGCTGGCGGCGTATCGGCTTCGACTTTCCGGTGAGACATGCCGGATCTCGGTGTCCAACGCTGCATGCCGCGACCGGTGGGTCATGTAGAGAACAATCGCCTCCACCACCAAGGCAAAGCGTCGTACCGGATTTTCACCGGCCTCCGCCTCTGCCGCTTCGGTTCTGGTATTCAGTTCGCTCATCGAGATCTCGAACAAAGCGACCAAGACCGCCTCCTTGTTCGCGTGGTGATAGTAGAGCGCGGGAACGGTTACCCCGACGCGATTGGCAATCTGTCGCACCGTCGTACCGTGGTAACCGTTCTCGTCGAACAGCTCGAGCGAAGCCGTCAGGATGTCGGTCATCACCAGCGGCGGGAAGGACCGCCAGTCCACTGCCACCGAATTCACCGACTCCACCTCGCCAGTCATGTGATGCCCGAAATTACCGCGGTGCCATACGGATTGCACCGTCGAGGCGGATCGTCTCACCGTTGAGCATGGGGTTGGAAACGATGTGCGCAGCAAGCGCGCCGTACTCGCTGGGATCACCCAGACGTGAGGGGTGGGGCACCTGCTGACCCAACGATGTCTGGGCTGCTTCGGGCAGTCCGGCCAGCAACGGGGTCTTGAACAGGCCGGGCGCAATGGTGTTGACGCGGATCAGCAGCGACGCGAGGTCGCGGGCGATCGGGAGCGTCATACCGACGACGCCGCCCTTCGACGCGGAGTACGCAGCCTGCCCGATCTGGCCGTCGTATGCTGCGACAGAGGCAGTGTTGATGATGACGCCACGTTCACCGTCGATCGGCTCGGTCTTCGAAATACGTTCCGCAGCAAGACGAAGGACGTTGAAGGTGCCGATCAGATTGACGTCGATGACCTTCTTGAACGCGTCGAGCGGGAATGCACCCTTCTTGCTGACCGTCTTGACTGCGTTGCCGATTCCGGCGCAGTTGACCGCCACCCGCAGGGGACCGAGGGACTCGGCCACGTCGAGTGCAGCGGTGACCGCGACCTCGTCGGTGACATCTGCCGCCGCGAAGCGGACCCGGTCGCCGAGTTCCTTGGCGATGGCTTCACCGTTAGACGAGGGAAGGTCGATGATGACGACGCTGGCGCCGTCGGCAAGAAGGGCTTTGGTGGTGGCCAAGCCGAGGCCGGATGCTCCACCGGTGACGACGGCGACGCTGTCGTTGACGATCATGAGAGTTCCTTTCGAAAGGTTGTGTGTTTCAGATGCGTTCGATGATGGTGGCGTTGGCCATGCCGGCGCCCTCGCACATGGTCTGCAGACCGTAGCGTCCGCCGGTGGCCTCGAGGTGGTTGACCATCGTGGTCAGCAGACGAGTGCCCGAGGACCCAAGGGCATGGCCGAGAGCAATGGCGCCGCCCCACGGGTTGAGCTTTGCCGGGTCGGCGCCGAACTCGTGAGCCCAGGCGAGCGGCACGGGAGCAAATGCCTCGTTGACCTCGTAGGTGTCGATGTCGTCGATGCTCAGACCGGCGCGAGCGAGCACCTTGTGTGTGGCCGGGATGGGCGCGGTGAGCATGAAGATCGGGTCGTCGCCCGCGACGGAGAAGGAATGGAAGCGTGCTCGCGGGGTCAGCCCCAGCTTCGACGCCATTTCTTCGCTCATGATCAGTGCCGCGGACGCGCCGTCGGTGAGCGGCGACGAGTTACCGGGAGTGATCGACCACGGTGCCTCAGGGAAACGCTGCGCGTACTTCTCCGAGTAGAACGACGGCTTCAAGCCGGCGAGGCCCTCGGCGGTAGTGGACGCGCGAACCGTCTCGTCGACGGTGTGCGAGACGGTCTCACCAGCGGCGTCGGTCACCGAGATCGGCAGGATCTCCTTGTCGAAGAGCCCCTTCGCCGCTGCCTCCGCTGCCCGCTGGTGGGACTGCGCAGCGAATGCGTCGAGAGCCTCGCGGTCGAACTTCCACTTCGCGGTGATCAACTCCGCGGAGATTCCCTGGTTGACCAGGCCTTCGGGGTAGCGAGCCGCGATGCCCGGACCGGAAGCGTCCTTCCCCATCGTCGTAGTGCCCATCGGGACACGACTCATCGACTCGACGCCCGCCGCGATCACAATGTCGTATGCACCGGCGATCACGCCCTGCGCCGCAAAGTGCGCAGCTTGCTGACTTGATCCGCACTGGCGATCGATCGTGGTGGCAGGTACCGATTCGGGGAATCCGGCCGAGAGGACCGCACTGCGGGTGATGTTGAGAGCCTGCTCACCGGCCTGTCCGACGCAACCGCCGATTACGTCGTCCACCAGGGCGGGGTCGAGGCCGTTTCGATCGACGATGGAACGCAGAACGTGGGCCATCAGTTCGACAGGGTGCGTCCCGGACAGTGCTCCACCCGGCTTGCCCTTGCCGGACGCGATCCGGACTACATCGACGATCACTGCCTTGGTCATCTTCGTTCCCTTCGAGGACGTGCACTGCTGGGGCGGTCCGGCACCCGAGTTTCGTGGCGCCGAGCGCCGGACCGAGATCGAGGGAGCACCCTGACTTAGCGCTCGCTAAAGAATTACCATCGACGTGACCCGCGCGTCAAGAGGAGCTGCCGGGCTTCGAAGCAGATGCTCACCAACGACGGTTCGCACGATCAGTAGCCTCGCCAGGCCCCGAGCCATCCGTTAGTACTTTCGAATGATAGGTTTTCAATCTTCGCCCGAAATGTCCGGAATCGGATAACCTTCCGCCACAAGCAATCCAAGCCACATGGGGATTCGGGACGTGGCACCAATCGATGACAAACCGCAGGGGGACTGACCGGGAGGTTGAGCGTGGACCTGCGATACGTTGCCTTCACACGTGCCGACTCGCATTTCTACGACCGAATCAGAACTGCCACTCGACCTGACACACCGACTGACCAGCACTTTGTCCCCGCAAAGTCGGTGGAGTGGTCACTCTGGCGGCGCGGCCCCCAAGGCGGACCGTGGAACTACTTGCAACCGCCTGGCGCCCCGCTACCCGAGCAGGGATGGAAGATTCACTGCTCCGCTACCCAAGCCAATGCACAGGAACTGCTCGATACTGTGTCCGCGTATTGCGGCCACAATCTGGTGCCGTTCAAATTTCTTCGGACGGCGACAGACCTCATGTTGTCCAACAGCAAGCAGGCCAATCGAACTTCCAGCGGAAAATTCATCACGATCTATCCGTCGGATGGTGTTGCCACACAACGTGTCATCACCGAACTGGACGGGCTTGTCGCGGGTGCCGACGGGCCCTACATCCTCAGCGATGTGCGCTGGAACCGTGGACCGCTCTACCTTCGATACGGCGCGTACCTGCCCATGCAGACCTACGATTCATCCGGCGATCGTGTCCCGGCAATCCGGCGTCCTGACGGATCGCTCGAACCCGATCTGCGCGGCACTTCCTTCAGAACTCCCGACTGGGTACAAATCCCGGACTTTGTTCGTGCGCAACAAGACAAACTTAAATCACCAGGTGAGTTCCCCTTCTCGATTCGAGAAGCCCTGCACTTCAGCAACAGTGGAGGAATCTACTCTGCGTTCGACAACAATGGCGTCAATCTGGTCATCAAAGAAGGCAGACCCTTCACCGCCCCGGACGCCAACGGCCGGTACGCAATCGAGCGCATCCGTAACGAGTACGACAAGTTGACACACCTCGCCGACAACCCGTACTCACCTTCTGCCATCAGCTTGTTCGAGCGCGAGGGACACCACTTCCTTGTCACCTCGCGCGCTCCCGGCACTCCCCTGAATCAGGAAATTGCGCTCCGCTACCCACTGATACGCGCGGACCAGACACTCGGTTCCCGAACGGAATACAGAACCTGGGCACTCGATATTGCACAACAGTTGACCACCGCGGTCGAGAGCTTCCACAACGCCGGAATCGTTCATGCCGATCTCCACCCTGGCAATGTCATGTGCTCACCGTCCGGTATTCGGATCATCGACTTCGAGATGGCCCACAACATCGACGAGCATCCGCCCCGGTCCACCGGAGCTCCCGGATACACCGCACCTCGACAGTTGACAGGAATCGAGGCGGATCGATACTCCTTGGGATGCATCGAGCTGGGACTCTTTGTTCCACTTACTACATTGTTCCCTCTCGATTGCAACAAGATCCCCGAACTCATCGACTATGCGGTGTCTCGATTCGATCTTCCTCGTGCCTTCCGTGCCTCGCTCTACTCGATGCTCGACGTACTCCCGCCGGAACCGGAGAATCGCCCGCATCGTTGGGACACGTCGTCGAAGGAATCTCTGCAACGCACGGCCGCTCTATTGCGCTGCGGCATCCTCGCCTCGCTTGATCTCGCCCGCGCTGATCGACTCTTTCCCGGCGACATCGCCCAGTTCGAAGTGAACGGCTACGGCATTGCGCACGGCGCGTGCGGAAACCTGCTCGCCGATGATCTTCCCACCGACACCTTGGAGTCAGTTCTGGAATGGACTGAACATCAAGTTGATTCGGACACGCAACCACAGTTCGGCTTCTTCGACGGGCTCGCGGGTGCGGTGCATACCTTTCGGCATCACGGGCGACATTCGACAGCCGACAGGTGGGTCGAGACTTTGCGTCGAGCTCCACTCGACGAGCTCGACTCCAGCCTCTTCAGCGGCCTTTCCGGAATCGGTTGCCTTCTACTCGAGGAGTCGGTTTCACGACCGATGGTGTCACCCACTCTCGCTGTCGTGACCGAGACTCTGCGCGAACGAATTTCAGCTGCTCGCTTGCATGTCCGCGACGCCGGCGGAACACCTTGGGCAGTGGCCGGCCGAGGTGGGCTGATGCGGGGACCGAGCGGACAAGCGCTGTTCTGGACTCGCCACTACGAACTGAGCGGTGATCCTCGATCGCTGGAACACGCACGCCAGCTCGTTGACATCGATCTGTCTGTGATGTCGATGTGCCCTGACGGGTCGATGCAACTGAGAGAGGAGCGCCGGACGATGCCGTATCTCGGATCCGGGTCTGTCGGTGTGGGCCTGGTACTTCTACAACTTCTGCGCCACGTCGACGAACCGCGTTACGCAGCTGCGGTGCGTGCGATATCCCGCGCCGCCACAGTCGAATTCACTGCCCAAGCCGGACTACTCAACGGGCGAGCCGGGCTGATTCTCTTCCTCAGCGAACTCTCCAAGACTCCATACGCCGGCGCCGATTGTGAACAGACGCTTGCACAGCAGTTTCAGCTTCTGGGCTTGCACAGCCTCAATCACGCAGGAGGCCTGCACTTTCCAGGTGAACAGAACCTGAGACTCTCGACAGACTGGGCAACCGGATCCGCGGGAATACTGGCATTGCTCCGTCATGCCGGATTGCCAACTGTCCGACAGTCGTTTCCACTGATGTGCGCGTCAAACAGCCACATCTCCTAAATGTTCGGAAGTAATCACCCCGGAAGATTGGAGCACAGAAGTATCAGGCCAAGAACCTGAAATGAAATCAGCACCGCAAAGAAAATTCGATCGATCAAATCCATCGGCAAGAACGCCGATCAACAAAGGAAATGACAATGGACGCCATTCTCTCCCTTCAAGATCTGTCAGTCGCCGCCGGCAACGTCGGAGACGCCGGTCAGCTCGAGCAGAACGCGGCAATCAGTTCGCTCAGTTTCTTCTGCTGATGACCTCAGGCCGATACCTCGGAGCAGGTCCGGGGTATCGGCTTTAGGAATCAGTGCATATCACCAAACGAACAGTATTGTTTGATCATGAGACGCATCCACACTTCACCGAGCCGCATACGCCGATGATTTACGCGACCTGGCGGCAATGCCGAGGGCAAATCGTATGGTCATTGGCGGTGATATTCCTCCTGATCCTGACCGTCGCAATTTCAGGCTGGTTCGTTCAGCGTTCAGGCGAGAGTTGGGTTTTCGGAGAGATCTGCTCACGCTGGCACGACGGAGGTGGCGGTTGCCGCGCCGACACCGCTCTCACCTTGACGACGCTTCTCGCACTCCTACTACCGTTCGTCTCGGGAATGCTGGTCGGCGTCACCACATTCTCGAGAGACTTCGAGCAGGGGCCCGAGAATCTCGATCTTCGGGAATCCACCAGCGTAGTTCTGTGCGCCGATGGTCGCGGCCTCGCTCGGTGGTATTTCTTGCGGATACTGGTGGTCTTCGTGCCGGTCACACTTGCGATGACACTCCTGGGTTTGGTGCTCGGCTGGACCCATTCGCTGGGCCGGGGAGCAACCGCAACAGATGAAATGACCTCGTTCTCGTTGATGGAGTTCCCCAATTTTCACACGACGGGAATCGTCCTCGGCGCCTACACCTTTGTCGCCATGGTCACCGGCAGCGCGGCCGCTTTGCTCGTACGCAACACCGTCTTCGCGATGGTCATGACTCTTCTCGCGTTCTTGATCGTGCCCGTCGCACTGAGCGCGACGATGCGCGAGCATTACTTGGCCCCCGACACTGAAGTGCAACCCATCGACGGACTGGCACGTGCAGCGGAATATGCAACGTCGCCGTATGAAAATCTCGACCCGAGGTGGGTCATCGGTGCCGGCTTCGCCGATACGGATGGCAACATGATCGACGCCGATTACACAATGTGCTGGGGCTCAGACAATTCCGATCGCAAGCAGCAAGACCTCGAGGTCGACAACTGCCTTCGAGAACAGGGAATCGATCACTATGCCGTGATCTATCACCCACAGAGCCGGTACTGGCAATTTCAGTTCATCGAGACTGCCGTGATGCTGTTGTGCTCCGGGTTGATGGTGGCGCTCGCACTCGTCGGCGCACGTGGACGACGTCGGCGACCCGCCTATAACCGAATGTCGGAAATGTCGAAATCGATTCGATAGCAGCAATTTTCGATCCACATCCCCTTGTGTTCGAAACTTTGTTCGATTAGACTTTGAGCATGGACAGTCGGGAAGCGTGGCAACTGGATGGCGAGGGCCTCAAGAGTGAGGTTCTCGATCTGGTGCGCGCCCGGCACGAGCTGCAGTCGCGGATGGTGCTGCTGATCGTGGAGATGTTTTCCCGGGACGTTCTCGGCGGGAAGGGATTTCGGGCGATCACGCAGTGGTTGCACGGTTCGACGAATCTGGAGATCGGTGAGTGCAGTCTGCTGGTCAGTCTGGCGCGGTTGTTGATGCTCGAACCCGTTGTGGGCGATGCGTTTCATCGCGGTGACGTTGATGCGTTGAAAGCCCGCCAGGTGGCGTCGTTCTGTCAGCATCCGCCCAAGAACATGACGCCGGCGGATGTCGACAAGGCTCGCGGGATTCTGTTGGGGTTGGCGTCGAAGAACATTGCCGATTGTGATGCGGTGCGGGCAGCGATCCGCCGAATCGAGAAGCAGTACGGAAAACGCGAGGATGGCGTCCCGGTCGGGGAAGATTCGGAGCGCAACGAGTTCTACGCCTCGAAAGGCCTGTACGGGCGGGTGACCGTGAAGGGTGATCTGGATGCGGTGAACGGGGCCCGTCTGATCACGTTGCTGTCAAGCCTGTCGGCTCCGACACCGGAGAAGGACGGCGTCAAAGACACCCGCACGCCGGCGCTACGACGGGCGGACGGGTTCTGCGAGTTGTTGCGCCGGTACGAGCGGGCGGGGTTGGGTCCGATCGAGGGTGGGGTGAAACCGCACATCACTGTCACGGCCAGCGCAAAAGACATAACGGATATGCAGGCGCTGAAGGACCTGTTGCCGTCGACGGAGGAACTCGGATTTGCGTGGACGGATTGGGTGGGGCCGATCAGTATCGACACTGCCCGGATGTTGGCGTGCGATTGCACCGTGACCCGGATTCTGTTGGATGAGAACGGTGTTCCGCTCGACTGCGGCAAGGAAGTACGAACGGCGACGGTTCCGCAGCGGCGCGCGTTGGCTGTCCGTGATGGTGGGTGTGCGTTTCCGGGGTGCGGGACTCCATCGGGGTGGTGCGATGCTCACCATATCGTTCACTGGGGTGATGGTGGCCCAACGGATCTCGACAATCTGGTCTTGTTGTGCGGTCACCATCATCGGACACTGCACCACACCGAATGGAGTGTCGAGATAGGCCCGGATCGGAAGGCGGTGTTCTATCCGCCGATGTCTGTTGATCCGTTCCAGCAGCCGATCGGCGGGAACAGCCCACCGACTGCGGCGTGAACCTCCACAACTGAAGACGCGAGCACCGGGGCATCACCATGCCCCGGTGCTCGACGTGCGTTCAGGTCAGATCCCGGCCCTACGCACGAGAGCGTCAGTAGCAGAAGGGGATACAACATCGATCGCTCGGAGAAGCCCCGCATATCGCGGATACATCTCGGCGGGGCGAGTATTGATCGCCCGCAAGATCCACGACGCAGCTTGATCGGCTGTCAGCGCCGGCTGGCTCACGTAATCCGCCGTCGGCGCGATCATCGGTGTTCGTATGAGCGGGAATTGCACTGTGGTGACATCGACGCCGGTGCCGTGACACTCCGCTCCGAGGCTTCGGCCGAAGGCACTGAGAGCAGACTTCGACGCGTGATAGGCGCTGAACCTGGGCATCACCCCGGCAGTAACTCCCCAGGTTCCGACGTTGATGATGTGCCCGGACTTCGCCTCGAGCATCGCGGGCAGCAGACGCAACGTCAGTCGTGTAGGTCCGAAGTAGTTCAGTGCCATGGTGCGCTCGTAGTCGTGGAATCGGTCGACCGAATCCAACGCGGTACGCCGGATCGAGCGACCCGCATTGTTGACGAGTATGTCGACCGACCCGAATCGATCGGCGATGGTCTCCGCGAGTTCGTCCACAGCTTCCCCTCGAGAGAGGTCCGCAGGCACGATGTGCGCCCACCCTCCCTGTCGGTGGATATCGTCCCGCACGTGTTCGAGGTTTTCCTCACCACGCGCGACCAGGATCATCTCGGCTCCTCGGCGGGCCAAGAGGTGGGCAGTCGCCTCACCGATCCCCGAGGAGGCTCCTGTCAGAACGATTGTCTTGTCGGAGAGCGTGACGCCACGCGACGGAACAAGTGAGCGCAGACGCGTCGGCGGACTCAATGCAAGATTGCTGAGAATCGATCTGATCACGTCGGCCTCGGTTCGATCTTCGCGTGCGATTCGGTGCGAACCCGTCCCTGAACAGCCCACTTCGGACGCACCGCGGAAATTACTCAAAAGTAAGTTATGGCGCGGTTTCGGCCGTGTCAAGAATTCGTCGAGATCCAGGAGTATCTGCCACTAGCTTTTCCTGATACCTCGGGTTACATTAAACCCAGACCGAGTGCCAGCGATCACACAACCGGCCCTCGATTCCACCGAATACCGCGAGAAACACCAGCGGTGACCGAAATGAAGAGGAGACGCCATGACGCTCACATCGCCGCTCGACAAGCGCGCAGAAGCATCCGACGACTCGTACAACGAGACGCTTCGACTCCTGTCCGAGGGCTCGGTGCACAAGCACTTCGACCCGTACCTCGACATCGACTGGGATTCCCCCGAGTTCGCCGTCGTCCCGAACGATCGCCGCTGGATCCTCCCGGCCGAGACTGACCCGCTGGGTGCACACCCCTGGTACCAGGCGCAGTCCGAGGCCAAGCAGATCGAGATCGGCATGTGGCGCCAGGCCAACGTCGCGAAGGTCGGTCTCCAGTTCGAGAACATCCTGATCCGCGGCATGATGCAGTACGTCTTCTCGCTGCCCAACGATTCGGCCGAGGCGCGCTACTGCACGCACGAGTCCGTCGAAGAGTGCAACCACACGATGATGTTCCAGGAGATGGTCAACCGCATCGGTGCCGACGCTCCGGGCATGAGCCGTCCGATGAAGATGCTTGCACCCTTCATCCCCCTCGCTGCGGGTCCGTTCCCCGAACTGTTCTTCGTCGGTGTCCTCGCCGGTGAAGAGCCGATCGACCACATCCAGAAGAGCATCCTGCGCGCCGGCGGCCAGATCCACCCGATCATGCAGTCGGTCATGGCCATCCACGTGGCCGAGGAAGCGCGCCACATCTCGTTCGCGCACAAGCTTCTGAGCCGTCGCATCCCGCTGATGTCACGCCCGAACCGGTTTGTCCTCTCGCTGCTGTTCCCGATCGTCATGCGCATTCTCTGTGACGCCATCGTCATCCCGCCGAAGTCGTTCTGGAAGCAGTTCGACATCCCCAAGTCCGTGAAGAAGGACCTGTTCTGGGATCTGCCCGAATCGCGTCAGACCCTGCGCAACTACTTCGGTGACGTCCGCATGCTGGCCACCGACACCGGACTGATGAACCGTGCCTCGCGCTTGGTGTGGAAGGCCTGCAAGATGGACGGCCGCGCATCACGCTTCCGTAGCGAACCCCACCGCAGCTCGCACAACGCCGCTGCATAGCTCCCGGACAGTCGAGATCGGACCCAAAGCGCCATGCCACACGTAGTCACGCAGTCCTGTTGCAGCGACGCCTCGTGCGTCTACGCCTGCCCGGTCAACTGCATCCATCCGACGCCGGACGAGCCGGACTTCCTCACCGCCGAGATGCTGCACATCGATCCGCAGGCCTGCGTCGACTGCGGGGCATGTGTCTCGGCCTGCCCGGTCGATGCCATCGTCCCCGAGTCGAAGCTGACCGACCCGCAGCGGGTCTTCCTGTCCATCAACGCGGACTTCTACAAGGAAGAGCGGCCTCGGCCGCTTCTCGCCAAGGTCATCCCGGCAGCCCATGTCGACAAGGGCCGCCCGCCGTTGCGAGTAGCGATCGTCGGTTCCGGCCCGTCGGCGATGTACGCCGCGGACGAGTTGCTCACTCAGCCCGACGTGCAGGTCAACGTCTTCGATCGCCTTCCGGTCCCGTACGGCTTGGTCAGAGCCGGCGTTGCTCCGGATCATCAGAAGACCAAGCAGGTCACCCGCCTGTTCGACAAGATCGCCGCACAAAAGGGTTTCGAGTTCTACCTCAACGTCGAGATCGGCAAGCACATCTCGCACAGCGAACTGCTCGAGAATCACCATGCGGTGCTCTACGCGGTCGGCGCCTCGTCCGATCGTGGCCTCGGGATCCCCGGTGCTGATCTGCCTGGCACGGCTTCGGCCACGGACTTCGTGGCCTGGTACAACGGCCACCCCGATCACGCCGACGACGTCTTCGACCTCTCGCATCGCCGCGCGGTCATCATCGGAAACGGAAACGTCGCCCTCGACGTCGCTCGCATCCTGACGGCCGATCCCGAGAAGTTGGCGGGTACCGACATCTCCGCTCACGCACTCGCCGCTCTGCGGAAGAGTCGTGTCGAAGAAGTTGTCATCGTTGGTCGCCGCGGAATCGCGCAGTCAGCGTTCACAGTTCCCGAGTTCACCGGTCTGATGGCACTGCCGGACATCGAACTGTCCGTCGGACCCGACGACATGGTTCTCGACTCGGCAACCGAAGAACTGGCAAAACGCGGCGAGCTTCCCCACGCCATCGAGCAGAAGTTGCGTCTACTCGAAGCCCTGAAGAACCGCGATCACGTCGACGTCGGCAACAAGCGCATCACGTTGCGCTACCTGCTCACGCCGACGTCGATCACCGGCGACGACCAGGTCAGTGGAATCGAATTCGCTCGCAACGCCCTGGTCGACGTCAACGGAACCGTGCAGATCGAGGCGACCGGCGACACCGAGACCATCGACGCCGGGCTGGTTCTCACCTCGATCGGCTACCGCGGAGTGCCCATCGCCGGCGTCCCGTTCGACGAGCGTGGTTCGGTCATTCCGAACGAGCACGGCCGCGTCCTCGAAGCTCCGAACGGTGATCCCGCCACCGGCGTCTACGCAACCGGATGGATCAAGCGTGGACCGAGTGGGTTCATCGGCACCAACAAGTCCTGTGCGCAGGAAACCATCAGGATGCTCGTCGACGACTTCAACGACGGTCGCCTGACCAACCCGGTCGCCGACGACTCCGCCGTCGATCGTCTGGTCCGAGCTCGGCAGTCCGACGTTGTCGACCGCGAGGGTTGGCACTCCATCGACAAGGCAGAGTTGGAACGCGGCGCTGCACACGATCGCGTCCGCGAGAAGATTCTCGATCAAGGCGAGGTCACGTCGATCCTCCAAGCCGCAGCTCGGGTGAGGCCGGCCCGTCGATTCGGTCGACCCGTTCGCGCTCGCTGATCCACCACAGGTAAACAGCTACTTTCACGCACACGGCCCCGCCTGCAGACTCGTCTGCTCGGCGGGGCTGTCTGCGTTGAGCCGGGCGTCCCACTCAGCGAAAATTTTTGCCCGCCAGCGGCGGAAATCGTGTAATACTGCAACCTGTTCCAGTAAGCGGCACAGCGGGCCACGATCTCAGGATCAGGCGCGCCAACCAGATGAGGATTGCATGAGCGAGACTGCAACGCCGGCGCCGAACGGGAGTGTGACACCTGCAGTAGAGGGTTGGTTCACCACCGGCGACGAACCTGCTCTGATCGGCACGAAGTGCCAATCCTGCGGCACCATTTCCTTCCCTCGTGAGGCGACGTTCTGCAAGAACCCGAGCTGCTTCAGCGAGGAGTTCGACGACGTGGAACTCTCCCGCCGCGGCACCGTCTGGTCGTACACCGACGCGCAGTACCAGCCGCCGCCGCCGTACATCCCGCGCTCGGATCCGTACGAGCCCTTCGCTCTGGCCGCAGTCGAGCTGCCCGAGGGCATCGTCATCCTCGGCCAGGTGGCCGACGGATACGGCGTCGACGATCTCAAGGTCGGCAATACCGTCGAATTGGTTGTCGAGCCGCTGTACACGGACGAAACCGGAGTTCGTACGACGTGGCGCTGGAAGCCTGTCGCCGCCGATCAGGAGTCGCAGTCATGAGCAAGGACGTCGCAGTACTCGGTGTGGGCATGCACCCCTGGGGCAAGTGGGGCCAGTCGTTCGTGAAGTACGGCGTTGCCGCCGCTCGCGCCGCGCTCGCCGATTCGGGTGTCGACTGGCAGGACGTCGACTTCATCGTCGGCGGCGAGACCGTCCGCAACGGGTACGGCGGATACGTCGCCGGAGCCACCTTCGCCCAGGCACTCGGCTGGAACGGCGCTCGCGTCGCCACGTCGTACGCCGCGTGTGCGACGGGTGCCCAGGCACTCGACACCGCCCGCGCTCGAATCCTGGCCGGCCTCAGCGAAGTTGCCTTGGTCGTCGGCGCCGACACCACGCCCAAGGGCTTCCTCGCTCCCGTTGCCGGTGAGCGTTGGGACGACCCGGACTGGCTGCGCTTCCGACTCATGGGTATGACCAACCCGGCGTACTTCGCGCTCAACGCGCGTCGTCGCATCGACCTCTACGGCGCAACCGCTGAGGACTTCGCCAACGTGAAGGTCAAGAACGCCAAGCACGGGCTGGGCAATCCGAATGCGCGCTACCGCAAGGAAGTCACCGTCGAGAACGTTCTGGCCTCCCCCGTGGTGTCCAATCCCCTGCACCTGCTCGACATCTGCGCGACTTCGGACGGCGGCGCCGCAATCTTGCTGACGTCGATGGAATACGCCCGCAAGATGGGCATCGCGGAACCTGTTCGAATCAAGGCTATTTCGACAGTCACGCCGACGTTCCCGCAGACGATCATGGACATGCCGAACTTCTCCACCGATTCCAGCTCCGCCGTCCCCGCTCCGGAGCGCACGTTCAAGGAATCCATCGGCTATGCCGCGTACGAAGAAGCCGGGATTTCTCCCGAGGATGTCGACGTTGCCGAGGTTTACGACCTCGCCACCTCGGTGGAACTGGACTGGATCGAAGACCTCGCCCTGTGCAAGCGAGGCGAGGCCGAGCACCTACTGCGTGCGGGTGACACCAGCATCGGGGGCCGCATCCCGGTCAATCCGTCCGGCGGTCTCGCGTGCTTCGGCGAAGCCGTTCCCGCACAGGCACTTGCGCAGGTCTGCGAGCTCACCTGGCAGCTTCGCGGGCAGGCCGAAGGCCGCCAGGTCGACGGTGCTCGCATCGGCATCACCGCCAACCAGGGCCTGTTCGGCCACGGCTCCTCGGTGATCGTTTCCGCCTGACCCTGTTCTGCTTTCGTGGCGGTCGCTCACTCAACCGTGAGCGGCCGCCACGATCACGTCTGCCACTGCCCCTGGCTCTGAAACCAGCGAGGCATGCGACGTCGGGAGTTCGCTGGTGTTCGCGCCCATGCGATTTGCCATGAACCGCTGTGCCGTCGCCGGGATCACGCGATCTTCGCCGGCGACCAGATACCAGCTCGGTGTGTTCGCCCAGGACGGCGGCCCGCCGAGTTCGAGGTTCGCCCACAAAGCCGCGGACTTCTGATGTGCCAACATCGTTGCCGCTGTCTCGTCGGAAACATCCTGAGCGAAGACGGAATGGAAATACTCGTCGGTGACGTAGCCGTCGACGTTCTTACCGCCGATCGCGTGAGGATCGTCCACTATCTTCAATCCCAACGCCGGAGGCAGCAATTGACTGCCCGGGAACCTGACGGGATCGATCGTGATCTGCACCGGCTCACCCTGAACCGGAGCAAACGCCGCGATGTACACCAACGACTGAACCTTTGGGTCGTGGACATTGGTGATCACCGCGCCGCCGTACGAGTGGCCGACGAGCACGACAGGCCCGTCGATGTCCGCAACCGTCTTCTCGATCACGGATGCGTCGTAAGCGGGCCCGCGTAGAGGATTGTCCGGCACCACGACTCGATAGCCACGCGAACGGAGGTCGGCGGCAACGCCGTCCCAACTGGTCGCGTCGGCAAAGGCGCCGTGAACGAGCACGACAGTTGGCATGGGGCTTGCCGCCGCGGCACCAGAGCCGAAGATCAGTCCGGCCGCAACTGTCATGAGCAACGCCAGAACTGCTGTGAATACACGTGAGATCTTCATGCGTTTCCTTCACTCTCGTCGAAAAGCGAGAAACTGCGGTAAGCCGGGACATGCCCGTTTCGATCCTAGAAATACCTGGTGCGACGGACGTGACTGTCCGTGCAGACTTCTGGGCTCACACTGCACAACTTCTGGTTGAGCGTCCGCATCGCGGGGTATCAGGGCTGCATGGCTTTGCTCCTGGATACATCCGTGCTGGAGCCTGACCAACGCACGGACGCCTTTGTCGACGCGATGGGTCGTGCCTCGGTTCCGTGCGCAATCCACTTGGAGACCCCGGAACGGGTGAGCGCAAGAATGAACGTCTGGAACCTCGGTGCAGCATCACTGTTCCGCTCCGAGTCGACTGGTATGCGGTTGACCCGAACACCACGCCACGTCCGGTCCGCGTCGATGCCCGTCCTTGCGATTGCCCTGCAGGAGAGCGGGATCGGCCATCTCGACCAACACGACGGACAACGCAGAGTGCCCGCCGGTGAACTGTTGATGACGGACCTGACGTCGACCTACGATTTCTCCTGGTCGGGAACGGGCGCTTCCCAGTGCCTCTACGTTCCGATGGATCGTCTGGGATTGCCGATCGACACCGTCCGCGACGCAGCGACCCGGCCTCATCACAGCAATCTGTACCCCTTGATGATCGCGCACGTTCGCGAATTGTTCCGCTGCGCCGACCTGTTGGACACCGATCCCGCGGCCGAACAACTGGGTGAGGCTTCGATCGAACTCGCGCGCGCGTTGGTCACATCCATCGTGCATTCCAATCCCGACGCTTCGGCCCCGAGATCGACACTCGCCGCGGCTTCGATCCGTCGATACATCCGCGAACACCTTCACGATCCGGCGCTGCATCCCGCACGAATTGCTCACGCCCACAACATCTCACTGCGACAGCTGTACAAGATCTGCTCGGACAACGGATTTCGGATCGAGCAGTGGATCATCACCCAGCGTCTGCAAAAAGCTCGCGAAGAACTTCGCGGACCGGCCACCGCCGACCTGCCGATCGCGACCATCGCGCACCGGGCGGGCTTTGTCGACGCCGGCCACTTCAGCCGACGCTTTCGCCTGGCCTACGGAATCAGCCCGACTCGTTGGCGTCAGCTCCGCGATTGAAGCAGCGCCACAACGTCTGACTGACCACGACTTTCGGCATTGTCCAACGCAGTCTTTCCTGACGCATCCCGGATCGAGGGATCTGCCCCAGCGTCCAGGAGTTGAGTGATCACATCGATATAGCGCGCGGAACCGTCGCCGTAGACAACAGCTTCGAGTAGCGCCGTCCACCCCGGATCATTGACGTGATTGACCGGGACCCCGGCAGCGATCAGCATCCGGACGGTCTCGACATGCGCGTGTTCACTCGCGGGAATCAGAGCCGTACCGCCGTAACGGTTCACGCTGTCGACGTCCGCGCCGTGGGCGAGCGTGAGCGCCAGAATCTCGTTCAATCCCTCAGCTCCGGAATACAGGAAGGCCGAATCCTGCATGGAACCCTTCGCGTTCACGTCTGCCCCAGCAAGAATCAACGTGGACGCCGCAGCAACGGCGTTGTTCTTGGTGGCCTCGACGAGCGGAGTCCGATCGTCCTGATCGCGGGTTTCGATGTTCGCACCGGAAGCCAGGGCAGCGGTGATCGCTGCCGGATCATTGCGGTCCACCGCATCGAAGAGTGCCCGTTCGGATTCCGGCGTCGACGGCGGCTTGGCATCTGCAGGCGGTGCCGTCGCTGACGACGACGCGGTGGTCGGCGCAACCGAGGTGTCGGAAGAACTGCAACCCACCAAGGCTCCGGTTACCGACGCTGCGATTATTCCGCCTGCGAGGACAGCTCTCGACATCCGCTTCATGGAACCAGTCTTCCACAGCCGGCCGAATGGCCCGAGAATCACAGATAGGGCGACATCTTCAACATCGATCGTCTCACCACCGGTTTGATCGCCGGAATGATCCACCGTTTCCATCCGACCGTCGCTGCGATGTCGGCGGTGATGTCGTCGAAGCTACGGCTCTGATACCGCAACAGCCGCTGACTCTCCTCGGTATCCACCCAGTCCGTCACATATTCGTTGCCGCTGAAAGCTCTCTCGGGCAACGGTTCCAACCCTATGGCGCCAAGCATCCTCGCCAGATAGTCACGGTAGGTCACCTGACATGACTCACCACCACCGACAAACAGCACCCGGCCCCACACCTGTGGCGTCTCCAGTGCGTTGGCGAGAGCGACGGCCGCATCGTCTGGGTGCAGCACCTCGATCCTGTTGTCCAAGCCGATCTCGAACATGATGGGATCGGCCCCACGTGCGGCGATGATCGGAACGTCGGCGAACCGCGGGATGAACCACGTCAGACCGGACTCTCGCACTATGCGTTCGGCTTCGATCTTCTGGGCGGTGTAGCCATCCGTCGCCTCGAGTGGATCATCCACTCTACGAGGCGGTTTCCGATGCATCGTTCGGCCGTGAACATCGAATGTCGACGCAAAGAGAACTTTCGGTGGACCGCTCTGCGCCAGCGCTGCCGTGACGACGTTTCGAGTTCCCTCGACATTGACCTTCGCCGCACCAGCAACGTCGAGTTCACTGGCAGGCGGAATGACTGCGGCCAAGTGAACTACGACATCTACCCCTGCCACCGCGGCCTCGACGGTCCGGTAGTCACGAATGTCGCCCCAGATCGTCTCGATTCCGTGAAAGGCGCTCGCCCGCTTGCGATCCTCGGGAGTTGCCAGCGCAAGACAACGAACGTCGTGACCTCTGCGCACGAGCTCCACCAAAACGTGCGAACCGATGTTCCCAAAGGCTCCCGTCAAGAGCACCTTCATGATCGGATGGTGCCTCGCCCGGCGATGAGGGGAAGATCCAGCGCTGAAACGAGCCCGGCTTCGATGTCGTCGAGCATCGGAATGGCGTTGATCGCTCGCATTCCCGTCGCCAGGCAACCTCCGGTGATCGGATCACCGTCGAGCGCCCCACGGAACGCGGTCTCCTGCGTGATGTCCGGATTGCCTTTGATGATCACGCGGTAGACGTCGTTCTCCACGGAAGTTGCTCTGGGCCAGTGTGTTGCCGCGTCGTTGGTGATGCGGTTGACGTGCTCGATCACGATCTTCGCCTCGTCACCCACCCAACCGCGGATCTCGAATCGCACTGCGGCACATTGACCGGGTTCGATGACACCGAACGGATATGTGATCGGCTCGGTGGCCGCCCACTTCTCGTACACGGTGTCGATACGGTCCAACTTGACTCCGACGGCGTCGGCGATCATCGGAATGGTGTGACCCCAGGCGAAGATCAGCACCTCGGGAATCTCGAGTACCGCTGGAGTGTCGACCGACACGCCGATTCCCATCGTGGAGCTGTAGTCGCCTGCATAATTCGCGTAGTCCAACAGTTCCTGCACACGGACGCTGTCCACTCGGCCACAGACACCCATGAGCGTCATCGGGAAGAGGTCGTTGGCAAATCCCGGATCGATTCCCGTGGTGAAGCACGACTTTCCGCTTTCACGACAAGCCTTTTCGAGTTCCTCCAGCATTTCTTTCGGGCACACCTGCGGGTAGACCAACGGCGTCATCGACGTCGACACCACATGCTTACCCGACAGCAGAGAGCGAGACATGTTCGCGATGTTCTCGACGGCGAATTCCGCAGTCGGACCGAAGTATGCAACCGCGTCGGCATCGACGGCGAGTGCTGCCTCACTGTCGATCGTGGCGGCCAACCCCACCGGCTCGACTCCGATGAGTGTGCCGACGTCGACGCCGTCCTTCTCCGGATTGTGCACGATCACGCCGACCAGTTCGAATTCGGGATGATCGAGCAGTTCGCGGATGACCAACTTCCCCACGACGCCCGTTCCCCAGACGATGACCTTGTGTTTCATTGCAGTACAGTCCTTTCCAGAGCAGAGTCAACGGATGGTGTATCGACGATCAGCGGAAGAACTCGCCCCCGTTGACGAACAGCGTCTGCCCGGTCAACATTCGCGCGCGATTGGACGCGAAGAAGACCACGGCATCCGCTACGTCGTCGTCTGCCGGGATTTCACCGAGCGGCATGTTCTTGCTGATCTCGGCGATGATGTCTTCTTCAGGAACCCGACGGTCGGCCGCCGCGAGGCCGACGTAGAGCTGTACCGGCGGTCCCCACATCCACGTCGGAACTACGGTGTTGACACGGATTCGATACTGTCCCAGCTCTTTTGCCAGCGACCACATCGCTGCGTACAGCGCACCCTTGGACGTCGCGTATGCCGATTGGGGCAACTGCGGATGAAACATGGCCTGCGAGCCGATCATGACGACGGCTCCGCCGCGCTTCTTCAATTCCGGCAACGCCGCCTGCGTCAAAGTGAGAGTTCCGATGACGTTGACGTCCAGCATCGCCTTCCAGGCACTCAGATCAGCGCCTTCGAGTCCGCCGAAGACGTCTTCCTTGGCCGCGACGTTGACCAGCGCATCCACCCGGCCGAAACGTTCGGTGGCAGTATCGATCAAGCGCGAGCACGACTCCGGATCGGCGATGTCCGTCACTGAATAGGCGACGTGAGCGCCGGTCGGATCGATCTCCTCGCAGACGGACTTCAAATTCTCTTCGGTTCTTGCGCCGAGCACCACATTGGCCCCGTCACGGACTGCAGCCAAAGCGATTTCACGCCCCAGACCGGTTCCGACGCCGGAAATTACCACGGTCGAATCTTCGAGCAATTGAGTCATGACGCGCACCTCCACAGGGCACCCGAGGGATAACGTAACGCCGTGTTACGAATATGGAGAAACGTAACACTGCGTTACGCTATTCACAATGGATTTCGAAGAAGTCACCCCAGACATCGTCACCCCAGACGAAGACACCGAACGGCTACGCGGGAGGCCCCGCGATCCCGCCATCGGTGATTCAGCCCTGGCCGCAGCACGCGAGTTGCTCGCCGAGGTCGGCTGGGACAAGACGACGATGGTGGCGATCTCGGAGCGCGCCGGCGTCGGCAAGCCCGCCCTGTACCGTCGGTGGCCGTCCAAGACTCACCTGGTTTTCGAAGCAGTCTTCGGTTGGGTCGACGAGTCTCCGCCCGTCGCCGACGCCACCGACCCCGAAGAATGGGTACGGGCTTCGTGCAACTACACCCTGGAACTCTTTGCAAAGCCGGAGGTGAAGGCCGCATTGCCGGGCCTACTTTCCGCATTCGCCGAGCGCGGCGACCTGCCGTCGACATTGTGGTCGGAGTTCGGCGGCCCCGGCATCGCCATGCTCGCGCAGATGCTGAACCGCGGCGACGGTGATGCCGACGCGATGCGGGACGCTCAGGCAACGATGCTGTTCATCGTCGGCGGCACGATGGTCCTGAGAATGCTGATGCCCGAGGACGAATCCGCACCCCTGGTCGAACGAATGCCGGACATATTGCTCCATGGCGTCACGCCGAAGGACCCGGAGATCACCTGAGCGCGGCAGAGCCGAACGGACGCTTCCTGGAGTTCGAAGTCAGGACTCGCTAAATCAGGGACTTTGGTCCGAATTTTTGATTTGGACGCTTAACCGGTGTCCGAATTGGGTAGTTTCACATCATCTAACTCGTTCAAAATTTCGATCCAGCGGTCACGTCCAGTGCAGCCAGTCGAACAGGAGTCGGATGAGCAGCCCATTTCGTGATGCCGCTGCAGTAACGCTCGACGCGTCACACCGCGTCGGGCAAGCGCACGTGCCAGGTGCCGTACTCAACGGTCGTTTTCACCCTCCATCTGCAGTCACGGGACTGGTCCCGCGTCCGCGCCTGCATCGCAAACTCACCGCCTCCACTGCCACCACAGGCTCAGGACCCGGGCCCGTCGGACTGCTGTCGGCTCCGGCCGGGGCGGGGAAGACCTTGCTGCTGGCTGATTGGGCTCGCGAACATTCGCGAGCCTCCCCTGATGTTGCGCTGGCCTGGCTGACACTGGCCGAACGCGACAACAACGTGTCGATACTGTGTGAATCCCTCGCCGAAGCGATCGCTACTTCCGTCGATACGTCAGGCCAGAGGCTTCCCGCGCAGACGGGATCCAGGCAACCTGTCGATCAATGGCTCGCGCATTTCGCGGAGACCCTCGAAACGCATGAGCGCCGAACAACGCTGATCCTCGACGACGTTCACACCCTCCACGATCCGATGTCGATCAGTCTTCTCGATCGGATACTCACCCAGACGCCGGGCAACCTGTCGATCATCGTCGCCGCCCGCTACGAACCACCGCTCACGTGGCATCGCCTGGCTCTCGACGGCCGACTCACCCGCTTTGCATCCACCGATCTTGCTTTCGACCGCTCCGAGATCACCGCGATATTCGGTGAGTACAACATCACGCTGGGCGACGACGAGCTTGCAATCGTCGAGAACTTCACCAAGGGGTGGGGCGCCGTCGTTCGCCTCACCGCAGCGTTTCTGGCGGGCCGCACCGACATCGGCGATGCGCTCGACGAGTTCACGCACACGCCCCGCCCGATCGCAGACTTTCTCGTCGACGAGGTACTGACGTCCTTGCCCGAACATGTCACCTCGTTCATGCTGCGGACATCGGTGGTCGATTCTTTCTCAGCCCAACTGGCGGAAACTCTGACCGACTCGAACGCACGGTCCGAGATCGACTCGCTGATTCAGTTCAACTTCCCTGTCACCCGTACCGATTCCGCCGATCACACAACGTGGTTCAGTTATCACCCGCTGTTGCGCGAACATCTTCGGGCAGAGTTCCGTCGCGTCGATCACTACGAGAGAAATCGCGCACACCTGCGAGCCGCGTCCTGGTTCGAAAGCAATCACCTCGAACTCGAAGCGCTCGAACTAGAGGTGTCGATCGGCGACCCACGCCGCATTATCGCGTTTCTCGAACGCTGCGGGCTGGGCCTCGTACTCGACGGGCACTGTGGCGACGTAGTGCGGATCCTCGAATCGGTCTCGACGCAGGTCTCGGAATCCCCGATCACCCGCCTGGTGCTGGCGGCGGCCGCCCTCCATTCCGGTGACGTGACCTCGGCGACGACGTGCCTCGATCTTCTCGAAGCCACTCATCCACCGATTGCAGACGACCCACTGTTTCAGGCGATGAGCCTGGAAATCTCCTGCGTTACGGCAACTTCCGACAGCGAACCGCTGGCGTCACGTCTGGAGCGGCGTCAGAACAGCACCCACTCCGACGTCGAAGCCTACGCACACATGGAGTTGGCGACGGCGCACTTACTGCGACGTGAGTTCGACAGGGCGACTGTCGAATACACTCAAGCCGTCGCACTTGGGACGCTACGGGGCAGGGCGCGATTCGTCTTGAAGTCGCTGACCGGACTGGGCTACGTCGCTTCCCTCAGCGGAGACATCGGGGCCATGAGGGCTCACTCCATCTACGCTCTGGACTACGCGGTCGAACATCGCATCACGACGACTGCGGAGTACGAGTTGTCCGCGTCGGTGGCCGCTTTTGCTGCATATCTCTGCGCTTCGAGTGAGCTTCCGTACCGCATCCCGACCATCGGAAATTACCGGAGCACAGACGTTCTCGGCGCCAGCGCTCCTGCCTTCGGGTGGCACTCCGTCGTAACCTTCGGCCTTCACAGTCTCGACGGCTCGACCGACCGACGCTCGACCGCCGCCGATGTCCGCGACGCGATGCTCAGCGCGATCGAATTACGTACCTTCGCGTTCGCAACCTTGGCTCTTCTACCGCCCGTCGTCAACGCGTGCCTTTCCGTCGGCGAAGTGGAATGGGCCGGCAGACTCGTACGGGATGCGGCCGATCGGTTCGGCGAGACCGCGGAGATACATCTCGCGCGGGGTGCCGTCGCCTTCTCGTCCAACAAGTTCGCGGAAGCACTCGCCGAAGTTTCCGAAGCTCTCGGGTCTTCGGAGATCCCGCTGCTCGCACATCACGTCTACGCCTGGACACTCGAAGCCGGGATCCACGCTGCAACAGGTCACGAGCGCAAGTCGTTTCGTTCCCTCCACAAAGCGCTGCGCGCCGCGGAAGCCGGTAACTTGCTGCGACCCTTCCTCGACTACGGCGCATCCCTGCGGCCGGTGTTCGACGAGTTCAGTGGACATTTCGGCGATCAGGAAGCATTCGCCGAACAGGTACGCAACCGCATTCGTCCACAAGAATTGGTGAGTGCACCGATCCTCACGCCGGGCGAATACACCGTGCTGCGTGAACTCGCTTCGGGAGACACCACCGAGTCGATTGCCGACACACTGTTCCTTTCCGTCAACACCATCAAGACGCATCTTCGCGGGATCTATCGCAAGTTGGAAGTGAGCAACCGACGCGACGCACTCAAGGCTGCGCGACGCGGCGGACTCATCTGAGCAAGACTGCTTCCATGCCCTCGAAGCTGTATTCCGATACGCGCGATCGATTGACCGTGTGGGCGAGACGTACACCGAGTCGACGGTTGGCGACCGATGCAACCGTCGGGGTCCTCGAAGTCGGACTCGTGGACAGCGCCATGACGTTGGCAGCCCAGGCCTTTACGTCCTTGCTCCCGGTCATGATCGCGGCGTCCACCCTGGAGAAGTTGAAGCCGTTGGCTGATGCGGCCAAGGACGACCTCGGCGTCCAACTCCCCGACGCCGAAATCACGAGTACCTCTACTGCGGCCGCCTTCGGGATCGTCGGCTTGCTCATGCTGCTGATCAGTTCCACGTCCTACGCGCGCGCTCTCGGCCGCATGTACGGGCGTATCTGGAGCGTGCCGACCGCGACGCTTCGTCAGGCGTGGCGGTGGATCGCTGTCGTCTTCGTCGTGGCCGGGTCTGTGGTCGGCGCGGCCCTGTGCCGCGAACTGAACAGCGTTCCGGGAGTGGGCAATCTCCTGGAATTTGTTGCGGTCTATGTGGTGTGGGCACTCGTGTGGACTGCCGTGCCCATGCTGCTGACGGCCAATCGCATGACCACTCGTATGTGCGTCGGGTCCGGACTGCTCACCGCGACGGGTCTGACCGGGCTGCACGTGGCCGGCACTCTTTTTCTGCCGCGGATGACCAAGACGTCTCAGGACGAGTTTGGCCTCCTGGGCGTGATGTTCACCGTCATCGGTTGGTTGTTCATCTTCTCGGCCATCGTGGTTGTCGCGTCGTCGATCGTCGGATCAGTGGCCAAAGATTCCGGTCCGCTGGGAATCTGGCTGCGAACCTCACGCTGAGGTGTTGTCCCGACCTGCAAGCGCTTGCGCGACGGTCGGGTAGACGTCGACCTTCAGCGCGCCCTGGTCGGCGCCGGAAAGAACGTCCCGGAATTGTCCGATGTCGCGTGCCACACGGAAACTCACATTCTTGCGAGCCAACGAATCTCGAAGCTGGGCCAGCATCTGAGCCGCGCTGACGTCGATGAACGGTGACGTCTCGGCGTCGAGGACGACCATGGTGGTGCCGGCAGTCACCAGACCGGTGATCTGATCACGCACGTGGTCGGCATTGGCGAAGAACATCCCCGCTTCAACCCTGACCACTACGACGCCGTCGAGTGTCTTCAGATCAGGATGACTGCTGGTGTCCACCCAGCGCGTGCCGTCCTTGGCCAGCGCTGCCACATGTGGTTTGGAGACTCGATACAAGAGCAGCAACATCGAGACGGCGATTCCGATGATCAGTCCGGGCAAGGTGTCGAACAGCAGGACTCCGAACATCGCCGCGATCGCCGCGGCGAAATCGGCCCGCGCGGCATGCCCGTAGATGCTGCCCAACCGCTTCGTCCACACTCGGTACAGCGCTGCGAGAGAAGAGAAATCGACCAGTTCGATCACTGCTGCGATGACCACCGCCGAGAGCGTCGCCTCTGGCAACTTCTCGAACAACCCGGTCAGGAACAACAGCGTCACCAGAGTCAGTGCGGCAACCACCAATCCACTGACCTGGGATTTGGCCCCCGCTCCCCCGTTGACAGCAGTCTTCGAAAGGCTGCCGTTGACCACCATTCCCGAGCAGAGGCCCGATCCGAGGTTTGCCGCGCCCAGTCCAGTCAGTTCACGATTGGCGTCGATTGTGTAACCAGCCTTAGCCGCGTATGTCTTTGCAGCGCCCAGACCTTCAGCGAATCCGATGAGCAGAACGCCGACCGCCGGTCCGACCAGATCGAGGTAGTCCTCAGCTCCCACCCCGCTCGGTAGACCCATCGACGGCAGGCCCGAGTCGATGTGCCCGACGATGTCGATGCCCCGATCATCGAGGCCGAACAACGCTACTGCGGTAATGCCCAGCAGTACAACGAGGAGCGAACCCGGCACGAGCGGAAGCCATCGTTTGACGCCCAGGACCATTGCCAGGCTGAGCAATCCGATGATCATGGTCGGTAGGTCGACCTCGCCCAGTTCCTTCACCACTGTCCATGCCTGGACGAAGAAGTTTCCCTCACCTTTGTCCACGCCCAGAAGTTTGGGTACCTGACCGATGATGATCGTGAGCGCCAGACCGACGATGAATCCCTTCAGAACCGGTTCGGAGATGAAGGAGGCGATGAATCCGAGGCGCATGAACCCCGCCAGCAGCCCGACGAGCCCGGTGATGATCGCCAACCCGGCCGACAACGCAATGAAACGCTCGTCGTCACCCGAGGCCAGTGGCGCGATCATCGCCGCGGACAGGGCTGCGGTCGCCGACATCGGCCCGACGATCAGATGGCGCGAACTGCCGGCTGCTGCATACAAAATCAACGACGGCACCGCAGCATAAAGTCCGACCACCGGTGGAACTCCGGCGATGGTGGCGTACGCGAGCGCTTCCGGGACAAGGACAGCCCACACCGTAAGGCCCGCAATGATGTCGGGGCGAAGCCAAGCGCGTTGGTAGTCGGACAGCGATCCGAAGACCCACCACGTCCGTCTATGCGGAGCACTCATAGTCCTTGCACTCCTTTACTGATCTGCATCGCTGCGATCAGGACGAGGAGCCCGACGTTCAGCAAGTGCGTGTTGGTGGCTATCCAGGTGCGGATCTTCTGCAACGGTTCGGTTGCCTCCTCCTTCTTGATCAGAAGGAGGGCGACGGGCACCGCAACAGAGGTCACGGACACCAGCGAGAAGATCCCAGCCGAGACGATCTGCGACGTGGGCGCCACGGTGCTGAGACGAAAGTTCATGGCGGCGGCGATGGCACACGACATGTCGATGGGGTTGAGAACGAAGAGAGCGAAACCGAGCACACCTGACCGCGCCGGTTGAAAATGCTCCACCGACTGGAGCATTTTCGGCAGCTGAGGGGCCGCAGCCACGACGTCGCCGGGCGCCACTGCGGCCGCCATCGCCTGGACGCCGCGGCGACTGCGCGAGTAGACGAACCAGGCTCCGGCCAGCAGCGTCGCCCCGAGAACGAGATGGAGGATGGGGACCCACAGCGGCGGGTGTGTGCGCTGGTGAACTTGGAGTGCGGTCAAGATGATGTACGAACCGGCCAGCGCGACAACTATTCCGAGATACCACCCGATCAGGTACGCAATGCTGTTGACGCGTGCTCGTTCGGAAAAGAGCACGGCGACAACGGCGACAACCGCCAGCGGGCTCATGATGATCCCGAGTGCCAGCGGGATCTGTTGCAGTAGCAGCGATCCCATAACTACCTCCAGTTGTCAGAGACCGCCGATGCCCTTGCCGATGAGAACGACGCCGATGACCAGGATCAGCACGCTCATCACGGTGGCATTGTTGTCCTGCAACCACACCTTCAGCTTCGCCAACGGACTGCGCAGTCGCTCCGCGGCAACGAGATAGCCGATCACGGGTACGCATACCGTGGAGGCGGCGATGATCGTGAAGACCACAACAGCGACAATCACTTCTCCGGATCCAAGCGAGGCGGATCCGATCGAGATTCCGGCCGCGATACACATCATGAGATTCTTCGGATTGATCGCGGCCAGAGCGAAGCCCAAGCCCAGGCCCTTGGCAGCAGTCATGTCGTCGATGGCTTGCATCCACTTCGGGGTTTCGTGCTCACCTCCGCGGCCGCGCCATTGCTTGGCTCCGAACGCAAGTAGCAGCACACCCAACGCCAGCTTGATCCACGACACCGTCGCTGACGGATCGCCCTCGGAGTCGCCGAGCTTGCTGGACAGGAGCACGAAGATCACAGTGGCGACGATGATTCCGAGTATCCAGCCCAAGGCGAATCCGACGCTGGTACTGCCGGCACGCTTGGACAACAACATCAAGATTGCCGCGATGATCGGGATCGGCGATACCGCAACGCCGACCGCGAGGGGTAACAGATCCCCGATGACAGATCCCATGCCGACCTCTTCTCTCTCCCGGTCGACACTAGGGGTGACGGCTCTGCGGAGCCTCACACAAAAGGGATGAACGGAACCGCGACGACTTTCACCCGTTGGGGATGACGCCTCGGAAGCGTGCGGGAGTAAGACTGGATCTCACGGATGCGGAGTCCTGGATCGGGCAGCGACGCCGATTACATTTGACGACATGTGATTTCGAGGCTCGGAGCGGTGCCGTCCCGGACCTCATGGCCCTACGAAATGGAGCGGACACTGATGAATGCTCCCACTCGGTATCAATTCCTCATCGACGGCGAAGTGTCGGACCGCGTCAAAGCCGCGTTTCCCGAACTCAGTGTTGCCAGTGCGGCCGGCGGATTCACCAGTTTGTACGGACCCGTCGCGGACCACACGGCTATGCGAAGCATCATGGCCCGCCTCGATTCCCTCGGCTTGACCGTCGCCGAAATGCGTCGACTCCCAGACTGATCCGAGACGCCATCCGACGGATTGCCCGCGCACGAGCGATGGTCCCGACCGAGTCGATTCGGTCGGGACCAACAGCTCTCGCAGTTATTCGGTGCCTAGACCCTGTCCCTGTCCCTGTCCCAGGTCGCGACGGCCCAGATCACCACGACATCGAGTGCGATGACAAGGATCGACCACACTGGGTAGTACGGCATCCACAAGAAGTTGGCGATGATCGAGAGCGACGCAATGACGATTGCCGCCGCCCTGGCCCACACTGCACCGGTGAAGAGGCCGAGGGCCACCAAGATTCCGATGATGCCCAAGATGATGTGGATCCAACCCCACGTCGAGATGTCGAACTTGTACGTGTAGTTGATACCCACGACAAACAGATTGTTGTCGGCGACGGCCGCGATGCCCTGAAGCAGAGCGACAATGCCTGCGGTGAGCAGCAGAATTGCTGCTGCAAACGTCGTACCGACCGCGAAACCCTGCCGGACAGGGTGATTCGCGGGTTCCCGCGGTGGAGCAGTCATCAGCGTTCCTTTCGACAGAATGCACTTCCCTTACTCAGTCTCGAGGGGCTGGAAAGCGAAAACATCACCCGTCGCGGATGAACCGCAGGTCACCGACCCCTACCCGCTTGTCGGCAATGCAAACCAATGTTGGCAGACTGGCACTGTGCAACACACCGTAGTCGTGATCACCGATATCTACGCTCCACCTGCGGTGATCTTCGATCTCGAACTCGACATGGACGAACACTCCGCCTCGCTCCGAGCAACAGATGAGGTGGCCGTCACCAGTACTGGTAGATCAACGCTCGGAGAGGGCGACGAGGTGTCTTTCACTGCTCGGCACTTCGGGTGGAGATTCTCGATGACAAGCCGGATCACGCAGTACAACCGTCCGCACTCGTTCACAGACGAGCAGGTCCGAGGGCCATTTGCCGCAATGCAGCACGAGCATATCTTCGACAGTCAGCCGGGCGACTGGACGCGGATGCATGACCGCTTCACGGTTACGGCCCCTTTCGGCGTGCTCGGGCACCTGGCACTGAGGTTGGCTGTCGCCCCCTATCTGCGGCGTCTTCTCGAGCAACGGGCCGCGCACATCAAGAGCCGTGCAGAAGCCGGCACCCCTTTCACCGAGTGAGCACCCTCTCTGACGCGCCGCAGAGAGTGCTCACTCGATAGAACCAGTGGCCACTCAGCAGCAGTCACACTCGTGTCCGCTCTCAGGCACAGCCACAACCGGGCAGCACGGATCACCCTTCCACGCGTTGATGCCTTCTTTCACCGCGATGACGGCGATGACCAGTGCCGCAATCGGATCCGCCCACGACCAGCCGAGCAGCGAGTTGAGCAACAACCCGACGAGCAACACCGCCGAGAGGTAAGTGCAGAGCAACGTCTGCTTCGAGTCCGCGACCGCCGAGAGCGAACCCAACTCCCGACCCGCTCGGCGCTGCGCATAGGACAGGGCCGGCATGATCGCCAAACTCACTGCAGCCAAGACTATTCCGACAGTTGTGTGCTGCGCTTCACCCAGACCGAACAGTGACCGAATCGCGTCGAACGACACATACGCAGCGAGCCCGAAGAACGAGAAGGCAATCACTCGCAGTGCCGTCTTCTCACGACTCGCCGGATCCGGAGCCGAAAACTGCCAGGCGACCGCTGCCGCTGAGGACACTTCGATCACCGAATCAAGACCGAACCCGAACAGGGCCGCGGAAGACACTCGCGTCCCCTCCGTCAACGCGATGATCGCCTCGACGACGTTGTAGCTGATCGTGATCGCCACGAAGATGCGAATTCTTCTCGACAAGAGCGCTCGTCGGGCAGCCGACTGACCGACGTGATCGAGCGGCGCAACCATCAGCAGCACCCCTCTGCTTCGCTGTCCGGGCAGTACGACGGATCCACCGCGAGAACGACCCCGAGCAGGTCGTCGAGAGCCTGACCGATATGTGCGTCGGCGAGTTCGTATCTGGTCCGGCGCCCTTCGGGGACGGCCACCACCAAGCCGCAGCCACGCAGACAGGCCAGATGGTTGGACAGCTTCTGCCTGGTCACAGCCAATGTTTCGGCGAGGTCGGACGGATACCGGGGCGCGATCTTCAGCTCGAGCAGTATCCGTGTTCGAGTCTCGTCGGAAAGAGCATGCCCAAACCTCGCAAGCACCGCCACGTTGGTCACCACATTCATGCCCTCGACATCCATGCGAACGACAGTACATCGAAATCTGTATTCAGAAAACAGTGAACTCCAATGATTCAAGATCCGGCCATCGGGTACCGCAAGCCTGGAACGCTCGACCAGACTTCGACCAGCGGGAGCCCGCATCAGATGAACCGCACAAAAATCGACGATCACATGGCGATGCCAGAACTTCCGACGGCCGGCAGCATCTTTCATGCCTCCTGGCCGGTGCGAACAGGGGACATTCACACCGACAAAAGCCTGCGCCTCGACGCGATCGCGCGATACCTCCAAGACGCGGGCTTCGACAATCTTGTCGACCGCGGCGCCATGGAGACCCATCCACTGTGGATGGTGCGGAGGACGGTGATCGACGTACTCGAACCCGTCGTCTGGCCGGATCGAGTTCACCTGCAGCGCTGGTGTTCCGGACTCTCCAGCAAGTGGTGTTCGATGCGGGTTCGCATCAGGTCCGATGCCGGCGGATTGATCGAAACCGAGGCGTTCTGGATCAACATCGACCCGAAGACGGGAATGCCCGCAACCATCAGTGAAAAGTTCACCGCCGCGCTGGCGTCGACCGCAATCGACCAGCATCTCCACTGGCGTCGGTGGATCGACCCGGCCCCTGACACGACGCCGTCAACGGATACGCCGTTCCCATTGCGCTCGAGCGATTTCGACCCCTTCGATCACGTGAACAACGCGATCTACTGGCAGCCTGTGGAAGACGCGCTGACCGACGACCTGAGGCGCGGACCCTTTCGGGCGATCCTCGAGTACACGCAGCCCATCAAGAGAGGTGAGCAGGTAACTGCGCGAGGGGGCACGAACATCCTGCACATCGACGCCGGCGGCGAGGCACGTGCGTCGGCGCGCTGGTTCGCCTTGACTCCGAAGAGCAGCGATCAGGGGTGAAGTTTTCCGAATCCCACAACGGCAGAGTCGGATTGCCAGTCCAGATCGTGCACCCTCACCTTGCCGAACTCGTTGCCGCCAACCGTGATCGCTGTATCGCCGTCCACTGCCACCACGATGTTGGTGTGCTGACCGACCCATCTCGAACTGTCGTAGATCACCACATCACCCACGTTCGGGGTGTATCCGCTGCCGTTCTCGGCGTAGGCACCGATCCCCTGGTAGTACTCCTGCAAGGTGTACACCCCCGGGACGCGCCAGCTGCCGGAGTTCGGGTTGGACAAAGGTCGACCCGCTTCCCTCATGATCCAGCTGACAAAATCGGCGCACCACTCTTCGTCGATACCGTCGGAATAGAAGGTGCCCGGACGATCCTGCTCGTGCTCGGATCGGAGTAGTTCGAGCACACGAGCCTGGTCCGAAGTCACCGAACTGGCGTCGACCGTCGGGAACTCGGCGGTATCCCAGGGCAGATATCGCGATGGCGCGACCGCGACGGCCACCGCACCAACCACGATGACGACGCCGAGCACTCCGGCAATCCAGAGCAAGATACGGCGGCGACGATTGGGTTCGGCAGGACTCACCCTTACGAGTGTGCCAGTTAGCCTCGCACTAAATCCCCGACCGTGCGATTGACCTGGCCATTCACAACAAACCCACACGAAGGTGCCACCGGACTATTGCCATGGCACCAAAGTGGTGCCATAGTGATGCCATGGATTTGACACCGTACGTCGACAACCTTCGCCACGAACTCGCGGTGGCGGCCGAAGCAGGCGGAGAAGACGCAAAGGCACTCGCCGATCGTTTGACCGCACCGTTGGAATCAGCAGTGCGACTCACCCTTCTCGACGCATTGTCTGCGGCAGCGGCCGAGATCACGCGTGACCTCGCCCCGGGTTCGGTGGACCTGCGCCTGCGGGGACGCGAACCCGAATTCGTGGTGGCACCGGCCATCAGCGAACCGGCGCCGGCTCCCGTCGAAGAAGAACCGACCCCGACTCCGCGCCCTGTCACGGAGTCCGACGACGCCTCGATGACTCGAATCAACCTGCGTCTGGGGCAAGACCTCAAAGACCGGATCGAGGCGGCGGCCCGGGAAGCCGGGATCTCCGTCAACGCGTGGCTGGTTCGCTCGGCTGCGACCGCTCTGGAAGGCGGCATGAACAGAAGCATTCCGAGACAGCGCACGTCCCAAGGTTCCGAAAGCTTCACCGGCTGGGTGCACTGACACCGGCCTACTTTTTCGCTCCACCCTCTTTCACCAACCGAGACAACCTCATCGGGAGTATCACCATGCCTACATTCAGCACACCTGACCCCATCACCTTGAGCTTCGACGTGGCAGTCGGGCACATCCGGATCACGGCGAGCGACCGCAACGACACTGTCGTGGAAGTGCTGCCCAGCAACTCGTCTCGCGAGGTCGACGTTCGAATCGCTGAACAAACGCGCGTCGAATTCGCGGGTGGCCGGCTGCAGATCAAGACTCCGAAACAGCGCGGCCTCGGCATTTTCGGGAAGACAGGATCTGTCGACATCTCCGTTCAACTTCCCTCCGCTTCGGAACTCGAAGGCACTGCCGCAGTTGCCAGCCTCCGCGCCGACGGCACTCTCGGACGATCCCGCGTGAAGGTCTCGGCCGGCGATTGCACACTGGACACCACGGGACCGCTCAATGTCAGCACGGGGGCGGGCGCGATCACCGTCGAGCATGTGGCTGGCGACATCGACACGAGCACCGGGTCCGGAAGCATCCGCATCGGCCGTGTCGACGGCAACGCGGAGGTCAAGAATTCCAACGGCGACATCAACATCGGCACGATCACAGGCGCGCTGAAGGCAAAGACCGCCAACGGCAGTGTCGCCGTGGAGCACGCCGAGTCCGACGCAACGGCCGCAACCGCCAACGGCGACATACGTTTCGAGACCGTCGAGAGCGGAGTCGTATCTGCAAAGACGGCTGCCGGGCGAATCCATATCGGCGTTCGATCCGGAACCGCCGCGCGATTCGACGCTCACACGTCCTTCGGTCGCGTCGACAACCAGATGAATGCCACGCACGGACCGGCTTCGACCGAACGCCGGGTAGACGTCCGGGCGCACACCAGCTACGGCGACATCGTCATTCGACGTTCGGAGCCTCGAGAAGAATCCACCAAGAAGATCTAGCGAAAGGAACGCTGATGTCCCGTAAACCAGCCATCACCGCGACGGGCCTGAAGAAGGCCTACGACGACAAGACGGTACTGGACGGAATCGACATCTCCGTCGACCGCGGAACCGTCTTTGCGCTCCTCGGTCCCAACGGCGCCGGCAAGACCACCATCGTGGAAATCCTCTCGACCCTCGTTCCCGCAGACGGGGGTGACATCCGCATCGCCGGGTACAACCCTTCCGACGATCCCGACGCGGTGCGTTCGCGTATCGGCGTCACCGGGCAGTTCTCGGCGGTCGACGACTATCTGTCCGGTGAGGAGAACCTTCTCCTCATGGCGGACCTACATCATCTCGGCAAGGACGAACGCCGAACTCGCACTGACGAACTCCTGAAGAAGTTCGATCTGGTCGACTCCGCAGACAAGCTGGCTTCGACCTACTCGGGCGGAATGCGCCGACGGCTCGATCTGGCAATGACGTTGATCGGGCGGCCGGAGATCATCTTCCTGGACGAACCCACCACCGGTCTCGACCCCCGGAGTCGACGCACCATGTGGCAGATCATCCGGGAGTTGGTCAAGGGCGGTGTCACCATCTTCCTCACGACGCAGTACCTCGAGGAAGCTGATCAGTTGGCCGACCACATCGCCGTCCTCGACCAGGGACGGATAGTCGCCCAAGGTACGGCGGCGGAACTCAAGCGGCACATCCCCGGCGGCCACATTCGACTCCATTTCTTCGACCGAGATCAACTTGATACTGCTGCAGCCGTTTTCGACGAATCATCGCGTGATGACGCCGCCTATGTCCTCCAGGTCCCCAGCGACGGGGGTGTCCGCTCGCTGCGTTCTCTTCTCGACCAACTCGACGCCCACTCGATCGACGTCAAGGAACTCTCCGTACACACACCGGACCTGGACGACGTGTTCCTGACTCTGACCGCCACCGAAAGGACCGACGCGCGATGACCACCATGACGCTTGCCTATCAGGACTCGAAAACCATGCTGCGTCGCAGTATTCGACACATCCTTCGATATCCGTCGATGACTGTGATGCTTGTCGGGATGCCAATCGTCTTCCTGCTGCTGTTCGTCTACGTGCTCGGTGGGACTCTCGGGAACGGCCTCGGCCCCGGCGGTGGTGGCCGAGCCGAATACGTCAATTACGTTGCACCGGCGATCATTCTGATGACCGTGGCATCAGCGGCACAAGGTACGGCCATCTCCGTCGCAACCGATATGACCGCGGGGATCATTGCACGATTCCGCACGATGGCGATCACGCGCACGTCCGTCCTGACCGGTCACGTTATCGGCAGTCTCCTTCAGACGATTGTCAGCCTCGTTGTTGTCATCGCCGTGGCGATAGCCGTCGGCTTCCGGCCGACTGCAGGCTTCGTGGAATGGGCCGCGACGTTTGCACTTCTCATCCTGGTCTCCATCGCCATGATCTGGTTGTCGGTTGCCTTCGGCCTCGTCAGCAAGAGCGTCGAGACGGCCAGCAATCTCCCGATGGTGTTGATCCTCTTACCTTTCCTGGGAAGCGGATTTGTCCCCACCGACTCGATGCCGACCGTGTTGCGATGGTTCGCCGAGTATCAGCCGTTCACTCCGATCATCGAGACGCTTCGAGGACTTCTTCTCGGCGAAGCTATCGGGAACAACGCGATACTCGCGATCGGATGGTGCGTCGCAATAACCTTCCTCTCCTACCTCTGGGCGCGGAGTTTGTTCAACCGACGCCCGGTGCGCTGACCGCGAAACACACGTTCTTCGAGAACAGGTACGGTGTCGCTGTCGTCGAGTTCCGAGGCGATGGCGACGTCGTGTGGAAACCCCATGACGATCAACTCGCGTCCTGAGGCACAGTCCCGCAGGCGGTCCTCGTACGAATCCGCCACCGCCGCCCACGCATCCGCCGCCATCCGAGCCTCGGGCGATACGTGGCCGTCCCAACCAACAGAGGTCAGCGCCGTGACAACCGCACCGGCACCCCACAGATCCTCCGCCGCCGGGCGCAACTCTCCACCGGGCCACTTCTCCCCGGATGCGACTATCGCAACCCGCGATCCCGGACCATGTTCGTGCACAATCCAATCCGCGACGGCAGAAGCGTTCCTCAAGGAAGCGCCGACACACACCGCAACCACGGACGCCAACGCAAACGCGATAGTCGACCCGTTCGGAGACGGCAGTACCAGCCGACTTGGCGCCTCGGTCTCGCGAATCGTCCTGGGAGACAGACTGATCTGACCCTCTCTGGCCACACTTCGTCGTACAGCCAGAACCGCATCGGCATCGCGTGCGTAGTCGACCGCACTCTCGTCATTCCAGGAAAAGGGAAGTACGTCGATTCCCGCGTCGGCGGCGACGCTCAGCGTGGTCGTGAACGAGAGGACGTCGACCACGACGGCTACATCGACGCCCGCCGCGATCGCCTCGGCGCCGCGCAGGCCCCAGTCGAATCGAAGTCCGTACTCGAGTTGGCGGTGCTCCTGATTCATGTGGGCAAGTCTCTCAGAAAGTAAGCAGTTTCTCCGGCACGCGTAAATCCTCGTGCTCGTACAGTGCTCGCACGGCCACAGGATCGTCGGTGGCGCACACGGCGGCGATGTCGTCGAGCAGTGCGTCGTACTCCTCACCGGTCTTTCCGTCGTAGGCATCGGTCATCCGGCCCCACTCGTCCCACGGCAGAGTTTCGACTTTGTTCACCGCGGCAAGATCTTTCACAGCGTTGCCGCGGATCTCGGCTGCTCCCCAGTTCTGGGTTCCGTACACCCCGAACTGGGACGCGTCGATCTCGCCGCGTCGATACGCCAGCCACGCCTCGCCGCCACTGAGGAATTCTCCAGGCTGCAGGTCATGGGCGTGAGGAAGGACGTTCTGTCCGAGGATCTCGGAATCGATGCGGATCCACCGCTTGCCCGCGTCGTCCCAGTACTCGGTGATCCAGTGGTCGACGCCCTGTCCCGGTTGAAAGTAGGTGGCAAAACCACAACGGACCCGGGCGGCAAAACCGCGGTAACGCAGAAACGCACAACTCAAGACAGCAAAGTGCCGACAGGTTCCGACAACCCGCTTGTCGGGTTCTCGGGCGGTGGTGACCGGTGCCGGATCGAGCGCAAGCAACCGTTCGAGCAGAACGCTTGCAGGCCGGATCTGGTTTTCGTCGAATCGGTCGGCGGGCAGATTCAGCGACTGAGCATCGGTGGGTTGGACAACCAGGAACGGGACCACCCCGCAAATGTCCACGGGATCGGCGGCGAGCGGTTCGAGGGCGAGCACATTTACCCCGTCGACGCGGGTAAACGGTCCAGCTGTTGCGTAGTCGAAAACCGCCGTCATGGGCGGAGGTTAACAAACACTGCCGACACAGCCATTCCACTATGGTTAGGGTCCCATAACAATGAAACCCGAGGTTGCTGTGAATCCCATGTTGAGCCGCCGTGCCATGCTGTCCGTCACCTTCGCCACGGCAGCAGGTTTTGCCCTTGCTGCCTGCGGCGACAGCGCGAAGGACGAATCCGCTCCCGGTGCCGAGAGCGGGCACGCCGAGGCGAATGCCTTCCCGGTGACCATCGACCACAAGTTCGGCTCCACCACCATCGAGCAAGCTCCCAGCCGCATCGCAGCGGTCGGCATCGGCGACGCAGACGTACTGCTCTCCCTCGGACTGACTCCCGTCCTGGTCCCGGTGTGGAAAGGATCGACCGACGACGGAATCGGCGTCTGGGCCGACTCGGCCGTCCAGGGCGCCGAGCCGACGCCATTGGCCAACGCCACCACCGATTTCGACATCGAAACGATCGTCGCCGCAGCGCCTGACCTGATCATCGCCGTCAACAATGCGATCGACGAGGATCTGTACAAGCAACTCAGCGCCATCGCGCCGACAGTGCTGCACGCCGCCGATCAGACGGATTGGGTTCTGCCCTGGCAAGAGGTCACGACCCGCATCGGCACCGCTGTCGGCGTACCCGCGCAGGCGAAGCAGGAGGTCCGGGAAGTGGAGGACCTCATCGTCCGTACCCGCACGGAAAACCCCCAGTTCGAGGGCAAGACAGCAGCTCTCGTCATTCGCTGGAGTGACGGAAATCTTCGAGCGTTCAGCCCCGAGGCAGCCCGCGCTCAGCTGCTCACGCAACTGGGGTTCACGGCGCCTGCCGCACTGAAGGATCGGTTCGCGGGCAAGCTGAACTACGAGATCTCCGCGGAGAACTACGACCTTCTCGAGTGCGACTACCTGCTCTTCGACAACTACGAGAAGGCTCGTCCCGAGATGGAGTCGCAGCCGGCATTCACCAATCTGAACGTGGTCAAGACCGGCGGCCTGATCAGCTTGGACCCCATCGTCAGCGACGCGGTGTCCATGCCGAACCCGCTCACCATTCCGTTTGTGCTGGAAGATTTCGTAGCAAAGATCAATCAGACGATCGCGGGTCGATAACCTTCGTTCGGCCGGACCACACCCACAACACCACAGCCGACACGGCCACGCAGAGCGCAACCATCACCCACGGTGACGCCGGCGCTGCGCGGCCGTTGTCGACAAGGTCGTACACGAATCCGACTCCCACCGTTCCCAGGAGCGCGAGCAGACCGCCGATCGTGTTGAGCATGCCGAAGTGCGCTCCGAGGTTGCTTTCACGACCGAGAATCGCGATGGTGTCCCTCATCGGCGGCACCATCAACATCTGTCCCAGGTGCAGCAGCCCGATCCACACCGCCAGACCAACTATCTGCGTCGACGCCGAAGCTGCGGCGCTGACGCCGGTGACCAGCGGAACCAGGAACGACACCGAAATGAGTACAAGCCCGAAGGTGATCGCGCGCCGATGGCCGATGCGGTGGGCAACCGCGACCGTCGGTCCTTGCCCGACGATCACCAACACCGCTGCGCCCACGTAGAACCATCCCAGCGCCGCCTGCGAACCGACTCCGCGCTCGAGCTGTTCCGGAAGCATCAGGTACAGCTGGCTGTACGCGACCAGCTGAAAGCTGCATAGCGTCGCGAAGAGCAGAAAGTTGTTGTTGGTCAGGACGCTTCGCCAGACGTCGCGCAGCGTATAGGTCGACACCGGGCCGTCGTGTGCATCGCCCGGTCGGGGGAACCAGATGAAGAACCCGACCCACATGATCGCGAAGAGCAACGCGGCGCTCGACGCCGTCCACGAGAACGGAAACATCAGGAGAGCAGCTCCCAGCGCGGGACCGATCACGGTTCCCAGTCGACTGCACATCTGTTCCACTGCAAACAAATCGGTACGACGCATAACTCCGGCGGACTCGAGTTCGCGTCCGTATTCCGCGTTGGCCGACTCCACTGCGGGTGCGAAGAGCGCGGCAGCAAAGCCGACCAGGAGCACGCCGACGATCACGGCGGTCATGCTTTCGGCCAGACCGAGCATCAGGAAACCGACCACACGAACGGCTATGCCCAGCAGGATGATCGGACGCTTGCCGAACCTGTCGGCGAGGCTTCCACCGATGAAGAACATGCCCTGCTGACTGAACATCCGAAGCCCGAGGACCAGGCCGACAATCCAGGCCGCAAATCCGAGGTCCTCCGAAAGGTGCACCGCCAGAAAGGGGACAACCAGATAGAACCCGATGTTGAACAGCACCATCGAGAGCAGGAGCAGCTTCACCACCGGCGGCAGGACACGAACCTTCGCGAAGGTCTTGTTACCGGGGAAACGCTCACTGAGTACCACGATCAGAAGACTATTGCCCGCACGGCGTTCTGTGGAAATCTACCATTTTGCAATTGGTTAACTGTCCGTTTAGGTAGCGATGGTAATCATCTTCCGGGGGTTCGAGCACACAACAACGAGAGCCGGGATTTGATGAATGGATTGACGCGCCGCCAGATGGTCAAGGCGATGGCGGTAGCCGCGGGCACAGTCACCGCAAGCGCATTTACATTGGGTGCCAATACCTCCGTCGCGGGGGCGAACCCCGCACAGGAGATCAAAGTGCTCTCCCTCAATACCTGGCACGGCGGAACCAAGATCAACGGTGGCCTGCAGCTGATCGCCGACATGATCATCTCGACACAGGCGTCGATAGTTCTCCTGTCGGAAGCCGGCACTGCGACAACTGTATTGGCCGACATGCTGACCAAATCAGGAACCACCTTCTACGGAGCAGCGTCCTCCGACGTGGGGATTCTCTCCAAGTTTCCGATCGAGGAAACAGCTGACCTGAACTCGATGATCAAGGCAGTCGTGACGGTCGACGGCAAACAAATCGCTGCTTACTCGGCACATCTGGCCTACACGTCCTACGCGACGTATCTACCGCGCGGATACGGCGCGGGCGTTCCCAAGCCAGGAGAGTTCTCCGAGTTCGGCTGGAACAAGATGCCGTCCGGTCCGGTCACGGACCCCGAGACGGTTCAGCGTGTGAACGTCAATTCCGGACGACCCAAGGCAATTTCGACGTTCATCGACGATGCGGCCAAAGAACGGGCCAAGGGAAGATCCGTCATCCTCGGTGGCGATTTCAACGAACCGTCGGCCCTGGATTGGACCGACGGCACGCGAAATCTGTTCGACCACAACGGTGTCGTCATTCCCTGGGAATCCACTCGTCTACTCGACCAAGCCGGATTTGCCGACGCTTACCGCAGTAAGTATCCGAACCCGGCCACACACCCGGGCTTCACCTGGCCGTCCGACAATCCCGACGTCGACACATCACAGCTCACCTGGGCACCCGAGGCGGACGAACGCGATCGGATCGACTACATCTTCGCCGACCGCGCTTCCGACCTGAAGCTGGGATCTGTCGGAATCATCGGTCCGCGAAAGACGATCGTGCACAACCAAAGAGTGGAAGAGAACTCCCAGGACAACTTCATCGCTTCGCCGACGCCGTGGCCGACCGATCACAAGGCCGTTCTCGCGACGTATCGTTTTGCCACGTTCGGCGGCGGATCATCTACCGGCTCGTGGAGCGGTTCCTGACAGGGCATCTCGTAGCCAGTCGATCATCATCGGCGTCAACTCGGGCAGCTTGGTCACTGCGCAGTGCCCCGCATCCGGGATGACGTGTACCTGCGTGTTCGGACGCTCCTCGAAGAGAGTGGTGTCCGAGAGCGGAATGTGAACGTCGTCGGCCCCGTTGACCACAAGCATCGGGGTCCGGCCGTCGTCTGCGGCCATCAATGCACTGCGATCGAATGCGCGGAGACCCTGTACCAGTGCCTCTTTGGTTGCCGGTGCATCGAAACCCAGTGCGTTTCCGACGATGTCACCCATGCCGTAGACCAGGCGCTCCGCGTTCGCGGTCTCGAATGCACCCTTGACCGGGGCGCCGATGTTGATCCCGCATCGACGGCACCGGTCAGCCCCGACCGCACGGCGAAGTTGCCACCGAAGAGACTCCCAGGTGCGCTACCTGGCCATTGCCGAGAGCGCGAGCTGTCGCCGCCCCCATCTACTATCGCCTGCTGGTCGCCGATCTACCCGTCGACCAGTCGGTTGCCGATCGTGCTGCTGCCGGCGCGCTCGCCGCGGCCCGCGCCGGTGCACTCGATCAGACCGAATGAGCCAGTGAATTCAGAGCTTCCACGATTGCCTCGTTGAATCCGCCACCGCCATGCCCGGCGTCGTCGAGCACCACCAACTGACTACCCGGCCACCGCTGGTGGATCGCCCAGGCAGTGTCCAGTGGCCCGGAAATGTCATAGCGTCCGTGCACGAGAATCGCGGGAATCTCAGCGAGACGGTCCATTCCGTCCAATATCTGATTCGGCGCCAGGAAGCAGTCGTTACCCCAGTAATGCGTGACCAGCCTGGTCATCACGCGGCGGAAGTCCGGATTCTGGTAACGAACACTCGGAGTCCAACCCGGCATCAGCGACACGTGCACGTCTTCCCAACGGCACCACTGCAACGCAGCATTCTCCCGCACAACAGGATCCGGATCGGCGAGCAGTCGCGCGTATGCCGCGGGGAGGTTTCCGTCACGCTCGTCCACGGGCAGCGGCGCAACGAACTCTTCCCACTCGCGCGGAAACACTCTGCCCATAGCGCGGGTGATCCACTCGATTTCGACCCTCGTCCCGCCGGTGATCGCGCCCAAGGCCATCGCGATCACCCGCTCGGGAAACGCCTGGGCGTACACCAGACCCAAACTGACGCCCCAGGAAAGTCCCGTGACGATCCATCGCTCGATACCGAGATGCTCACGAAGACGCTCGATATCGTCGAGGATGTGCGCCGTAGTGTTCACGGTCAGATCGACGTCCGGACTGCTCGCAAGCGGAAGACTGCGCCCACAGCCCCGCTGATCGAACAGAACTGCGCGAAAGGCTTCGGGATCGAAGAAGCGCCTGGCACCGACAGTGCATCCCGAACCTGGACCGCCGTGGAGATAGAGAACAGGAATGCCCGTCGGATTGCCGACGGTCTCCCAGTAAAGGCTCTGACCATCCGCCACTTCCAACAGACCGGACTCGTACGGTTCGACAGGCGGGTACAGGACAGCACTCATAGGCGGTGATTCTTCCATCAAGCCCCCTACTCGAGTAGGCAGCACGCAGCCGGGCAATGGCCTAGCGTGGACAGGACACCTCTGCGACGGGAGTACACCAGATGCGTGATGGGTTCAGGTTGCCGGGGTACGGCGGCGCCGCGGTCTTCCTTCGCAGTCATGCGGTTCCCGCCACTGTCTTCGAATCCGACGTGCCCACACTTGTTTTCGACGTCGGACTGCTCAGCCCCGATCGGTTCAATCAGTACCTCAGCCGGCACACGGACGAGGGGTTTGTCGAACGGCTGGCGGCGTTCTTCTTTCACGCGGCTGCAGACTTCCATCCCGAGAATTCGCTCCCGTCGTTCACCGACGAACGACTCGGGCTGATGATCTCGGTCTGTTCCAGCACTGATCGAGAGGTGGAACTCGACTTCTCACTGGCCGAGGATCCCGAATCGGAGGACACCGAACGCGACGAGATGACTTTCGAGACAAGCCGAGTCGTCCTCGCGACCTCGGCGCAGACGGTTTCTCGATTGACCGGTGGAGTAACCACCCACTTCGACGGGGAGTTGTAGAGACATGGGTTTTCTCTTCGAGGTACTCGATTTTCCCGACGGCAGTCGGATGACCGATCTGTGGAACAACACATGGACCGAGCCGGCAATGGGCGAGGAGATTGCGTCCGGTCACTTCATTCATCTGGGCGACGATCAGCACGTCGACGTGGAGACCGATTTTCTCAGTAGCCACCTACCGTTCAACGTGGCAGGCTTCGGCGGAGTCTTTCCCGACGGCAAACCCTGGATGTTCGTCATGCAGAAGGCGCCGGCCGATCTCGCGACCAGGCTTCGCGGCGAGGACGATCCACACTCACTTTTGCGCGGATCACTCGACCGCGCCATGTCTTTCAACCCTGATGCACTGGTAGCCGAGGAATTGTCCTGGAGGCACGCCGATCTGGTGAAGGTGTACGAGGAAGAGGGGATCCCTGCGGTATCCGTTGCCGGTTGGTCGGCTGCAGATCTCCTGCGTGGCCTCTTGGCACAGTGTTGCAACGTCGAACTTGCCACCGTCGTCGCCGGATACCCGGAATGCGCCTACCCCGAATCGGCGCATGCGTGCGAAGCGGACGTGTTCTCCGACGTGTTCGCCGGTTGGGTCAGCGGACTGCGGTGATGTGACGGAGGAGACTCCACCCTCCCGACATTTCGGAGTAGACTCATTTATGAGCGTGATCCGAAATGAAGCGAGGTGAGCGGGATGACGAAGCCGGACCAGGAGTTGGGCCGTCGCGAACGCAACAAGCTCGAGAAGCAGACACGCATCTTCGACGCCGCAGCCGAACTGTTCGCAGAAAAGGGCTACAGCGCGGTCACAACTCAAGAAATCGCCGACCGCGCCGATGTAGCCGGCGGCACACTCTTTCGTTACGCCGCAAGCAAAGCCGAGTTACTCCTCATGGTGTACAACGCGGAGTACCGCAAGCAGATCGAACTGGGAGAAGAGCGTGAGGCCAAGTCGACGGGCACAGAAGACCGTGTGCTCGAGCTTGTTTCACCCCTGCTGATCGCAAGTCGCCGAAACGACGAGAACACCGGCATCTACCAACGCGAAGTGCTGTTCGGCGAGCCCAGCGAATGTTTCCGGGCCGAAGGCCTCGAACTCTCGCAACGCCTGCAAACGCGGATTGCACTAATCCTGCACGAGGGTCACCCCCACCACCCCACCCGAACCACCACTGCAGCGCGAACGATTTCCAACGTGCTGCACTTCGAAATAGCCCGCGCGGCATTGGACCGGATCACGGCAGACGAGCTCACGAACATCGTTGCCGCACAGGTCCGATTGACCCTTGCCGGACTACCCACCTAAAAGGATTGAGGATCGAAAATGACTGAACTGAAGCAGATCACCGTTCTGGGTACCGGAGTTCTCGGCTCGCAGATCGCCTATCAGACCGCCTACCACGGCTTCGACGTCGTCGCGTACGACATCAATGCGGAGGTCATCGAGAAGGCCAAGACTCGGTTCGATTCGTTGGCCGCGGCCTACAAGGCCGAGAACGTCGAGGGCGCCAAGGACGGCAAGGCCGACGAAGCGCTGCAACGGATTACGTACTCGTACGATCTCACCGAAGCCGTCGCCAAGGCCGATCTGATCATCGAGGCAATTCCCGAGGACATCGCCATCAAGCGCGACACCTACGAGAAGCTCGCCGCAGTAGCCCCTGAGCACACGGTGTTCGCAACCAACTCCTCGACGCTTCTGCCGAGCGACCTCAAGGAGTTCACCGGCCGCCCCGAGAAGTTCCTCGCACTGCACTTCGCAAATCACGTGTGGGTCAACAACACTGCCGAGGTCATGGGCACCGAGTCCACCGACCCCGCCGTGTACCGCGAGGTCGTCGAGTTCGCGAAGAACATCGGCATGGTGCCGATCGAACTCAAGAAGGAGAAGGCGGGCTACGTACTCAACTCGCTCCTGGTCCCGCTCCTCAACGCGGCCTCCGACCTGCTGATCGACGGCATCGCTGATCCCGACATGGTCGACAAGACTTGGCGCATCGGCACCGGAGCCCCGTTCGGCCCCTTCCAGATCATGGACGTCGTCGGGTTGACCACCGTCTACAACATCTCCTCCCAGGGCGGCGAGAAGCAGCGCGAATTCGCCGACTACATCAAGAAGAACTACATCGACGAAGGCAAGCTCGGCGTTGCTGTCGGCGAGGGCTTCTACAACTACAAGGGCTGACCGACTGCAGGGCTGACCGACTGCAGGGCTGACCGACTTACCGGCTCACCGCGCGGTGGCTACGACGTGAATTCACGTGGTAGCCACCGCGCGGACGTCTGTTGTCAGTAAGTCCGAAACCACCCTGAGCGATTGTGACGCAAGCTTCTTCACGTGCGAACCCATCCTCAGGAGAGATCCCCACATGCGTCGTTCCGCCATCTCGGCACTCACAACACTGGCACTGCTCGGTGCCGGAACACTGGCCGGTACACCCGCCGTCGCCGCTCCCCTCGCGTGTGGCGGCATCTCCACCGGTTCGTTCTCAGGGTCCGCCGGCGGCTCGGAGTACCTGTGCGCCAAGGAAGGTGACCTCCTGGACGTGCGCATCGGCGACGTTCACGCGACGCAACCTTCCCTCGGCTACGACGAGGTGTACTACAAGCTCGGGCGATACACGCTCGGAAAAGACACGATCAACAAGAAGTTCGACGACTGGTGTGAGGCGAACGGCCAGCTCCAGGCCGCGACCGCCACTGCGGCGTCGACGCTGAAGGACCCGTCGTCCTTCACCTGCCAGCTCCCGGTCGGTCAGGAAACCGCCGAGAGCATCGCACCCGTGAAGACCGTGGTCGTCGGCCCCCGCGGCGATCTCTACCTGACCGACGGCCACCACACCCTCACGTCCTTCATCGAGACGGCAGACGGGGGTCCCGACCTTCACGTGCGACTTCGAGTTCTCGGTAACCTCAGCGGACTGAGTGAAGGCGCCTTCTGGACCGAGATGGAAAAGAACAAGTGGGTCTGGTCACGTGACGTCGACGGAAACCAGGTACCGGTCCAGTCCTTGCCGAAGGGCGTCGGCCTCGCGAACTTCGCCGACGACAAGTACCGCAGCTTGATGTACTTCTCCCGCGACATCGGATTTGCCGCTGGTTCGATCCCGTTCCAGGAGTTCTACTGGGGTGCGTGGGTCCGCGACACCGCGCCCGTCGACCTCACCAACTGGAATCGCGACGATCTCTCCAGCTACCTGAGCACCGTGAAGTCGGTGACCAAAGCACAGACTGCGTTGACGGGCGATGCCGTCGTCGACAGCGGGTTCACGGCCACCGATCTTGGCGTCCTGTCGGCCTGGAACGACGGCAAAGCCGAGTCCAAGGGAGAGTTCGCAAAGCTGTCGAAGCCGTACACCGACGACAAGCCGGGCAAGATCGCTTACGCACTTGCCTACCAAGCAACCCTCTGACCTGCTCGGATCCAAGTCACACCCAACAGACTTGACTAAGGTAAGCCTCTACTCAGTAGTCTGATCCCATTCGGGTGCCGCTTCATCGAAGCAGCGACGCCCTGCCCTGACGGAATACATGCCGTCGTATCTGCCCGGTCGAACAATCTCCGGGCAACCAGGACAGGGAGAAGGTTGCTGCAGTGAGCACGTCCATCGTCGGTTTGTACGACCCCGCAGATGACAAGAGCAGTTGCGGGGTCGGGTTCATCACGCGCAAGGACGGCGTGCAGACCCACGATGTCCTGATCAAGGGCAGCGAAGCTCTCTGCTCGGTTCCGCACCGCGGCGGTATGTCCTCCGAGGGCGTCGGCGACGGCGGCGGCGTCTCGGTGGACCTCTCCCTCCGGTTCTTCCGCAAGGTCACCGGGCGCTCCGACCTACGTGCCGGATGCTTCTGCGTCGGCAACTTCTTCCTTCCCGACGACGACGCTCAGCATGCTCGCGCAGCAGCACTGGTGGAACGCGAACTACTCGACCGAGGATTCACCCCTCTCGCAATGCGCGACGTTCCGGTCGACAACTCGGCGATTCGGCCGGCCGCGATCGCACATCAGCTTCCGATCAGGCAGTGGATCTTCGAGGTCCCCACTCCGCGTCCCGAACCTGCGGTCGTCGATCGCCTCGTGCACGAAGCTCTGCTCGCCATCGAAGCCATCGCGTACAACACGCCTGCGCTGCGCGGGTTGTACCCGCTGTCACTCAGCGCGAGAACTCAGGTTCTCAAGGGCCGCTTGAACTCCGACGAAGTGCTCCCGTACTTCCGCGACCTGGTCGACCCCGATCACGCGGTGCACACGATGTACTTCCACACGCGATTCTCGACCAACACGGACCCGCATCCCACGATGGCGCAGCCGTTCCGCTTCATGGCTCACAACGGAGAACTGAACACCGACAAGAAGAATCGGCTCTCCGAAGCTGCAGTCGCCAGCGCAAAACGACGTGCGATCGTCCGTCCGCCCGGCCAGTCCGACAGTTGCCGACTCGATCAGACTCTGGAAGCTCGCGTCATCGAGGACAGCGTCGACCTGGTGACGGCTGTGGTCTCGATGATGCCGCCGGCCTGGGAGAACGACACCACCCTCTCCCCCGCAGTGCGGTCGATGTTCGAGTACTTCTCGCTGTACGAGGAGAAGAACGACGGACCGGCAGCGCTGGTGTTCGGCGACGGCACCATCATCGGTGCGCGCCTGGATCGCCTCGGTCTGCGTCCACTGCGCACGATCGAGACACACGACTACGTATGCGCATTCTCCGAAGCCGGTCAGATCGCATTCCCACCCGAGACGGTGATCCACCGTGGCCGCGTCGAAGCCGGCGGAATGCTCTACTTCGATCATCGAGATCGCCATACCTACACCGCTCGTGAAGCTCTGGAGAAGATTGCCGCGCAGCGTGACTACCAGTCGTTGCTCGCACACTCGCGAATCCTGATCGAAGACATTCCCGCCGTACCTGCGGAGAAGGTGAGCTCTCCGACGCGCTACAACGGCACTTTCGAGGTTCATCAGCGCTACATGGCGTACTCCCTGGATCAGGAGAGTTTCAAATTCCTGATGGATCCGATGCTCACGCACGGAGCCGAGAAGGTATCGGCCATGGGGTACGGCAACGCCATCAACGCGTTCAGCGACCGTGAAGGTGGTGTGGCACGGTACTTCTCGCAACGATTCGCCCAGGTCACCAACCCTCCGCTGGACAGCATCCGTGAGGCGGACGGTATGACTCTCCGGGTCGCATTGGGAGCGAAGATGACGGCCGGACAAGGCAAGCAGATCGTCATCTCGTCACCGATCCTCGGGCATCTGGACATGCTCAAGATCCGCGAGCAGAACCACACGCCGCACCGCCGTTTCGAAATGCTCTACCCCGCCGAGGGTGACGCGCAGGCGATGGTCGACGCGATGACCGCACTCGGCGACGCAGTTGTGGCTTTCGCGGCCGAGCAGGGCGGAATCGCAGTCCTGACCGACCGCCACGTATCTCACGAGCGTGCAGCACTTCCCGCGATCATGGTCGTCGGAGCACTGAACCAGCGCCTCATCGACGCAGGCCTGCGATTGCGTGTCTCGCTCATCGTGGAGAGCGGCCAGATCGAGTCCTCACACCACGTTGCGGCTGCACTCGGATTCGGCGCTTCCGCTGTCTACCCGCTCTCCGTTCAGTTACGGGCTGAGGAGAAGTTCGCGGCCGACCCGGATGCCGCGTTCCGGCGCTTCGCGAAAGCTGCCGAAAAATCCCTCATGAAGACGATGGGACGCGTCGGCCTGTGCACCGTCGAGAGCTACATCGGCGGCGAATTCTTCGAACCCAACTTCCTCGATACGTCCGACCCTGTTCTGCGCCAGTGGTTCCCCAACATGAAGTCACCGGTGGGCGGCGTCGGATTCGAGACGGTTGCGGTGACCTCGAAGCAGTGGCACGAGCGTGCGAGCGAAGTCGGGGGTGAGAAGGACCTGCCACTGCTCGGCCTGTTCAAGGAGCGTGCAGACGGCGCAGGGCATTCGTTCGGTACCACCGCGGTCCGCAAGTACGTCGAGCTCACCGAGGAGAAGATCGCGTTCGACAGCCCCTCGGGAACAGAACAATTCGAGGCTCTGCGTCTCCTTCCCCTCGGACGGCTCGACGACGCCTTCCGCCTCGACGCCGGGGCATACCGGGCGACGAGCTTCGACCGGTTGACCACCGAGCAGATCGACGACTTCGACATCACCGCCGGGTACCGAGACTTTTCCACAGTTATGGCTGCGGAACGATCGCGTCGTCCCGCAGCGTTGCGCGACGTCATCTCCGTTCCCGCCGATGTCACGTTTGCAGTGACGACAGCCGAGTTCGCCGAGCAGATCAGCCGATTCTCGGTGCACGGCAACACAACGATCGTGATGCGCGGAATCCAGTGCGAATCCGACGCAGACGACCGGTACACGCTTGGCCTGGACGGTCCCCTGGCCGACGACGCCGCTCGAGTGGTAGCACTCGGCGATGCTCTCTCCGTCGCCTTTGCCGACGACGTCACCATCGAAGCCACCGCGCCGGATCTGATGCTGAAGGCAACCGGTGTTGCGGCAGAGTTCCTGTCCAAGCTGAGGGTCGCACCGGCAGGCGTGCCACTCTCCGAAGTACAGAGTGCCAGCGACATCACCCCGAAGTTGGCATCGGGAGCCATGAGTCACGGCGCTCTCAATGCTCCGGCACACGAAGCAGTCGCACATGGCACGAACATGGTCGGCGCGATGTCCAACAGCGGCGAGGGTGGTGAACACCTGTCTCGTTACAACACAATTCGAGCTTCGCGTATCAAGCAGTTTGCATCGGGCCGCTTCGGAATCTGGGCGGGATACCTCGCCGATCCGATGCTCGAAGAGATCGAGATCAAACTCGGCCAGGGTGCAAAACCCGGTGAGGGCGGACAGCTTCCGGCCGCCAAGGTCACCGTCGACATCGCTGCGGCCCGCGGCGGAACGCCCGGCGTCGAACTGATTTCTCCACCGCCGCACCATGACACGTACTCCATCGAGGACCTCGCTCAGCTCATCCACGACTGCAAAGCAGCGCGCATCCGAGTGATCGTGAAGTTGGTGTCCTCGGAAGGAATCGGCACCATCGCCGTCGGCGTTGCCAAGGCCGGCGCGGACGTCATCAATGTCGCCGGAAACACCGGTGGCACCGGTGCTGCCTCGGTCACCAGCCTCAAGTACGCGGGCCGTGCGGCGGAGGTCGGTATCGCCGAGGTCCATCAAGCTCTGTGCGCCAACGGACTTCGCCAGAAGGTTGTTCTGCGATGCTCGGGCGCGCATCAGACCGGTAGCGACATCATCACTTCTGCACTACTCGGCGCGGACAGCTTCGAGTTCGGTACGTCGGCGCTGATGATGATGGGCTGCGTCATGGCCAAGAACTGCAACATCAAGTGCCCGGCAGGACTGACCACCAACCCGGAACTGTTCGACGGCGATCCCCGCGCCATGGCGCAGTACCTTCTCAACATCGCCCACGAAACTCGGGAACTGTTGGCAAATCTCGGAATGCGATCCCTTCAGGAGGCGCGAGGCCGAACCGATCTCCTGCATCTGATCGATCACCCGTCCATCGTCGGAAATCTGAACCTGGACGCGATGTTCGCGTCGGCGCCGGACATCACTATCGCCAATCCCGTGTACCTCGAGCGCGAGTACGCGCTCGACGAAAAGATCATGGACGAGGTTCGCGCGGCGCTCTTCGACCGCGGCGAGGCCTCGGTCACCGTGTCCGGACCCGAATTCGCCGAAGGTGCACTGCACCTGGGTAACGGGAACAAGAGCGTCGGCGGGCAGTTGGCGGTCGACCTCGAACGTGAACTCAACTACGGAGCGGCCGGACTTCTCGCTCCGGGAGTACTGACCGACGAGCGCGGGCGACGGTATCTGGCTCCAGGCAGCGTGCGCGTCCTGACGACCGGATCTGCGGGCCTCTCGTTCGGCGCATTCTGCAATGACGGCATGCACCTGGAGCACACCGGGACGTGCAACGACGGTGTGGGAAAGAGCATGAGCGGCGGAGTGATTGCCGTGCGCAGCCCAGGCGGCGGCTCCAGTGACGCCGGCGGCAACGTGTTGATCGGCAACTTCGCGCTCTTCGGCGCCACCGGTGGACGAGTGTTCGTCGAAGGTGAAGCAGGCGATCGCTTTGCGGTCCGCAATTCTGGCGCCAGTGCTGTCGTCGAAGGTGTCGGCGACTTCGCCGGCGAATACATGACAAACGGTGCTGTCGTGAATCTCGGCGAGTTCGGCAAAGGCGTCGGCAACGGCATGAGTGGCGGGTTCTTCTATCAGTACGACCCTCGCGGCGAACTGGCACTGCGAGCAAGTACCGATTCCGTGCTACTGGGTTCGATCACCGCTGCGACCGACCCTCTTGCCGCCGTCCACAACCACGCAGTGCAACTCTTGCTCGAACTGCATGTGGAGGCAACGGGATCCGCGCTCGGAACCCGGCTGCTCGAGAACTGGGAAGTCGAACAGCACTCGTTTGTCTACGCGATGCCCAAGGCGCTGATGCTCTACCAGGACAGCGACTCCATCCTGGCTGCCAAAACGCACAAGGAACTTCTCGAAGAATTGGCGTCCGCCATCGCGGCACGGCAGGTTCGAACGTTCAAACTCGCTGTGCGCGACGGGCGCCCTGCACTGGGCGGTGCGGTCCCCGGCTACGGCGAGACCGATACTGCGACGATGTATGCGCTGCTCAGTGAGTACACCGTGCTTCACTTTGCGCAACAACTCGCCGCCGCCCGCACACCGGGTGCCTCCGGACCCGACGATCCGGCGCTGCAGAAAGCTGCCCGCAACCTGGTGCTGACCGAGGACTTCGCACTCGTCCAGCACCTGGTCAAGTATTCGAAAGAGATTCTGGCCGGCTACGACGACGAACAATTGGCAGCGCTGATTGCAGCCAAGCGGGTCGACGACTACAAGCAGGCGTTGAGTCTGCGCAACGTGCTGGCGATGGACAGCCCGGCGACGTACGGGTGGATTCTGTTTCAAGACAACAAGAACCGGGACAAGCTCGGATCGCTGCCGAACTTCGACGAGTTGTTCGCCTCGCGTGCGATCCCCGACCTGGTCTCCTGACCTCCTCCCCCCGAACGTAGGTGAGCTTCACATCATGGAAATTCCGTACATCCCCGAATACGCACCCTTCACCGGCGACCAGCGTGCGTGGCTTTCCGGATTCCTAGCCGGACTACACTCACGAACCGTCATGCCCGGTCAAACCGGTACTGCAACAGCAACAGTGGAGAGAACCGCCGGCGCAGCCGTGCACATCCTCTACGGAAGCCAGACCGGTAATGCGGAGTCCGTCGCCGAAGACGTAGCCGCTGCTGCCCGTGCCCACGGTTTGGAACCGCTCGTCGCCGGCCTCGATACCGTGGACATAGGTGACCTCTCGGCGATGCGCCGAGTACTGGTAATCACCTCGACGTACGGCGAGGGCGAAATGCCTGACAACGCGCAACTGTTCTGGGAAGCAGTCGAATCCGCGAGTGCACCCAGATTGGACGGTCTCTACTTCGGCGTGCTCGCGCTCGGTGACACCAGCTACGACGGCTACTGCCAGTCGGGCAAGAACATCGACGCCCGGTTCGAAGCGCTCGGCGGGACCAGGGTTGTCGACCGCACCGATTGCGACGTCGACTACGAGGATGCCGCTGCCGAGTGGATCGTTCGTGCAGTCGCTGCGGTGGCCGGCGTCGACGGTGATGCGGGGGCGGCTGTCTCGCCGGTTGCGCCTGCTCCGACGAAGACCAAGTCCCAATGGACACGCAAGAACCCGTATCCTGCAACAGTCCTCGACAACCGACTGTTGTCCGGCGAGGACTCCGCCAAGGAAGTCCGCCACTTCACCTTTGCACTCGGCGAGGACGGTCTGGATTACGAGGCCGGAGATGGATTGGGCATCCGCCCGATCAACGACCCCGCTCTCGTCGAGGCGATCATCCATCAGCTCGGTGTCAGCAGTGACTACGTCGTCACCGCGAAAGACGGCTCTTCCGCACCGTTGGACCAGGCATTGACCAGCGATTACGAGATCTCGATTCCCTCGCGCGATTTGATCGACGACATCGCCCGACGCAGCGGAGACGCCGAACTGCAACACATTCTCGACACCGAAGATCGGGAAGCACTCGACGCGTGGCTGTGGGGCAAGGACGTTCTCGATCTCCTGCAGTTGGACAGCAGCATTCGCCTGAACCCCGAAGAGTTGCTTGCTCTTCTGCGTCCGCTCCAGCATCGGGTCTACTCGATCTCGTCCAGTCCGCTGGCCCACGACGGCACCGTGCATCTGACGGTAGCGAGTGTGCGCTACCGCTCCGGCGAGCGGGATCGCGGTGGCGTCTGCTCGACCTATTTGGCAGATCGTGTCTCCGAGGGCGATCGGGTCGGAGTTTTTGTCTCCAAGAACAATTCGTTCCGCCTACCCGCGGATGATACGGCTCCCGTCGTGATGATCGGCCCGGGCACCGGAATCGCTCCCTTCCGTGCTTTCCTGCACGAGCGTCGCGCACGCAACGCGTCGGGGCAGAATTGGCTCTTCTTCGGTGATCAGCATCAGTCGAGCGACTTCATCTACGAGGACGAGTTGACCGGGCTGACCCGTGACGGCGTCCTGACGCGTCTCGATCTGGCCTTCTCGCGTGATCAATCCGAGAAGATCTATGTCCAGACCCGCATGCGCGAGCAGGGCCGGGAGTTGTTCGCCTGGCTCGAAAAGGGCGCGCACGTGTACGTGTGCGGCGACGCCACGCGGATGGCGAAGGACGTCGACGACGCGTTGCACGAAGTGGTCGCGGAGCACGGCGGATTGGATGCGGATGCCGCTGAGGACTATGTCAACAACCTCAAACGATCGAAGCGGTACCTACGGGATGTCTACTGAGATGTGCCCGCACCGTGGCGAATGTCGTTGCGCCGCTTTGGCGCGCATGTCGGACCTGGACGTGCTGCTTGCGCGTCCAGGATTCCGCGGTGGCCTGATCGACACTGCACCCGCGGTAGTCGGCGAAATACTGCCACTCTTGGGCGACGTCGTAGCCATCACCGTTGCGGGGCCAGTGGCTGTCAACAACTCGGGCAAGTACGCCGTTCCCACGTTTCTCGGTGATCCACTGGTCTGCACGCCCGGACTTGTCTCTCTGCGTTTGAACCCTTCCGCCCTCGGTTCGGTGGTGACCACTGATGCAGAGCAGTACCTCCCGCCAACACTTCGGATGTTCGATGCCCACGGATCCAGTTCACACACCACCTATTTGACCCCGACGTCAGATCGTCTCGCCTTCGAGGCGATGCGAGCCGCACCGGAGACTGCAAGGGAGACAAGCCCTCCCGTCCAGTCAGTGAATACACCCGCTTTCTGGGCCGAAGCCGATCAACTGACACAACTCGACTTCATCCTCGCGGACGGCGGTAGCGAACGCCGCAGCGGATTGGTCGCTCTGGGCGCCCTCGGTTACCGGCGAATCGATCCACACCTCATGGCTGCCGGGATGGAGCACCTGTCCTACCACCAACTGCCCGTCACGACCGTCGTCGCAGGCAACGGTTGCCTGCAGATCCACCGTGGCGATCTCGACGCCGCAGCGATGTTCGGGGGGACGTTGACTTTGGCGTCGGACACCTGCCGGACGATGATCGATCTGAACGGCGTCTCGGAGTGCTGGCTGACCCGCACCCACGGCGTTCACGGACTGACCAGCTCGATCGAGGTGTACGACTTCCGCCGCAAGTGCGTAGCCGTACTCACTCAGACTGGCCCAACCGAATCCGCGGTCATGGGTGTGTGGGAAGACGTCATGAGTTCGATTTCGGCCGCGTCCTGACACCGACAGCTGCTGATCGAGTGTAAGAAATCGGCGTACCGCGATAACCAAACAGGATGGCCGAAGCCTAGCCTTGGGTTTCGGTCACTTGTCGTGCCTGCATCCTGACGCTGATTCAAGGAGTTATCCATGCCCCGCCCTCTCGTCGAACCGTCGCTGGTCCCGGCCTTGCGCCCGGCGCTGCCTGCATTGGCAGCCGGGGTGGTCTCGGCGGCGGCGTCGGGAATCGCGATGCTCGGTGCGCTCTGGTGCGTCGTGCAGCTCATCGGTGAGCCGTCGATGAGCTGGGCTGGATGGGCATGTGCGCTCTGGTTCGTCGGCGTAACGCTCGCGGCCACGTCGTCGTGGCTCTCGCACCACGCCGAGTCGCTCTTCGAGGCCAGGCTCCGACGCCAGCTCGCAGCCCACCTCGTTCGTCTGCCGGCAAGTGCGCTGTCCCGCTACAGCGGCGACGCACTGAGAAGGCTCGTCTCGGACGACATCTCGGCGCTGCACCATATGACTGCGCACCTACCGGCCGAGTTCGCGACGCTGATCGTGGTCCCCGCGGTCACGATCACGGTGCTGGTCATCTCAGCCGGCCCCGTGGCGCTTCTCGCTCTGGTCCCCGGCATCGTGGCCGCGCTGTTCTACCTGATCGTGATCCCCCGAATGGCCGCGCGCCACAGCGCTGAAAGCGCGGATGTCATGGGCGACATCGTGACCTCCGTGGATGACTATGCCCGCGGCATCCGCGTCTGTCGGATCTACGGCGCGCAGACCGGCGCTGCCGCCGACTATGCAGCATCGACGGCACGGTTCACTCGCGGAATGCAGGAGCGCGTTCGACTCGTGGCTACCCCTGCGGCCGTCGCAGTTTCCCTCATGCAGGCGACGGCGACGTTCGCGATCGCCTATGCCGTCGGATTCCGCTGGGATGCAACGACGTTAGCCGCAACCATCCTCTTCAGCCTCGCAGTCGTGACACCGGCCCTGCGGCTCGGGCACGGCCTCGACTACGTCGCGGCGGGACGCTCTGCTGCAGTCCGACTCGCAG